>CAMDAD010000054.1 GCA_945888515.1 Akkermansia muciniphila | reverse complement strand
AGTAAACCGTCGGCTTCGTCGGCCTTGATCCTAGCTAAGCGTTCCTGTTCCTTGAGGAGTTTGATTCGGCATCTTCGAAGTTCGGCGGCTGTGTCTGCGTTCTCGCGCTCGGCTAACCATTCCCGCGCCCCGGTGATGCCATCCGGCATCCCCTTGGCTAAGAGCGTGGACGTGTGCCGGGGTGTGTATCCAAGAGCTTTTGCGAGCTTGGCGACTGTACCGGACTCCCGGCGTTTCAATGGTGGTTTATTCATAGGTGGTGGTGGTGAAGGGAACGGATATTGAGTTTGAAAAAGTTTCTGCGCGAACAGCGACGGGTAGGCACAGCGCGGGGGTTAAACGGTCGCTTACCAGTATTCTTAGGGTGGGGGGGCTGGCATGGCTCTGTTTGCTTCGAGGTTCGCTTGTGCGGGGCTTTCGGCTGTTCGATGTGCGTCGTTGCCACAAGCGGACGCGGTGGGCTTGTGCGGGCTGTGTGGCTAACGATACGGCTGCTCGTTCAATAGCTGCATCACCTCGGCGATGATCGCGTGTGCTGTCCCTTCGTCTTGATAGGTGGCGTGGGGATCGAGCAGTAGGTGGTCGCAGATAGCTCTACCGACCAGCGAGTGGAGTTGTCGGCGAGTGACTTGTGGCTTCGGAAGGCGGCGGCGTTTTATTGGATATGGCTTCATTGTGGGGTGGTGGATATCTAATGGAGCGGCGGTTGGCGCGGGTTATGGCTGTTCGATTGGTTGGCCGGTGGTGATGTCTATCTCTGTTCCGTGCTGATCGTAGCGGCGAGGTTGGGACACTTGGGACACTGTTTTGAAAGTCCTTAGCGTAATGGAATATCTCTTTTTTCCGTATGCGTAAGGGTTTAGAAAAGGTGTCCCAAGTGTCCCAAGAGTGCTGTTTTTGATGCCAACAAGCGCAAAAACCTGTTTTCGGTGTTCTTTGCCTGCGTCGCCGGGATAGATGCAGCATCCAAATTTTCCTGAGATTTCTATCAGCAGGTGGTCGCCGGATTTATCGCTACCCTCTACCGCGCATTGTGGACACCGAGCTTTGACCTGCCCGTTGCGACGCTGTTTGACGTTTTCGAGTTTGGATTGGTCAATCATGTAGTTCGTCGGTGAATGCTATGTTGCGGAATCCACGGGCGGCCTTTCCATCGCGCTTGATGCTGTTGGCCTGTGCTGTCTGGAATAGCTCAAGGATGAGCGGAGCAACCTGCCGTTCCTGATCTGTGAGGGGTAGAGCGTTCCAGCCCATGTCCGGACAGTATGCGGCGTATGCCTCGAAAATCTCGGCTCTGGTCAGGTCGAGACCGACGGCCTTTGTGATCTTGTCGGATATGAAATGGCGGAAGCTGTCAGACTCACCCAAGAGGCTTTCCGCAACCTGCTTTTGCCTGTCTGTCATGCAGATGTCGCCGTAGTTCTCGATGTCCTCATTCAGCGCGATTAAACCTTGGATCGCCCAGTTGAGAATCCCGCTGCCCTCTTCCTCGATGAGCATTTCGGCGAAGTAGGGGATTTTCTTTTTCGGTGGTGGTGCTTCGTATCGGACTATGAGCAACCGTCGCCGCCATGCCTCGATGTCGCCTTGCAACCTGAGCCTGAGTCGCGTGTTGGCGGTGATCATCACGTTGAAGTCACCGCGCATCTGAAAGTCCCCGTTGCTGCCTTTTTTCTCAGGGCTCAGGCTGTCTCCTCCGACAAGGGTTTTCATAACCTCTGCGCCCTTGGTGGACATGAAGTCCTCGGCAACATCCGAGCCGAAAAGAAGGGTCTTGCCGATGAAGCGGGAAAGTTCAAATCGGTCTGCTAGGTGCTGCGTTCTGAGTTGGTAGCTGTTTGCCGTGCCTATCAGGAAATTGACGACGTTCACGAACTGTGATTTCCCCTTCCCGCCCTCACCGTCGAGAATCAGGAAACGCTGGATCGGGTTTTTTCCGAGCAATGCTTGCCCCATCATTTTTTGAAGGATGGCAACATCCTCCTGATGAACTGCTGGCAATATCAGTTCATTCAGGAAGCGCGGACATTGCGCCCTTGGATCGTAGATGATCGGCGATTGGTTGCGGCTGCGATAGCTTGGAGAAAATCCCTCCTTGTCGATCATGCCGCCATTCAACCGGATCATGCAGTTGGCCAGATGGATCGCGGAGGGGCGTTCGTCGAAAGCGTTCCGGTGTTCCGCGATGCCTTTTAAGCCATTGACGATCGCGCCCAGCTTCGCATCCGAGCGGTGTTCGATGAGTGTGAGCAGTTCACCCTTGGCGACTTCCAGCATCCTGTCGGCAATAGATGTTTTGATGGCGGCGGTCGTGATGGGTTTGAATGCCCCTGAGTAGATGTCGTATTGATAAAACTCCTCGATGGATGGGTCGTAAATCACGCGGTTTTCACGTGCATACATTCCCGCCCAATACTGTTGGTTGATGTCCTTTACCCTGCCCTTTGCGTCCATCATCACGGGCTGGCCGTATTGATCCTCCAAGGGCATGATCCAAGGTAACAATAGACCATCATTCCAGATGATCTCGTCGAAGTTGATGGCAATGGGTTTTTCATAGACCACAACGTCGTAAGGGTGGCCGTCTGGATGCTGGCCGGAAATGACAGTTTGCATTCCATCCGCCCTCCACTCGCCGAATTTACCTCCTTTGTCGGTTTTGATGGTGTAGCCTTTTGGGTGATCGCCCTTGATCTGCACCCAGATATTACACCCACGCGCTCCTTTGGTTCGGAGTGATTGGCGCAACCTTGGGTTCAGTGTCAGGAACGGCTCCACCTCCCCGTCCTCGTCGATGTCGATGGAGCAAAGGCCGTTTGATGGCCTGCCAACAAGCACGCCGATATTTCCGGAGAGAAGCCTTTTTTCATACCTGGCCTCTAGCGTCTGGTCGAGGGTTGTGAGCTGCCATTGCTCCTCAACCGGCCGTTTCTCGCCGTGCTTCACGTGCAACAAGACAGCTCTACGTCCAAGCAATCTGCGTATCTCATTTAGTTCTTCGATTTGATGGCTCACGCTTCGATGGTTTCTCCGGTTAGTTTTTGCGCGATTCTGATTTCACGCTCGCAACTGGTCGCGATCAGATGGGATAGATCGGAAACCAGAAGGGCGAAGATTTCGTCATCGTGAAGGAAGTCTTCGCCGCAATCAGAAGCCTCGTCGTGGAACTGACGCACCAGCGGGGAGAGCGTTGCCGAGAGCCATTCCCGGGTGATGATGGGCGTATTATCGTTGTGGGTGCCATACTCGTGATTGCTCATGGTCGTGCTGCGCCTCCCGTCGCTCCAAAGATGCGCTCCAGTTCACTGGCCGGGATCATGGCCGTGCCGTATCCAGTGATGGCTCTGATCCTGCCCTTGGCAACTTGGCGATAAGTCCAAGTGCGCTCCTTTCCTGCCATCGCAGAAAACTCAGCGAAAGAGTAGGACACTCTGGGCATTGTTTTTGTGCGCCGTGTTCGCGTTGATTTAGAAATGGGCTGCGCGGTTGCTTCAGCTGCTTTTTGTGTCGTGGGATTGGTTATGGTTGCTTCCATATCCCAGTTCCTCATGACTCTTGGCGAAAGTCAAATTGGGCACTTTTGACAAATTACGTCCTCGCAACCCGCTAAGCGGCAAGGGTTTGCGGCGTTTTTTCGCGTCCGCGTTTTTCGCTTTTTTGAAAATCCGTTTTGCGGTTTTGGGGTCTTTTCAGTCCAAAACGCTGCGGTTTAGATCACGATGCAACCGCTTCACTTTTTGGAAATTACTAGGTGCGTAGTAGCTGTTAGGTGCGCGGAGAATCAGACCCTCACCGCCAGCGGCGACGATCTCGGATTCCATCGCGTCAAGGTCGTCATGGCCTGTAAGCTGGCGGTGCGGGACAAGCTGGCAATGTGGCGGCAAGGACAAGCTGGCGAGCGTGGCAAGGCGTGATTCGATGGGCTGGCGCATCACGGCCAAGTCAAAGATCATAAAGCGGACATTCTCCCAAGGGTTGCGCTTCCTTTGGATTGCGCTG
>CAMDAD010000053.1 GCA_945888515.1 Akkermansia muciniphila | reverse complement strand
GTCGAGTGGCCAGCTTCCCAGTGGCGTTTTTGAGGTGTTTTTTGACTCACCTTTTGGGTGAGTAGAATTCGAAGACTCAAGCGGCTCCATGCCCTTACGTTATTACACTTCCAGCGTCTTGGCGAGATTTCCATTTTCCTCTTTAGGCTTATAGCATGTTGATCCAGAGAATTTCATGGACTCACATCAAAAAACACGAAGAAATGCGTGATTCGCTGGCTATGATCCTCCCCCAAGTCCACCGAAGCCAGAGGGAGGGGCTGGGTTATTCTGGTGCGACGAAAGATCATCCATTCGCTCATGGGGTCACAATCAAGGCGTCCATGATCAGCTGTGAGTTGCCCGCTTCTGGATCAATTCCCGCTCGTGTCTGCGACTGGATGACGATAAGTTGGGAGTGACGCTTGAGAGACTGAGTGCGAATGATGCTATGTCGGACACGGGCACCCATCGGGTCGAGATATCGGATCGGGAATTCGGTTGCATTAGCATCTAACGAGTCCGGCACCTGTAAAATCATGATGAAATGCGAGTCCATGACCCATACCCCCTGGTAGCGGCGCAACGCAACCACTGGTGGGAAACCTCGGCGTAGCGAGCGCGCGAGTTCATCATAGCTCTCATGCAAAGCGTTGGTGCCACTAGGAACACGCAGGTTTACTCGTGGAGCGGCGTGTTTAGCGGTGAGCTCATTGATCATGTCGGTGAGATCGGCGGCATTGATCCCTCGGTCGGACCAGCGTTGGCGTTGTGGCACATGCTGCGACCAAGTGCATCCTTGTGTTTGAATGACGTGCTCTAGCCGAGCAAGATCGGTTTCGCCCGGAATCGCGCGCGCGGCGGCTTGATACGGGGCGCTGCCATAGCGAAGGGCATTGACGGCCGCCGCAGGACCGCAGGCATTGCCCTCGATGACGAGCTGATTGATGGGCTTGGCATTCGGATTCGCCGCCTGCGCGGGTCCAACGGGCGCACACTGGGTGAAACCAAGACAGGCAACCGCAAGAATACCAGTATTCCAACAAGATAAGGGCATAGGTTTATGGGCCAGTGGTGGCTTTGCCGCGCAGGGGCGCCGGAATCGAAATGGCGCGCACAGGTGCCCCATCGATGTTGTGGATCGAGGCAGTGATGACTGCCGGGGTGCGACTCCAATCGACCGTCAGCGTGCCGAAATTGTTCATCGTGTAGTTTTCCCCGACGCGATGCCTATTGACCTCGGTCGCATTGTTCCCTCCCGATTGGGTAAGCGCGCTGGAGGTGATCTCGGTAAGTGGATAGCCTGTGACTTCCGCGGGCAGCTGGGACATTTCTGCCAGGTGTCGATCGCCGCTGAGGAGCACGACAGGGGGAACGGCAGGCTGAGCGAGCAGATCGAGAAGTCGCTTGCGAGCGTTGGTGAAGTTTGCCCATTTTTCAAAACGATGATCCTCGGGAATGACTTGAAAACTGGAAACGACGAGATTGATTTGCGCGTCGCTAGCCTTGAGAGTTCTCTCGAACCAAGCCCATTGCGTTTCCCCGAGGATGTCGCCGTTGGTGCCGATGTCGTCGCGGAAATAGCGAGTGTCTAACAAAATAACGCGGATTTTCTGCGCCTCGGTGCCATACAGATAGGTTGCATAGACGCCTTCTTGCAGGCGTCGTTTTGAGTTCGCGGGCTCGCGGAGGAAATCGAGAAATGCTTGTTGGGATTCGACGCGGTTCGGATAGTTTTTCCCCGCATCATTAGCGCCGAAATCGTGGTCGTCCCAGGTGCCGATGACGGGGCAAAGGTCGCAGATCTCGCGATACGAGGGACGGAATTGCTGCAAGTTGTATTTTTCTCGCAACACGCTCGTGCTCGGAGAATCGCCGTAAATGTTATCGCCCATCCACACGAACAACTGCGGTTTATAGGCGATGATGGATCGGAAAATGGGCGCGGGTTTTGATTCGTGACAGCAGGACGCGAAAACGATGCGAGAGAGCGGCGGCGCGGTTGAGGCAGGTTGGGCGGCGAGCGGATATGCGAAGAGGGTGGAGAGTAGCAAGTGGCGCATCATAGCAATCAGGGTGCGAAGGTGACTTTTTCGTATTTTTCCTTAGGCGCGAAAAATCCGCCGATATCCTTAGAAGTGATGTAAAGAAATAGACTGATAAGCAGCAGGGCACAGCCCGACTGCACGTATTCGAGCACGCGTGCTTTCACTGGGCGGCGGGCGATGATTTCCATCAGGGCGAGTGTGGTGTGGCCACCATCGAGCACAGGAAAAGGCAGCATGTTGAAAATAGCGAGGTTCACATTGATCAAGACTAGGAATACAAGCAGACGGCGCCAACCGTTTTCATCGGTGCTGAGCAGGTCGAATTTTGCTTTGGCAATGCCGATGGGACTGCTGAGTTGGTCGATGCCCACGCTCGACTTTGGAGAGACCAGCGCCTTGATCGTGGCGACCATCATTCTGACGCTGTCCTTGCATTGTCTGATCGGATTGGGGTGAACGATGCGTGTATCAACGATGTCTTCTCCGCTCCAACTGAGACCAAGCATAGGCTTCTTACCCTGTGGCGTAAGCGGCGCGACGGGTTGCATGGGCATCTCGAGCGTGGTGTCACCGCGTTGGATTGTAGCGGTGATGGCTTGATATTGCTTCGCCTCTAACAACTGTGCGACATGCTGATCGCTCCAGACCTTGGTGCCATCGATGGCGATGATCGCATCCCCTTTGATCAAGCCCGCTTTGGCTGCTGGGCTGTTGGGCAAAGTGCCATCCACAATGGCGGGAAGTGCGAAGGAAAAGCCGACTTGGCGCAGGGCGCGGCGTTGATACCAAGCGGTGGGCTGCGTCTCGAAGGACGAATAAATTTCTCGCGGTTCCGCCTCGCCCTCGCGGCGGACGCGGAATTTGATTTGCGGACCATCGCTGAGCACGATGCTCTCCGTGATGCAATCGAGATTGCCCATGAAGCCGATGACAGGCTTGTCATTGATTTCTAGGATAGTATCACCGAGTTGCAGACCAGCTTTTTCCGCGGGACTATCTTTTTTGATGTAGCCGATCTGTGTGGGATGAATGATGTCCTGCGGTTTGCCAAGACCCCAGACACCGAGGCCGATGACCAGTGCTAGACCTAACGAAAAAATTGGTCCTGCAACGGCGACGATGATTTTATCCCAGGGCGAAATAGGTGGCAAAGGCTCATCAGACGCACTCTTGCCCTCGATGGTCTCCATGGGCGCGAGTTGGGGCAGCGCGACAAAGCCCCCGGCGGGAATCCAGCCGAGCCCGTATTGCACACCATGGATCGTTTTTGACCAGATGGGTTTACCGAACCAAACTTGGAATTTGTCGATCTTCAAACCTCGCCAGCGCGCTGCCAAAAAGTGCCCTAGCTCGTGAACGAAAATCATCACGTTGAAGCTCAGAATGACAGCGAGGATGAGCAGAATGTTCTTGAAAGTTTCCATGAGGTGCGGCGTTCACCATACTGTCAAACGCCTGATGCGCAAGAAGGAACATCCCGCACCCAGTTCCGTCTTATTTTTCCGGCGTATCGTTTTGTTGACCCGGTTCTAGTGTCACCACGATCGGGCGGCGTTCGCGTATGAGCGTCAGTTGGGTGGCTTGTCGTGCGATAGAGTGAGTGAAATGCTGGTAGAAGCCTTCTGCGTTTTCCACGCGCTGTTGATTGACTGCCAAAATGACGTCGTTTTCCTGAATCACACCTGCCGCAGATCCGCGGGCATCCACATCCGTGACCACCACCCCGCTGAGGCCTCGGGATGCTTCCATGTCGGTAAATGAACGCACCGCGATGCCGTATTTCCGGATGAGTTGCGCCGTTGTATCCGCCGGTGGCGGGCTCTGTGTCTGAGAGGAAAGATGTTCGACCACGCTAGTGGTAAGGCTCAGGATTTGGCCATCGCGCCACACTTTCAGCGGCACCTCATCGCCCACGGGAGTGCGCTGAACCATGCTAATCATCTGAATGGGCGATTGAACGGCTTTGTGATTAAACTCAAGGATCACGTCTCCCCGCATCAGGCCTGCCTGGGCCGCAGGCGAGCCTTCCACTACCTCGATCACTAAGCCGCCCTGGTCCTGATCGAAACCGAGCGACTGCTTCACGCGCTCGTTGATCGGATACAGTTTTACCCCAAGGAAACCATGGATGCGGCGACCCTTTTCTAGGATTTGGCGCAGGGACTCCCGAACTTCATTGGAGGGGATAGAAAAGCCCACGCCTTGAAAACCTGGGTTCGCTTTGTCCGGTGAATAGATCGCGACATTGATGCCTACAATTTCTCCTTGTAAGTTTACCAGCGGTCCCCCGGAGTTGCCCGGATTGATGGCAGCATCGGTCTGAAATAAATCGCGTTGCTGGTCAGAAATCGAGCGCTCTTTCGCGGAGATGATGCCCTGCGTGACCGTCTCACTCAGACCAAAGGGATTGCCAACCGCGAAGACAATTTGGCCGACTTTTACTTGCGAAGAATCGCCGAGCTTGAGTGGCGCGAATGGCCCCGGCGCGTTGATTTTCAATACGGCAATGTCGAGCAGTCGGTCCTCACCAATGAGTTCGGCAGGAAATGATTTGCCGCCATGCAAGGTCACTTGGATCTGACTTTGGCCGGAGATGACATGCTGGTTTGTCACGACGTGACCTTCTTCAGTAACAATCAC
>CAMDAD010000052.1 GCA_945888515.1 Akkermansia muciniphila | reverse complement strand
AGCAATCAGCCCTTGATCCGCTCCACCGATCTGGCAGACGTATTACGGATGGATGAAAACCTGACCAGCAAAGCGAGCCACCGTATTACCGGAAAGCTGGTTCCTGTCGGTCTGGTTCCAAATCCATTCTTCAGTCTTGGACAGAATAGCAGTTTTTCCGACGGATTTCTGACAAAGAAACATGTCGAAGCCTGTCATTCTGGGGGATCCAGAAAATCCAGTGACCCAATGAATCCATTGAAATCAATAGATTACCCAACATCCGAGGGCTACCCAGCCCATCCGCCATCCATCTGATCCGTGCCGCAAGCTACAAATGGTATGCTTTGGTAGTAACGAAAGAATCGAACTCAGTTGTTCGTCACGCGTAGTCGCATATATTTTCCCGAATTCGTCGCGGGGAGCGCAGGAAGAATACGAACGCTGACGAGTTGCGTGACGCCATCGCTTGTGGGAGTGGCGCCGATCTCCTGAGTGAAACGGGAACCACTTTGCCAATGCACGAGGTCGTCGCTCACTTCGACGATATAGTTGAGCTGAGGTGCATCGGTACGGCGGAGAAATTGGTAATGCATATACGTGAGGCCATCACTTGGATTTGTGGAGATGGACATGCTGGGCTGCGCCGCTGTGGTGATAGAGTTCGGCGATTGATTCAAAGCGAATTCGAGGAGTAGTGGCAGGCCGTCGTGGTCGCTGTCGTCATTCAGGTTGTTTGGTAAAATCGGGCTGAGGCCATGCATTTGCTCCCAAGAAAATGGCAGGCCATCGCCGTCTTCATCACTGCTACCGCTAGTGGTGACGGCAGTTGCGTAGAAGTCGTGCCAGCGCTGCAGCGCCGGTTGGAAGGCGGCGTTATCGATGTCGCCGATGTAAACCTCGTGATACTCGGCGCGGTAGGTGTTGTAGGCAAATTCGATGGCATCATTGGGTGTACCGTAGGTGGTGTTCGTGACATGTCCGTCGTTGAAAGGCCGTGTCCAACTGCCGAGCATTTGAAAGCCGTTCCATGTCGCATCCCGCGAATTGAACAACGCGCTGCCGAAGCTGGTGACGGGGGTAGCGCTGAAGGGATCCAGAAAGGGTCCGCTGCGCTTAGCGGCGAGGTTTTCCATGAAAAAGCCGACGCGAGGGCGAATGCTGCCGTTGAACTCCGCAAGCAGTTGTTGCCTAATCCACTCGGCAGCGGCGACACCTCCGTAATTGGCGTTTTCGAGATCCGTAATTGGCCAAAAGCCGATTTGAATGAACTTACCTGGAAACTCGTCCTGTAAAGCTCGAAGCTCTGTCTGAACGGCATGCAGCATCTTCTGCCGGGTGTAGCCGATGATGTTGCGGAGTGGTAAGGAATTGGGATCACGCACCCCGGTGAAGCCGCCAGGCAAATACGGATCAAGCAAATCAAGGCGCGAATCATTGCGAAGCTCGATGCCATTCGTGACAACACTGCCCATTGCGGCAAGCAATTCGTGACGACGCTGCTGCAGATACGGATCCCAAGGTGTGGCGCGTGGCGTGCCAGCGTCATTCCATTTCTCCTCTCCAGTAGTAGCAGCGATGTAGTCCGGTTCGCTAGGAACGATAATGAGTGATAATTTTTGACCTGCAGGAAGTTTGTTAAGGGCGTTCTGTATGATGAAAAAGTCATAAGCACCTGGTGTGGTGCTACTCTCCACGTCATTCCAAGCGACGCGAAGCGTGAAGCCGTCAACGAAGCTGTGGCTACGGATGTTCGCATCACGCAGGGAAATCGCTTTGCCAAAGTTCGTAGTGTAGTTCGTGGCGCTGCCGCTATCGAGCACAAAGAGACCGCGCGGCCTGCTGAATTGGGCCGCTGCCGACGTGTCATCAGTGACGATGTAGAGCAGTTCCGCGCGCCGGGTGAGGTCGGCATCGCGCAGCAGTAGCGTCACTGTCGCCGCGCCGATTTCTCCACTCGCGGGCGTGAGAGTAACAGTGCGGTTTGCCCCGCTGCCACCGAGGTTGATGTTCACGTTTGGCAGTAGCGTGGTGTTAGAAGATATTGCCGTGATGCGCAGATCGCTCGTAGCGGATTCCGTATCCGCGATGGTAAAATTCACTAATGATGGAGTGCTTCCTAGTGCGACATTTACCAGTCCGGGCAGCGAAGTAATCGAAGGCAAAGTATTTCCACTTACGACATCAAGCACGAAGGCACAGCTCGATGTATTTGTGCCGTCAGAAACGGTAAGCGTGATCGTGGCACGTCCGCTTTGACCCGATACTGGAGTCACAGTCACCGTACGTCCGTAGGTCGTTCCAGTGAGTATGATATTCGCTGCTGGAACGAGGGTGGTGTTTGATGAGGAACTGCTAACGGTGAGTGCATTTTCCGCCTGCTCGTTATCCTTGGTGACGAAGAGCGCGGGGCCAAATACCGTGCCACTGGCGATCACTTCTGGCGCGATACTAGAGATCGTCGGTATGGTATTTCCACCGACAGCATTCGCCGCAGTGATCGTAAAGGCCGTGGCGCAAGATTGAGAACCATCGCTTACGGTGAGCGTGATAGAACTCACTCCGCTTTGGGCGGATGCTGGCGCGAGCGACACGGTGCGATTCGCTCCACTGCCACCGATGGTTATACCGCTAACGGGCAGCAGCATCGGATTGGATGAAATCGCTGTCACCGTCAGGGATGCGGCGGATGTCTCCACGTCATTCACTGTGAAGGCGATGTTGTTTACCGCTGCACCCGGTGTGGTACGCTGATCGGGAATCCAAGAAACCTCAGGGCGAAAGTTTACTGGTATAGGCGGATTACCAATCGTGACTTGCATAAAAGTCGCGGTGCTGAGTTGCCCGTCGCTTACGACAAGCGCAACTTCGACAATGCCCGTTTGTCCCGCTGGTGGAGTGAATGTCATGGTGCGATTCGCACCGCTGCCACCGAAGGCGATCGCACTGTTTGGTAGGCGCATGTCATCGGTGGTGAAGGCGCTGAGGGTGAGTGAGGACGCCGCCGTTTCTATGTCGGCAAGGGTGATCGGAATCGGAGCGGAGGCACTACTATGATTTACCGTCACTGCGTTTGTTACATTGATTCCAGGCGCGCTATTGTTGGCAAAGGCGAGCACACCCTGCTGCGTGAACCAGGCGCGCATGATCGCGTGAATGTCTGCTCGCTTCACGTTGCTGTTCACGATGTCATGATTGATTCCCTGGTAGAGCAGACGTTTATTTGGCACGGAGTTTCCGTTGAGGATGCTTTGCAGATTGACCGACTGCGATGGCACAACAGTCGTGTCAGCGGTGCCATGAAACATGAGAAACGGCGCATTGATGCCTTGCACCTCCTGGGTCGCAGGTGAGGCAAAGGAGGAATTTGTAGTACCCGATGAGCCACCCGCACTGATGCACGCCGCTTTAACCTGCGTTGCAAGCTCGCCCGACACACCAGCGGTGACAAACGAGCCCATACTATGCCCGAATAACGCCAGTCGTGTCATATCCGCGCCCGGAGTCGCAGCGAGGATTTCCATGCAGCGCCGGGCCCGTCGGCTATTCTCGGGACAATAGCCCTCATTATCGCTCGGATTCACGTTAGCTCCCTCATGTGTGTAAGACGGCCCGATACAAATGAAACCCCAATTCACTAGGATGGCAGCATGCTGATCAGAGAAATTCGACGCCGTGCCGCCTTTGCCATGGCTGATGAGGATCGTTGGGAACGGCCCGCTACCGGACGGAATGCGAATGATGCCAGAAACCACGCCATCGCTGGCATTGTAAGTGAAGTTATTGCCATTGATGGACAATCCAGGCAGCACGGGGAGGGATTGTCCGTGCACCAAGACGGTGAGGATCAAAAGAACAAGAAATGAGTAAAATCGGGACATCGCATGGAAGACTATCGAATGGTGAAATGCAGTCATCTTGAAGGTCATATTTTTAGCATACTTTACGAAATTTGATCGCGCTTGCCGTGGTGTAACACCACCCATGCTGGATCGTTGTGAGAATTTTCAAGTCATGGTGCACATTTCGTATAGGGCGACGTGCCCAAGCATTTCCCAAGAAATAGGGAAGGATACGCAAAAGAAGAAGAAAAAGAGTATCGCCAACTTATTTCCAAAAGATACAATTCACCCATGACCCTTGCCGATCTCGGATGGAATGAATTTTTTGCGCAAGCATTTGCCAAGCTCGGCCTGAAGGGTTGTGTGCCGGCTCGTTTGATCCGCGAATCGCCGATTAACTACGGAGCGTTCCTCGGCGATGGGGATGAAATTGACGTAATTCTGTCTGGAAAAGTTTGGCATGATGCCGCGAACGATGCGGAGCTTCCCGCCGTGGGCGATTGGGTAGCCGTGCAACTCGGTGGTGAAAATGAAGACCATGTGATCAAAGCTCGGCTGCCACGCCAATCCTGCTTTTCTCGCAAAATGCCCGGGAAAAGTAGCGAAGAGCAAGTGATCGGCGCCAATATCGATGTCGTTGCCGTGGTCACAGATGCGGCGGAAGATTTTAACCCGCGTCGTATGGAACGCTACTTTGCACTGATCCAACGGTCGGGAGCCAAGCCCGTTGTCCTCATCAATAAGGCCGATCTTTCACCCAAATCGCAAAGCGCTGAAGCGGCGGCGACCTTACAATCTCTCTGCCCAGATGCTTCGATTCACATTACTAGCGCACTCCACAATACCGGGCTGAAGGTTCTACTTTCGCACCTGAAACGCGGCACCACCATGTGCATCGTGGGTTCTAGCGGCGTTGGAAAATCGACCCTAGTGAATCAACTCTACGGCGAGGAATGGCAATGGACGGATGACGTCAATTCCGTTACTGGCAAAGGCCGTCACACCACTACCTCACGCGAACTTGTGCCCTTACCCAAACGCGGCCTGATCATCGATAACCCTGGCATGCGCGAAATCCAGATGTGGACGGACGAAAAAACCTTACGAGAGAGTTTTTCCGACTTGGAAGAACTTGCGTTGCAGTGTCGATTTCCTGATTGCAAACACGGCAACGATGCGGGCTGTGCCATCCGAGGTGCGGTGGCGCGTGGAGAACTGGAACTTGCTCGCCTAGAAAGCTTCCTCCGCCTTGACGATGAGATCGAAAAACTCCGCCGTCGCCAGAAGAAACGCCAGATCAATTGTGAGCGCCGTGCAAAGCGCGATCATCGCGTGAAGGCGCGGAATTTGAATGATCGCATTCAACTGGAAGCCGATGAACAAGGCTTGATCCGCGAGTAGCACTGCTACTTGATTTTTCGCCATCGCACAAACACAAAAAAGCCCAGTGAAAACTGGGCTTTATCAATTTGATTTGAGTGGATGAATTATACCAATCCAGCTTTCATGAGCGTGTTAAGAGCACCATTTTTGGAGATGGTCTTAATCGCCTTGCAGGAGAGTCTGAGACGAACATAGTGTCCGAATTCTGGAACCCAGATGCGTTTATCTTGAAGGTTTGGTGAAACTTTACGCTTCACAACCTTGGTGACGTGACGTCCGATACCGCCTTTTTTCTTGGCCAAACCGGAACGATGAATACGACCGCCGGAACGGACGTGGGAACCTCTAATGCTGCAAATACGTGACATGGCGGTAAATCTGTTTTGT
>CAMDAD010000051.1 GCA_945888515.1 Akkermansia muciniphila | reverse complement strand
AACTTTCTCAAACAAGCCTACCAAAGACTTGAACAATGGTTGGGTCGAACTGCGCCGCAGTTGAGTTTGAACATGGGGAAATCTCCTCCATGGCTGCTCTTCGACCCCACTCAAAGCGACCCGTTACCCGCCACCTGACCCGCTTGCGCCTCCCATCTTCATTACAACTGCGGATTTTAGGTTCATATAGGAGCGTTACCGCCGTTGGATGAGCTGGCTTGTTGAACTAAGCCGCTGCGCGTCAGGGTGTTAGATGATGGTGGCATCGTCGAGAAGAAATCGTTAGTTGGATGGTCATGGGCGATGTGCTCAGGTTCGTTCTGCAATGAAAAAAGCAAGCACTACCCAGACCATCCGCCCCGAAGTAAGCCCTAACGCCTCCACGCTGTCGAGCAAATCCACCGAAGCGGGATATCAAAAACTTCCCGCTGCCTATCGTCCCCTTGAAGGCAAAACCAAACGTGATCCCATCGATTACGTCTCTCACCTCTATCCTTCGATGGAGGCATTCGCTCAACTCTTAACCCTACGCTTCGATGCAAAAACCACACGCCATTCGTATTACCGTCAACTCGGCTTGTTCGTAAAATTTTGCCACTGTGATCCTTCCTCTATCTCCGAAGAGCAGTTGCGCGACTACATCCTCTACGTAAAAACCAAAAAGAATTGGAAGCCTAAGACCATACGCCAGGCCGCTGCTGCCGCGCGTTTGTTTTTCGTCGAAATGCTCGGCCACGAGGAATGGAAAGTATTTTCCCAAATCCGCACCAAAGACCACGAGGTGCTTCCCGCCGTGCTCACGCGTGAGGAAGTCAAACAACTCCTCGCCCACATCCGTTTGCGTCGTTACCGCACGCCCATCAAGCTGATTTACTGCTGCGGCTTGCGTCTTTCTGAGTGCCTCTCGCTCACCATTCACGACATCGATGCCAAGGAGGGCAAGCTCTGGATTCGTGGTAGTAAAAACCACAAAGACCGCATGATCCCGATTGCCAAGAGTATGATCGAGGACCTGCGCCGCTACTGGGCGATTCACCGCCATCCGCTACTGCTCTTTCCTAACGTCGGCCGCGGCGACAACGATCGCTCACTCACCGCGTCACGTATGAACGCTGCCACGCGCCCCATGCCCGTTAGTTCGCTCCAACGCCTTATGGTCGAAGCACGCAAGGAACTTAACATCCCCGCCTGCACCTGCCACACCCTGCGTCACAGTTTTGCCACCCACCTCGTCGAAGCTGGCGCCAGTCTCCACACCGTCAAAGCCTTGCTCGGTCATGCCCACATCGATACCACCATGATCTATCTGCATCTCACCCACCGCTCCGAACAGGAGAGTCGTCATCTCGTTGAAGCACTTAGCCGAGATCTGCCCCGTTAGTTTAGCGCGCGATTGATCACAGAAAAATATCATGGCACTCACCGTCATTGATGCGCTGCGCCGCTTTCTACCGACTCATCGGCGAAATCACCATCACGCGATGAACCCGGCACAGCGCCGCGCCACTTGGGCCATCACCCATTGCCGCACCGCAGAGATGGGCGGGCACCTTCATGTCTGCGCTCCATGCCTTACGCGCCAATTTCACTTCCACTCCTGCAACCACAGATCATGTCCCCAGTGCGGTAAGGACGCCACCGTGCAATGGATCGAACGAGAACTCGGCAAACGCGTCGGTGCCCCTTACTTCATGGTCACCTTCACTTTGCCTGAAGAACTGCGAAGCCTGTTTTTCACGAACCACGCAAAAGACATCTATCAACTCTTCTTTCACGCTGCCTCCAGTGCTCTTAGCGACTGCTTAGCCAACCCCCGTTGGCTCGGCGCAAAACACAGCGGCTTCACCATGGTCCTCCACACCTGGAACCAGCGCCTGCACTTTCATCCCCACATCCACTGCATTGTGCCAGGCGCGGGGATCGATAGAAATGGTCGCGTCGTCACCGTGAAGAACGCCAACTTCCTCGTGCCACAGCCCGCCTTACGCCGTGTCTTTCGTGCGCGCTTTCGCGATCGCCTCGCCGCCCTCGAAGAACAACAATCGCGTGAGGCGAAGCCTTTTACGCGCCCCACCATCCCTTCCACCGTCTGGGCAAAAGACTGGGGTGTGGATCTACGACCCTTTGGTAGTGGTGAAAACATCATCAAATATCTCGGCCGCTACGTCACCCGCACCGCCATTGGCGATGCACGCATGGTATCGATTACCGATACCCACGTCAGCTTCCGCTGGAAAAACCGCGCACGTGGCGACGAGCAAACAATCGAGATGCTCGAAGGCGACGAGTTTGTCGCCCGCTACCTCCGCCATGTCCTGCCACGCGGTCTACGAGCCGTGCGCCACTACGGCTTTTGCCATTCAGCCGCCAAAGCCAAACGAGAGCGCATCGCTTTTCACACCGGGCGGCCATTGCTCATCGGCGCGTTAGAAACCATCACCCCGCCCAAGCCTCCGCACACCATCGCCTGCCCCTGCTGCGGCGAGCCCATGACAAAACTCCTACGGCTTCTCCCCGCGTGGAAACAAAACCGACTCACCCGTGCCCCGCCAGCGGTAAAAAAACGCAACAGCGCATGAAACCTACCGCACCACACTACGGCCGAGCTGAAATCCATCTTTCGCTCACGAAACATGGCAAAGCAGAGCCACGCCCGCGAACAGGAAAATACGAAAAAATCCCGCATTCCAAACCCAGTCCAATCACTCCATCATCTCCATCCGAGAAGAATCGGCACCAAGAACTCGCAAGAAACGACGCCAAAACAGCGGGAGTGCGAGCCAACCAAGTCGTAAGGCAAGGGCTGCATACAACACAAAACGCATAAGGTCGGCGATCACAGGTCGCTCCGGGCTTGTTCAACTAAGGGCGCAGTCGAATGGGCTCGTTATCACTCACTCATTCGCAGCACCCTTTATTGTTCGCCTTTGGTTGTGTTGCGTGCGAATCAACCGAGAAGTGAAAGGATGAAAATCACGATGGCGATACCTACTGCGATGAGAACCCACTCCCACGCAATGGCAATCAACCCGAGACCGACTGCTGATGCAGCAAGCCTAGTGTGTGCCTTCTGCGTCCAAGAAAACGCACCAAGACCAATCGCAAGTATCCCCAACCCAGTAAAAACCATCTGATATGGGTGGAGCGGCAGTCGGCGCGGGTCGGCAACGGGATTCGGAGGCGGCTTCTTGTGCAACACCTTCTCTTCAAGCACCTTCTTCGCAGCATCAGCAGCCACTTCCTTCAATGTCCGCTTGCTCTCTGCGTGCTCAGTATTCGGAGTGGCGTGGACAATGTTGTTCTGAAATGCCGCCATCCCAACGGCCAGTAAGCCAAGGACGAATGCTATAACTGCGATGCGGTTCCTCATTCGGGATTCAGGGCTGGTGTGTATTGTTTCTGGCGAACGTAAAGCGCATGCACCCCTACCAGCGAGGGCGAACGTCGATCACGGGGTTGGTGTTGTAGTTACGGAAAATCATCTAAACAGAACGGCTGGTAGGGGTTGTCATGGCGCGTCTTGTTGTGCCTTCTTTTTCAGGTGTTTGATGCGGGGATCTGAGGAATTCGTAATCTTCCAACCATTGCGCGTCAGTAGCTCACTCCGATCCTTACCATCCGTCACGAATACGATACCTTCAGTCGAGTCTGCACCCGCGTCGGTCGAGATCAGAATCACAAATCCTTCTTCGATCGCGGCACCTCTAAATCCAATCTTGAATAGTTCTTCCGGTAAATCCTTCGCCTCGATAAACTGAATGGCGAGCTTCCGTGGCTTCTCAGTTAGCCAGCCTCGATGCTCTTTCATCATGGCCGACACCGACGTAGAAATCTTCTCAATCGGCAAATTCTCGGGTATGCCATGCGCCAGAAAGACACTCGCAGTAAATACTGCAATCGTGGTGAGGGCGGACTTCTTCATAATTCTTGCACAACAGTTTTTATTCGTAGCCAGATGGCGTGTCATATCACGGACGTGCTACGACTGAATCAAAGCGCAAAAAACCTGATATCACAAGGTTTTTTCCTGGAATCGTGTGTATATCAGCGTTTTTTTTCTGCCAGGCACCGGTGTGCCGTTTCCTTGTTGATATAACGGAATGTGATGAGGGCTCTAGAGCTGAATTGCTCTTGTTCTCATGGCATATTCATTAATTTTGTTCATTTGAACACTTTATTCTTGCGTTTCCCAAAAATTTGCGATTTTCTGACCGAGTCATGAATGCTGTCGTGAAAAAACGTCTGTGTTGGCGCAAAGATCTTGCGGAATTTCGGGGGCTATCGGAGCAGGAGCGTACGGGTTTTTTGCTCGTTTTGGAGTGGTTCGAGAACTTCCGGATGAGACATGATCTGGAAGCGGGACGAGAGTCGGCGAAGATTTTTTGGCGCACGGAAGTGTTACGGGATGATCGACCGCGGCAAGAATGGCAGATCCATCAGTGGGGTGATGCCATCCAATGGTATTTGAAATGGCTGGAAGCGTGCGCCGAACTGGGGGCGGATCACCGGAGCTTACCGGAGCGGGTGCGTGGGGCGGTGCGGTCGGCCTGTGCGCGGCGGGGCTTGGCGAGGCGCACGATGCTCTGTTATGGGGCATGGGCGGCGCGGTATGCGGTATTTGCGGGTGATGCGGGCGCTGTGAAGGAGGTAGATACGGCGACACGCTTTTTGACATCAATCGTCGCAGATGAGGATTGTGCGTATTCTACGCAGAAGCAGGCCCTGAACGCGCTGGCTTTTCTATTCAAGCATGTATTGGGGGTGGAGGAGCCAGTATTCGGCGTAAGATTGAAGAAGACGGGCACGAGGATTCCCGTAGTGCTCTCAAAGGCGGAGACGCGGCATTTGTTGGAAAAAGTGGACGCGGAGGAGAAGCCGGAGGCGCGCTACGGCTTGGCGGCGCGTTTGCAATATGGAGCGGGGCTGCGTTTGAGCGAGCTCGTTGGCTTGCGCATCAAGGATATCGACCTGGAGCGAGGCACAGTGACCGTGCGTCAGGGCAAAGGCGGAAAAGATCGGATGACAGTATTGCCCAAAAGCCTGATCAAGTCGATTGCGGAGCAGATCGAGCATGCGCGGGCATTGTGGGAGAATGATGTGGCGAAGAGGCAGGCGGGGGTCTATCTGCCGGGAGCGCTGGCTAGAAAGTTCCGTCGGGCAGCGGAATCATTTGAGTGGTTTTGGTTGTTTCCGGCGAAGCAGTTGTCAACCGATCCCGAAAGTGGCGTGATGCGGCGTCATCATTTGCATGAGAAGGTTTATAACGAAGCCATCAAACGTGCCGCGTCAGCAGCGGGGATTGAAAAGCGCGTGACCAGTCATGCTTTGCGGCATTCGTTTGCCACACATTTGCTGGAGGGCGGGACGGATTTGCGTCGCATCCAGGATTTGTTGGGGCATGAAGACATCACAACAACGGAAATTTACCTTCACGTGGCAATGGGAGAGCATGGCATGGGGGTGGTGAGTCCGTTGGATTGTGTTGCTTGAAATAACGAGAGAACAAAGAGCAGTGGGAAGCTGAGGAGGAATTGTGAATTTCTACTTGTTGATTTTTACTATATGATTTTGCGAGAAGATCGACTGCGATTTACGGCTAGTTTTCATACATCCCCACGTTGACAAATCCGCCCGTTATCATGAAGTCACTCAAATATCTCAGCTATGTGGGAAAATTCGCCGGGCTAGTCACCGCGCTCGATGGCATTCCTTTTGTCGATCCATCCGTCGGGGTCATCGTCTTTGCTGCGGCATCGCTGCTCAAGGACACGGCAAACCGCATCGGGGACCTGCTCGACGACGGCAAGCCGAACAAGAGTTTCCGTGGTTGATGCCACACCATTTTTCCAACGATCTGCCATCCGAGGTAAGAGGACCTGTTTCCCTGCCTCGGATGTTGCGTTTGGAGCCGCGTAGGAGCACACGATCGTCTCACAAGGTATAGCAGTATGACCGGCCATCAAAAACCATTCCGCGTTTGTTAGACGAGTTGGCGCGCGGATTGAACGGGGTCAGCGGTATTCGACGCCGTTGAGGATCACACGGCGCTTCTTGCGGTCATAGCGCAGGGTGTTATTCCACTGGCCGTCCTTGGGCAGAATGCTGAACCATTTCGCTGCCACATCGGGTGTGGTCAGTTCACGGTAGTGTTTGAAGATGATGGATGGCGAGTTACCCGCTTCCAGGGCTACCTGATCGGCGCTTTGCACGATGGCGATGCGGTAACTGATGAATGAATCGCGCAGCACGTTGCGTGGCCAGTCAATTTTCACTGCACGAGCGAGAGCTGGCAGAAAGGTCAGCAAATCTGGTGTGCGGACAATTTTCCCTCGGCGCGGCAGGGGAGCGAGCCATGCGGCAAGGTTGTCGCTGATGGGCACCACGCGGCGAGAGGCTGTCTTGGCCTGACCTGCGCGGATTTCAATGAACCCACGATCCAAATCCACGGCGCTCCAATCCAGTCGATTGAGCTCGGCCATGCGGATCCCCGCAAACGCTCCGATGGCAAGAATGGGTACAAGATCAGGCGACGCATGATGGAGTAGGGTGGTCATCTGCTCTGGCGTGAACAGAACCACATCGTCCAACTTCACACGCACCTGCTGGATGAGTTCCACCGCCGTTGCTTTTTCGCGGGGTAGGTAGTTCTGAGCCTTAGCGAACGAGAAGAGCACTTTGATGCAGCGCAGCATCGAATTGCGCGTCACGGGGGCGATCTGCAATGAGCGCAGCCAGGCATCGACATCGGGACCCGTGATTTCCATGATCGGTCCGGTGAACTTGGCAGCAAAGCGGTTCAAGGTGGTGCGAAGTTGGCCCAGATATTTCACGCTCGCACCATCCTGTTCCCTGATCTTGATCAACTCTGCCACCGCCTCGGGCACAGTGGCGCGTCGGACGATGTTGCCGAAGATCTTGCTGTATTCTGCGGCTATCACGGACAGTGATTCATCACCGACGACATTGCGGGCTCTCACGTAATCCTCCACGGCTGCATACAGTGGGATTCCGAGTTTTTCGAGAAGTGCCTCTGCTGCTTTGAACGTATCGCGCTCGTGCGGCTTGAGGTCTGTCACATGCTGCATGCCTGACTGAATTCGCTGCGCCACGAACAAGGCCTCCTTTTTGGCGGATTCCAGATCGTTGAACATTTTGCGCATTCTGCGACCATCTCGGTAGAAGCTCAGAGTGTAGCGGATCCGGCC
>CAMDAD010000050.1 GCA_945888515.1 Akkermansia muciniphila | reverse complement strand
GTCGAGTGGCCAGCTTCCCAGTGGCGTTTTTGAGGTGTTTTTTGACTCACCTTTTGGGTGAGTAGAATTCGAAGACTCAAGCGGCTCCATGCCCTTACGTTATTACACTTCCAGCGTCTTGGCGAGATTTCCATTTTCCTCTTTAGGATAAGGTGTCAGCCTGCCCCAGAGCGCCGTGCCGTCCGGCTTGGTGAAGGTGTAGATTCCATTCAGCATCAGATTGGTCGATGCGAAATCACCACCAAGATTCCCTTCAAATGGACCACCAGCTGAAATGGAATCAATATCGGCCGAGCGGTAGAAGAACTCAAGCTCCAGCGCCCAGTTGGGCGTAAGCTCCTTGCCTAACGCGGCGCCGAAAAGTTGCCCCATATCGTATGAGCCATCTCCGCTTGCAGCGCCTCTTGATAGATCTCCCTCTTGGAGAAAATGAAGTCCGCCAAAGCCCTTCACATACAGACCATCGATCCAGGAAGGGGCATCCGCAGATGCCATTTGAATCACCGCTAGGGAAAAAAGCAACGCTGTCCGACGGGCGGACAAGCAAAGACTTTTTCTGACAACACAACAAGTGGCAGTAAGTGCCGTATCTGATTTCGTTTTCATATTCTTTTTGATACTAGTTCTCACGGCAGACTTCATCAAACTCATGGCCGATCAATCCCGTGACGCATGTAGGATGCATCGTGGTTCGTTAATTCTTCGTAAAAAGAATGTGAAATCGTCGTTAATAACGCACCGCCATGGCTAGTATAAAATCTCTTCTCTCAAATCGCCAAATCATTTCCCGTACAAGCCCAGAGCTTTCTCTGTAGGGGGGTAGTTCCGTTCAGAGTCTTTCGTCTGAGGGAGCTACAGCCCAAAAACCAAGACCATGAACGATCAAGCCAATCACACCCTGCGGGACAAACTCATTACGATTCTTTTGCCGAAGGCCTTGGTGAAGGACTCGCCCGATGAGGATCACCTGAGGAATTGTCGTGAGTTTGTTTGACACTCGCGCACGGGCGGCGGAGCATCATTCATGGCGGAACCGATTGAACAATGGCTCAAGCACCTGGATGCGATTCTTGAACAGCATCCATTCGAGACCGCGGAGGAAGCGGAGGCCTGGTTGCGGCTGCAATCCGAAAACCGTAGCATCGATGAATTTTTTGAAACCTGCGCCGTGCCCACCGTGCGGCTCATGAGCCTGTGGCAACGGGCGGAACATGCACAGGATCCTGAGAAAGCGCTGGCTCTCTACGAACAAGCCATCACCGATGCTGAGGAGAACTTGTCGCAGGAAATCGCCGCTGCGCGCCGCGAACCTCTGACTTGGCAAGAGGGCAAAATACAGCCGTATCTCTGGTCCATGTTCGGTCGCGCTGCCACTAGGGAAATGCTCGGCGATCTCGCCGAGGCCGAGCAGGCCTACCTTCAGGTCTGGGAGGCGGACCCGCTCGATTCGTTAGGTGTGGTAGAAAAATTGTTTTCGTTGAGCCTAACGGATGGCCGGCTCGCCGATGCGCGCGCGTGGCTGGATCGACTCGCCGAAGAAGACAGCACGATCGTGCTCTACCACCGCGCCTTGCTGCGTTTTCTCGAAGCGGCGGATAACGCCGAGCAGGCATATCACCAAAACGGCGATCTCGCAGCGGCGAGTTCGTGGCAGGATGAGACAGCCAACGAGCTGCTCAATCGGGCATTGCGGCGCAATCCGTATGTCGCAGCACTCATGGCGCACCCACGCGCCTTTGAGCTCTCCTGCCCATCACAGGCTGCCATCGGCAGCCCAGCGGAGGCGGTGCTGGTGATGTATGCCACTGCGCACTTGTGGCTCAGCGATTTTCTCGCGCTGTCTTGGCTGATCGGTCAAGCGAAAGCGTTTTCTGGCGATGCCCCAACATTTCGCGATGACTGGCAACAACTGCTTCACGAGCTAGGCGGCGAGCCCAGCGATGAAGAACGTTTCGCCTACTTACGTCAGTTAGAGGAAATGGACGGCTGAGCCCCTATCGCTCACTGACCGTTCGGCGGCGGAGCCAGATCTTTCATGCCTTGCAGGCCTTCCATCATGGCTTTCAGGCCCGTGGTCAGCTTCTGGGCGCTGGCCATGGTTTGGTCTAGTTTTTCCAACTCCATCGCAGGCAGGTTGCCGTTTTGGAAGGGGAGCTGCTGGGGATTATTCGCTTGTGCTTCCGAGGCTTTCTGCATCATGCCAGCGAGTTGCTGTTGTTGTTCTGGCGTTAAAATCCCTTGCAACTGCTCCGCAAGCAGAGGGTCTCGCAGGTCATTGCCACCACGACCGGAAAACGCAAAGCCGCTGACATTTCGCATCACTGAGAGCGTGTCTGCCGAGATCGTATCGTACTCTTCCTGCGTGATTTCACCACGTTTCAGAGCATCGCCTGCGAGGATGGTTTCCATCATACCGGAGGGATCCGCTTCGAGTGCGGCGGCGAGTTCGGTTACGGCATCCATTCTTTCCCCTACGCGCGATTCGACGATACCAGCCGCTTTCGTCTTTTGTTCTTCCGTTAGGCCGAGACGTGAGGCGAGCGCGTCCGTGGCTTGCTTGATTGCCATTTCTTTTGCCGAACCAGCACCACCCAGCGCGGCGCCCATGTCAGCCAGTTGCATGGCATCTGTCATGAGGCCGGCCATGTCTTGGGTGATTTTTTTCGAGAGCTTCATGCGCCCGTCGCCATATTTTTCTGCCAACTTCGCCCATGCACCATCGCCACCGCGATCGTTCGAGGATGATTTGGCGCCAGCCGCTGCAGACATGCCATTGCCGGACCCACCTGCGTTGGCAGTTGTGGCGACGGGGGTCGTAGCAGCCACGGCCTCGGGTGTGCTGTCCTTCTTATTGCCCATGGCAGAGCCGAGATAAATTCCAACCGCTAACAGAGCGATTCCGGCACCGGCAATGATCCATTGTTTTGCTTTCATAGAGATTCTGAAAATAAATAGCGGTGGAGAATGATGATTTCGTGCATTTTTCAGAAGAAAATTATGCTTTCCCGTTTCGTGAAATCAGGGATATCTTCAGGAAAGCACTGCGACTGATTATGAGCGATGACACCTTTACGGAAGTATCCCACAGCGGCTGGCTCTCACGCATTGGCAAATCCATTACGGGTGCGCTGGTTGGCCTCATCATGACCATTGCGGCCTTTCCGCTACTTTGGTGGAATGAGGGGCGTAGCGTGCAAACTTTCCAAGGCCTGATCGAAGGTGAAAAAAGTTGCGTGGAAGCTTCCGCAGTGGCGGTCGATCCAGTCAACGATGGCAAGCTCGTCCACACCAGCGCCCGCGCGGAGGCAAGCGACTCAGTTACCGATCCCGTCTTCGGCCTGCGGCTTACCGACACCATCAAGCTGCTCCGTCAGGTGGAAATGTTCCAGTGGACCGAGCAAAAGCAGACGCGCACGAAAACCAAACTTGGTGGCGGAGAAGAAACGGTCACGGAATATACGTATCGCAGAGAGTGGGACTCGAAAATGCATCGCTCCTCCGATTTCCGCAAGCCCGACGGTCACGCTAATCCCGAACCGCGCTACCGCAGCGCATGTTTTTCCGCGCAACAAGTCAGTCTCGGCGCTTTCCGAATTCCGGATTTCCTGATTGAGGCTTGGGATGACTATAAACCTCACGCATTGCCGCCGCAAAGCGTTTTGCCCGCAGCGCTGCAATCCCAGGCCCACTGGCGTGATGAGTGGCTCTTTTTATCCTCGAACCCGGACGAGCCAAAGGTTGGCGATTTGCGCGTTGCGTTCCAGTTCATCCCCGAGGGAGAAGCGAGTGTGCTGGCTCGTCAAATCGCCGGGACTTTTGAGCCCTATTCCACCCAACATCAAACCAAGATCGCCCGCATCGCCAGTGGCGTGCAGTCAAAGGAAAGCATGTTCGCTGCTGCACAGTCCGAAAACACCACGATGACTTGGTTGCTGCGCGGGCTGGGAATGGTTGTGATGTTTCTTGGTTTACTCTCCCTTTTCCAACCGCTGAAAGTCGTGGCCGATGTTCTTCCTATCGCGGGACGAGTCGTCGGCGCCGGAACGGGCATGATCGCATTTCTGCTCGCAGGCATCGGCAGCACAGCCACCATTTCCCTCGCCTGGCTTTGGTATCGACCCCTCCTAGGCATCACGATTTTGATCGCGACCGCCGGCTGTTTTGTTCTCTTCGTTCGCGCCTTACGTAAGAAGGCTACGTGATCGCATTTTCACGTTTCACCTGCCTGCCTGTTGGAAAAATCCATTACTTTTCCCATTGCATCGCGTCATCGACGCCACTACCTTCGAGTTATGAAAAAGATCCTGATCAAGGCATTCGCACTCTTCATCGCCCTTCTGAGCGCTTGGGTTCTTTTCACGCCATTTGATCTGCCACCATTCCCATTCTTTTTCATCGATGAAGCCATCGCTCTAGTTCTTCTCACCAAATCACTCGGTTATCTGGGCATCGACATCAGTCGCTGGGTTCCTTTTCTGAAAAGTCGACATCAGAACAAGCAGCGATCCGCGCAGGGGAGCTTCGGCTCTTCTGCCACCGCCAAAGATCCCATCATCGATGTCTGATCCGTCTTTCAGCTCACACTTGCCTCCGTAATCGCACGCAATTTCTCGAAAGATGGCATCACTTTCTCCGTATATTCTATCAACAAAATGAGCGATTCCACCACAGCAACCACGTCAAAGAAACCGATTTTTCTCACCACCATTGGGCTTGCTGCCTGTGCAGGCATGTTAGCCATGCCTCAGATCGCTGGTCCGCCGAATGGGGAGGCTATGCCCGACTTGATGCGATTTCTCGGTCGCTTTCATCCGGTCATTCTGCATTTGCCCATTGGCATCCTGACCTTAGCCTTGCTCAAAGAATTCGCCTCTCTGTTCACCCGTGATGTTACCTCCACACGCAGCATTATGTTTTTCGCGGCGGCCAGTTCGGTGATTGCGGTGATTGCCGGATTTCTGCTTTATCAAAGTGATCTTGATGGCGAAGCGACCGACCTCGGCAACCGTCACCTGTGGGGCGGCATTGCCTTTTCCTGCGTCACCATTCTCGCCTACATCGTCAAGTCTTGGACGGATGCTCTTGCCTCTACTGGATGGGTTTACCGGTTTTTGCTCCTCATCAGCGCGGGCGTGATGGGCTTTGCCAGCCACGATGGTGCCTCGATGGTGCACGGAAGCGACTACCTCAGCAAATACGCACCTCCCGCACTCAAGCCGCTACTCGGAGGAAAAGTGGAAAACGCGACTGACCCCAGCGATCCCGCCCAAGGAGTGGCCCCTGCCGAGCCTATCGTTTACCAAGATGTTGTCGCGCCGATGATGGAGGAAAAATGCTGGAAGTGCCACAATGCCGATAAGATCAAAGGCAAGTTTCGCATGGATACCTACGAGCTGCTCGTCAAAGGTGGCAAAGAAGGTGCAGGGCTCGTCGCTGGAGACGCCACCAAGAGCAACATCGTGATCCGTTGCGAGCTGCCCATCGATGACGATGAGCGCATGCCCCCCGATGAAAAGCCAGGCCTGACAGCTGAGCAACTCACCGTAATCAAGTGGTGGATCAATGCCGGTGCCTCGCCTACCGTTAAGGTGAACGAAGCCAATGCCCCCGCCGAGGTAGCCGCAATCATAGCCAAACAGGCTTCTGTCGTGAAAAAACCAAGCGCGCCTGCATCGACCAATGAAACGGCGCCGAAGGCTGACAATCAACGCGATGCCCTCAAAGCCGCCGTGAGCGAGGTGCAAAAATCTTTCCCTGGAGCTGTGCAGTTTGAATCACAGGACTCGGCCGGCCTAGCCTTCACCGCCGTCAGTATGCGCGGAAAATTCAGCGATGAGGACACTACCAAGCTCGGCCCCGTCATGGCGGGACTGGTTTCCGCGGATTTCTCTGCCACTTTGATCACCGATCAATCTCTCGCCCAACTTGCCCCCGCACAAGGCTTACGCAATCTGCGTCTTTCGGAAACTAAGGTCACTGATGCCGGCATGGATGTGATCGCAAAAATGGCATCACTGGAATCGCTCAACTTATACGGCACGGAAGTCACCGATGCTGGCCTGCAGAAACTCGCCGCACTACCGCAATTGAAAAAACTCTATGTCTGGCGCAGCAAAGTGACTCCCGCCGGCATCGAAGAGCTGAAAAAGAAACTTCCCCAGTGCGTGATCGAGGCTGGCATCTAATACAGACCCAGATCTTAAGGATCAAGAGTCAGAAACGCTCCATAAACAAACGATCATGCCAACGAGAGGCATGATCGTGAATTGCGGTTGACCACCAGTTTCGTCAAGCGTCCCGCTGCTGTCTGCTCACTCTTTCCCCAGCTCCTTCCCTGTCCACGGTAGCGCCTGTGTTTTGACTTTTTCGCGCACGGCTTTGACTTGATCGGCGGAAATGGCAGAGGCGTCGTTGCTCCAGGATTGGCGGGCGTAGGTGAGGACATCGGAAATTTTCTGATCGTCGAGGTCGTTGTGCGGCGGCATGACGCTGGTGTATTTCACTCCCTTCACCGTCACTGGTCCTTGCAAGCCCTTGAGCACGATCTTGATAGGCAACTCGGGATCATTGACAAGCCACTCGGAGCCATCCAGCGGAGGAAACGCCCCAGGGGTCCCTTGGCCGTCGGGCTGGTGACAAGCAGTGCAGGTGAGCGCATAGACGGCCGCACCGCGCTTGTGCACTTCCGCATCGATCTTGTTTTTCTTCTGAGTAACGACCGCAGGCTTCGCGGCATTGGCATACCATGCGCGCAGACCATCCAGGGCCGATTGCGGACTGCCGCCGCCGCCGAGTTTGATCAGCGAAAGATCATCAAACCACGCGGTGCCCGTCGAGCCACCATAGCCGCCTAAAAGACAATGCAGCAATTCTCGGCCATCGCCATCGGTTTTGAAATCGAAGCTCAGCTGTTGCCAGTCCTTGGTGCCGTCCATACCTTTCGATTTTTCCTGCGCTCCATGCACATTGATCAGAGCGCCCAAGCCACCAGTGCGCTTCACATTCTCCGTGCGCACCCAGGCGGAAAAGCGGTAGGTGGTGTTCGGCTCGAGCTGCAGTTCAATGCCCGCTCCGGCATCTACGGATTCCGTGGCGGTCATTTGCAGGGCCTTGCTCTTGTTGCGACCTTGATCGGAAATACTCAGTTTGACGGCATTGCGATCGCCTCCATACAGGCGCAGCGACCAACCCTTCGGCACGCCATTTTCTTCCTGGGAAAAATCGGCATGGGGAATGAGGTTCGTGGGTGCAATAACGACGGGTTTTTTCCCGCCTTTGGCATCGGCAAGGGCGATGATCTCCGCCGCGTTACGTCGCGCGGCGATCTGCCAGGCATCGGCCAACACGGCATCCGCAAACCATTCTTTCGAGGACTCGGTCGCCATCGCGTAGAGCGATTTCGCCAGTTCGGCGGAAGGCGCGCCATACGACAGTGCGACCAGTTTTTCGGCGAGTTCACGTGGCGACTGCGCGCCGAGGTCCGTTCCTGTGGATGCGCTTACCAACACGGCGGGAGCAGTTTTCCCGGCGTAGTCGGTGGCGATGCGGCGCAGCGCACGATTCGGCGAACGCAGCGCGGCGGCGATGCTGGCGTCGTCCAACGCATGCAGCGCGGCCAACACGGCAAAGGCATGCGAGGCGGCCACTTCCGATTTCCCTACCAATTCCTTCAAGACCGGAGCCACGTCGTTTTTCGCACGCTGCACGAGCAGGCTCTGCGCACTCATGCGCCAGAACAAATTCGGATGCGAGAGAGCCGCCACGAGCGATTCCTGTTTCGCCGGAGTAAGTCCGGGATTCGCATCATCGCGCGAGCCGCTGGGGTAAATCCGATAGACCCGACCGTGCTGCGTATCGCGCACCGGAGTCTCGTAGGCATTGCCCTTGCCGTTTTTCGCATCGAGGCCGGAATTGGATTTGTTCGGGGTGGGATTGTGCTGGATGATGAGGTTATACCAATCGCTGATCCACACCGCGCCATCGGGTCCGGTTTCCGCCGCCACCGGGCCCGACCACGCATCGGCCGAGCTGTAGAGGTTATTGTGCAGTTGTTTCGCCTGGTAGCTCGCGCCTTTGGGCTCGACGACGAATTGTCCGACCAACTTACCAGTGCCTTCGGTCACAAAAGCATACTTCTCGCGGTATTCCTCAGGGAAGCGCGTGGAGGTGTAAAAGCTGTGGCCCGCGCCGGCGGTGTAGCGCTCAAACTGATCGACCTGACGGATGTCGTTCGAGGAGGGATTGAACAGTGGGTTATCATCTGCGCGTGGCGTTTTCGGCTGGTTAAGACCGAAGGCCTCGTAGCGCTCCTTGGCGAAAGTATAGACCCATGAAGGATTGCCGTTGGCGGTGGATCCGAGAATGTCGAAATCCGACGTAAAACCAAGACCCCACGTATTATTGGTCGTGCTTTGCAAATACTCCATTTGCGAGCCATCCGGCAGAAATCGGAACAGGCCTGAGGAAAAGGAGATGTTTTTCCCGCCTACCGTGCCGCGAAAGCCACTATATCCTACCGTGGCATACACCCAGTTGTCGAGCCCGAGGCGCATGTTCGAGACACCGGCATGAGTATCACCGATGCCGAATCCCTCGATGATGGATTTGCGCACATCCGCCTTGTCATCGCCATTCGTGTCTTCCAGCAACAGGATTTCCGAAGCATTGGTGCAAAGGAGTTTGGTGCCTACAAAACACAACGACGTGGGAATCGAAAGTTTATCCGCAAACACCGTGAATTTGTCGGCGCGGCCGTCGCCATCGGTATCCTCGCAGATGGTGATCTTGTCATGGCCCATCTTGTTGTCGTGGAGATTGTTCGGGTAATCCACCGTCTGCAGCACAAACGCCCGGCCTTTGTGGTCCCAGGTCACATTGATCGGATTCACAATGTTCGGCTCGCTGGCGAAGAGGGAGATTTCGAAGCCCACGGGGATTTGCGCCATCTTAATCGAGTCCTCCGGCTTCAGGGGCTTCTGCCCTTCAGGAATGAGTTCGCGCTTGAGGTAGCCGGGCAATTTCATGGGCTCCATCTCCAGCTTCGGTAGATCCAGCGCTTTCAGCTTCGCATAAACCTCCGGGCCCACCGACCAATAGACGGCCCGCTTCAGCAAGTCATGAAATTGCGGCAAATCCCAGACGCGGTGGTCGTGTCCCGATGCCGTATAAAACACCCGACCTTTGCCCTGCTGGCGCACCCAGGTCCAGGGCTCCTCATCGCGCGTTTGCAGGATCGTGCGATCATCGCCGTGATTGTCATGCACGTAAGTTTCATCCCATGCGGAAAAGCCTTGGTACTCGGCAGTAATCGGGTGCTTGGTATTCACCGTCTTCGGCTCAAACACCCCGGAAGTGTGGGACTTGAAGCGCCCGCCGACCAATTTGATGAACTCCGGAGATCCCCCGTAGCAAGCCGAGGCACAGTGGATGGGCAGAAACCCATGCCCGCTTTCCACGAAATCCGTGAGCGCCTTGAGTTGCTCCGCCGGCATCGCCTGGTTCTGATTCCAGTTGCCATACATCATCACCGCGTCGAAGTGCCGCAGGATCTCCGCCTTGAACACCTCCGAGGGATTTTCCGCATAGGTGAAATTGATTCCCGCCGTGCCGAGATTCCGTTTGATCACCCGATACCGCGTCACCGGATCATGACCGGGATGGGCGGCGGTGGGAGCGCCGAAGAACAGCACTTCTAGGCGACGTGCTTCTTTTTTCGGCTGAATCAATGAGGCCGCCAGCGCGGACAAACAAAGCAATATGGGAAGGATCAGGCGCATAAGCAGTAGGTGGTGACGATACCGTAATCCTAGTCCGCTCTTGTCAAAAATCGAGAATCCGTTGTGTCATCAGTAAGCATCCTACATTTACGCCCCTCTAGTGCATCTGCAGTGGAGCGATTGAGGCGCGGGAAGTTAGGCGATTTGCTCGGCGTCTCGTGCGGCACGGGGTCAACCACTGGGGTCAATTTGTAACCCATGTCATCGGTTCATACCCCCATGTCTTCATCCCCGCTTAACCCAATGCGTCAGCCTTGATCTTGCGCTCATCTTCATCCGAACCGCAGATTTCAGGATCTTCCAGAGACTGGTCTTTGGTCTCGTGCACGAAAAAGAACAGAGTGATGGCAGAAATGGCCGAGGTCGCAGCCACCCAATAGCCGGGAGCGGCCGGGCTGTGGAAATAGGAAATGAGCCAGGTCACAATCATGGGAGTCATGCCTCCGAATACCCCCACGGAGATATTATAAGCAAAAGCTAGGCCCGTGCAGCGGACAGCTCGGGGCATCAACTCGACGTTTGTAGCCGCGATAGCACCTGAGATTAATGCAATGGGGATCGCAAGGGCCAACTCGCACGTGATGGTGAGAAAACGAATACCTAGGCCCATAAGGTAGAAGAGCGGAATCGCGGAGACAGTGAGCGCAGTGAAGCCCAGCCCCAAAACCTTTTTGCGACCGTGTTTGTCCGCGAATTTTGCCGCCATCGGCATGATCGAAAGCAACAGGATCATAGAGATGGAGTTGTTACGCAAGGCGTGCTGGCTCGACAACTTGCTGAATTGCTCTAGGAATGAGACAGTGTAAACGAACAAGGTATAAAAAGCGACTCCGAATCCCAGATTGAGCAGGGCGACGCGCAGCATCGGCCAGCGGTATTTCGTGAACACATCGCGTGTCGGGCTCTTGGAATGGGCGACCGGCGTATCCGCCTGCAGCCCCTGGCGAAGCAGGAAGCCGACGAGCGCGACGCACCCGCCGAGGATGAATGGCACCCGCCAACCCAAGGTTTCCAATTGCTCTGGCGGCAGAAGCGCGGCCATGAGGAATCCAACCCCAGAACCGAGCAAGGTGCCAGCGGACGCACCCCATGCGCCCCAAACGGCGGAGAAGGCGCGGCGGTCTTGCGGCCCGGTTTCGACCAGAAACACGAGGGAACTTGTGTATTCACCGCCGACTGATAGCCCCTGGATCAACCTCAATGTGACCAACAGAATCGGCGCTGCCATGCCTATTGTATGAAACGTTGGAAGAAATCCCATCAGCACTGTCGGGATGGCCATCGCCATGACGGAGAGCAGCATCGCACGCTGCCGCCCCGCCAAGTCTCCAATTCGCCCGAAAATGATTCCTCCCACGGGACGAACCAGAAAGCCCGCGGCGAATGCCCCGAAGGCGGCGATCAGAGAGACGACTGGGTTTCCCGAGGGGAAAAACAGTTTCCCGATCGTTACCGCGAAGAAACCATAAACTGCGAAGTCATACCACTCCATCACGTTTCCGATGAGGCCGACGAGAATGAGTCTGCGGAATGACGGTTGCGATGGTGGGGTGGTGATAGTTATCCTAAAAAGGAAAATGGGCGTGGTTTTTAGGGCGCCTATTTCGGGGCGTTTGGTTGCGGCATCGGAGGGCAGTTTGGCGGGGGGGGTCTACCCGCTCAGCATCAGTCTGGCATCCGCAGGTAGCCCCGGAAGCCATTTCCCGCCC
>CAMDAD010000049.1 GCA_945888515.1 Akkermansia muciniphila | reverse complement strand
CTGGGCGGGAAATGGCTTCCGGGGCTACCTGCGGATGCCAGACTGATGCTGAGCGGGTAGAACCCCCCCGCCAAACTGCCCTCCGATGCCGCAACCAAACGCCCCGAAATAGGCGCCCTAAAAACCACGCCCATTTTCCTTTTTAGGTTTAGTTCAGGGATCAGGGGTCAAGCCTCGGCAAGCTTACATGCCTGCCTTTTTCACGATTCACTCCCCGCTTTTCCGCGGAATCTCGTTCACGGTGTAGAAGGCGTTGCGGTGAAGGAGTTCTTCTTTGTCGCGGGAGCGAAGGCCGATGAGGTCGAGCTCGTGGCAGTGGCCTTTGAAGCGCTCGACTTCGATCACGGCCGACATGCCATCGGCAGCAAGCTGCACGGCAGTGACGGCGGGCGTTTGCTGCTCGATCTCAGGACCGCCGTAGCCAGAGTGATAGGGGTGAGTGAAGGTTTTGACGAGGTAGTTTTTCGGATCGGCGCCAGTGGTGGTATCGACGGCTTTGGTGAAGTTCACGCGAAAGCCTTTGGGGGTGATGGTGACGCGTTCGATCTCGAAGGGCATGACGCCGGTCCAGTCGAGTCGCTCCAGCGCGAAGGGTTTCAGTCCGCGCACCGGCCAGCCACGGTTCGTGCCGCCGCTGAGCAGGTTGCCCTCGGGGGTGAACTGGAGATTCATGATGCCCGTGGAAAGGCCCTCTCGGAAGGGATAGCAGGCTCCTTGCCAGACGCCGTTGATTTGCTCTGTAGTGGCGCGCATGATGAGAGAAAGGGTGTAGTCGCCGAGGAAGAGTTGATTTTCGAAGGGACCGAATTTTCCCTTGGTGTCATTGATCACAAAGCCTGTGATCGAACGGCCCATGCGGATGTAGGGGAAAATGACGGCGTAGGGATCGAGCTGTGGGATCTTTTGGCTCTCGGTGATGAGGCGGGTGCCGGACTGAGGCTCCAATGGGGCGGGGCCTACGTTCGGAGCATACGGATACCAATGGTAGCTCGCGGGGTGACCCAGGAAGCCACCTTCCTTGACAAACTTCAAACTGCACGAGCAATTCCACGGGCCCTGGCTCTCGATGTAAAAAAGCGCGCCGTGTTCGTTCATGCCGATGCCGCCGGGGCTACGCATGCCGCTGGCGATGGGGATGCTCTTACCATCCGGCGTGATCTTTAGCGCCCACCCGCGCAGATGCTGCCAGGAATGATAGGACATGGAAAGACCCAGCGCGACGTAGAGATTTCCGTCTTTATCGAACTTTGAACCGAAGGCATATTCATGATAGGTGCCGAAGCCCCAAACATCCGAAATACAGTCGTAGCGATCCGCTTTGCCATCGCCATTGGTATCAGAAACTTTCGTCAATTCACACGTTTGAGTCGCATAAAACGATCCATCTTTCCAGGCGAGGCCGAAAATTTCATCCAGGCCTGAGGCGAAGACTTCATACTTCGGCTGTGGCTTTTCCGCATCGGCTCCCGTGATGATGATGATATCACCGCGGCGCGTGCCCACGGCAATGCGGCCATCGGGTAGGGCAGTGAAGGCACCGGCTTCGATCACCGCGTCCTTGGGCAGTGGCAGATCGACGATGCGGTAGTAGGCCCTTTCTTTCACCTCGGTGCCCCATCGTTCGCCCACTTCCTCGGCTCGCAGGGAAACGATGATGCATGCCAGGGCCGTGACATTTCCTAACAGAGTGCGGGATCGATTCATGAGTTTAGGGAAGTGGCACATAATCGAGTGTAAGGGTGGTGGTTCCTTTTTTCAGAGACAGGGGCAACAGCAATTCCTGTTCGCCATCGCGCTGCGCGAAGGGGCGGAGTTGTGCGGGCTGCAAGAAGTTCGAGATGATGACATTCAGTTCTTTCGTCTGATAGGTACCTGGCAAAGGAGATGTGATGGCACCGGTAAGCACTCGGAAAACCAACGACGTTTCCTTTTCCGTGGAAAAGATCAGGGTGCGCCGCAACGTGGCACTGGGTGCGCTGCTGGGAATTGGGGGATACGGAGCCATCACATCCGTGATCATCACCTCACCGCAGCGATAGCTGAAAGTAGGGATTTCACTTTCGTCTAGCGCATAACCACCGAAGGCGAATCCATGCGCGCGCGGATAGGTGGGATCCGGATTCACCGGAGCCTCCTTGCTGGTCTGCGGCAACAGCGGCCAGCTCGCGGGCGCTGTGGCCTGCGGCAGGAAACTCACATCCTGCGGCAGCGATGTGAATTTGCCGATGGGATGGAAATCCCCCGCCCCTTGCGACTTCCAGTTTACCGAAGCGAAGTCGCCGCGCCAGATCGCTGCGAGTGAGCCATTTTGGGCATTGAAGGCATAATTCAGGCCGCCCGGCAGACCCACAGCGATGCCGCGAAAGCCTGCCATGCGACTGCGACCGCGATGGACCACGGCCTTGTCCTTCACCGTAAGGCGTATGTCCGACTGCTTCAGCCCTGAGGGATCGCGTGCTGAGCGCCCTAACGAAAACGTATACCACAGCGCCTGCAATTGCTGCTCGGTATCACCACCGAGGATTTCCGTTTGCAGCGCTTTTCCATCCGGCCAATAGCTCGGCATGATGATGCCAGGGCGAAAGGCACCGGGATTTTTCATGTAGGCAAAAAACCACTCGGGCGTGAGGCGCTGGTAGCTGGTCATCAGATCGATGCCTTTCATCCCCGCGGACTCGGTGCCGTTGTAGTTGTGACAGGCGATGCAATTCAGCCCCTTATCACCTAACAACTGCAAGCCACCCTCGGTGTATTTTTTCCGCGTTTGATTGTCGGGCTCTGGTATTTCGATGGGGAGCATGCGGTCGACATTTCCTAACCAATCGGTGAGATCGCGCAGCGCGACATCACCGTAGTGCGGCATGCGCGTGGTCATGTAGGGGCGCGCGCGCGCGCGATCGTAGAGCAGTCGGTTCAGCCAATCGCTCTTCAGCTTGCCACCCACACCGGTGAGTGGGGGCGGAATGCGCGCTTCGTTGCCTAGGGCTTCTTCGGTCGAGTGGAAGAATGCATCACGGCTGGCGGCCACACCTCCGTAGTCATCGCGCTCATGGCAGGCGATGCAGTTGAGCTGGGTGAGCTTCATTTTGATACGATCTGCAGAGCTTGGTTCCGTTTTCTCGGCCTGCAGGGCGGCGCGAATGGCCTGGCGCTGAGAAGCAGAAAGAGAAAACTGCGGGGCCTTGCCGGGTGCATCCGATAGGCAACCGTGATCGAGCTTCATCTTGGGATTCGCCGGTGGGGAGGCAGGGAGAGGGGCTTTGAAATCATCGCCCACCTGGTGACAAGAAACACAGTTGTGGTTGCGGAAATGTTTGACACCCTGCGCGGCGAGAGCGAGATCCAACTGCGGCTGGGGAGTGGCTTGTTTTCCAGCCATGAGGTAACTGGCAAGTGCCTCGGCATCGTAGGGGTTCAGGTTCATGTCCGGCATGCGACCACTGGGCCGGATTTTCAACGGCTCGTAAAGGTAGGCGGCTAGGGCGCGTGGTTGGTATTTTCCGGATACGTGGGCCAGCGACAGGTAGCCCTCGGGGGCAAGTTCTTTGCCGGATTGATCGCGCGGAGGATGGCAGGCCACGCAGCCGAGGCTGTGGAAGCGCTCGAAGCCATCATGCGCCTCATCAGGCAGCGGGGTTTGATCGACTTCGTTTTTCGAGATCGATAACAGATAATGACTGATCGCGGTGCTGATTTCCTTGCGCTTATCCTCGCTCTCGCTGCCAAACATGTGAGGCATGGTGGTGCCGGGGTGAGACCGGGCGGGATCGGCGATGAATTGCTGCATGGCCTCGAAGTTCAAGCGCGTGCCCACATCGCGCAGATCAGGAGCGATTTTCATCGATGTGGCATCGATCCCCTCGTGGCATGCGGCGCAGCGCAGTTCGGACATCAGCACGGCCCCTTGCTGGGCTTCGGTGAGTGGGTGCTTTTGATGGAGTCCTGGGATAACAGGTGCTATGGTTTCTGCCGCGGCGAGAGTGCTGATGAGCGCGATTGAAGCAAGAGAGAGGGGGCGAGAAAAGGGAATCGGCATAGCATGGATTCTTTCGAATGAGAATAGTGGCTTCCTTGAAGATAAGGATCCTGCCCTGTTGCGCAAGGGTAATGTTGGGGGGGGGTAAGTGGGAAGTGAGCGGGGAGAGCCGTATGTCTTGGCAGCTGCTTCTCGCTCCAACCCCCATCGGTTTTACTTGCTACAGCCTAGAGTCGTTACGCTGGCGCTTGGTTACCCTAGGAGACAACCTCAGAAAACTCTCCCCACCCTGCAAGGGTGGCGTCCCCTACCTTTCAGTCGCGCCAACCAAGAAATAGCAGACTGAAATCAGCGCTTCTTTACTCCTCGTCGTCCTTGGCACCTTTGACGCGGACTTTGCCGCGCAGTTTGGCTTCGATGAAGGCATCCAGATCGCCGTCCATGACGGGCTGGATATTTCCTGTCTCTTGGCCGGTGCGGAGATCGACGATTTTCTGATAAGGCTGGAAGACGTAGGAGCGGATTTGATTGCCCCACGAGACATCGCCTTTTTCGCCGTAGGCGCGCTCGGACTCGGCCTTTTGTTTGTCCTCCTCGATCTGGAACAGTTTCGCTTTGAGAATCGCAAAGGCTTGTTCCTTGTTCGCGCCTTGAGTTCGCGAGGCCGAGGAACGGATCAGAATGCCGGTGGGCAAGTGGCGCAGGATCACGCAGGTTTCGACCTTGTTCACGTTCTGGCCGCCCTTGCCGCCCGAACGCGTGGTCTGGATCTCGATGTCCTTCTCGTTGATCTCGATCTTAATTTCGTTAGAGATTTCCGGAGTGGCATCGATGGAGGCAAAAGAGGTGTGACGTTTTCCTGCGGCATCGAAAGGAGAAATACGCACCAATCGGTGAACGCCGCGTTCGTTTTTCAGATAGCCATAGGCGTATTCGCCCGTGATTTTGATAGTGGCAGAGCGCAGACCGGCTTCGTCGCCATCCTGCCAGTCGAGCGTCTCCACGGCAAAGCCCTTGCGCTCGGCCCAGCGAGTATACATGCGATGGAGCATTTGCGCCCAGTCGCAAGCCTCTGTGCCACCGGCCCCTGCGGAAATGACGAGGTAGGCATTGCAGGAATCGTTCGGTTGATTGAGCAAGGTCAGTAGCTCGAACGAAGTGATAGCTCCATCGAGAGAATCAAAATCGCGCTGCGCCTCGCGGGCGGTATCGAGATCATCAAACTCCTTCGCCAGAGCCACAGCGGCGTCGATATTTTCCGCGCGCGATTCCAGAGAAAAAAACGTCTCCACCTTTTTTTTCATCGCACTAGCCTGCGCGTTGACCTCGCGGGCTTTGTCCGGATTGTTCCAGAAATCGGGATTCGACATCGCGGTTTCCAGCTCTGCAATTTTGTTTTCTAGGCTAGGGATGTCAAAGATACCTCCTGAGCTTCGATAAACGGCTGCGGAGGCCGTCAGTATCGAGCGCCAGGAGGTCGGCAGTAGGGAGTTCGGACATGACGCGTGGAACGTGGCGGAAACCACGCGCTTTGGCAAGGAAGATTGTCGGATTTCCTCAGCAGCTATTTTTTACTTCCAGCGCGATGGTAGCCGCATGGTAGATTCATCGTATTTCACGACTTACATTTTTTTGAGGTATTCCATGCTCTGGCGAATGCTAGCGAGCGGATCGGGGGATTGGTCTTGTTCAACATGACAGTGCTCCACGCCGGCTTTTTCTGCTGCCGCGATGAGGGGTTCCATCGCGATGACACCATCGCCTAGTTCCTGAAAGGCATCCTCGGAAAGATTGTTGTCAAAGGTCGGCGTCTTCATTCCATGCTTGAGATCCTTGAGGTGCAACTGCGTCACGCGACCCTTGAGTTTGTCTAACAGACGCACTGGATCCAGTCCAGCCGCGACGACCCAGAAAACGTCGAGCTCGAATTTCATATCGGCGGAAAATTCCTCGACGAACAGATCGAAGCCCGACTTTCCACCCTCGTGCGGAGCGAACTCGAAGTTGTGATTGTGATAGGCGAGCTGGATGCCGACCTCCTTCGCCTTAGCGGCGGCGACATTCGCGTGGGCGATGACTTTTTTGTAGTCGTCGAGAGTCTTGCGATTGCTAGGCATCAAATACGGAATGACCAAATGCGACAGGCCCGTTTCTTTGGCTTGATCCAGCACACGCGAAAAATCCGATAGAGCTGCATCCTTGGGGTTGACCACGCAGTCCCATTCGAAATGCGCCGAATGTATCGCCAGTCCCGCGTCCTTAGCGGCCGCTATCATCGGCTGAGCATTCGGGAACCCATAGAGCTCCACTTGCTTGTAGCCCGCGTCCGCCACAGCCTGAAGCGTGGCCTTTGCATCCTTCGCAATCAGGTTGCGGAGTGTGTAGAGCTGAATGCCGATATGTTTTCGATAGCGGTTATCCACCGCCAAGGCAGCGAATCCCGGTGCGGCAGTGAGTGTAGCGGCAACGGCGAGCGAATGATGCAGAAAGGAGCGTCGTTTCATGCCCTCAGCCTAGCCGATCGCAACCAACATCCAAGACACAATTCTGTCAGCGAGCGGCACGTTTGGCAGCCGATTTGTCCTCTGGTGGTAGTGGCGCAACTTCGATGACATGATAAAATTTTGCACGACGTCCGAGTGCCCGGACGAGCTGCTCGCGCTGTGGGCTTTTTCCGCCCGAACGAACCACGAAGTATCGCTGATTCAGCGCGGGAGCCTCAGTGCGTGGCAAAAGATCCACGTCCGTGACCTCGGGCAGGTTTTTGAAAATGCGCGCGATTACCAACTGACGAGTGCGGCAGCCCGCTCCATCGACGAGAACTTTGCAGTCTTCCGCCCACGCTGCCAGCGCCAGGATCAAGAGCAGTGCGATGCATTTCATGATAGATACTAGGCGGGAGAAACCATTTGTCAAAGACGGCGACGCCGGAAAAATTCGCAAAAAATCCGCGGTTTTTGGAGACAAAGACCGGGAGCTGTGGCATTTTCTGAACAGATGGAGCTCTCGCAGGCAGAACAATGGCAACGCTGGTTCGATGAAAACGGCCCGCGCTTGCTCCTTTTTGCCCGTAGCTGGAGCGTCTCGCGCGAGGGCGCGGAAGATTTAGTGCAGGAGACGATGCTGCGGATGTGGCACTACCAAGCCGAGCGCGGTGGCAAGCCGCCTGATCTGGCACTCGCTTTTTCCACGATTCGGTTTTGTGGACTGAATCAGAAACGCACCGATTCTCGTCGCAAAAAACGTGAGGAGTCCATCATCTATCTCAATGATTTTGAAGATGTCTGGCTCGATCCTGCTCTCGAGGACGATGAAGAGGCGATTCTCCTGCGCGAGGCCGTGCAACGCCTGGCGCCTAAGCTGCGCGATGTCATCACGATGAAGATTTGGGGCAACCTGACCTTTCAGGAAATCGCGCAAGCTCTCGGCATACCAGCCAATACCTGCGCCTCGCGCTATCGCTACGCGCTGATGCAGCTAGCTCAAGAACTTCAAACGATCAAGGAGGCGCGCCATGAAATCGCCTGAAGAAATCGAAAAAGCACTGCACCGTCTCGTGCCTCCCGCACTGAGTGCCCGAGCACATGCCGATGTCTCCTCCATGCTGGCATCACTTGCCGATTCGTCCATTTCTCCTACTTCTCTCGCAGCGGATCTTTCTCCCCAGACCAGGTCGCGCAGTCATCGCATCACCATAGCTCTGTCAACGGCAGCGGCTCTCGTGATCGCAGCCATTACCGCACGATCTTTCTCGTCGCCCGACCCCGCCCCGCTCACAGTCACGACGTCGAAAACCTCAACTAGCACGGCAGAAGACGCCTCACCCGTCCTCATCGACCGCATGCTCGTCACAGATGGTGTCACCCTCGAAGGCACTGTGGCCGCGGCTGATGGCAGAGTGATCAACCAAGTCAATCGGCGGGTCGAAACGCGGGAACGGTATCGCGATGCGAAAAAAGGGTATCTCATTACGATTTCGGAGACACGTGACGAAAAAGTGTATCTGCCCAAAAAAGGCTTCTAACAGATGAAAACAAAACGTCATGGCTCTGTGCTAGCGGTAAGACTTCTGGGTCTGGCCAGCACGGTGCTCTGGCTCGGGGCTCAAGAACCATCACGTAGCGCAACACCTCTTCCAGAGTGGACGGGTAAGCCCGCGGTGATCCTCCCTAGCATCGGTCGTGCACCATGGGTGGGCTTCGATGTCACTCGCGCCGATGACGTCGTCCGCGCACAATTGCCGAAGTTACCCAAAGGAGTCGGCTTTGTAATCAGTGCGGTGGCTGGCCATGGACCCGCACGCCAAGCCGGCATACAAACTTTCGATGTGTTGTGGAAATGGAATGATCAACTGCTCGTCAATGAAGCGCAACTGGCGGCGCTGATGGAAATGCAGAAAATTGGCGACGGCGTGCAGCTCACTATTTTTCGGGCTGGCGAGGAAAAGCAAATCAAGGTCACACTCGGCGCGGAGCCAGACCCCAAGGCGGTCGCAGCTGGCCCGACAATCGAAAGCACAAAAACACCTACCATGGTGCCGCGACTGGAGTCCCCTCGCCCGCTCGATGTCAACACCCGCATCGCAAGGCTCGAAGACGGAAACGCTGTGCTCGAAATGGAACTGCGTGCAGAGGGCACTTGGCTCACAATTGCTGATGAAGGAGGCAATACCGTTTTTGAGGGATTCTTCGACGACAACGCAACCAAAAAGATCCCAGCGATCTGGTCGGATCGCGTGGAGGCGTTGCATCGTACTCTACAAGATCGCTTAGGGAAAAAATCTCCCTCTCCCGCCGTCACGCATCCTAACAAAAAAAACAACGACATCACACCAGTGATGCCTGTCTCCTCGCCGAATCGCTAAACAGGCGCGCGACGCGATCAGTGCGCCGCCAACCAATTCGGACCAGTGCCGGCCTCCACAACGATGGGCACGCCGTGCGGCAGGGGCAAAGCGGTTTGCATGATGGTTAGGATTTTTCCTACCACTTCTTGTTGTTCTTCCAGGACCAAATCAAAGACGAGTTCATCGTGCACTTGTAGCAAGAGTTTGCTGCGATACTTTTTCTCTAACAAGTCATCGATATGAATCATCGCAAGTTTGATCATATCGGCCGCCGTGCCTTGGATGGGTGTGTTGATCGCGGCGCGCTCGGCATTGCCTCGGATGTTTTGGTTGGCGGAATGGATATCAGGCAGGAAACGGCGTCTGCCGGAAAGCGTCTCGATGTAGCCTTGCTCGCGGGTCTTGGCGATGGTGGCATCCATGAAGGTTTTGATGCCGGGGTATTCCTCGAAGTAGGTGTCGATCAGCTTCGCGGCATCGGCGCGAGGAATGCCCAGTCGTTGGCTCAGTCCGAAGGCGGAAATGCCGTAGATGATGCCGAAGTTCACCATCTTCGCATGGCTGCGCATTTCCTTGGTCACTTCCTCTAACGGAATTGCATAGACCTTGGCGGCGGTGGCGGTGTGGACATCGAGATTTTGTTCGAACGCGGCGATCATGCCGGGATCTCCGGAGAGCGCGGCCATGATACGCAGCTCGATTTGCGAGTAGTCGCAACTGAGCAGGGTGCAGCCCGCGGCGGGAATGAAAGCCTTGCGGATTTTTTTCCCTAGGGCCGAACGCACGGGGATGTTCTGGATGTTCGGATCGCTGGAGGCCAAGCGGCCGGTGGCGGCGACGAGTTGATGGAAGGTGGTGTGGATGCGATTGGTGCTGGGCTGGATGTGGCCGGGTAGCGCATCGACGTAGGTGGACTTCAGTTTGCTCGCCTCGCGATACTCAAGAATAGCAGCGATGATGGGGTGGGCTCCCTCTAACGAAAGTAGGGTAGCTTCATCGGTCTTGAATTGCCCAGTGGTGGTTTTTTTCGCTTTCTCCGCGAGTTGCAATTTGGTGAAAAGAATTTCGCCGAGCTGCTTGGGCGAATTGATGTTGAAAGCACCGCCAGCTTGTTCCTGGATTTTGATGGTGAGAGAATCGATGGCAGTCTGCAGCTCAAGGCCGATTTCTTTCAGCCCGGCGGTATCGAGCGCGATGCCTTGTTGCTCCATGCGCACCAGCACGGGAAGCAGGGGTGATTCGATGTTTTGGAAGACGGAATTTTGTCCCGACCGCGTCAGTTCCTCGCGCAGGCGCTGGGCGAGCTGCCAGGTGATATCAGCATCCTCCGCGGCGTATTCGGCGAGGATTTCCACGGGAATGTGGGCGACGGAGAGGTCCTTTTTGTTCGCGGGCTGACTGGCCGCATAGGCGAAAAGATCATCGCTGGCCGCAGCGGGCGCGTTCGGCGTGGCGATATCGGAAAACTTGATGGGCGAGTAGTGAAAGTAGGACTCCGCCAGCCGGTCCATGCTGTGCCGTTGTTCCGGATGCAAGAGGCTGTGCGCGAGCATGGTATCGAAATACGGCCCGCTGCATGGGATGCCTTGCTGTTGCAAAATGGCGAGGTCGTATTTCAGATTGTGGCCGATTTTTTCGCTGCTACTGGCAAAGATCGTGCGCAGTGGTTGGGGGATTTCCTCGTTCGGTGAAAGCGGCAGATACCAGGCTTCATGCGCGTTCCAAGAAAAAGCGATGCCTAACAGCGTTGCCGCGAAGGGATCGAGCGAGGTCGTTTCGGTATCGAAACAAAACGATGCCTGCGCCGCGAGCGCGGTGAAGAGCTCTTGTTGTTTTTCCGGGGTATCGGCGATGTGATATTGATGCGCCACATCGCGGATGGTTTGATAGGTGGTGGCTGATTCTTCCGATGCATTGGTTTGTTTTTCCTCTGTGACGGCGCTCGCGGGAAAAAGTCTTTTTGTTAGAGTGCGGAACTCGAATTCGGTGAAGAGCTCTTTGATGTCGGCTTCGTTATAAGTGGAAAGTTTTAGGTCTTCCCAAGAAGAGTGGATCGGCACATCGAGCTGGATCGTGGCGAGTTCTTTCGACAGCAGCGCCTGATCGCCGTAGGCTAACAGATTTTCGCCGAGCTTGCCTTTGACCTTGGCAGCATTAGCTAACAGGTTTTCGATGGAATCCCATTCGCCGATAAGTTTTTTCGCGGTCTTTTCGCCCACGCCGGGGATGCCGGGGATGTTGTCCGAGGCATCGCCCCAGAGCCCGAGAATGTCGATGACTTGCGCGGGGCGAATGATTTCCCAGTTTTTCAAAATGGCATCCACATCGAGGATCTCGTGATCGGTGCCCTTGCGCCCGGGCCGCCAGATGGAGGTGGTGGCGCTGACGAGTTGCGAGAAGTCCTTGTCGGGCGTGACCATGTAGGTGTGGAAATCTCCGCTGGCATCGGCGCGGTGCGCGAGTGTGCCGATGATGTCATCCGCCTCGTAGCCATCCAGTTCGAGCACGGGGATTTGGAAGGCCTGGCAGAGGCGTTTCACCTGAGGAATGGCGGCGAGCAGTTCTTCCGGAGTGGCATCGCGCTGGGCCTTGTAGGCGGGAAACTTGATGTGCCTTGCGGTGGGTGCCTGAGTATCGAACGCGACGCCGAGGTGGGTGGGATTTTCTTTTTCGATGATGGTGAGCAGCGTATTCGTGAAGCCGTAAAGCGCAGAGGTATTGACGCCCTTGGAATTGCGAATGGGATTGGTGATAAAGGCGAAATGCGCCCGGTAGATCAGCGCCATACCATCGAGAAGAAACAGTCTCATGACGCGATGATGGACAAGATTTTGCCGGTTGTCAGTTCTTATCGCAGTGAGCGGCGCATGTCCTAATTTGATTCGAATCCACTTTCCCTCTGTTAATGTAGCGTTCATCATGCGCTTGTGAAATCGATTCTTTCCTTTCTTTTGTCACTCACCTTGCTGCTGAACTCCGCCGAAGTGACGCCGAACATCGTGGTCATTCTCAGCGACGACCAAGGCTGGACGGATTATGGGTTCATGGGGCATCCTGTGATCAAGACGCCGCATCTCGACAAACTCGCCGCACAGAGCATCGTCTTCGAGCGTGGTTACGTCGCCTCGCCGCTGTGCCGTCCCTCGCTCGCCTCGCTGCTCACCGGGCGACTTCCCTATGATCACCGCATCACAGGCAACGATGTGGATGGCAATAAAAACCGTGAGGCGCTCGATCAACCATTGCGCGCTTCCTTTCATAAATTCCCCAGCTTCATCCGCTCGTTGTCGCAAAAAGGCTACCTCACCCATCAGTCCGGAAAATGGTGGGAGGGATCGTTTCAGGACGGTGGCTTCACGCATGGTATGACACGCGGCGGGCGTCACGGCGATGAAGGGCTGGTCATCGGACGCGAGACCATGAAGCCCGTCACGGATTTCATCGACATGGCCATAGCGCAGAAAAAACCTTTCTGCGTCTGGTATGCGCCCTTTCTCCCACACACGCCGCACAATCCGCCGAAGCGACTGTTCGACAAATACAAGCGTCCCGACCGCGCCGATGACGTGGCGAAGTACTACGCAATGTGCGAGTGGTTCGATGAAACCTGCGGAGAACTCATGACGCACCTCGATCGGCAGGGGTTACGCGAGAATACCATCGTGCTCTACATCTGCGACAACGGCTGGGCTGCCCCCAGTACCAATGCGCAGGATCCTAACCAAAAACTCTGGAAAGGCTACGCCCTGCGAACGAAAAGCTCGCCGTTTGAAAAGGGCATACGCACGCCTATCATGATCTCGTGGCCCGGGCACGTGACGCCGCAACGCGCCGCCGAGCTAGCGCACGCCATCGATTTTTTCCCCACCATCGCCGCCGCCACGCGCATGGAAACGCCGAGAGAATTGCAAGGCATCAATCTCCTGGACGAAACATCCCGCAAAGCGCGCGATGCCGTATTCGGCGTGTCTCATTCCGTTCATAATATGACGCCCGACCATCCTGATGGCACCCTGCAGTATCTCTGGTGCGTTTCAGGCGACTGGAAATTGCTCGTGCGCTATCACGGGAGCGACACGACCGAATACAAAAACATCCACATCTGGGACAAACAAGCCACCCGCTTGTATAACGTAAAAGACGACCCACATGAAAAAAACGAACTATCGAAAAAGCACCCGGAGATCGTTGAAACATTGCGTAAAAAAATCGAAGCCTGGCACGCCGTGAAGTCCTAGTTTTTTCACGCCGAGTCCGCGAAAGAGTGAATCAGCATCGCGAAAATGAGCGGCACTCAGCGGCCTCAACCCCGCGTGGTTTGAGACGCATTGTGGGGTGACGCGGGTATCGTTCTAGTGTCGTCCGAGCTCTTGGAGAGTTGTCGAGAACTGTGAAATTCGACCATGTATCGGTCAAATTTCAACCTAAAAAGGAAAATGGGCGTGGTTTTTAGGGCGCCTATTTCGGGGCGTTTGGTTGCGGCATCGGAGGGCAGTTTGGCGGGGGGGTTCTACCCGCTCAGCATCAGTCTGGCATCCGCAGGTAGCCCCGGAAGCCATTTCCCGCCCAG
>CAMDAD010000048.1 GCA_945888515.1 Akkermansia muciniphila | reverse complement strand
GGCAGTTGACCACCACAACGGAGGTAGAAAATTTTCCCGGCCATCCGGATGGTGTCATGGGCCCCGACCTCATGATGAAAATGCAGGCCCAGGCGGAAAAGTTCGGCACTCGGATCGCCTATGAAATGGTCGAGAGCGTGACGCGCCGCGACGATGGAACCTTTGCCGTGAAAACAGGATCTGCGACTCACGAGGCGAAAACCGTGATCGTCGCCACAGGGGCGGCACCGCGCCACCTCGGTCTGCCGAACGAGCAGAGTCTCATCGGACGCGGCCTTACCTCCTGCGCGACCTGTGATGGTGCGTTTTACCCCGATGTGCCCGTGGCGGTGATCGGTGGTGGAGATAGCGCTTGTGAGGAGGCGGGTTTCTTGACTCGTTTTGCTAGCAAGGTATACCTCGTGCATCGACGCGATGAACTGCGAGCCTCCAAGATCATGGCGGAGCGTGCCTTGGCAAATCCCAAGATCGAGCCGTTGTGGAACTCGGCGGTCAGTGCTTATCTCACTGATGAAAAAGGCGAGATGCGAGCGATCGCACTGAAAAGTCTTGTCGATGGCAGCGAGCGGGAAGTGGAAGTGAAATGCGTGTTTGTCGCCATCGGCCACGTGCCGAATAGCGGCTTTCTCGGGGGGCTGGTGGATCTTGATGAAAACGGCTACATCCTGCAAACCCCTGGGCGCACTTCTACCAAAACGCCGGGACTTTTTGCCGCAGGCGATGTGGCGGATCACTACTATCGTCAGGCGATCACCGCAGCAGGACAAGGTTGTGCTGCGGCACTCGAGGCGGAGCGCTACCTTGCAGATCACGAGGCACATTGAATTGCCTTAAAAAGATCATTACAAAAAAACGCGTCATCTTTTTGCAATGGCGCGTTTTTTTGTGAGTGTGAGTTAAGTCTCCAATTACGTCACTCAAGGCGATTGAGTGAACTCTTGCCGCTCGCTTATTTCCCGTCCCAAGCCGACCACCAAGCCCGAAAGAGCGCGTGTTGTTGATGCAGGTAGGCACGTTGACTCGCACTAAGCTGGTCGCAGGAGTTGATGTGGAAGCGGTAGGCGTCATGACCTTCCAATACCATGAGTTCTTTGTAGAAGAGTACCAGATCTGGACCTTCGTCGAAGGTGGAGAGGACGGTGAGTGCTTCGGAAAGTTCGAGTGAGTAGCGTCGCGCTTGCTGATCGCCTTTCGCCGCGCGCTCGCAGAGTTCGATGTATCGGAGAATCTCTTTTGGCAGGGCATTGCCGACGCCGGTGATGGCACCAGTGGCACCGCAATTCACAAAGCCATGATAGACCTGCGTATCCACTCCAGCCATGAGGATGACCGATGGGTCTTGGCTGGTGATGTGTTCGGCCGCGTAGCTGAGTGACTTGGCACCGCCGAATTCCTTGAACCCAACCAGAGAGGGGAATTCGGCACGCAATGAGAAAAACAAGTCTGCTTTCGTTTCAAATCCGTAGTAAGGCGAGTTGTAGATCACAGCGGGGAGATCACCTCCGGCTTTGAGGATTTCGCTGAAATGATGTCGCTGGGCTGTAGCTGATAGTCCGCGCGACAATACGCGGGGAATCACCATCAATCCCTGTGCTCCTACTTCGCGAGCATGGGCAGCGTGAGCAGCGGCAGCACGACCATTCTGCGCTCCGGTGCCGACTACGATGGGGATGCCTGCTTCAACCAAAAGCTGAACACCTTTCATGCGTTGCTCATCGGTAAGTAAGGGCCAGTCGCCCATGGAGCCACAATAGACCACGCCGCGCATGCCCTGATCGATGAGATGACGCGCGGTGGCCACAAGGGCGTCGTAATTGATTTCACCATTTTCATGACAGGGTGTCATGAGAGCTGGAATGCAGCCTTGAAAAATCGTCGCGTTGGATGTGGGCATGAGCGGAAAATGACCGATTCTTGCCAAGAAAGAAACATCAATTTCGAGAAAAAAACCGTGAATGACACGCGGTTGCTGGGCAGTGTGACTTAGATCGATGAGGGAATCCCATGCCGCAGCGGATCGCTTTCATCGAAACAATAAATGGACTCGCCGAGGATCCATGCGCGACCTGAGACGGTGGGGATGACCGTTGTTTCATCGAGCGCCACGACAGTTCCGGAAAAGACGGAGTCGAGAATACCGGCCTGTCGCCAGACCTGACCGGGTTGGATTTTTCCATCGGCAAACAAGCAGGCGAGCTTGGCGCTAGTGCCAGTGCCGCAAGGCGAGCGATCATAGGCGTTGCCGGGGCAGAGCACAAAATTTTTCGAGTCGGCAGCGGTGGGGTCGACAGGTGGCCCGAAGCATTCTACGTGATCGATTTCCTCGCCGCTCTGTGACCTGACATGGTGGACCGCCAGCGCGTTTTTCACCGCGCTAGTGAAGGCCTGAAGTTCTGTAATATTTTCACGCTTGATGGCGGGTCCCTGATCCTCGATCAGAAAGAACCAATTTCCGCCCCAGGCGATATCGCCAGTGATCTGTCCGTAGCCGGGCACCTCGATACATACCCCAGCGCGTTCGCGGAAACAGGGCACATTGGTCACACTGACAGTCCGATCTTCATTGAGGGTGATCGTGACAAGGCCCGCTGGGGTTTCGATGGGATGCGAGCCGCTGGAAATTTTCCCCATGTGGACCAGTGTTGCCGCGAGACCGATCGTGCCGTGAATGCACATCGGTAGTGTGCTGGCGTTATTGAAAAAAATCACGCCACAGAGATTTTGCGGATCTTGCGGTGGTAGTAGCAGAGCGCCAACCATGGCGTCGTGCCCGCGTGGCTCATTAGCGACACTGCTGCGCAACCAATCGAATTTTTCGCGAAATACCCGAGACTGCTCAGCCATCGAACCGCCGCCGAGATCGGGGATGCCTGCTATGACTATCCGAGTGGGTTCACCACCGGTGTGCGAATCGATGACTTTTATGGGCGAGTGAGGTGTTGACACGCAGGTAAGCTAACGACAGGTCATGCGGATGCAATCAGGAAATGCGTTGCACGGGGGCAGGCAGGGAGTCGGTGCGACTCCATCACGCACTTAGTGTTTCAGCTTGAGTTTTTTGAGCTTGGGTTCGACCACGTATTTGCAGTAGGGATTTTTTGATTTGTTTTGCTCGTAGTAGTTTTGGTGGTATTTTTCGGCAGGATAAAAGGTAGCTGCGGCGGTGATTTCTGTCACGATAGGCTTAGGGAAATTCGCTTGAGCGGCTTTTTTCGAGGCTTCAGCTAGGGTTTTCTGGCTGTCACTGTGATAGAAGATCGCGGAGCGATACTGTGGGCCTTCGTCGTTGCCCTGACGGTTCAAAGTTGTCGGATCGTGCAAGTCCCAGAACCAAGCAAGGATTCGCTCGGTCGAGATTTTTTTCGGATCAAACACCACCTGAACCACTTCGGCATGGCCCGTAGACTTTGAGCAAATTTGCTCATATGTGGGATTGGCAACCGTTCCGCCCATGTAGCCAGAGGTGGCCGATTCCACTCCCTCGAGCTGGCGATAGGCGGCCTCGATGCACCAGAAACATCCGGCACCGAGGGTGATCACTTCAGCGCCCTCGGGCACCTTGGGCTTGTCAGCAGGAGCGGAGTCGTCATTCATGGCGACTTCAGGTTCACAGCATGCCAGAGCAGGAGCAAGGAATAAAACGAGAAGTTTGCGTATCATGCATGTAGGTTGACCGACTTTTCCCAGCTGTCAAATGAAAGATCAGTGCGCGCGTGATGCATTTCAAAAAGACTTGCTTGTCATAGGCAAAACCCCGTAGTAGGTTCGTTGAAGGAAATGAGTATGAATCTTCGGTTTTTATTGCTTTTTTTCGCTTCGGTCAGTGTCGTGCTTGCACAGGATACCAAGCGATTGAGCGTGAATGACAAAAAGGCGCCTCAGGGAGCGGAAGATCTCCGCGAGATTGAGTCGGCGCTGAAAGGCTCTCTGTCATCGGCGCGCAAGGCGACGGTTTGCTTAGAACTGGGGGAAGGATCGGGCAGTGGTGTGATTATTTCTGCGGACGGTCTGATCCTGACAGCCGCTCACGTCACAGGCGGTGTAGGCAAGGACATCACCGCGATCCTTGGTGATGGTCGCAAGGTCAAGTGCGAGTCACTGGGGTTGAATTCCGACACGGACTGCGCGATGGCGAAGATCATCGACAAGGGCACTTACCCCTATGTGGAGGTGGATCGTGCGGATCTTACGAAGCTGGGCGATTGGGTTTTTTCCCTTGGGCACTCTGGGGGATATGATAAAAATCGCGGAGCGGGCGTGCGGATCGGGCGTTTAATCAAGATAGCGGACTCAACCGTGCAGAGCGAATGCACGCTGATCGGTGGTGATTCCGGTGGACCTCTGTTTGACCTGAGTGGTCGATTGATCGGTATTCACTCCCGCGTAGGGCAAAATCTCCAGCAGAACATGCATGTGCCGATTCGCGAGTTCCTTCGTCATTGGGATGACATCCTGCAAGGCCAGTTTCTCGGTGAAGGGCCTTACGCGAAGAAGCCGAAAAAAGGCAGTGGCTTTCTCGGCATCGGCTCTGAAGATGGAGCGGACGGCAAGCTGCGCATTACTAAGATCGGTCGTGAGTCACCCGCGGAAACCGCTGGAATCAAAGTGGGGGATGTCATTTTGAAAATCGACGGCAAGCCGATGAATCACAAAGCTGATATGCAAAAACTGCTTGAAGAAAAAGCGGCCGATGACAAATTAGTGATCCTCCTTTTGCGAGACGCCAAGGAGCTGGAAATCACTCTGCGACTGGCTGAACGCTGATCTTTTTACTCTTATGAAATGGCATGTATCGATCGCTCTCATGGTTGCCGGCGCTGCTCTCGCAGTGGGCAACGAGACATTGGAATCTGAACTTAGGATGAATGGGGGGAGGATGCATAGCATCGTCGTCCGGGCACAGCAGTCTCTTCAGGAATTCAGTGCGGTGATTTATGATGGTCGCAAGGAAATCGGCTATGGCATCGTGATTTCTGAAGATGGTTACCTCCTCAGCAAATGGAGCGAGCTAAAAAATGCCAAGGAGCTCAAAGTGCGCATCGATGATCAATTGTATGAGGAGGTGAATCTCCTCAGTGGCGATACCCGATGGGATGTTTGTCTGTGTAAAGTATCTGCCACTGGTCTGCATCCGGTGGCTTTCGCGGATCAAGACAGCTTAGAAGAGGGCACCTGGGTCATCGCTAACGGCGTGACGGATCGCTCGAATCGTCGTCCGATGATTGGCATCATCAGCGCGCCTGCTCGTGAAATTTTTCCAGAGGGTGGTGTGGTGCTAGGCATCAAAATCAGCGAGCAAAAAGGAGCCGTTATCGCTGAAGAAGTGGATGAGAGCAGCGGGGCTTTCCAATCGGGCATTCGCAAGAACGACAAAATTCTCAAATTGAATGACAAGGTGCTGAAGAAGCAGGATGATTTGGTAGAGTTCATGAAGGATCGTAAGATTGGCGATAAAATCGTCGTCACGTATGAACGCAAAGGCAAGCAAAGCAAAACGACTGTTGAGCTGCAGAGTCGCGCGGATACGTTTGGCAAGGAAACAACGCGAAATGATCAAATGAGCGGCGATGTTTCCACGCGTCGCAGTGGTTTTCCCCGTGTGTTCCAGCACGATGTGTTGGGAAACAGGAAGACGGTAGGCGGGCCCTTAGTGGATCTGGACGGCAAGTGTCTTGGTATGAACATCGCTCGTGCGAATCGTGCCGAAAGTTTTGCTATTCCTGTGAAAGAACTGCGTGAAATTTCTCAGCGACTTCTTGCTGAAGCAAGGGCGAAGTAAGCCGTTGGGACTTACGGCATAAACCATCAGGGCTCTTGCATGGCGCTCATCCAGGTAGTCCAGCGCCTCTTGAAAGTGGGTGAGCTTTCGCCGAGCTTGGTAGCAGTGGACTGTGCGGCATCTTTTTCCCCACTGAGCCATTGGAAACAGATGGCATTTTCGTGGCGGAGGTTGATGCCAGGGTTGCTGGGGCTGCGTTTGATGGCTTCGCGATAGAGGGCAATGATGTCCGTTGCCTTGATCTGCACCCATGGGAGAGATGCTTCAGATTGGCCATTAAAAAGAGTCACCATACCTTCTTCCGCGCCGATCACTTGACTAAAAGTGCGACCGTCTTTGGCATGTAGGTTTAAGGTAAGAGGCGTTTTTTTCGCATCATTCTCGAGGTCGGAAAGGAAGGATCCTGCACCTTCACAAAGCCCGAGAAGAGCGATCCGTTTGCTCTCCTCTGCGGGGGTGGTAGCGCGTGATTTTTTGGTGAGATCCGCGGCTTCGCGGTAGCGATAGCTGTCGCAGAGATCGAGGATTTTCTCGAGATGTTGCGTGATTCTTACGGTGTGGGATACCGGCGATGGCGGCGGCGCTTGGGGGCCCGCTTCGAGATGCTTTGCGTGACGCTCTAGTTGCACCTGCCACACGCGAATGTTGAACTTGGCGCGTCCTTTGGTGGCGAGTGTGATGGTGATTTCATCGAGAGCCTGGATCTTTTCTCTGCAGAGAGAAGCTGTGACGGGAAGTGGATCGGGGTAATGCGCTGTGAGGGTTGCGGCATCCTTGAGGTAGCCTTTGGCTTTGCCTTGATACAAACCGATGAGAGAGTTTTCATTTTTTAGCGCCACCCGCGCGACGAGCTCGAACAGAGGGAGTGCATCTTCGATTTTCCCTTGCTCCCAGTTTTTGCAACCACTCGCCATGCACGCCATGAGATAAACCAAATCCGTGTCTGGTTTGTCGGAGGCAATCGGTTTGCGAATCGGCGGTAGCTCCTGAAGCTGCCGCAGCACTGGGACCAGTCTGTTGCGCATGGGCTCTGGCGCTGTTGCGCCGGACAGATGGATCGACAGCGCCTTCGCGTCATCGCGCGCAACTTGCGAATTGCCATTGAGCCAAGAAGACATCATCGCCTCGAAGCCACACCACGAGCGGGTCGGCTCCTGGACCTTCGGATTGTCGCGCAGTTGCGCAAAACTCACATGCGCTGCATCGTAGTCGCCACTCTCTTGTTCCTTGCGTGCTTTTTGATAGAGGGCGCCGATTTCCAAACCGGATTGGTCCGATACGATGGGTGTGTTGTCGGCGGGGCTAGGATTCGTATTGATGACCTGTTCGTCTTTTTGAGTCAGATTCATCACCGCCCAAGCGATCACCGCGAAGAGGCTGACGACACCCATCACGGCTAAGAATAGGCGCTGTTTCTCTTTGTTGGCTTTGCGGCGCCGGTCTGCTGCGCTGACGGCGACAGCCACAGGGGGGGGCGCTGATTTGACTCCATGGCGTATGTTCTTATCGCGCGCATTGACGACTACCAGCGCGGTGTGGAGCGATTCGATCAGCTCATCATATGAGATGAAGCGTGCGGAGGGATCGTAGGCCATGGCGCATTCGATCACCGCCGCTGTCTCTAACGATAGTTGCGGTGCGGCGATGCTGAGTGGCACGATGTGTTTCTTTGCCTCTCGCAGTTGCGTGGTGACCATGCTTTCTTCGGTGCATGGTGGCTTGCCTGCTAATACATGATAGAAAGTAGCGCCGAAGGCATAAACGTCTGCACGATAATCTTCCTCGCGGCCATCGATCGTCTCGGGCGGCACATAGTAAGGCGTAGCCCATAGCTCATCGGGTGTGGCAACTCCGCCTTTGGTCATCAGTGCAAGTCCGAAGTCGACGATCTTGGCACTGCCTGCCGAATCTAACAAAATATTCCCCGGCTTGATGTCGCGGTGAATCAGACCCGCAGAGTGAGCGGCGCGCAGACCTTCTGCTACGTCGATCGCAAGTTGCAGCGCCTCAGCTTCAGGCAGAGCACCACGCTCACGGATCTGGTGTTCCAAGTGTCCACCTGCGACCAGTTCCATTGCGATGTAAAAACGTCCAAACGCTCTGCCCGTCTTGAACACGCGGACCACATGCGGATGGGAAATGGCTGCCGTGATGCGTGCTTCTTCTTCGAAGGAGGAAATGCGTTTTTCATCAGCGCTGTAATTTTCACTGAGAATTTTCAGCGCCACCTCGCGATCGAGGGTATTGTCGTGACCGACAAAAACCATACTCATGCCGCCGATCGCATGACGTCGAAGGAGAGTGTAGGGCCCGAACTCACGTTTCACGCGTGTGTGTTTCTGGCATTCGGGGCACTCGACATTACTGAAGGGAGCGACGTTACTGACATCCATAGCCGTTCCACATGCGTGGCAGTAGGCGATAGTATCGTCAGGTAAGGTCATGGCTTTCATATTATCTGACTATTACGCTTTGTGAAATGCTTTTTTTATCATCTTGATGACTCTGTTGCTCTTGCCTGGTATTTCGGTCCATTGCAGCGTTGGTGTATCAGCAGCGCGCACCGGATTGGTGGCAGTTCCGATGGCGCGAACGAAACGATCAATAACCCTGCACCCAAGCTGTGTAAGCTTGCCACAAATGCCATCCGCCGAATAACCATGTCAGCGCGCCCAAGGCGAGGAATGGCCCGAAGGGGAGGGGCTTGCCGAAGCCGATACGACCCAGCACAGCGGCACCGAGCGCGTAAAAAGCAGAGGCGGAAATGGTGAATAGAACGGCCGGGCCGCCGAACATAGCGCCGACCACAGCGAGCAAATGAGGATCTCCCATACCCATCGCCTCGCGGGGGATCGTGGCTCGTGTGGTTGTGCCGGAGAGTGATTTGATTTTCTCCAATGACAGCGATGTGCCATCGGGTAAACTGATTTTTTCGGCATGGATGGTCAGGGTGCCAGCACCGTGCGGGATGCGATCCACTAGGATTTCCCCACATTCGAGAATGAGCCTGTCACTTTTGCGATAGAAAAGATCATACCAAGGGATCTCATCGCCATCGCAACGGAAGAGCATGGGATCCTCATCTGTCGCGGCATCCACTACCTCCCATGCAGTAGCCTCGGGAAATGAGATGACTTTTTTGCCGAAAGCGAGTTTTCCTAACAAAACTACCGACCACAGGCCAAAAAAACCGAGTACCCAGCCGAGCGCGGAGTCGCGCAGACCCTGCCACCAGGTCGTTGACTCTATTGGCGGTTCCGCCAAGTGTAACAGATCGCTGTGGAAACAAGAATACGCGAGTGCCGCGACTGAGCCCAAGGTGGTCAGAACCAGTGGGATGATTTGGTGCTCGGCGTCGATGAAGGTGATGGCGACCAGTAATGAGATAAAGAGAAACAAGATCGGCGCCGCAGTCGCGCTGTGCTGATGCCAGCACGCGGCAAACAGCAGGGCCGTGAGTATTTCCACCAGCCAGTAGCGGAAAGGGATCGGCGCCGCGCAGGAGGCACAGCGACCGCGCAGCAGCAGCCACGAGAGTAGGGGGATATTGTGCCACCAAGCGATGTGCTGTCGACAAAGCGGGCAAAAGGAGCGCTTCGGTTGGTTCACCGAGAGACCCAGCGGCAGGCGATAGATCACCACATTGAGAAATGAACCCACGCAGGCCCCGAGCGCGATGACGGGCGCATACCACCAGAGGGAAGAGAAATCGAGAACGAGCGAGTCCATGAAATAAGCGGTGGTTCCAAAAAAAGCGATCTCCACCAGAAGGGAAGATCGCTAACTTGTAAAGGAAAAGTGGTGGTCGCTTAGGACTCGGCGCTTTCTTCCGCTGGAGCTTCCGCAGGCGCCTCATCAACGGCCTTAGCAGCTTTCTTGGCAGGTGCTTTCTTCGCTGCCTTTTTCGCGGGAGCTTTCTTCGCTGGTTTGTCAGCGGCATCAGCGGGCGCTTTCTTGACAACACTGGCTTTTTTCACCGTGCCACCGAGTTTCGATTGCTCATTTTTGCGACGCAGGTAGTCCTTGCGGCGACGACGTTTGATTACTTTTTTAATTTGTTGGCCCATAGCTGTGCGCTTTGCTACAGTTCCCGCTCCCCCGCATCAAGAACAATCTTTCGCTTTTTTCCAAATCAATCATTATGGCAGGTCTCATCATCGCCCCACGGGCACGCATTTTTCACGGTCACGACTGGGTGTATGCCACCGAAGTCAAGAAATCCTTCGGCGATCCCCAGCCCGGTGACGTGATCACACTGAAGGATTTCCGCGACCGCCCGCTCGGCACGGCGATATTCAATCCTCACTCGCAAATCATCGCCAGGCGTTTTTCTCGTCGCCGTCAGGACCTCGATCTGGAATTTTTCACCCGCCGCATCCAGCAAGCTGTCAGCTATCGGGAAAGCTTGCCACTGGATGCCCGACTCTGCCGCATGGTTTGGTCCGAGTCCGATGGCATCCCCGGACTGATCGTCGATCGCTACGGCGACCATCTCGTCATGCAGACGCTGACCCTAGCGATGGATCTGCGCAAGGAGATCATCAAGCAGGCCCTCATCGATGTCCTCGCGCCGCATTCCATCGTGCTGCGCAATGACTCGCCCATCCGCCGCGCCGAGGGACTGGAGCTGGAAGTCACTCTCTTTCATGGCGAAAATCCCGGCGTCTTTGCTGTCAGCGCGAATGGCATCGAGTATGAAGTCGATCTTCTCGATGGACAAAAAACCGGCCTCTACCTCGATCAGTTGCAAGCCCACGGCGAGCTCGCACGTTTTGCCAAGGGCAAGCGCGTGCTCGACTGCTTTACCAACCAAGGCGGCTTCGCGCTTGCCTGCGCCAAAGCTGGCGCTACTGCCGTCACGGCTGTTGACATTTCTGCCAGTGCCTGCGACTCCACCCGCGCCAATGCCAAACGAAATGATCTTGCTATCGAAGTCATCGAGGCGAACGTCTTTGATTTTCTCAAAGAAGCCGAACCCCATTACGATTTGATCGTGCTCGATCCGCCGTCTTTTACGCGTAATAAAAAAACACTCACCGATGCGATGCGTGGTTATAAAGAAATTCACTTGCGCGCGCTCAAGTTGTTAGAAAAGGGCGGCATTCTCTCGACTTATTGCTGTTCGCACCACGCCTCTCGCGGTATGTTTTTGGAGAATATTGCGGAAGCGGCGAACGATGCGAAAAAATCGCTGCGCCTCATCGCCACGCACACCCAGCGCGGTGATCACCCTGTGATGCTCCATCTGCCTGAGACGGAATACTTGAAGGGCTTTACCTTCGAGGTTGTCGGCACGAGATAGATGCCTCAGAGCAGTGGTTCGTTGCAACGCTTTCCTCGATCAAACAAGGTGGTCTCCGTGTAGCCTGCGGCCTTGGCTAGGGCGATGGCTTTGTCGAAATCCCGGCCGATTTCCTGCGGTGCATGGGCATCCGAGGAAATGACTAGCGGAATGCCAGCCGCGCGCGCGAGTTCGAGGAAGTCCGCCGCAGGATAGGCTTCGGCGCAGGGCTTGTGCCATCCGGCCGTGTTCAGCTCGATCGCGCAACCGCTCACGGCGATGGCCTCGATGGCGGGTTCGTAAAAGCGGCGCAAGTCTCCGCCTGGGCGATGACAGAATTTTTTCACCAGATCCGGATGTCCAAGGATGTCGAAGAGTTGCGATTCCGCCATCGCCGCGTATTCTTTCCAGTAAAGCCCCCAGACCTCCTCTACATCACTCTCTGCCCATCGTCCCAACCATTTCGGGTTATCGAAATCCCAAGTGCCGAGGTAATGCACCGATCCAATCAAATAATCCCACGGTTGCAAACCGCGCAGATGTTCGATCCACGAAGCGCAGTCCGGCAGCCAGTCGCACTCGAAACCACTGCGTATGGTGATCCGATCGGCGGCATGGGCGCGCGCGCGGGCGATCCAGTCGAAGTAATCCGGTAGAGTATCATAGAGCATGCGCCAGTCATCGAAATAGTGCGATCCTACAGGCGCGTGGTCGGAAATGCCATACTCAGAAAGGCCCGCCCTCAAAGCCGCATCCACGAATTCCTCCGGACTGCCCGTGGCGTGAAGACAAAGAGGCGTGTGCGTATGATAATCGGCAGGCATGGATTGTGGTTGTCGAAATCGAGCAGATTTGCTAACACGGAATTGTTGGTGCGACCAGTGCCAAGATCAAAAACGATGAAATTTTCCCACAAGACAAACATTTTCACCACTTCGCTGGCGGAAAAACTGCGCCTTCATCCCAAACGGATCGTGTTCACGGAAGGCGAAGACTTGCGGGTATTGCGCGTGGCAGAACACCTTGTGGAGCAGGAACTCATCATTCCCGTTTTGTTAGGCGATCGTGATCGGATTCGCGCTCTGGCTGCGGCCCATGATGTTTCGCTCCAATTTGTGAACGTGCTCGATCCCGCTAAATCGCGGGAACTGCCACGTTTCGCGGAGATGTTTGAACGCAGCAGTCGCGCCCGTGGCGTCGAGATGACTGACGGCACAGAGATCGTCGTAAGGCCGGCTTATTTCGGCGCCATGATGGTGCAATACGGCTTGGTCGATGGTTTGATTGGCGGCAATCAGTCGCTGCCCGCAAGCCTGTTCCGAGCGTTGTTGCAAACGATCAAACCGCTGCCCGATGTGCCTCGTGTTTTCAGTGCCATGGTGCTGGTAGCGGAGCATCTCGAGCACTTCGGTCGCGATGGCGTCTTGTTTTTGGCGGACTGCGGTTTGATCCCCGAGCCCGACATTAAGGAGCTGGCCTCAATGGCGATGGAGACAGGAAAACTCGCGCGACATTACCTCGGTGGCAAGCCGATGGTGGCGATGTTAAGTCACTCGACCAAAGGTTCGTCCATGACTCCCACTGCGCGCAAAGTGGCTGCGGCCACGGCTTTAGCTCAAGTTGCGGTGAAAGAACAATACCTCGAATTGGAGATCGATGGCGAATTGCAGGCGGACGTAGCTCTCGATCCGCGCGCCTCCGAGGTCAAGTTGCCCGACCGCAAAGTGCGCCACAGTGCTGACGTGTTGATTTTCCCCAATCTTGATGCCGCGCACATTTCTTTGAACCTGTTACAGCACTGCGCTGGCGCACAAAACTACGGGCAATTGGTCATGGGCTTGGCGCGTCCCGCCGCGCAAATCCCTCGCACGGTGACCGAAGAAACTCTGTATGGCACCGCACTGACTGTCGGCTACGAAGCGATCAAATTCCACCAACTCTATCCCGAAGGAGAGGTCTGAGTCGTGGTTCCATCGCGCCTCATCTAATCCTCCATTTCGGATCAATCAGAACCTATCACCAGCGCCCGATCGAGCGCAAACGATCTCACCCCATGAAAACAAAAATCCTCGTTCCGCTTGCCTTGTTGTCGGCACTCGTAGTTCTCTCATCTAACAGTCCTAGGACCGAGGCACCGCCTGCTGGTGCTTGGGAAAAAATCACCAACGCGCTGCCCGCACAGGCCTGGGCCAAACCGCAGAAATCTCGCAAGCTATTAGTGTTTTCGGCAACCGCAGGTTTCCGTCACGCATCGATCGCCACCGGCAAAGTAGCGCTCACCGAGCTGGGCAAAAAGACCGGAGCCTTTGAGGCGGTCGTCTCGGATGATCTCGCGCATTTTGAGCCGCAGGCGATCCAACAATTCGATGCCATTTGTTTCCTCAGCACCACGCAGGATGTGCTTTCTCCTCATCCCGAGGTCTTGAAAAAAATGAGCGATGATGAGAAAAAAATCGCCACAGAAACAACCGTGCGACTGCGCAAGAGTCTCATGAATTTCATCGAATCAGGCAAAGGTTTTGTCGGTATTCATGCGGCCACCGATACTCTCTACAACATGCCAGAATACGGACGCATGATTGGCGGTTACTTTGATGGCCATCCCTGGAATGCGGGGACACAGGTGCAGATCGATGTGGAAAAAGGCTTGGAAAAGCATCCACTCACGCAAATGTTTCAGGGGCAAAGCATGAATTTTAAAGAAGAAATTTATCAGCATAAGGATCCATACAGTTCGAAAACGCAGCAAGTCCTTTTGCGTCTTAATGTCGAGAAGTCCGGCCAAGTCGGAGGCATGAAGCGTCAGGATGGCGACTACGGTGTCGCTTGGGCGAGGCTGCATGGCAAAGGTCGCGTTTTTTATTGTTCGCTCGGTCACAACCATGAGATCTACTGGAACGAAAAAATCCTGAGTCACTATCTCGCTGGCATCCAGTGGGCGATCGGCGATCTCGCGGCGAAGGTCGAACATGAGTAATGCATCGACTCGGAAAAATGCATTTTTTTGAAAATCGTGCTTGTCAAAGCGGACGACTCGACTATTTTTGCCGCCCCGAATGGGAGTAACCACACAGCCTCGTGGTGTAACGGTAGCACAACAGATTTTGATTCTGTTTGTTTAGGTTCGAATCCTAGCGAGGCTACTTTTTTGAGATGAAACAACAGGAAAGTCAGTTCGACTTGATTGATTGTTAAGAGGAGTGGCCTGCGATCACACTCATTTTTTTGCCTTACCAAGTGTGCTCTTTGGCGAAGTTCGATAAGTGAGCATCAATCGATCGGAAATGGATCAGCTTGGAGTCGCTTTGCGGCGTCTGCAGGTGTGGGCGCGATAGGGGTGCCTGGATCGTGGGAGGGGCGTAAAATCGAAAGACAGAAGGCGCATAGAAATAGCGCCAAGACGAATGCCATCGACCACCACCCAGTGAGTGGTAAGCCGGTCATTCCCAGATGTCGCACGCGCCACTCGAGTCCGCTGGGCGATGCCATGGCAACGGCAGAATACGGTGCGTGGCTGGCGAGATCGCAGAGGATGTGGGCGTAGTGGTCTTTGCGGAAACCACTGTGTATCACGCGCGCATCGCAGACGATTTCCGATTGCAAGTCGAGGCGTCGTGATAGCCAGTGCACACAGGGATTATACCAATGCAGCGATGATCCTATCAGAGAAATCAATCGCCACATTGGATCACGGCTGACGTGATGGCCTACCTCGTGCAAAAGCACCGCTCGCAAGGTGGGCTCTGGCCAGTCGCGCCAATCAGCGGGCAGGTA
>CAMDAD010000047.1 GCA_945888515.1 Akkermansia muciniphila | reverse complement strand
TCCGATGGCATCGATCAGGATTCCTCCCTTCGTTCCGAAGCCGTCTTGCGCGATCTCGGCTCTCGCGGCATCCCCGTTTTCACCGTGCCCATCGGCATCGCCAATCCCGATGACGTCGCCATCCGCAACATCGTCATGCAGGAAGTCGCCTTCTCCGGCGACCGCGTGCCCGTGCGCGTTCAGATCGAATCGAACGGCTACGAAAAACGCAGCGCGAAACTCTCCGTGCTCTTGAACGACCGCCGTGTCTCGCAAAAAGACGTGCGCCTCGAAGGCGGCATGCAGTTCGTGGACATTGATTTTCGCATCGACCTCTACGACAAAGGCGCGGCAAGTATTTCCGTGGTCATCGAACCATTCAGCGATGAAATTTCCGCCAGTAATAATCGCATTGACCGCAGCATCCGCGTGGTGAATGAAAAAGTGAAGGTCCTCTACATCGAGGGCAACCCGCGATGGGAATACCGCTACCTCACCGCCATCCTCAAGCGTGATCCGCGCATGGAAGTCACCTTCATCGCCTCCAGCGTCGGTCCGGAAATCGCGCGCAATTCCCCCGATCACATCGAACGTTTCCCCAGCAAACGCGAGGACGCCTTCCAATACGATCTCGTCATCCTCGGCGACACCGATGCGAAATTTTTCACCGAGGAAGAGCTCGATGTGTTAGAAGAACTCATCCGCGATCGCGGCGCTTCCTTGCTCATGCTCTGCGGTCCGATGCACGCGCCGCTATCGTATTCCGGCACCCCCGTGGAGGACATGTTGCCGATCCGTTTTGATGCCGATGGCAAATGGGAAAAAGTTTCCGAGTCCGTCTATCCGATGCTCACGTCGGAAGGCCGCAGCAGCATGGTGATGACCATGGAGGAAAAGACCGAGGACAACGACCGTGTTTGGAGCCGCGTTGCCCCGCTCGATCACTTGCCGCCCTTGTTAGGAGCCAAGCCCGGTGCCACGGTTCTTGCGTCACTCTCTGATGCCGCCACCGGTGCGCAACGCTATCCCCTTGTCGCATGGCAGCGCTACGGCACAGGAAAATGCTTGTCACTCGCCACCGATCGCCTGTGGCGTCTGCGTTTCAACACCGGCGACAAATACCACTGGCGCATCTGGTCGCAGAGCATCCAGTTCCTCACGCTCTCCCGCCTCATGGGCGAGCACAAACGCATCCGCTTGGAAACGGACCGCGCTTCGTATCCGATCAATGCCCAAACCCGCCTCTATGCCCACGTGCTCGATGACCAATTCGCCCCCGTGGTGCAAAGCGGCTTCGAGGTGGATGTCGTTGCACTCGATGCTGGCAACCGCAAGGAGCGCGTCACCCTGCGCCCCGATCGCACGCAGCCCGGCCTTTACGAAGGATTCTTTTCCGCATCTGCTAAAGGCCGCTACCGCCTTGAGGCCAACGAAAACGACGCACCCGTTTCGAACAACACCGAGTTCCAAGTGGTCGATGAAAAAACCGAGCTGCTCGACATCGCCATGAGGCGCGCGCACCTAGAACACATCGCCGAACGCACGGGCGGCACCTGCCTTTTACTCAGCCAGCTTTCCCAGCTCACCACTCTCATCAATCGCGAACCCGTCACCACCACCGTCCGCTCGGAACGCGCCATCTGGGACAATTCCCTCATCCTGCTCCTCCTAGTCGGCCTGCTCGGTGCCGAGTGGCTGCTGCGCCGTATCAACGATCTTCCCTGACCATGGAAACATCTTCCTCAACTCTCAATGCCCGCCTGGATAGCGTCTGGAAGCGCACGCAGCAGAAGCATGTCTTCGCCGCGCTGCTCGCCTCCGTCGCATGGGCCGTGCCGATTTTTCTGTTAGGAATTTTCATTGATCGCTTCACCTACCTGCCGCCGCTGGGTCGTCTCTTCATCCTGATCGCTTTGTTGGGTGTTTCAGCATACCATGCATGGAAGCAGGGAGGCAAACTCCTGCGCGGATTCGATGCCATGCACAGCGCACAGCAAATCGAAAGCCATCACACGAATCTCGATAGCCTGCTCACCACCGCCGTGCAGTTCCGCGATAAAGGGGCCACTCCCGGCACCTCCGCCTCGCTGTGGGAAGCCTCGTTGCGCAAGGCCGCCCAAGCCGCCCAAGACATCCGCCCCGCCGATGTGGTCAGCTACGCCGCGCTAAAACGCCCCCTGCAAATCACCGGCCTGATGCTTTTGCTCATCGCCGCCATGGCGATCATCAACGGCCCATTTCTCGTCGCAGGCATAGCACGCGTTTTCAATCCCTGGTCCACCGTCGCCTACCCCACCAAAACCCGCATCGTAACGGGCGAACGCAAGCTCGTCTTGAAAGAAGGCGATGCCGCAAAAATCGAAGTGAAACTCTATGGCAGCGTGCCGAACAGCGCGAAGCTCGAACTCGTCACCGGCGAGGGCAAACCCAAAGACATCGCCCTAGAAGTGCGCGATGACAAAGCTGCTTACGCCATCGCCTCCGCCTCGCGCGATTTCCGCTACCGCATCAAGGCCGGCGATGCCCGCAGCGATTGGCAGGATGTGCGCGTCATCCCCGCCCCGCGCATCGCCAAGGCCAAGTTGCTTCTTCAATATCCGGACTACCAGAAACGCGAAACGGAAACCGTCGAGGCCATGACCCTCACCGTCCCCGAAGGCACCCAGATCAAGTGGCAACTCACGCTCGATCAAGCCATTGAAAAAGCCCAACTCCATCGCGATGGCGAGGCTCCTCTCGATCTCGAAGTCCGCAACGAAGGCCGCGAACTCATCGTCGAAGAACGCGTCCTCGCCTCACGCGGCTATTATTTTTCCTGGGTCGAAAAAACCCACGGGTTCACCTTCGACAGTCCGCGATATTTCCTGCAAGTCAGTGCCGATGAAGCTCCGCGCATCGAATTCGTCGCCCCCGCCGCCAACGTCTTCGCCATGCTCGGCCGTCAGCTCGACTTCGCCGTTCGTGCACAGGACGACCACGGCATCGCCAGCACCACCATCACCTACCGTGTCAATCTACGCCCCGAAAAAACCGTCACCCTCGCCACTCCGATCCGCAGTGCCGAGGGCGAGCAGAAAGTCGATTGGGACTACCGTAAGGAAATTCCCGACCTGCAAATCGGCGACTCCGTTTCCTTCATTATCGAAATCGCCGACACCTACCCCGGAGCCGAAGGTGCGCACCGCGTCCGCACCGATGCCCGCCGCATCACCTTCCTTTCCCGCGAAGATTACCTCGCGCAAATCAACGCCAAGATGGATCGCCTGCTCACCCGCGTCCGCGCCATCTATCGCCAGGAACGCGCCGCTCATTTGCTCGTGCGTGAGCTCGATCCCGCGCAGGACAGTTTCACCCAAACCTGCCAGCTCGAAGCCATCCGCCAGGAAATGCTCCGTGAGCAACTCAACCTCGCCGCCGCAGAAACACGAATCCTTCTCGCCGACCTCGCCGCGAACAACATCACCAATGACGCCAACAACGCATCGCTGAAACAACTTGCCGACAGCATGGAATCCGTCGCCGAAAAATCCATCGCCAAGGCCGCCGAAATCCTCCGCGAACAAGCCGGTGCGGAACAAAACAAATCGACCGGCCTCATTACTGCGGATGTTACCGTCAACCAAGCCGCCCGCGAGCTAGCCGCCATCGTCATGCAACGCGGCATCGATGCCTCACGCGAGGTCTTCGCTCTGGAAATGCAGATGCTTTCTCGCGAACAAACCTCCCTCCGCGCCAGAGGCCTTGCCTCCACACTTGATGCAGAAGCACGCGAACGTCTCGCCAAACACCAGGAAAACATCGCCGCATGGACGAATGAATTGTTGGAAAAAATCCAAGCCACCATGCGCTACGACAAGCGACCGCTTTACGTGTTGCATCTCACACGTCGCATGACCGACCTCCGCAAGAGCAATGCCATCGCACAAATGAAACAAGCGGCCTCACTCATCCGCAGCGGCGATACAAGCAATGCCGCCCAAGAACAAGCCGCCGCCATCAAGGCCTTGCTCGCTGCCGAATTCAGCGTCCGCACCGGTGCCGAATACAACGCCATCACCAATGCCAGCGAGACAATTAACAGATTGTTCGCCGATCAATCCCTGCTGCGCGCTAGCAGCGATACACAGAACATGGATGAGATCATCACAACTCGCCAGCAAACCATCCTCGACACTCTGCTGAAGCTTCCGATACCGGAAATCCCTGCACCACCCCCGCGCCTCTATCAACTAACTCCATCACTTGCGCCCCCCATCGATAAGCTCCGCCTCGCTGCCGAGACAACCATCGCCGATTCTCTCGTTTCCCTGAAATCTAGCAAACGCGAGGATGCCATCGCCGCGCAACGCAAAGCACAAACCGCGCTCATAGAACTAAGCCGGGAAATCGCCAAGGCAGCCATCGACATTTCCATGCGCACCGAGGGCATCAGCACTCTCGTTTCCGCTGCGGTCAAACGCCTCTCCAGCATCACCGACATCGAGACCCGCCAAATCCAACTCCTCGAACAATGCGAGGAAGCCGCGCTCGATGAAAAGCCCACCAAGCCCCTCGCGGAAAATCAACAAAGCCTCGCCGCCGATTTGCAGCTATTCAAAAAGGATTTGTTAGAAGAAGGAAGCACGAACAAGGACATCGCCACCCTAGTCAACCAGATCGATGCCATCGCAAAACTCATGGCTTCCGCCGCCGCTGCCATGGATGCGAACAAAGGCGAAGATGCGCTCGATCCCATCGAAAAAGCCGCTGATGCCATCACCGCTCTGAAAACCATGATCGACGCGCAATCCAAGCGCGTGGCCCTGCTGCAGGAAATCTTCGGTTTCCAACGCGCCGTCGGCTCCGCCAGCCTGACCATGCTCGATCTGATCGCAACACAAAACGAACTCATCACTGCCACCGAAGATGCCGAGGAAGAGGAGTTGGAAAAACTTCTGCCCACCTTCAACAATCTCCTCCAATGCATCACCGATGTGGCACCGATTTTCGATCTTGTCGCCAAACGTGTCGATGTCGGCTCAGCCCTGCTCTTCGCCGGATCGGACATTGAAGATGCCATTGCCGCCATCGAAGACGGCGATGCCGATGACGCGCTCGATGCCCAGGAGGTCGCCGCCGAGTCCCTCGCCAAAGTCCAAGGCCTGATCCAATCCGTCTGCGAGCAACACGGCTACCTCGCCGAAATTCTCCAATTCCTCAACGGCTCGCTCGCCGACATTTCCCTGATGGAGTCCGGCCAACAACAACTCCGCCTCGCCCTCGCAGCCGCACCGGACAAAATCGCACCCGAGACCGCGCAGCGTCAGGAAGAGCTTCAAAAAGCCGCCGCCACCCTCGCCAACGATCTCTTGAAAACCACGGGCTCGCAGGATTTTGCCGCAGCCTCCTCACGCATGGCCGATGCCGCAAAAGCGCTCAAAGCCAACGATGCCACCGCCGCGCTCGATACCATGACCCAGAGCGAAGCCGCCCTCCGCGCGCACAGCGAGCAAATCGTCGTCATGATGACCGTGCTGCACGGTCTTTCCAGCATCGAGGTCCTCCCCACCTCTCCTCCGGAATTGCCCGAACTCATCGAAATCCTCGCCCTCGCCAGCGATCAGAAAACCCTCCAACGCAAACTCCTCTTCAATGAGATCGATCTAACAAAATTCACTCCGCTCCAGCAAAAGCTCGATGCCCGCTACGCGAAATTTACGCAGAAGGAAACGCCCATTCCCCTCCTCGTCAGCGCCCAGCAGTTCGCCGCCCAGGCCGCCACCTCGTCCACACGCGAGCAAGCATTGGTTGCCTTGACATCCAACGAAGACGCCATGCGCCACTTCATTGTCGCACAATCCGTCTTACTCAACACCGTCATCGCGCCCGCTGCCGCTTCCTCCGATCCCGTCCTTACAGAAGCGGAAACCGACGACCTAACAACCTCCGATGTCGCCAGCATGGTTTCCGATTTCGTCAGCGGTGAGGCGCCCAAAAACAAACGCAGCGAGTGGGAAACCCTCGGCACCCGCAACCGCGCCGCTCTCAATCAGAATTTCGCCCGCGAGCTACCACTCGAGTTCCGCGGCATGCTCAAGAACTACTACGAAAAAGTCGCCAAATGAAATCTCTCACGAAACTTCTTCTCTCGTCCGGCATCGCCATTTCCTGCGTGCAGTCCACGCTGCATGGGCAAGACGACATCGCAAAAGCCCCCGAACTCACCGAGGCCGCCGACCGCGCCATTGAGCGCGGCCTCGAGTGGCTCATCAAGACGCAGCGTCAGGACGGATCTTGGGCATCGGACAGCGGCACGCACGACATCGGCGGCACCTCTCTCGCACTGATGGCTTTCATGGTGAAAGGGCATTTCCCCGGCTTCGGCAAATACGGTGAGCCACTCAATCGCGGAAAAAACTATCTCCTCAAACGCGCCGAAGAATCGCAAAGCGGCGTGCTTGCTGGCATGTATGAACACGGCCTTTATACACTTGCCCTGTCCGAACTTTGGGGCATGACCGCGGAGGTGGAGGACAACAAAAAAATTCAAACTGCCTTAGAAAAAGCCGTACAGGTTATCTTGCGTGCGCAGAGTCCGCTCGGCGGCTGGCGATACTCCGCCCGACCAGATGCCGGCCAAGACACCTCCGTCACCGCCACCGTTTTCGTGGCCCTCGCCTCCGCGCAACAGGCTGGCATTCTCGTCCCCACCGAAACCATCGACCGCGTCGTCGGCTATTTACGCGATCAAGTTTGGAACGAAAAAACCGGTGGCTTCGGCTACCAGGGAAAATCCGGAACCACCATCGCATGTTCGGCTGGAGGTGCCTACATCGCCCAGCTCGCAGGTCAGCGCGATACCGAGTGGGTTGGCTCCGCTCTGCGCTACTTGGAGAACACTCCCAAGGCTTTCGCTCGTGCAGAAATCGGTTATTACTACTATGCCCACTACTACGCCATTTCCGCCATGGTGCAGGCGGGCGACAAGCAGTATGCCAATTGGTATCCACAGATCCGCGACTCCCTGATTCAGTTGCAAAAAACCGATGGCTCATGGAAAGAAAAGGAAAACGATTATGTCAGCAACACCCCCATGGCCATCATCATCTTAGGCACTCCGCATTGTTATATTCCCATCTATCAACGCTAAGCTTTTCCGATATTTCCATTCATTCATTCCACCTATCACACCTATGAAACTCACATTGCTTCTCAGTCAACTGCTCATCGCTAGCCTTGCGATCGTAGCACCAGTGAACGCCAAAAACGCCCCACCTGTACCCTCGCTTAACGCCAAGGGCAAGACACTTGAGACGAAATATGTTAAGATGCTCGATGAACTGAAAGCGGCAGTGCAGGCAGCATTGCCAAAGGTCGATTCGTCTAAAAAAGACGCTTTCGTGGTGACTCGCGCGGAGTGGAGAGCCTTGAAAGAACCAGACGAAAAAGCCTCCCCCGAAGAACAGAAAAAATTTATCGCTGATAAAGAACGCATTGATGCCTCATCGCTCGAAGCCGCTCGCGCGTTGCTGACTGAAATTGATCCCTTTCTCGCCAGCGATAAGCTCGATACTCACTTGATGAAAATCGCCATCCTCACACACGGCACCCCGGGTGGCTTGGCGGAATTCGCACAACAGGGTGCGGAGCAGGAAAAATTGTTAGACTCGCTTTTCGCCAATGAGAAATTGATGCGCGAGATACTCGATGCCGGTGGCGCCAACGGCGGCGAATACGGGGAAGCCCTTCAAATCTACGCCAAAATCCAAAAGGCCAGCGAGCGTGCCCGTGAACAAGGCACCATTCTTCAACGCCTCGCTCTCGGCACGGCATTGCACACCCCATGGGATCCGACCAAGGAAGGACTCACTGGCGTTTACGGCATCGTCCATCGCTCGGAACTTCAAAGCGAACACGTCGAGCGTTTCCTCCATTATGAAAAAGCCTTCCTCGCCGGTCAACTCGATCCTGCCTTTAAGGATATGTCCACTTGGGAATGCCGTTTCATCACCGATTCCCAATACAGCAATGATGAACTCACATGGATTCGCCAAATGATCCGCACTTATCGCCCCGATCAGGCGGTGATGGATGATTACAAATGGCGTTACATTCGTTTCATCAAGGACGATGTCCCGTATTGCAGCACGCAGCATGACCCATCGATCGGCACCAAGGCCCAAGAGGAAATCGCACTCGGCGGCATCTGTGGTCGCCGTGCGTTTCTCGGTCGTCTCGCCCTCCGTGCCTTCGGCATACCCACCCGTGCTTCCACTCAGACCGCCCACGCCGCTCTCAGTCACTGGACGCCAGATGGCTGGACAATCTGCTTCGGTGCCTGGTGGTCTGTGGCTTGGTGTGGACCGCAAGGCGGACTCGATGTTTTGTTAGAAACGCAGATTCGTGAGTTTCCCGAAGAGTATATCAAAGTCCAGCGTGCCCAGTGGATTGCCGATGCACTTGGTGAAGAAGATGTCAGCATCCGCAACTATGGTGTGGGCGGCGGCTTCTGGGAAAGTCTCGCATTTTGCAAAAAACAACTGGTCGTCAAAGCGGCAGAGTTGAAGGCACTTGAACTCACCGGCGGCATGAAACTTGGGGAATCGGATGAACTCATTGGCGATGAAGTTGCAAAAGAAATCGAAATCGCCGAGGAAGACAAAGCCATCACCACTGCTACCGATGGCACCATTACCGTGCCCGCCGTTGCCTGCTACTCACCACGCGGTGCTTCTGATCGCGTCTTATTTCTCAAGAGCCACGATAAAGGCATGCAGCTCCACTACAGCCGCCTTGGCGCACGACCCGAGTTGGTGAAATATCGCATCGAAGTCCCCGCCGCAGGCGAGTACGAACTCTCCGCGCTGCTCGCCACCGTATCCATCAAGCAAAACATGGTTATCCGCATCAACCGCGAGGAACCTGTCACTTATGATGTCCCCTACACCAGAGGAATGTGGATGAAGAGCGCGCCGCTCAAGGTCAAACTCGAAGAAGGCCGCAACATGATCAGCATCACCGCCCGCACGCCCAACCGGGGCATCAGCTTCAAACACTTCGAACTCAAACCGGTGAAATAATTTTCCCGATTCTTATGAAATCATTTCCCCGATTGCTCGGCTTCATTGCCCTAGCCACACTGCTCCCTCTCCACCCGCAGATTCCCGCGGAAAAAATTGCAGCACTCGATCAAGCGCTCACCGCCAGCAAGGCCGAATCCTCCGCAGCCCGTCAACGCCTTTCTGTCAAACGTACTGTGCGCGAAGCCGGAGAGTTACTCAAAGCAAATGCCACGGCAGGCAATCGCTTCGTTTTGTTAGAAGTTCTTTTTCGTGCCCAGCAGGAACTCGTCAAGCTCGACAACGATCCGGAAAACCGTGCGTCTTTGTTGGAAACCTGCAAGCTCCTCTCCGCCGCTCCCGATGAATTCGCCTCGCAGCGCTTCGATGCCGACCTGCTTCTGTCGCAAAGCGAAAGCGCCCGGTCCGGTGCCGATGAAAGCGCCCGCGCTAAGGCTCTACTCATTCTTGCCGAGCGCTACCGTGGTACCCATGCGGAAAGCAAGGCTCTCAAGGTAGCCATCTTCATCGCCATGGAACTCGGTGATAACGCCATCGCCGAGACCCTGCGCACCCGCATTGATGAACGCTTCGCCGCCGATCTCGACATGATCGAATTCCAACGGCAGCACTTCGGCGGACAAGTCATTGCTGCTCCTTTGTCAGGTAGTTTCGAGACCAGCGATGGCAAACGCATGCGTTTTCCCATGGACACCATGGGCAAGAGTACGATGATGATTTTTTGGTCGAATAACGAGGCAGGCAAAAAACACCTCACTGGTTTCGCTACTGCACAAAAGCAAATGCCGATCGAGACTACGGGACGCTTACAGATTGTCTCCTGCAACATTGATGACCTTCCCGATGCCGGCGAAAGCATACTCAAGGAAATTGGTATCACTTGGCCCGCCTTAAAAATCCCCAGCGGCAAAGAAAATCCCTACTACAAAACCTTTATCTCAAACGCCTCATCAGTCTTAACCCTCAGCCCCACTGGCTACGCGGCACTTGTTCTACAAGGTTCTACCCGCAACAACAGCGGTAGAAATGTCGAGCTTACGGAAGAAGTTGATTACGATCGCTGGCTTAACAGTACTCTGAGTCGCAGTTGGACAAGGCCCATCCACACCAGCCAACTTACCTATCTCCACAGCGGCGAATTCCTGCTTTACGGACAAAGCTCCACCGCTCTACCCAAGGAAACCCTCAGTGCCATCCAAGCCTGTTTTCTTCTGCCCATTCGTCGCTTTCACACATCGAACGCTGAACTCATTACCCTCTATCAAAAAGCCGAAGAACTCAGTGCTAAAGCCATTGCTGACAATGCCTCTTCGCCCGATCTCTGGTTCCTTCGCAATTACCGAGTCATCGCGCACAACTGCCTCTGGCATCTCACAGGAAATCGCAGCCACCTCGATGCTGCGCTTCAGGAAGCCAAAGAAAATGCTGCGGCTCCCTCGCCGGAAGCCAAAGTCATCGCGCAGCTCGCACTCACCCGCGATGCCCTACGCCAACCAGAAGCCAAACCTCGCGAAGTCATCGCTGCATTTCTCGACCAGCTCGGTGGAGAAAAAGCCCCCGCCACCGCCCTCGTCGCCGCCTCATTGCTCGCTCTCGAAACCTCCGACCGCGAGCTCCACGAAACCTATCGCACTGCAATCCTCACCAAGTACGCCAGCGAGCCCAGCATCGCCCCGGTGATCCCGCTTTTGTTAGATCGTCACCACCGCTACTGGCTGCACCAAGTGCCCTTCTCCGCTGGTTGGTCTTTCGGGAGACGTGAGGGTTACTTTCAAAGAATCGGGCAGTCCGAAGACATCACTCGCCCTTTTGAAGCCGAGTTCAAAACCCTCCAAGACAAAACTGTCTCGCTATCAAAAGAATACTCTGGAAAATGGTGTTTGATTTTGATTCCTTCCAATGTGCCAGGAGAAAAAGCCTCGCTCTCGAAAGTCTTGCGCGATGCATTTGTCAGAACCAAAGGACTGACCACCAAGAGAGAAGCTTTCAAAGATTTGGAAGTGATCGCCGCATTGATCGAAGAAGATGCCGCCAGCGCTACGGCAAAATATCTCACCCCTGAAATCACCTGCCCCACCTATTTGATTCCTGGCGGATTGGCGAGCCCGCTCATCACCCGCTACGGCCTGCTCAACGAGCCAGGCAAATGCAATGCCATCATCGTTGCCCCCAATGGCACCATTGCCGCAGTCCTTTCCACGCTTAACATGCATCAGGAAGCCATTCCCAGCATCATCGAGACGCACGATGAAAAAACCGTGCGCGAAGCCATCGCTCGTGGTGACATCGATGAAGCGAAACGCCTCGCTTTTTTGTTCGCGCCAACTGAGGCACCCGTATCCACCGATCCTAAAAAGAAAGCCGTCAAGCTTCTGCCGCCCAGCCTCGCCCACCTCCGCGCCCGTGCCCACGTCTATCTGGCCATGAAAGAATACGACAAAGCCCTCGCCGATGCCGAAGAAATCCTTTCCCAAGAGCGCGCCACCGCCGCTGGCATGAGCATGCGTACCCAAGCTCTCACCGAAGCCGAAACGTTTGTCGCGAAAGTTCAACAGGCTGCGGCTCAATCGAAATAAATTTTTTCGCCATTTCCATTTCGTCGCCATAGTTTTCCTGTGATGGCTGGATCGTTCCAATCGTAGTAAATTCAGCATGATATTTTACTCTTGCATTTTTTCCGCGCGATGAAGATACTAAGTGCATGCGAATTTTCGCCCTTACCGGGGGGATCGCCAGTGGCAAATCGACTGTATGCCGCTTGCTCCGCGAACTATGCCCCGCGATTACTCTTTTTGACTGTGATTCCTCAGCACGTCGTCTCCATTCGGATGCGACCGTCGTTGAGCAGTGCCGTGCCGTTTTTGGTGATGAAGCAATCTTTGACCGGAAGCAGTGCTTGGATCGTGATTTTTTGCGTGATAAAATTTTTTCCGATGAAGACGCCAAGCGAAAATTGGAGGAAATCATGCATCCCATCATTCGCAAGGAATGTTTAGATTCGCTCGAACAAGCGCGCGCTGATGGCACCGCGAAAATTTTTATTGCTGATGTTCCTTTGCTGTTTGAAAATCATTTCGATTTTGGCCAAGAACTCTCCTTGTTGGTGGCATCAAGCTTAGAAACGCAAGTTCGCCGATTGAAAAATCGCACGCGCCTCGAAGATGAAATGGTTGCCGCCATTATCGCGGCGCAAATGCCCGTCGAAGAAAAAATCCGCAGAGCTGATGTGGTTTTCTGGAACGAAGGTCCTATGCCGATTTTACGGAATCAAATTGCTCGCTTTTTAGAGTCCCTCGGCATTTCCACGACGGATTCCACTGCGATTTTCGCACGACCCGTAAGTCTTCCACTCGCCATCGATATTAATGAATTTCGTCAAAAGCCCTTGGCAGAACTGCATGATATCGCGGACGGCATTCCTGACATGCAGGCTGTCAACGAAGGTAAAAGCGAGTTAGTCTATCAACTTCTACAATTTTACTTGCGGGAAAATGTCGAACTCACGTGCTCCGGTATCATTGAGACGGGGAAAGAGAATTTTGCCATACTTCGCGATCCCTCACGTAGCTTCCGTGCCGCAAAAGACGACATTCATGTGCCGCTGAATTTCCTCAAAGAATACGGAATTCAGGCCGGACAAGCGGTCAAACTGATCGTGCGCTCCCCGAAGGAGCGCGATAAGTTCATGACCACGCAGGAAATTCTAGAAATCGAGGGGCGTCCCATTAGCGAATGGGCACCGCCAAGCGATTTTGAAAAACTTACACCGCTTTTTCCTGATCGCCGCGTCTATTTAGAAGGAGTTGGGTCAGAATTTTTATCGACTCGCATGGTGGATCTCGTAGCTCCACTTGGCCTTGGTCAAAGGGCACTCATTGTTGCCCCACCGCGAGGAGGAAAGACAATCCTGCTCAAACAGGTAGCTCGGGCCATCCGTGCCAATCACCCAGATTCCGAACTCATCGTGCTGTTACTTGATGAGCGGCCTGAAGAAGTCACGGACTTCATCGAGACAGTCGGTTGCACCGTTTTTGCATCGACCTTTGATGAATCCCCGCGGCGTCACGCTCAAGTGGCAGATCTCGTGCTAGACCGCGCGAAACGCCTCGTTGAGCTAGGAAAAAATGTCATTTTACTGCTAGATTCACTCACTCGATTAGCACGTGGGCACAATGCCGCCCATTCCGGTGGTCCCATCGGCTCCGGCGGGGTGTCTCCTGTTGCACTGCAAAAATCTCGCAAATTTTTCGGCGCCGCCCGCAATGTTGAAGAAGGTGGGTCACTTACCATCGTCGCAACTGCGCTGATCGAAACCGAAGCTCGTATGGATGATGTCATTTTCGAGGAATTCAAAGGTACGGGCAATATGGAAATTCGCCTCGACCGCGAACTGGCCGAAAGGCGCATCTATCCTGCCATCAATATCCCACAATCAGGGACAAGAAACGATGATCGTCTCTACCACCAAGACGAATTTTCAAAGGTTTTAGATATTCGCCGACAACTTGCGCAACTTCCTTACGGCGAAGCGGTTGAAGTTCTGATGAAAAACTTAAAAGCAACCCAGAACAACGCGGAGCTTCTCCTTCGCGGCATCCGCTAATTTTTTTAAAAAAATCCGTTGCTAAATTCCATACATCGTATTTACTCATCTCAAGGACAACTAAAATCATGAAAAGCCCTCTCTCTATCGTATTTCTATCGGCCTTGCCCCTAGCGGCACAGCTTGATGTCGAGTTCTCCAACACGAAGCATTATATGTTGTCGGATGCCCGCAAAGCTCAGTATCTTGAGGGCGTAGCCCGCGTGAGCATTGAAGATGGCAGTTGGACATTGTCGCCCTGCATTCATCCATGGCCAGAAATTATTCGCCCAAATCCGCTCGTTTGCCCTTTGGGAACTACGGGATTCATCTGGCAAGGAGATGGAGACCGTGATGGCATCCGTGACGATGGATCGTATTGGTCGATCGAATCAATCACAGCGGCATCCTACATTCAGCCGAACCGAGGAGACAGAGTTACGCTAGTATCTGCTCCCCAATCGAAATTACAACGCCCACAAAACAACTTTATCGATAACTCCACGGCAGTTACCTACAACGTGCTCGCTGGTTTCGGCAGGCTCTACAACATTGCGATTTACGATCTCATTACGGATTACGGTTTTGGTGAGGAAATCAAGCACAAGGAAGAATACGTCCCTGGTCTTTACAGATTCACCGTTCCAGCACTTGCGAATCCGATTCTGACTTATCCGTTAAACCTCCAGTTGTATCCCGCTCCTGAGTCAACAGGTACAGTACGCGGAAATTTGGGTTTTTCTATATCAGGAGGGCGTTGGTCTAAAGGTTCTATGGAGTTAGACCCACGCGTTATTACTACTTTCGGATGGTCTGGAATTAACTACAGAAATACGATTGCCACAGATAGCGTTTTCTTTGCGATCTATGCTGCGCAGGCTTTGACGGGTGACATCACCCAACCAGAAAGAATTTTGTATCCCACGCCGGACGTTCCTCAACTTCTGGATTCTCCCATCATTTCTTCCTTGCAAATTGTGCCATTTGCCTTTAAAAAAGGTGATCGTGGTGTCGCTCGTATTCGCTGGGCACGCAATTTAGCCACGACTCCAGTTTCCTATGACCGTAGCCAGCGCATTTTTGACTGGCGCATGCGTTTCGTCGATTCGTATGAAGGTCACATGCTCAATGAGTATCCCATTGGCACAGCCCTGAGCAGAAGAATACCGACCGCAGATTATGACTTAGATCGGGTTAGCAACTTTGACGAGTTTGCTTTCACACAAGACGACGGAGACGATCGCTCTACCACCGTAGAGGCGGGTGCGGATGCGCAGACTCAACCAGTCATGCCAGCAATGGTGGTTGACCCAGTAACGTTGAAAGCAAGTATGACGGTGAATAAGCGACTCGCTGTTGGATCGTCTGTGATCTATTCAGTTCAATATTCCACTAATGGAAGAAGTTGGACAACGATAACCGCGAGAGATCGCTTGTTTGACATAGTGGAGGATTCGGAGATTAAGCTGGAAGTGCGCACGAAAAATGTTGCTCCGAGAGTTTTATTCATGCGTGCAGTCGCCAAACCATGGAAATAAGTTTCATAAATCTACAACTTTTCTAAAATTTATTATAAAAAAATGAAAAAAAGAATTTCCCTTGTGTCAGGATCTATTCTTTTGGCTTGTTGTATCACAGGTCATTATATGTCGAATTCCAATAGGATCGCTGAAGTCTCAAAAGAAAAATCTTCAGCGAATAAGCCACAAAAGCTACAGCAAACCTCCCACGAGGGTCAAAAAAAACTATTTTCTGAAACTTACGCTGATGTTGTATGCTCCGATGTTCCATTTTATGTGGGCATTGGTGAGAAGGTTGATATTGCCTTAGATCGTGTCTATATCAAAGGTAATGGCAAAGGTAAGTGCTTTGAAAAATTTGATCCTGTTGCTGATGTCAATGAACTTGAGACACATCGCAATGCGGTAGCACAAGGACTTGGCAAGAACGTAAGTCTCGTTGGATTTCTTCATGGAGTTCCGCGTTGCCAGGATACGATGCGCACGATCAGCAATTCCGTTCTGATCAAAACGGAATCGCTAGAAGAATGCATTCAGGATGCGAAGGAATTGGGTCTTGAGTTTTCTCATAGATCATCACATCCATCGTACTACGTATTCCGCGCCACAGATGGTAGCCCAATTAGTGCCATCAATGCCGCGGCAGCCATAGAACGCTCAAAAAATGTAATGCTTGCGCAGATGAACGTTGGGCAACAGTTTCGTAAATTCGCAACGGTCAATGACCCCCTGTATAAGGAGCAATGGCACTTGAAAAATACAGGACAGGGCAACGGTATTCCTGGAGAGGATGCGAATCTGGAGCCTGCATGGGATTTAGTCCAAGGTTCTGGCATCGTGATCGGGGTAAATGACGATGCTGTTCAGTTGAATCATCCCGACCTTCAGCCTAACGTCACAAGTTATCACTTGGACATGGGAAATAGCGTCCTTGTGTTTAATCCTGATGGCACACTCAATGAAGCTGCTTCTACCATCGATTCGGACCCCAGTCCAGGAGACGATGAACTCGATGACAATCACGGAACAGCAGTCGCAGGTGTTGCTGCGGCGAGGGGAAATAACAACATTGGAGTAACTGGTTCAGCGCCTTTTGCGCTTATTTCCGCAGTAAGAATTTTCAACGCCATCAACGATGGTGTAACAGATACAGAAGAAATTGCTCTTTTGAACACCTTTCGAGCCGTTGACATACACGTCAAAAATAATAGTTGGGGAAGCTCTAATCAATTGTGGTTTAGTAATGCCGCAGGGTTAGAAGCAGATTCACTTATGAGTGCTGGCACCATCGGTCGTGGTGGTAGAGGCACAATTCATGCTTATGCTGCCGGCAATTCTAGAGAATTTTACAATCAAGCTAGCAAATCTGGTCGACTTAATTCTCCGTACGTCATTCCCGTCGCCGCGATTGGCAACAGAGGTGGGCACTCTAATTATAGCGATTTCGGGCCAATGATTGTCGTTGGAGGACCATCGGGAACTAGTGCCGCTAATGGCATTGTCACGACCGACCGAACTGGTGTTAGGGGGTACAACACACTCGAAAT
>CAMDAD010000046.1 GCA_945888515.1 Akkermansia muciniphila | reverse complement strand
AGCAACTCGCGCAGTGACTTGGCGCTTGCTTGCATGGGCTGATCAGTCGCAGGCATACCACGACGATGAGATGAGCCAGCACGGGTAACTTCCTGACTTTCCGCAGAGTCATCACTCCGCTGATCACAGCCAACAAAGCAAAGGAAGAGCCATGGGATGATGAGGTAACGAGGCATCAAGGCGTGACGCTGATGTTACTAAACTGAGAGGTGTTGAGTGTGGTGTTGCTGCCGCTGCCCACGGCGAGACCAATGAAACAGTTCGTGCCGAAACTGGTGCTGGATGAGTTGCCCACATTCACCCATGAAGTGCCGTTGTTACTCCTGAAAACTGTGATGGTGGAGCCTGTGCGATTGATTCTGACCCACGTATTCGGAACAGTGCCGGAGTTACTAGAAGTGACGTTTGTGCTACCACCGGTCGTCAAGCGGGTTGTCCAACGGTATGCTCCGCCACCGGTCAGTCCCATGAAAATTTCTCTAGAGTTCGCAGCAAGCGATTCACGAATCATCACGCCTACGCGCGACGAACTACCAGTGTTTTGTAGGCTGGTGATGCGCGCCGTGATTTGACCATCACCCGAAATCGTCTGATAAGCGAATCGGAATCGGGAAGAAGTCCCTCCCAGGACTCCAGAACCGGTTTGCGTGAAGGCGCCCGCATTGAAAAAAGTGGACCCTGGAAGCGCACCCGTTCCTATGTCAACCGCAAGCCATGGCAGAGGCAAGCCAAGCACTGATATGTTGAGCGTGGCATTAACGCTGGCAGCCGCAGCATCGGTGACACTGACGACGAAGGAATTGAGTCCCGCGCTACCAGCGGGCGGCGTCCCTGAGAGCGCGCCATCGGCTGCCACACTGAGCCATGCAGGTCCGCTGATTTTCGAGAAAGTCATTGTATCTCCCACATCCGGATCCGTCGCGCTACCAGCCAAAGTGACGCTACTATACGTTACATTTTCGCTAGCATTGGCTCCAATGATAGGATCCGTGAGGAACAAGGGCGCGTCATTGGCATTGATGACGGAGATCGTCAGCGTGGCATCGATCGGTGCCGCGATGCCGTCACTAACGCTAACGACAAATGTGTTAGTTCCCACCTCGCCATTCGTAGGCGTGCCGGATAGGACACCATTGGCTGACACGCTCAACCATGCCGGGCCACTGACCTTGGCATAAGTGAGAGTAGTCCCCGCATCCGGATCCATCGCACTTCCCGCGAGGCTTGCAGCGTAAGAGACATCCTCGGTGGCAGCAGCACCAAGAATAGGATTGATGATCCAAGCAGGCGCATCGTTTCTGATCACGACAGAGATGGTAAGAGTGGCGATTACGGGCGCGGCCATGCCATCGCTCACGCTGACAGAGAATGCATTGACCCCCACATCGCTTTTCGCCGGTGTGCCGGAAAGACCTCCTGATGGTGAAACGTTCAGCCAAACGGGACCGCTGAGTTTGGTAAAGATGAGAGCATCACCCGCATCCACGTCCACGACTCGATCAGCAATGGTGGATTGGTAAATCGTATCTTCGGTGGCATTGGCGCCAACGATGGGATTGACGGTCCAAATCGGCGCATCGTTGGTGTTGATGACCGTGATATCCAGCGCGGCATTCACAGGCGCGGCGATGCCATCACTGACGCTTACGACGAAACGGTTGACTCCGACGTTTCCATTGTCCGGCGAACCAGAAAGCGCACCCGCGGCCGAGACATTCAACCAGGCAGGACCGCTGACTTTAGAAAAACTCAGCGTAGCCCCCGTGTCCTCATCGACGACGTTTCCGGAAATATTTCCTGTGTATTCGCTGTCCTCCATAGCATTCGCTCCCGCGATGGGATTGACTGTCCATGTAGGCGCATCATTGGTATTGTTGACGATGATTTCCAGCGTGGCATTCACCGGTGCGGCGATGCCATCACTAACGCTTACGACAAAACGGTTGTCTCCGACGTTTGCATTGTACGGCGTGCCCGAAAGCACTCCAGCGGGAGAGACGTTCAGCCAGGAGGGGCCGCTCATTTTAGCGAACACTAGAGCGGCACCGGCATCCACGTCCTGAGCGCTGCCCGCGATACTGGCATTGTAAACAGCGTCTTCGTTTGCATTGACTCCAGCAATCGGATTCACAATCCACGTCGGTGCATCATTGGTATTGATAACGATGATGCTCAACGTCGTTTGCACTGCGGGTGCGATGCTATCACTCACACGCACAGTCAACGTGTTGCTTCCTACGTCGCTGTTCGTCGGCATTCCACTCAGCGCGCCATTCGCTGCAACAGAAATCCAAGCGGGGCCGCTGACTTTGGAAAACGTGAGCGTGTCGCCATCGATGTCAGACGCAAGGTCCGCCAAAGTGCTTGCGAACTCAGCGTCCTCCGTAGCGCTGAAACTAGAGGCACTGACTCCAGTCCAGACAGGTGGCGTGTTCAATGCGGAAGGTGGTCTGATCGTGATGATAGCCTCGTCCGTGACATTGCTGACCCCGTCGCCCGCGGTCAAACGGAGAGTGTAAACACCCGCCTGCAAAAACGCAGCGGTAGTATCCACAGCGGAGGCGTTGTCGAAAACCACACTGGCATCGTTAGGACCGCTATGCACAGTCCATGAAGATGAGACGGAGTCGGCCGAATCACTATCAGTGACAGTGCCATCCAAAGTTACCAGAGTCACGGGCGCAACGGGTGAAATGTATTTGAAGGCATGGTCCGCAGGCAATTGCTCCTGCAGTTGCCATTTGTGAGCCAGGTAGCCTTCCATGCGCTCGCGTTCAGCGGGACTCACCGTGCCTGTGACAAAAATGATTTCCGCGAGGTCGCCGCCGTATAGGGCTTGTCCGACACAGCTTCCGATGCGACCGCCTCCAGCCATTTCTCCGATGACTCCTGCGCTCGTATTGGAAGCTTGTAATGTGCCGTTAGCAAATATCTGCTTGGAAACCCCACGGGTCCAAACGAAGTTAAGCAAGTTACCACTATTGGGAATAAACGAAGTAGAAATCGGAGCGCTGTAGCTGTTGCCCCAGAAACTCATTCGATACTGCGTGGAACTGGAAAATCCTACATGCAGACTGTTAGCACCTTTATTACCATCCGCCGCGCCGTAGATGTTCCGGAATGCCCTTGTTTTGGTGACAATGAATGCGGAGTGACTCGTATTAGCCAGGAAGTCGAGATTAACAAAGAAAAACTGACTACTCCCGTTGAGACTGACGACATTGTTACCGCCGATGTTATTGATGCCCGTAGTGGGTTTCCTGCTATCATCGGACTGAATCGCGTGACGCTCGAAGCCGCTCTTGTCACGCCACTCGGATACCAAGCCCCCGGATGATATGATAGTGGAGGCATCACTCGCATCATACCATGCTTGGATGGAAAGATTGGATGGCTGCCATGCAGCAGCGCCAAGCGTCCACTTCTGATCGGGGCCAGCATTCACGAGGGGAAGACTATTCCACTGTGCATAGAGCGTTAGATCCCCACTAATCAAGAAAGTAGATCCTATCGTGTAATTCAATCCACTACCCGTGGGCGAGGTGTTCCAACCGACGAATGCGAATCCGTCTTTTGTGAGTCCTCCCGTGTTGCCGAGAGTGGTGACGACGGAGTCGGACAAATAGGGGCTAGCACCATCGGTCGGCACGCTGCCACCAGTATTACCGTTGCCGTTATAAGTGACCGAAAAGAATTTAGCGACTATGACCACCGAGACATTAATGGTGTAGGTCCTGACCGTAACACCATCCTGGGCGGTAACGACAACATTGATCGAAGTAGTTCCGGAGCCAATAGTGATCGGACTACTGGATGAACCAGATGCCACGGTCACGCCATTGATTTTCAAAGCGGCATCTGCTTGCGCTGAGGTAGGAGAGACCATGATAGAAGTCGTCCCCATGGGCACGGACACTGTGTAAGCAGTCGTGCTAGGCGAGAAGGCGGGCGACAAGGTGCCGACATCCGTGGTCAGATTTACTAGGTTCGCATTGCTCGATGGCAGAACCTGTTTGATGCCATAGGTGGTGCCCATGCTATTCTGAGCGACGCTGCGGAAATGATATCCTCCGGGCGCAAAGCCTGACAAAGCAGCGCTAAACGATACGCTGGTCGATCCGCTGGCAATCACTTGCGGTGCCGTTACATTGCCATAAGCTGCTGTCGGTCCATACTCAAACCACACGTTAGTCGTCAATCCATTGGGTATCGCACGTCCATTCAGAGTAACGCTATTGGCAAGCAGGTTGCTGGGAGCATCGGTAAAGGCCTCAGGCATCGAAACATTGTGGAGGGTGACCGTATGCGTGCTGGTGCCAAGATTGCCACCGTTGACGTTGTAGAGTTGCAGAGAGATTGTTTCCGAAGGTTCGGCAAGAATGTCTTGATGGATGGTGATCGGGATGTTTTGCGTAGTTACGCCCGGTGCGAATACCAGCACTCCCTCGTTCATCGTAAAATCATAACCACCACCCGTGGCGTTCCCAGCGCTGAGTCGATAGCTGACGGTGATAGGGCCGCTGGGAGTGCCAGTGACATTGACAGGCACCTGGTGAATGCCCGCTGTTTCGTTGGTAATGCTGGAGGAGGCAGCGAATGCCACAGAGCCACTGCCAAATACGTCATTATCACCAAAAAACATCGTCGCGGTGGCCGTGCGCAGGCCATAGGTTCCTGAAGCTGGCGTGATATTCATGACGATTGTCTCGACGCCTTCCGGGATCGAATCATTGACTGGCACGATCGTGATATAACTGCTCAATGTATTGGCCAAAATAGTGACAGTGCCAGTAGTGCCCGTGTAATCAACGCCCTCGGTAGCTGTGCCAGACATGGTATAATTCACCACTAAGTTACTGGCTGTGGCGGTCTTTCGAGAAACGAGGAATTGCAGACTACCGGAGGTTTCCGATCCAGCGGTGGTCAGACTGGTCGCTGTGTTGACGGCAGATACATCGATGGTGGGTTGATCGCCATCCAAAATAAATCCCGTGGCACTGCTAGGCTGACTGCCCATGACAGTGTATCCAGCCCCCGGCAGCAAGGTCAGGGTCACAGATTCCGCGTCTTCAAATAAGGTATCCGCCAGTGCGGAGACGTTGATCGTTTTCGTGGTCTCTGCAGTACCAAACGCAATGGTTCCGGGAAGGCTCGTATAATCGACACCGTTGACCGCAGTGCCGCTCATCGCGTAGCTGACGGTGATAGCAGAACCACTCGCAGGACGAATGACTTGGAAAGTCACCGCCGTGACCGAACCACTGGCAGGCTCAACGACTCCACTCTGAGTCATTTTTAAATAAACCTGCGAGTCATCATTGTCCGTAATACTCATCGACGCTGTTCCTGTGCCGCCGATTACGTAAGTCGTGGCACTGCGAAGGCGCAGAATGATGTCCTGTATTCCTTCATCAACCGTGTCGTCGTAGGGGTAAATTTCAACTGTGGTCGAGGATGCCCCAGCAGGTATCACGGCACGACCTTCCAAACGTCGGTAATCCGCACCATGCACCGCACGTCCGGAAATGGCATAATCCACGGTCAGTGGGCGGTAGGGATCGCCACCAGTGCGGGAAATCGTAAACACACCGCTGCCCCCTGCCACCTCGGTGACAGAAGAATCTGTGGCTTCAATCGTCACCGTCGGTAAATCGTTGTCATGGATGGTAACAGTCTGACTGTTGGAGAGTGTGTCGCGTGCATAGGCCGCGCTGCTAGCAATCGCTACGATCGCGGTCTCGGTGCCTTCCATGACGACATCGTCGATCGGAATCAGAGATAAGTTGGTGAAAGTGCTGCCTGCAGGAATGACAACGGATGAAGGAAGGGTGAAGTCAGCGTTGTTCGTCGCGATGCCGGACATCGTTAAATTGACCGTCAAATTCGTAGTCGTGGATCCATTGCGTTCAAGCCGGAATTGAGCCGTGTCGCCACCTGATTCCGATGCAACATGATCGAGAGAGGTCAATTTCACGACTGGCAGACTGCCATTTTCGTCATCGATGATTTCCACTCGAGCGACGGCAGATCCCGCAAGGATGTAGCCACCGCTGGTATTAGCGAAATCGAGCGATGCATATTCCGTGCCCTCAGCCACGCTATCATTGACAGGAGTAACCGTGATGTCGAGGAATGACGCCCCCGCAGGAATGGTGTATTCCGAGGTGCCGCTGCCTCCACCAGCCGTCGATGCCGTTGGCGCGGGTGATAGAGTGTAATCCGTGTTGCGCGTGGCAGTGCCCGTATTGGTATTGAAAATCTGAACCCTCAGAGCGTTCGCGGTGCTGCCAGTGCGCTCGATGCGTATCGTGCCCGTGCCGGGCGTGGAGCCCTCGTTCGCGGTGGCGTCGGTGATTCTGAGAGAAATACTGGGCAATGAACTACTGCCGAAATTCCGATTCGTAATGCTGGGACCAACCACGACGGGATTAGTGAAATTAGAAGGAGAGAAAACATTCGGATAGAGATTCGGACTTATTACGTAGCTGCCTGCGGCAAGGTTCGTCAGCGTGTAGTTGCCATCACTATCGGACCAGGTTCCACGGAAGGTAGAACTATTCGGGTGACTGGTGTTGTTGGACGGCACGTGGCTCGCCACATAAACGCCTTCGATCGGTTGCCCGTCAGGGCCGGTGAGATTGCCACTCACCGAAAAAGTAGTGGGAGAACCAACGGTGACTAGGATGGCACGCGTGGTGCGTTTTCCCTTCATGTCACTGGCAGTGCAGAGCACTTGGTAGTTTCCTTCGGTGCTCCAGGATTTGGTTTGAACCGCACTATTATTGGTCGAGTAGGTACCGTCGTTAAACACCCATGCGTAAGCGATCGAGTCGCCATCAGGATCAGAAGCCGTCGCCGTGAAGGTGACACTGGTGTTGGCAGCCACGCTGATACTACTGGCATTGATGGATAGAGTAGGCGCCACATTGACACGATGATCACCCGTGTGAATGTATACGTCAGTCGACGGAGGCGTGGTATCGTTTTTCGCGATAGGAGTGATGTGCACATTGGCATCCGGATCACTGAAAGTGCGGCCCATCCACAGAGCGGAGTCATTGCGCGTGTCGGTGATTCCATTGCCAAAAGATCCGGGCGTCATGTCGAGCAATTGCGCGCCACCATTGCTACCATTTCCGGGGCTACCGCCGCTGCCGCCAATATTCCCCTGCCCCCAGCGATCCCAAGTGAGCATCAGGCCGTTCATGAAACCGGTGTTACCCGTATGGAGCTGGCGGAACTCTGCCCAGTAATCTCTCTCAACATCTTTCCTGATACGCAGTGCATATCGATGGACGGGATCTTGCATCGACACATCATATTGATGAATCCGATAAACGCCGGACTGATGAACGGTCCAATGCGTATCATTTGGAAGCCAATTGATCGCATTTTTGAAAGACGCTGTGAACTGTCCGATGTTGCCCGCGCTGCCCAAAACGTCGAAGGTGTTGCCATACTCCGCATTAGTGCCGGGGCCGACCGAGCTTGGCGGACTGCTTTGCCAGTAGTTTGCATGCCAGAGTCCCAAGTTGTGACCCAGCTCGTGCAATAAGGTATCGGCATTGCTTGTTTTCAGGTTAATGTTACGACCGCCTACCCCTGCAGATCCGGCGTAGGGCCCGACAACACCGCTCCACCGAATCACTTCGTTGTTGTAGGCGAAATTGTCATAGCCAACCGCGCGCGCCAAAGTGATGGCGTGACCGCGAAGGATTGAATCCGCAGAGGCTCCTTCGTTTTGGCGCTGCATATACCAGCTCTCTGGGTAAGGCAATACGATCAACGGTGTGACAGTGTAAGTGTAATACAATCGCCCGTAACTGGTGACTGATACCCATTCAGCCATTTGACGAAGAGACTCATGGCACTCCGCCTCGGATTGCGGGTCGATCATGTGATCGGGGAATGTCACGCGGACATACAGCAAACTACGCTGACCTGTCGTGACCGTGCTGGGGATGGATCCGACTGTTCCCGTGGGTGCCCCGGAGCCCGCTCCCGCATTCAGTGATGGCGTCAATGACTCCCAGTGCAAGCGCTCCTCTTCCGTCGCATACTCTTCGGCTACTTGCTCAATGTGACCACTACTGCAGACAAAAATGATACGTTCCGCGGTCTCGAAGGCTGGCGTTTCCTCGGTGATGGGTGGCAGGGCGCCACTTTCTGTTCGTGCGACTTCAGTTTCCTCATCCGAAACGGGGCAACTCTCCACCAAATCGCGCTCACCGGGAACGGGGCGCTCACCGATTTCTAGCTGGCGAACGCGAGAATCCGATACAGCCATGTCGTAGCCCACGGAAATACCGTTGACGAAAGTAGAACTCAAACTGCGTTGTTGCCCGCGTCTGCCATAGACAAATGCGTTCCAGTGTTCACCCTCCGTCGTGGAAACCACCCGCGTGTAGGGCTTGAAGTCAGGTGAATTTTCCTGCCCCGGCAGAGGCGCATTGCCATTGACGGTGAGAGAAGCTTTGATATTGACGCGCTCTTCCAATAATTCCACTACACTGAGAGGTAAATCTTGACGAATGACCATGGGCACTGCGTTAGCAATCGCCTGCTCTGGATCCTTGCGGATTAATTCTGCCATACGCTTCGTATGCGCGATAGCGAGCGCCTTTCCTTGCTTCAGCATGGCCGGCTTCTCGGACTCTGGAACCGCAAGATAAGTCCTTGCCCAATCCCTAAATTCCGCCACCTCCTCGATGCTCGGACGAAGCTCTGTGGCGGCTTGCGCAAGGGAAGAAGGCCCCCGTGTGGCTTCCGATTTAGGAAAAGTCCCAACCTTAGTAAAATTGTGAGACTTCTCCTCGCCCGCAAGGGAATTCACGGGACCATCATTACGCCAAAACGACACGACTGCACATAGTGCGATCAACAGAATCCAAGGCAGTGTTTTTTTCATCGCAACTGATTCGAGTTTTCTCCATTTCATCGTCTATAAGGTATCTGGATTTTTCTCGTTAGGAGCGCTTTGAAAAAACGAAGTTACCCGCCCCCCAAAGAGGCCGCAGCAACTCACATACATCGTAAAACGTCTCACTAACCATTCACTATCGCTTAGTGTTTCGGATCGAGGGTAAGCTAAGCAGACTTAAATGTAAAGATCATTTTTCGTTACGAAAAAAACAAAAATCAATAAATCTAACGATGAAACACCTTCTCGATATACAGGAATAATCCATCGTATTACGAGAAAGTAATGGTCGGGCTGGCGGGATTCGAACCCACGACCCCTTGCCCCCCAGGCAAGTGCGCTACCAGGCTGCGCTACAGCCCGAACAGAATGAACGGGCGCGCAGAAAACCAGAACTTGACTGTGTTGGCAAGCATAGAATTTCACCTGTCGCTCATTTTCTTTTTTTGCGGGGCAAAAGCCGATAGCCCAACTGGTCGGGGTAATTGCTGGGAAATGGTTCCGCGAGGACCAACATGTCCGGTTCATGATCGGGATGGAGGCAGGTGCCGAACAGCAAATCCATCAATGGGGACAGATTCGCGTAGTTTCCGGAGAATCGTTCTTTCGCGTGATGCCAATGATGCCATTCAGTATCTCGATTCCGGACAATGCCATCGCAAAAGCAACAGCTACTTGTGACCGAATCAATCGACTTTCTCCACGCGCACCTTCACCGACATCAGGCACTGCGCCGTGCCGCGGTACGCGCCTTTGACGGGAGCCACGTCATCGTAGTCCCTGCCCACCGCCACCTTGACGTAGCGCTCATCCGCCAGCGTGCCGTTGGTGGGATCGTAGCCGATCCAGCCGACATACGGCAAATACACCTCGCACCACGCATGGGAAGCCTGCGCGCCCACCAGCATGTCGGTAGGGCCATTGTATAAATACCCCGAAGCATAACGGGCTGGCAGGGCCACCGCACGACACAGGGCCACCATCATGTGGGAAAAATCCTGACAAACCCCCGCGCGGATGGCAAACGAGTGCTCCAAGCGCGTGTTGACCAAGGTGGCACCGGGTTGGTAGTGAAAATGTTGATGGATCCACTGCATGAAGGCGAGCGCCTGCTGATGCAGGGATTCGATACCGTGCGATAGGTCAATGGCCAATCGCCAGATTTCTGGATGATGCGATACCAAAGCGCTGTCTTGCAAAAATGACCAAGTCCGCTCGCGCGTGGAGGGATCGGCCAAATCCGACTTCTTCGCCAACATGCTACGCTCGGGGATCACCAATGGCAAATTGTGCACGCGCAACCGGCTATGCACTTCGAGGCGCGTGTGCGGCTTCAGCATTTCAAATTGATGAGTGATATTCTGAAAAAAATCACTGAATCGCCGCATGCGCGTAGAGGGCAAGATTCGTATGGTGGAGGAAATGGTCCGCTGAAACGGAAAGGTCCGCGGCTCCAGGTGCAGGGTGTTCACGCTATCCACCACCGGTGCCGCGTATTCGAACAGAGTGACATGCGTCACCTGTAATTTCGTTCCAATCATGAGCGGCGGATGGTATGTGACAATCCTCTCAGGTTGGCAAGCCTCTTGCGGTCCATCGCCCTCAGTAGGACTCATTGCTGCTCTTGCTCCTGTTGATATTTCCAAGCCCTCATGGTCGCCGCACTCTGTTTGGTGGCTAGAGAGGTCTCGATCACGTGAGGCATTAGAACGTAACTTTCAAACACCGCATCGCCGATGATGTTAAACTGGGTCTGGAGACCATCCAGCGCCTCGTGCAATCCAGCGCTCAGAAACTCATCCACCACACCGTAGTTGAGCCGCCCCATGATTTGCCCAGTCGTACACTCCGCTTGGTCGCTGTAATCCCCCATGATTGTGCCGGAAATCGAATGCAAACACTGCTCAACGCGCGTCATGCAATAGCGCACACTTCGCGGGAAGGTGCGGGAGAAAATCAATAAATCTACTACCTTCCGCGGTTCGACCATACCCGCATGAAGCGAGCGATACACGCCCATCGCACCACAAGATCGCACAATCGCATTCCAATGCATCGCCGTGGGCGCGGATGCCGGCAGAAAGGTGGAGATGTCTAAAAAGCGCGTGGTTTTATCCGCACGTTCCAAGTGACGTCCCAAGTCCATGAAATCCCAGCCCATGCCGCGATCGATGGTTGCGGCCGCAATGCCCTGAAACGTGAAAACCGATCGCCGGATCAGCCCGTAAAACCGCGGTGGATCATCACGCAGCATTTTTTCCGCATCGTTGGAATTCAGAAAAAGATACAACGAATTCAGCTCCTCCCACAATTCATCGGAAAGCTGATCGCGCACAGTGCGCGCATTTTCTCTCGCTTGCACCAGACAGGAAACAATGCTGTTCGGATTGCGTCGGTCATCGGTCAAAAAACGGATCATATCAGCACTGTGGCCGTTGCCATACAATTCAGTGTAGAGCTCATCATCGCCCGCGCTCCACACGATCGGCATCCAAAAATCCCGAAGTCGCTCGCTATCCAACCGCTCCCAGTCCAACAACAACTGCTCGTTTACATCGATCAATCGGGCCAGGTTGTCGGCCCTCTCAACATAACGAACCATCCAATACAGCGTATTTGCTACTCGTGATAACATCGTTTTTTCCTACCAGTTTGTATCAGCTGCGCAGCACCCAGGTATCCTTGCTGCCACCTCCTTGCGAAGAATTCACCACCAGTGAGCCTTTTGTGAGCGCCACGCGCGTCAGCCCTCCCGGTACAATTTTCACATCTTCCCCGTAGATGATATACGGTCGCAAATCCACGTGCCGACCCGACATTTCCTCACCCGTCCATGTCGGCGATTGGGAGAGCGACACGACGGGTTGCGCGATGTAGTTGCGAGGATCTTCGATAAGCTTCGCACGAAACAACTCGATTTCCTTTTTGCTCGCTGATGGCCCCATCAGCATGCCGTAGCCGCCGGACTCATTCGCCGCCTTCACCACCAATTCCGGTAAGTGATCCAAAATATAGGACAAATCGTTTTTTTCGGAGGCTAGATACGTTTCCACATTCGGCAGGATCGGATCCTGACCTAGGTAATATTCGATCATTTTTGGCACAAAGGTATACATTACTTTGTCGTCCGCCACCCCAGTTCCTACCGCATTCGCCAGCGCCACATTGCCCGCACGATACGCACTCATGAGCCCAGGAACCCCTAGCATCGAATCCTTGCGGAAAACAATCGGATCGATAAAATCGTCGTCGATGCGACGGTAAATCACATCCACCCGCTGCAGGCCCTTGGTCGTGCGCATGAAAACAAACTGATCCACTACCACTAGATCGCGCCCCTCCACGATCGGGATACCCATCTCTCTGGCCAAATAACAATGCTCGAAATACGCACTATTGTGACAACCTGGCGTCAGCAGCACACACACCGGGTCACTTTCGCGCACAGGGGAGATGTAACGTAGCATGTTCAATAACTCACGCGGGTAGGCATCCAGCGGCCGCACGTCCGATGTCTCGAACAACGCGGGGAACGCCCGCTTCAGCGCATTGCGATTTTCCAACAAATACGAAGCTCCCGAGGGACAACGTCCATTGTCTTCCAAAACGTAAAAGTTCCCATCACCTCCGCGCACCAAGTCCGAACCACAGATGTGAATGTATATATCTTTCGGCACATCCATCCCGCGAAAAGCCTCACGAAAATTTTTCGCCTCATCCACATACATGCGCGGAATCGTGCCATCGTTGAGAATGTGCTGGTCGTGATAGATGTCGTGGAGAAACAAATTCAGTGCGATAATTCTCTGCGTTAACCCCGCCTCTAAATGCTCCCACTCCGCAGCCGTCAGCACACGCGGCACAGGGTCAAAAGGGAAAATTCGCTCGGTTCCTTTTTCATCGTGATAAACATTAAACGTGATGCCCTGACGCAGGAAATACATGTCAGAGGCCGCCTTACGCTCCTCGAATTCTTTCTGTGTCAGCCCCTCGAAGACATCGTATAAGGACCGACAGCAGGGTCGAACGCCGCCGTCGGACTCAAACATTTCGTCATAACCGGCCCAAGGGGTGTATCCATGATAAAGCGTATTCACTGGTTTGATTCTCAGAGTCCTAGCAGACAGCTTGCCAAGTTTGAAAAAATGTTTGCACCCTCATATTTGGCGCATCCGTGGGAAGTTGCGTGTTCATTCATCGATACGCTTCAGACACGTTCCACGCTCCCGACCACTCTCAAAAAGCACATCTACCATTTCGTTAGTTAATTGAGGAAGAAGGGAATGCGAGGCCTTTCCTTACTTTGCTTAATCATCAAGACATGCAAAAAAATGTGATTTTTTTTTTGTCCAAGCTTCGAATGGAGTCAAACTAATGTCGCTATGAAGCTCACAACACTTATCGCAACTATCGGCTCCGTGACTGCTACCGCATTCGCTGGAGAAACTGCTCCTGTTCAAACCGCAGCAGCTCCCGCTCCAACCCTCGGTGGTTGGTTTGCTGGCGCGGGCTTTGGTCAATTCGAATCCGAAGGCAGCATTGGCGAAGTCAGTGGTGATATCGACCTGGACATGTATTCCCTTCACCTCGGTCGCGACCTGGGTACCCAATTCCTTGGCTGTGATCTCGCCAGCTACCTCGAAGTAGGCTACCTCGAAGGCGAAGCCAGTATCGCTTCCCCTCTGCGCGCTCCTCTGCCGACCGCAGATGACGTTGAAATCATTCCCGTCACGCTCAACCTGCTTGCTGAGCGCACTTTGTTCTCCAGCATCAAGGGTTACATCAGCGGTGGCATCGGTTACGCTTTTACCGAAACATCTTTCCTTGGCAACAATGACTCGGATGGCGGCTTCTACGCCCAAGCCTCCATCGGTTTGGCTTACGACGTTAATGAGCAGTGGGAAATCTACGGCGGCGCGCGTTACATCTACCTCGGCGACCTCGAACTCGGTAGCGGCCCTGCCGTTGGTGAGCTCGATGACAGCGTTGGCTACGAAATTGGCCTACGTTACAGCTTCTAATTGACACAAGTCTTACTTCTTTCTCCTCAAGGCATGGGTTTCGGCCCATGCCTTTTTTGCGTATACGAAACGCGCCAACTAGGATGTTACAAAGGAACGATGTGCTCGTTGGCTCTCCCAGCTCGATGCATGGAGAAGCATCCGAAAGAACAAAGTGTACACACTTCGTTCATCGGTTGTTTTTCCTATCCGGATTTTATCTTTTTTCAATTGTCAGGGGCAGTTCTTGATTATCTTGCGTATCTCTCCATACATCCGTTACCAGCGCCTGACCCCGCCAACTTGACGATCTTGCAGAACAAACCAACGACATCGCATCACACAGATCAAAAGTTTGCGCCGACTTTCCTGACTTTGGTTAATGATCAAGCCATCTAAAAAAAACGATTTTTTTTCTTGCCATGATTAACGAAATGATTCAGTTTGCGTTTGCTATGAAGCTTACAACACTTATCGCAACAATCGGCTCCGTGACTGCTACCGCATTCGCTGGAGAAACTGCTCCCGTTCAAACTGCTGCTGCTCCTGCTCCTGCCCTCGGTGGTTGGTTTGCTGGCGCTGGCTTCGGTCAATTCGAGTCTGAGCTTAGCGTCGGCGAAGGCGCCAACCTCGTCGAACGCACCAAAGATATCGACTTTGACATGTATTCCTTGCATGTTGGTCGCGATCTGGGCACCCAGTTTCTTGGCTGCGATCTTGCCACTTACTTGGAAGTTGGCTACCTCGACGGTGGTACTAACCTCACCATCCCAGCGCCAACGCCGCCAGTGACAACCCCACCAACGCCTCCAGGCCAGCCTACCGTTGCCGGCCTTGACGTTGAAATCATTCCAATCACTCTCAACCTTCTTGCTGAACGCACTCTGTTCTCCAGCATCAAAGGATACATCAGCGGTGGCATCGGTTACGCTTTCACCGAAACATCCTTCCTCAACAACGACTCCGACGGCGGTTTCTATGCACAAGCCTCCATCGGCTTGGCATACGACATCAACGAGCAATGGGAAATGTACGGCGGCGCTCGTTACATTTACCTCGGCGACCTGGAGATCGACCTGGAGATCGGCGGCGTCCCTGGTGGTGCTGAGCTCGACGACAGCGTTGGCTACGAAATTGGCCTGCGTTACAACTTCTAAGTAACGCTGCGTTTTACTTCTATCACTTTAAGGCATGGGTTTCGACCCATGCCTTTTTTTACGGAATCTTACCCCATTCTCGCAGACAGCATGGCCCCCTGTGATTTCACTAACGAAATATCACCTCGTCTTTTTTGATGCGACATTTCTCGGCCCGTCAATGAATGTCGGGAACCGGAAAGCGATGGTCACTCGTACACTCTGTGCATATACTGCAACCGCATTACCCACTTTCCTTGCACATTCCATGGCATTAAACTGATCAAGCTGATGAGCAACCACAGATGATTCATCGCGCGCATCTACCACAAAAAGGAAGCGGCCCGATCAGAAAGCCTGGGAAAAACCCAAAACCCAGTGCGTATTGATCGGACCGCCTTTGTCGACTTGCGACAACGAAAAGATAACGACTGTAGCTAATGCGTCAAATCTTTTTTTCTTTTTCTGATTTTTTTTGAACTACGTCTTCGAAAAGAAATCGAGTCTTTACCGCCCAGTAATCAAAGGGATATGTGACAATCCACACTCTGTTCTGCAAACTCTAAATCGTTAGGCGCGCCGATCATCAATCCATGGCACTCGTTCTTACAGAGATGGATCAGATTCTCTGTGATAATCAGCGCGATCCTTCGGCGCGATCAGGTCATCAATAAGTCTCGTAACACTTCGCGCAGGTCTTTCATCAATGGATCCATCACGCCCCGTTCTCTCCTCGCTTCGACTTCGATTGCCTCGCCCACCGTCATGATCACATGCATCGGACGATGAATCGTGGGGCTGCGATTTCCCAGCGCCTCTTCGTATCTCTCGACGGTCTCAATGATTCGTTCAGGCGTCGGGTTCTGTGCGATGTAATCAGGCGGAAAATGATACGCCTGCTGCGCCACTTCCAGATCAAAAAGCATCTTCCAGCGCTGCTCTCTCTCCTCTTGCGATAAGCCCCCTGCCACCAAAGCTGGCAACAAAGCCTTGCGCAGATTTTTTACGCGCATCACCACACTCTCCTCGCTGCGACCCGCGAGATACGTCTGCTCCATCGGAGCCAAGACACGATCCATGAATCGAGCCAGTCGCTGCTCCATAGTCCCCTCCTGCACCACGCCAAAATACTCGACTTCCTTTAACCCCAGCAGTCCATAGCCTACACGCGAGACTCTCTCCCCAAGGGGTCTCTGGGAAATATTCCACCCAAAACGCTTTTCCAAATTCTCCACCACCGGACGCACCGAATCCTGCCAATCACCCATGAACCGATAGCGAATCGCCAAAGGATGAATCACCACTTTCCCCCTTTCCCCACGCACCTTTGCTGCCGACCTCGCTAAAAAAGAAATCCCCTCCTGCAAGTGAATTACCCGATCATTCGTTCGCGTGATGACCCCCTCAGGAAAAATGACCAGCGGTCGTTTCGCCTCACTCAGAATGCCCGACGCCATTTTCAACGACTCCCGATCCATGCCTTCGCGATTCATGCTAAAAGCCCCCACCCGCGGCAAGAGCCAACGCAACACAGCAGAGCGAAACAAATGCGCGCTCGCCATGACATAGGGAGAACGGCCGATTTCATTTGCGAGAAAAGGCAACAGCAGCGGATCACAAGGACGACAGTGATTCGGGGCAATGATGATGCCCTGCCCCGCCGCCATCGATGCTCGAATGAGTTCTCCACCACGCACCTCGACCGACTCAATACCCCATCGTTTTTTCAGACGATACGGCATACCCAGTCCTAGCAGCCATGGCCAAAACCTGCTATCACGAGGCGGAGTAAATTCGTAAGCATCATCACTGACCAAGGGCTGCACGGCTCATTCCAACAAAGGCAAGAACTCCCGTCGAGGCAATTTTGGTATTCCCATTCATGGGATTTTTCAGAAATGTGGTATACCAAGCGGACTTTTTCTTGCCCAAGCGAAAAAAAAAAGCTACTCCATCCCCGCACACGCAACAACAGGAGAGGTGGTAGAGTGGTCGATTGCGCCAGTCTTGAAAACTGGAGAGCCGAAAGGTTCCGTGGGTTCGAATCCCACCCTCTCCGCCAAACCTATTAGGTTCGCCCAGCAACTGGTAGCCGGACTTCAAATTGAACCCTCCGGAACGTTCCGGGTAGCCCGCCCACAGGGCGGATGGATTCCATGAGGATTCCAAAAAATGCAAGGCATAACCACGCATCGCCATGCACT
>CAMDAD010000045.1 GCA_945888515.1 Akkermansia muciniphila | reverse complement strand
ATGGATACGAAGTGATCCCAACTGCTGAAGCCTTTGGCGTTCTTTTCGCTATCGGTCTCTTTGACCAGCTTGGAAAAGTGATGGCGATCGATGAGCGAAAGCAGTTGGCTAAAAAGGCTGGATGTGGCAGCATTCATACCTGCCCTCCTTGTGCGTGCGGATCTTGGTTCATTGCACCCCAACTCTAGCGCTCAAGGAGGGCTTTTCCACTCGCTATTTTGGACACTAGTGGGGGCGCAAAAAAAACACGACATTGACAGTCGCGTTTTTTTGTTGAGAAAAGAATGGTGCCGATTACTCGGCCGCGGCTTCTTCCTCCTTGCCTTCCTTTGGAGCCACCACGTTGATGGTGAGGATAGTGGAAACTTGTGGGTGAACGCGGACGTTGACGTCGCTCTTCCCGGATTTTTTGATCGGCTTCTCGAGCTCGATGCCGTGGCGGTCGATAACGATACCAGCAGCTTCTAGTTCGCGATGAATATCGATGGAAGTAACGGAGCCGAAGGCTTTGCCGTCCTGACCGATCTCGAGAGTGAACTTCGGACGCAGCTTAGCGATTTTCGCGGCGACTTCCTGAGCCAGCGCGAGTTCTTCTTCTTCGCGTTTGGCGCGCACAGCCTTCAGAGCATTGACATGGCGAAGGTTGGAGCGGGTGGCCTCGAAAGCCTTGCCTTGCGGGATGAGGAAATTGCGGGCGTAGCCGGCGCGTACTTTGACGACATCCGATTCGGCGCCGAGACCTTCGATTTTTTCTTTGAGAATTACTTGTGCGGTAGCCATGACGTAAAATGCTGTTGCGGGGGGCGGAACTTGGGCGAAATGGGACAGCGAGTCAAGAAATAATTTTGTGAAAGCACGGATTCTTAGATTTTCTTCGCTGCGAACGCCGAGAGAAAAGGATTTTACCTGCAAATGTCCGCGCAAATGCCTTGACCATTGAAGATTGAACCCCTAGGGATGCGCATGACATTTGACCAATTAGGCCTCAACGACGCAGTTTTGGCAGCCGTGAAAGAGTCGGGTTACGACACCCCCACGGCGATTCAGGCACAGGCGATTCCGCTGGTGCTCGCCGGACGTGACGTGGTGGGCGCCTCGCAGACAGGAACCGGGAAAACGGCGGCTTTTGCCTTGCCTTCGCTCTCGAAAATCCAACCGCTGGGCAAGCCGCAGATCCTCGTATTGGAGCCGACCCGCGAGCTAGCGCATCAGGTCGCTGAGCAGTTCATCAAGTATGGCAAACACACAGGTCTGAAAACGGCGCTGCTCTACGGTGGCGTCGGCTATGGCGAGCAATCGAAAGCGCTCAACGACGGTGCCGATATCGTGGTCGCCACACCGGGGCGCTTGATGGACCACTTTTACCAAGCGACGATGCGTTTCGGGCAATTGAAAATTCTCGTGCTCGATGAAGTGGATCGCATGCTCGACATGGGTTTCTTGCCCCAAGTGCGGAAAATCGTGAATCTCTGCCCCTGGGACGAACGGCAGACGCTATTGTTTTCCGCGACCATGCCTGCGGCGATTCAGACCTTCGCGCAGTGGTGCTTGAAAGATCCCATCAGCGTGGAAATCGCGAAGCGCGCGGTCGCCAGCACGGTGACACATGCCTTTTATCCCGTGGCGATGGATCAGCGCGATGAGCTACTGGTGGCGCTGCTCGATGCCACCGAATGGCACAGCGTGATGATCTTCACCCGCACCCGCAAAGAGGCGGATCAAGTCACCGACATGCTGAAGGAAAATGGTCACCCGAAAGTGGTGGCGATGCACAGCGATGTTTCGCAAAAGGATCGAATGGAAGCCTTGCAGGGATTCCGCGATGGCAAATACGATGTGCTCGTCGCGACCGATGTCGCCGCGCGCGGGATTGACATTTCCGGAGTTTCCCACGTCATCAATTACCGCGTTCCGGAAAATGCGGAGGACTACGTGCATCGCATCGGGCGGACTGGTCGCGCCGAAGCGGAGGGCGATGCCTTTACGATTTTGACTGCCGACGAGCTCGATTACGCCAAGTCCGTGGAAGTGTATGTCGACCAGAAAATCCCGCGCAAGAAGCTGGAGAACTTTGCATATACTTATACCGCGATGCTCGACGATGATCCGATTCGCCCCGTGCGCCGGAAGTCCTCCGGACCTCGTAAGCGTCGCTAACCGTTTATCTCATGCGCGTTTTTGCCGTTGACCCCGCCGTGCGCAACACCGGTTACGCGGTGTTAGAAGGAGAGGCGCGCGCGCCACGTGTTTTGGACTTCGGCGTAATCTCGATCGCTAGCAACCAAACCCAATCATCGGCGCTCTCCGCAGTGCGCGGTCATTTATTCAACCTGATGAAAAAATGGCAGCCTGATGAAGTGGCGGTGGAGGGTATCATCTATGTGCAGTCGCACCAGACAGCCATCAGCATGGGCGCGGCACGCGCAGCGACACTGATTGCCGCGGCTGATCATGGGCTGAAAATTTACGAATATGCTCCACGCAAAGTCAAAATGGCAGTCGTGGGAAAAGGAACCGCGAGCAAGGATCAGGTGGCTTTCATGATACGGGCTTTGCTGAAGTTGAGCGAGACGCCGCCTGCCGACGCCGCGGACGCGCTAGCGATTGGCATGGCCCACTTGCAGGCGGCGGATCCGCTGCGGGCGAAGTTGCTAGACCGACGGTTGATCTAACGAAAAGAGTCATGCTGGAGAACCATTTCATTTCCTATGCCGATGGTCTGCAAATGCAGCACGATGCAGTTAAGGCATTGCTGGCGGGTCAGTCAGGAGAGCGGATTATTTTGTTAGAGCATCATCCAGTGTATACGATAGGCCGGCTGCGTGATCAATCGTCCTTGCGCGATCCTGCGCGACTGCCGCATCCGGTAGTAGAGACGAATCGCGGTGGTCAGGCGACCTACCATGGTCCGGGTCAGTTGGTCGGCTATCCGATTCTTGATTTGCGAAATCGCGGGCAAGACCTGCACGCCCACTTACGGATGATCGAGGATGTGTTGATCGAATCTTGCCGCCCGTTCGGAGTGGATGCTGGGCGTCGAGAGGGCCTCACTGGGGTATGGGTCGAAGATCGGAAAATGGCCTCCATTGGCGTGGGTGTGAAAAAGTGGATTTCCATGCACGGTTTCGCCATCAATATCACCGCCGAAAGCCTGTCTGGATTTCTTGCTATCACGCCGTGCGGCATCGATGGCGTGACGATGACCTGCCTCAGTCACGAGGCGGGACGAGTCATTAGCGTGGCGGAGTTTGCGGAAGTGGTGAAAGCATCTTTTCCAGCGCTGACCTGAGTTATTAGGGCGCGAGTGATTCTAGTTTGAGATCGCGTAGCCAGACCTCGTGGCCTTCGGCTTGGAACTGGATTTTCCCGGCGATGCGTTCTTTCGTAGTGCCCGATAAGACTTTTTTTCCATTGATCCAGTGTTCGAAATCGTTACCACGGCAAGTGAGAACCACCTTGTTCCATTCGCCTAACGGTTTTTCGTTCGCCTCCCATTTCAGGATGCGAGTGCCTTTTTTCACTCCTCCGAACGAGGCGTCCTTGACAGTGATTTCCGCATTGGCATCCACGCCTGGAATCAGCCAGAGATCGCCAGCATCGCCTTGTTGCATCTGCAGTTCCATGCCATTGCACCACATGCGGTCCTCACCGATGGCATGATAGATCAGGCCGGAGTTGCGCGTGACATCGGTCTTCGTAGTCTCCGCCCAGCGGTAGGAGTAACTCAATGTGAAGTTCGAGTATTCCTTTTCAGTGGAAAGGTAGCCAAGCTTCGCGTTACTGATCCGGATCATTCCATCAACAATGCTGAAAACGCCTGTGCTGTCGTTGTTTTTACCCTCTTCTTTCAGATAGGAATACCAACCGCTCAGAGTCTTGCCGTCGAACAGGTCAATCGTTTTTGATTCGGACTGTGCGATAGCGCTGCAGATCAGTAGGGCGGCGATGACTGGTGAAAAGAATCGTGGCAAATGCATTCACTTGCTACGGCGGGCTGTGTCGGTTTGTTGCAAACAAATTTTCAGCCGCTAGTTATTGCTTTTTCTGAATCATCGCCTTGGCGCGCAGGGTCTTAATCCACCGGTCGTAGCGCTCGGCGGATTTCTGCCGTGCCACGCGTTGCTCGATCTGATCGTGCACTTGGGATAATGGGGGAATGGGACCATAAAACTTCTCCAGCACCTTGACGATCGTAAGGCCGCGTGGGTCCATGAGAGGTCCGATAATGGTTCCCTCAGGTGGGTCCATGATCAGCGCTGCAAACTCTGGTGCGAGATCGGTGCGGGGAACTTTTTCTTGTTTGCCACCCAACTCAGCAAAGGCATCCCGGGAATGTTGTTTGGCGAGATCCTCAAAGTTGGCACCGCTCTTCAGTTGTTTCACGATTTCATCGGCCAAATCCAGCTGCGATTCTGGAGTGGCTGCGGGGTTTTTCGCATCGAGCGCGGGGATATAGATCTTGAGGAAAGTCATGGTGTCGCCGCTGGTGTCGCGCAGTTTTAGCTTCACTTCATCGTATTCCTTCTGGATTTCAAATGGCAGTGGTGGCGCGGCGTCACTGAATTTCGAGGCGCGCATCGCCTGAACGATCATCTGACGTTCGGTCATGGTGCGGAAGGTTTCCATCGTCATGCCTGACTTGGTGAGATCCTCGCGGAATTTCACTTGATCGCCATTCGCTCGTTCGCGGATCTGCCGCTGTACTTCTTCGTCTACCGCATTGCTGCGGATTTTTCCGCCTTGCGTTTTGAACTCGCTCATCACGAGTTCGCGGTCGATGAAGTCGTTGAGTATTTTTTCATAGGATTCCTTGATGCGTTTTTCAAATTCCGTGCCACGACGAGGAAACTGAGCACGTAGTTCGGCGACGATCGGAGACAGGGCAAAGGCAACTTCTTTTTTGGTAATGACAAGTCCATTGACGGTCGCGGCGATGCCGTTGATTTCTTGTGGACCGTCGGGTCGCGCGGAAGGTGCTGGATTGGGAGGAGCGGGAATGGGGAGTGGCGCGGGCAATGGTTCCGTCTGCGCCACCATCGGCACGGTAGAAACGAGCAAGCTGCATAGAGCGAAGTGCTTCATAAATCATTAGGTTAGCCGGCTGTGTCGGTCTTATTCCTCCACTCGCTTGGAGGCAAGTGTGACAAGTTTTGCGGACTTGGCAAGAAGGGAGGCGACCATGGCCTCGGTGACTACTTTTTTCCCTTCTTCGTCCATGACCATTTCATTGCGCAGGCCTGACATGATCTCGCGCATTTCGACAAAGTTCGGCCGCTCTGAGATACGTGGATGAAGGGTGCCCAGCGTTTCTGTGTAGTAGTCGGCGATATCCTCGCGCATCAATTCCTTAGCGCGCGCCGGAGAATATTGTTTTTGCACGGCAGTGGAAGCCACATGCAACGCCCGCAACCAGCCGCCTAGAGAAATTAAGTGGGCAAGGTCTGTATCGCGTAGGGCGACGAGTTCTTTTTCAACATCTTTCTGCGTGGCGGCGAGTTCGATTTTGAGTTGGTCAGGCTTGTTGTTTTTTGCGCTATCAAGGAGAGAGGCGACATGGCGGGAGACGCGTTCACCCGCGCCCAGAGCTTTGCCATAGCGGGAGAGCTCCTTGGCGAGGGGTTCCACTTTGGCGAGGTCGTTGGCCTGGACGATTAGAAAACCATCCGCGATCAAAAATCCGATTTCGATCGCCAGGTCTGCTCGATCGAGCGGCATGCGTTCGGGAATCTTACGCTCGACATCGGCCATGGGCAAGGGTGCGAGGTGCTGAAGGGAATCGAACACTTTCGCAATCGATGGCGCAGTGAAATCATTGACCGCTAATTCCTCGCGGACGTGCTCATCATCGAGGAGATCTTCCGGAGCAAGAGGGACGCCGGTTTCCGGATCCTCAATGTCATCCTTTTGTGCCCAGAGCGGACAGGTGAGCAACAACAGGGGCAGCAGGCTCAAGCGGATGAACTTCATGGTGAGATCATGACAGATTCTAAAGACGCGTAAAGTAGAATTACCAAAGGAGGAATTTTCTCCTCGTGTTATTTCCTTCGAGTCAGGCTACGATGAGAGTCACTCGCTGGCTTGGTTTTTCGCTGGCGGTAATTGTTTGATTTTTTCTAACAATTGTTCATCGCTGGGTTTGCCATGAAAGAGAATTTTTCCTTCTCTGCTTAGTAACACAAGCGCGGGCAAATCAGTCACGCGGAGCTGTGCGGCAAGGCTGTCTTTGCTGCGGTCAAGCAATTGCGGCCCAGGAAGCGGCTTTTCTTGCCCTTTCAGGAAATCTTTGGCCTCGGCGAGGATCTCTGTGCGTCCATCGACCAGTAGCGAGGCAAGAGCCACTTTTTCTTTGTCGAGCGAAGGGCAGACGTTCGACAGATCCATGAGGGATGTTTCACAATCCGCGCTCCAAGGCGACCAGAAGTGGAGTAGCAGTGCACGGTTCTCAGCGAGTAAGCTTTTGAGGGAGAGGGAGTTTTGTTTTTCCAAGTCCGTCACCTCTGAGGCGAAATCGATATTCGTTTGTTTGATGTGCTCGCTGAGACGGAGGCTCTCGATGTAGGGCGTAAAAGCACTGGCTTGTCCGGGGCTCAGCCACAGTGCCTCGGTGATGTGCTTTTTGAACTCATCGCGCTTGTTTTCTTGCAATGCCTTCAGAGCACGTGAGAATTCGATCACAGCGAGAAAATCCTCCCGAGTGGCGAAAATTTCCGAGTGATCCAGCGAGAACACTTTTTCCTGTTTTTCCCATACGGGTAGCATCTCGATGATTCCTTTGTCGCTTTTGTGTTCGACGTGAAAAAGGAACCGTGCCTCGAAAATCGACTGCTCGGGCACACCGTGTTTGCGCGCTTCCTGCTCGGCGATGGCGAGTTCTGGTGCGGTGGCAGGGATGCTGAAAAGCGCATCCATCGCCGCTTCTTTCGGCGGAAGTTGTAATGCGGGAGGCTCTTCTTCCTGAGCGTGAAGAGTGAAAAGCAGGGCGCACGCAACGGCAATTCGTTTCATTAGAAAATCAGGGCGCGGGTATGATCATTTTTTTGCCAAGCACCACGGTATCTGTTGTCATGCCGTTGGCTGCTTTGATAGCATCGATGGAGACACCGTATTGTTTGCTGAGTTTCCATAGACTGTCGCCGGGGGCAACGTAGTGCTCTTTTGCGACGGACGCGGGATCGACCGCAGGCACTGGCACCGCAGTGTTTTCCTCGTAGGCAGCGGCACCGTAGGTCGGTGCGGCGGGCGCTGGAATGGAAGTGGCGGCTTCGTCATATCCGGGATTGGGGATATCGTAATCAGCATCCTTTTTGCCGCAGGATGCGAAAAACAGCGAGGCGAGGGGGAGAAGAAGTAAGGTTGGCTTGTGCATGGAGCTGTAATGGTTGACTTATGCATAACGACACCGAGGGAGCAAATATTTCGATAAACTCGCGTAGGCGGAATTTTTGTTGGTTTGTCCGATTGCGATTGCATTCGACGGAGTCGTAGAGATCGCATGATCGCGTGACGGTTTCCGACCTTGGTGGTTGCAAGTGCCACGAATGCGAGTAAAGATTTCTCCACATGAATGACCTATGAAATCCACTAAAACGAAAAAACCCATCTTCCTTGTTGTTGCCCTTATTTCGGCAGCTTTGATCGCGGGATGGTGGATGTCTCATCGAGAAACGATACAAATTTCTGGTGAGGAAAACGTGCAGAAGCAAGTGCTCAGCTATCGGCTTTCCCCATTGGGAAAAACGCCGGATTGGAAAGCGCTGGATGTGTATCAGTCCACCTTGACAAAGGACCAATTTCTCGGGGACTTAACCCGCTATTTCACTTGCAGCGATGAGTGGAAAAAATTCATCGAGGTGCGCGATGACTACGCTCTCATCAGCGAGGCAGCCAGTTGCATTGAAAGGCGCTATCGGATGAATTTTGCTACACCAGGACAGGAAAAAAAGACTTCTCGCTACTGGAGAAAGAAAGAGGAACTCGCGAACGCTGAAACTCCGCTGCGGGGTTTGCATGTAGCCATTGATGCAGGACATCTCGGCGGTGAGTGGGCGCAAATGGAGGAACGCTGGTTCAGGATCGACGATGGTCGTCCAGTGACAGAAGGGGATATGACCTTATATGTAGCCAGACTCCTTCAACCCATTTTAGAGAAAAAGGGTGCGGTGGTATCGCTCGTAAGAAAAGACACAGAGCCTCTCACCAAAGATCGACCGGAGCAACTCATGCCACTGGCACGCGCAGAAAATCCAACTTTAGCCAATCCGTTTTATCTGAACAAAGCAGCGGAGAGTTTGTTCTATCGCACTTCCGAAATCCGGGCACGCGCAGCTTATGTGAATGAGGTGATCAAGCCCGATCTGGTGCTGTGTTTGCATTTCAATGCCGTCGCCTGGGGAGATCCCTCGAATCCGACTCTGGTCGATGAAAACCATCTGCACATTTTGCTCAATGGGGCCTACACCGATGAGGAAATCGGATTCGATGACCAACGCTACGAGATGATCCGCAAGATCCTGCAAGGCACCTTGCACGAGGAAGCTGCGGTGGCGGGAGTGATGGCGGATGTTTTCGCGAAACAGAGCAAGCTGCCGCCGTATCCGTACGAGCCGGATTCAAAACGGGCGCGCAATGTCGCGGATCATCCGTATTTGTGGGCGCGGAATCTGCTAGCCAACCGACTCTACGACTGCCCAGTAATTTTTTTCGAGCCCTACGTGATGAATTCGAAAGAGGTCTACGAACGCATTCAAGCGGGAGATTACACAGGCCTGCCAGTCGTGGCGGGTGAACCGCGGAAGTCGATCTATCGGGAATATGCCGATGCGGTTGTCGACGGATTGCTCGAATACTACCAAAAGTCGCCGGCGAAATGATTGTCCACGGTTCAGAGAAACAGCGGTTTGATGTGGCGGTCTAACAAGTTCGTGGTGACGTTTTTCGCGATGATGGCGCGGTTTCTTTTCAGTGCATCGGTGTAGCGTTCGCCCAGTTGTGCGGCGATCTTGAAGCCGACGTGCAGCAATTGGCGGAAATGCGGGTTGTAGTCTGGGCAGGTGGGGATGTGGCGCAGCGCGTTGACGTATTGCTCGCTGGTCCATGCGTTCACGGTTTCGGAGCTAGGGAGTTTGCTGTCGTCGATGTCGATCACGTTGGCATACGGTTGGCACAGGGCTTCTTTGTAATCGAGAGCCTTGGCGTAAATTTCTTTGGCTAGAGCGAGGGCGTCACCACCTGCTTCGGCGAGGCCGATGAGTTCCTCCAGCCAGTTGGTGCCTGCAGTTTTGATGTGCAGGCCGGCTCCGGTGCGCTGAATGGCGCGGCGTATGGCGGGATAAATGGAAAATTTGTCGGAACCGGAGTGGACACTGAGTTTCAGCGTGGCGGGTAAGGCGTAGGCTTTGATGGCATGGGCGATGACCGCGAGGTCGTCGTTGAATTCTTTTTCAAATTGCGCGATATCGCCGACGTAATCGACGCCTTTGTTGAAGCGTCCGTTGAATTTCGGTGCGATGGTTTGCACGGGCACTTTGGCATCGCTGAGCGCGGCGAGAATCACCAATAATTCGGCAGGGGTCTGCGAGCTGTCGGTTTCATCCATCGAGACCTCGGTCACAAAGTCATTGCTCTTGTGCTCGATGATGTATTGATAAATCACACCGGCTTTTTGGGTGGCGAGCAGGAATTTATTCGCGATGCGTATGGCTTCCTCGCGGGAGATTTCGAATGGCTGTTCAATGCCCTCGATGGTGATCGTGCCGATGAGTTCCGGATGGCGGTCGAGAAAGGACGCGACATCTTCTTCGCTGGCTGGTTGTCCGATGTCATCGGCCACATCCAAAGTAAAAAAGTCACAGGGATCGAGGAATCGATCGACGGTGTTGAGGTTGATGTGGTCGGCATCGAGCAAATATTCGTTTTTCCATCCGAGTGCGGCTACGGCTTGATCAGCGGCTTCACGCGTGCCACAGGGCTCGGAGCCGATGATGGTGTGCTCGCGATTGGATTTGTTCCAGACGGGCACGATGTCTGCACCCAGCTTCGCGGCCTCGAGGAAGGCAGTGAGTTGGGATTCTGCCTGATGGGCGAAACGATCGCCGACGCCGAAGGTGAATTGAGGGCAAGTTTTCATGATGTTGAGTGGTGAGTGTGGAGTGGGTAGTGATCAGTGGTGTGTTATTGAACCTCGATAATCGCTTTGATAGCGCCGAGGTTGGGATCGGTGAATTGGGCGAATTTTTCTGGGACTTCGTCGAAGGAAATGCGGTGGGTGATCCACAGGTCGGTGTTGATTTTTCCTTGGCGTATGAGCTCGATGATTTTCGGGAAATCGGCGGGTAGTGCGTTGCGCGAGGCGAGCAGTGTGAGCTCGCGACGATGGAAAACAGGAGCGTGCGGGAAGGTGAGATCCGAGGTGGTGATGCCGACGTAAACGACCCGCCCCGTGAAGGCGGCGAATTCGAAACACGTGGACATGGAGCGCGGGGAACCGGTCGCATCAATGATGACATCGGCAAGGTGGCCTTTTGTCATAGCTTCGAGATCAGCCAGGTGGGAGCCATCGTTTTTCGCGACGATGCCGTTTTTGATGCCGAGATTCTGCGCGCAAAAATCGAGACGGCCCTGCACCATGTCCATCACGATGACATTCACACCGTCCATTAGCTTGAGGAACTCCAAGCAGGCCAGACCGATGGGGCCGGCACCGATGACGAGCACGTTCTCACCGGGCTGTGGATTCCCGCGTTGCACGGCGTGGTAGCCGATGGCGAGCGTTTCGACGAGAGCGAGCTGGTCGTAAGTGAGGTCGTTGCCGGGGTGGAGTTTACGGGCGGGAACGATAAAGGTGCCTTGGCGTAAGCCGCCGTTGTTGTGCACGCCGATGACTTGCACGCCGGGGCAACAGTTCGAGTTGCCTTTTTGCGAGGTGGGGGAATCGGAGGCGTTAACGTAGGGTTCTAGCGAGCATTTGTCGCCTGGCTTCACATTCGTGACACCTTCGCCGACGGCGACGACTTCGAGTCCGAGTTCATGACCGGGCGTGCGCGGGTAGGCGAAGAAGGGGAATTTTCCGAGGTAGCAGGACAGATCCGTGCCGCAAATTCCCATGCGATGCGTACGCACCACGGCCTCGCCGGGAGCGGGGGATCCTTCGTCTGGGCGGTCAATGACGGTAATGACTCTCGGCTCGGTAAATTCGATGGCTTTCATAAGTTGTTAAGTGAGCTGTGAGCAGTGATCAGTGGAAGAGGTTAGTTATTCTCGGGGAGGCCCTCTTTATGACCGATGTTTTTCACTGGGGCGAAGATGGCGAGGACTTCTTCTAACAGGTTTTGATCCATCGGTTCGGCGAGCCATTGGGCCCACTTGGCGATGTTTTGCGGATTCGCGGAGCCGGCGACGGTGGAGGTGATGGCGGGGTTGGCGCAGGAATACTGCAGGGCGAGCTGGGCGATATCGACGCCGTTATCGGCGCAGAGTTTTGCTGCGGCGCGGGCGGCGGCTTTGACTTCCTCGGGCTCCTTAAGCCAGACGGGGAGCTCGGCATTGGTGAGGAGTCGGGCCGAGAAGGGCCCTGCATTGATTGCGCCGATGTCTTTGGCCTGCAGACGCGACAGCAGGTGATCGGCGAAGCGGGTGTTTTGCAAAGTGTATTGGTTGTAGGAAAGCACGCAGTCGATGTCGTTCTCGACGTGGTCGAGCACGGTGTCGAAGGTTTTCATCGGATAACAGGAAAAGCCGATGGCTTTGACGATGCCGCGTTCCTTGAGCCTGAGCACGGCGGGGATGGTTTCCTCCCAGATTTGCGGCAGGGTTACGAACTCGATGTCGTGAAGCAGCAGCACATCGAGGTGATCGGTGCCTAGGCGATGTAGGGAGACGTGGACGGATTCCTCCACGCGCTTGGCAGAGAAGTCGAAATGTTCTAACGAGTAACGCCCGAGTTTGGTGCCGAGCAGATAATTTTCTCGCTTGTGCTGCTTCAGCGCGATTCCTAAGAGGACTTCCGACATGCCGCGTCCGTAAAAGGGCGAGGTGTCGATGAAATTCATGCCGTGTTCGAGAGCAGTGTGGACGGATTGCAGCGCTTCGTTGACATCGACTGAGCGAAATTCAGCCCCTAACGAAGAGGCACCGAAAGAGAGAATCGGTAGTTGCAGACCGCTATTTCCGAGAGGACGAGTTTCCATAATGGTTAGAGAGTGGTAGATTGGATAAATTGCGCCGCAGCCTCATCGGCACTGGGTAGCGGAAGAATTTCCGCGGAAAGATAGCCGGAGTATCCGAGTTGATGCAAGAGAAGTAAGAGCGGTTTCGAATCGGTGTGACCGAAGCCCATCGCCCGGCGATTGCTATCGGCGAAATGAATGTGGCCGATGTGCTCGACGTTTTCCGCCAGAGCTTGTTCCAGCGATGCCTCTTCGATATTCATATGGAAAAGGTCAGCCAGCAACGTGACATTTTCTAGTTTTTCTCCGATGAGAAACGCCGCGGCATCGCCTATACGGTTAAAGAGGTTCGTCTCGTAGCGGTTCAGCGGTTCGTAGATGAACGGAACGCCGAATGTCGCGGCGCGTGCGGCGATGATGCACAGAGACTCCGCGAGATGCGAGATGGCCCTTGCATGAGGCACGGCAATGCTGCTGCGGCCCTGCATGGAACCAAGAATGGCGGGAGCGCCGAGCTGGCCACCGAAGTCGACAAGCGAAAGAATAAACTCTAACGCTTTTGCGCGGATGGCGGGATCGGCATCGGTCAGGCTGAGTCCGTGCTTCACCATGCCTGCCCCCGTGCCAACAGCGGCGATGGCGAGCTGGTGCTGCGCTTGCAGTTGTTTGATTTCCCCGATACTGACCTCGTCGGCAGAAGGCAAAAATAACTCGACGGCATCAAAGCCGTGTTGTGCTGCTTTGGCAAAGCCTTCGCTAAGTGAGTCGTGGAAAACGAATGGTCCTGCCGCAGCTTCGGCGACGCGGCAAAGCGTGACGGCTGTTTTCATTATTCGGATTCCAGAATGATATTGCCGTAGGCGGTAGGATCTCCGGTGCGGATTAGGCCGATGGCGTGAGGCACGCGTTTTTTGAAGTCCACATGCGGTTCGCGGGTCAGTGGGATGTTGCCGAACGATTGCGCAAAGCGATCGACGGTCTCCTGCGGATTCGTGTGCAGAAATTCCTCGGCCTGCCAGATGCGGCCGATTTTGAAGTTTGCTGTGAGCAGATCGAGCACATCAAGCACCATCGGTATTCCCTTGGTCAGTGAAATATCGACGGTTTCAATCTCCGGCCAGTAAGGAAACGCCCAGTCAGCGATGACGAGCGTGTTGGTGTGGCGGATGCGAGCGATGAGGTCGAGGACCTGTGGATTGAGTATTCCTGTCTGAAGCATAAAATAAGTATCTGATACGCTTGTCATACTAGCGATTCTTCGCTTGTCACTGCAAAATTGCGTCTTATAACGAGTAGATGCAGCGCAGTGCGAAAATCATACGTTTGATCGAGAGTGAAATTTTGGGCGGCAAAATGCCAGTCGGGCAACGTTTGGAGTCGGAAGAGAAATTGTGCGAACGCTTCGGCGTGAGCCGCACTGTCATTCGTGAGGCGATCCAGCAACTGCGCGGTCGTGGTCTGCTGCGCACGATTAAAGGATCGGGCACCTACATCGCTGAGTCGAACCTGGATACTTTGGCAAACGCGATGGAGGCCTACTCGGCTCTGGCGGAAGATCTGGACTTCCTCGAGTTGATCGATTTCCGGATTTTGATCGAAACCGAGTGCGCACGCTTGGCGGCCATCCACTCGGGAGAAGCCGTGATCCGTGAGCTGCGTTCGCTGATGGATGCCATGCGACAATCAAAAGCGGAACGCGCGGAGTTTTCTCGTTTGGATATTGCCTTTCACCTTGTGATCGCGCGTGGTTCGGGAAATCGCATCTATGCCACGGTGCTCAGGGCCCTGGAAAAAAAATGCATCGACTACGCGCGAAAAAACCGCGGCGATAGCGATTGGTTCCAGTCCATCGTATCGACTCACCAGGCGATCCTCGACGCGATAGAAAACGGCAAAGCCGATGTCGCAGCGGAGGCGATGCACAAGCATCTGCTCTCCTCAAGACGTCAGTATGTTGATTTGACGGATGGACTGGGTTGATTCCGGATGGTTGCTATAAAAGATTCCTATTTTTTTCTTGAAGGATTCCGATTTATGTAAAAATTAGAATCAATGAAAACCACAATCGATATTCCCGAAAAAGTCCTAGCGGATGCGATGCGCTTCACGGGGGCGAAGACAAAGCGCGAGGCGGTGGTGAAGGCTCTGGAGGAATACAACCGTCAGCAGTTGGTGAAAGATTTGATCGCCAGCTTCGGAACTTGGGACATGGCTAGCAATGACGAAATTGAAGCGGGTGATATGGCGGGGATTGCGGTAAAACCGGCCAAAGCGAAAAAAAGAAGGTTGGCAAAGAGATGAAAAACTGCGTTTTGGTGGACAGTTCGGTCTGGATTGCAGCGACACGCAAGGGCGGCAATCATACGGAAGCTGCTGCGGAGCTGGAGGATTTATTGGTATCGGGAAGAGCGGCGATGACGGAACCAATTTGGTTCGAGCTGTATCAGGGGATCAGAGGAAAGCAGGAGGAAGCGAGGCTGGAGGCATCAAAAAATTATTGCACATGGCTCACGTTCGATGACGCTTGCTGGAAAGAGGCCGCCAAGACGGCACGGGCTTGTCAACGATCCCGAGTCAATGTGCCTTTCGGTGATGTGCTGGTATATGCTTGTGCGACACGCTATGGCGTGGAACTGCTCGAGCGCGACCGTCATTTTGCGATGATCCGCAAGGTGATGAAATGACTCACCATGCAGCCGCGATGTGTCGTGGTTGCGTTAGCGGGAACTAGTGGCTTCGAGGGGCACGCGTCGTTGGCTGAGAAACTCGGGACGACCTATCAATTCATCCAACGTGCGCACTCCGAGCACTGCCATGATCTTGCGGGCTTCCTTGGCGACGCCGTCGAAGGAGTTGATCACCCTATCGGGAGTGCCTTTGCATTTGCACGGAATTTCGAATCGGAGGTGGTGATACTCCGTTTCGATGCGGGTGAGATACAGTTTACGCTCGTCATGATCACTGTCCCAGCGGGTGAGTTTTTTCAAAATTATTGCACCAGTCCCAACCTATGCAATTCCATGCATCAGTCATCCATAGATGACGAAAAATTTCGTGCGCTGATGCGTCAATCATCGAGATCGATGATTTTTTTGCTGACTTGATCTGCGCGCTTTGTGGCTTCGCTAAGGGATCCAACACGCAGTCATCGTGTTGATCACTCAGTAGTTAGCGACGGGGGAGTCTGCTTTGATTTCCTGGGCGAAAGGCACTTCGTCGCGCAGTTTTTGAATTTCGGAACAAGTTTTTTGCCAAGAAACTTCGGACCATGCGAGAGGACCGTTGAGTTTTTTGCGGAATCGCTCGATGCGTACGAGAGCGTCATCGATGGTATGGATCGGCAGCTCCCTGAGTGCGCTGACAGCTGTGTCGGCCGTTTCCATTTGGTGGCAGATCAAAGCGATGTCATTGCCCGCGGAGATGGCTTGTTTGACATCAGCACCGCGACCGTAAGCTTGCTGAATCGCGCCCATATCGAGGTCATCGGTAAGCACGAGATGTTTGTCGAAGCCGAGTTGACTACGCAGAAAATCGTGAATGATGCGATGCGAGAGCGAGGCAGGATGATCGGCGTCGATTTTTGGAAAGCGCACATGACTGGTCATCACGGCATCGAGCTCTGGCATGAGCGCGGTGTAAGGCAGGATATCATGCTTGAGTAAATCCGTTAGAGTTACATGAGCGATGGGAAGATCGTGATGCGGGTCGCTTTGCGCGAGTCCGCAAGACGGAAAATGTTTGGCACAAGAAGACACGCTGCGTTTGCGCATCCAGCGGTTCCACTGCCCCGCGTAGTCGATGATACGTTGTGGGTCATTCCCCCAGCATCGTTCGCGCAGGGCATTTTGCAAACCGGGGAAATGATCGATGTCGAGCACTGGAGCGAAGTTCAGATTGCAGCCTAACAAGCGCAACAAATCTGCGGTCAGCATGCCAGCCTGGGCGATCCATCCGGGATTGGCGGCAGTCGCAAGGTCGACTGCGGAAGGGCAAATGGGGGCGATGTCTTTGGTGCGCGTGACACGGCCTCCTTCTTGGTCTATGGCGATGATGGGTTCAAAGGAAAATAAACCTCTGATGTCATCCGTGAGCTTGCGGGTTTGCACAGCATTCACAATGTTGCGTGAAAACAAGATCACGCCCGCAGGCTGAATGCGGCAAAAGCGTTCTGCTTCCAGCGAACTTAGGACTGGTCCTTCGATGCCGAGTATGAGCAGTTGTCCGTGCATTTTTCTTGCAAAATTTATGCGCATCGAGGGCAAACCCCGAAAAACTCCAGCTCGTGATAGAGGTTTTTGAATCCCGTTTTCTGAGTAATTTCCTTTTCGAGTTGATGAACGGGGCAGGGTGCCTGTATTGATTCGATGCTACCGCACTCTGTGCATATGAGATAATCCTGATGCCTGCCCGGTATCAAGAGCGTGAAGTAGGCCGCGCGTTCGTGAAGGCCAAGACGCCGCACGGTCCCGATGGCAGTCAAGCGCTGCAGCAAACGAAAGACCGTGGCTTTGTCGCACTGGTCGGTGAGGCGTGACGAATGCGAGAGTTCGTTCAGAGTCATAGGGCGTCCAGAATCCGCGAGGGTGAATAGCAGTTGTTCGAGTGCCTTCGTGCGTCGTAATCCGGTGGCGCGACAACGATCGATCAAATCAACGACGAGTGGTGAATTAGGCATATGTTTTTTTAGAGTAAGGGGATTTGTGACTCTGACTGCAGAGTTTTAGGAAGGGGTGCTTGGATTTTGTGGTAGGCGGATGCCATGGCGACCCTACCACGCGGGGTGCGTTGCAGAAATCCCTGCATCACGAGAAATGGTTCATGGACTTCTTCTAGAGTCGATGCGTCTTCTCCCACAGCGACGGCGAGTGAGTTCAGTCCTACGGGGCCGCCATTGTATTTGTAAATAATCGCCTCGAGAATGCGCTTGTCCATTTCGTCGAGACCGTCTTGGTCGATCTCTATCATGGTGAGTGCCGCGTCGGCCGTAGTGCCATCGATAATCGAATCCGCGCGCACTTGTGCGTAGTCGCGCACCCAGCGCAGTAGTGCATTGGCAACACGGGGAGTGCCGCGCGAACGCGATGCGATTTGCCATGCACCCTCTTGTGTGATTTCGACTTCTAACAATCCGGCAGAGCGCTTGATGATCTCAGCCAACTCAGCGGTGGTGTAGTAGTCGAGGCGATTGAGGATTCCGAAGCGGGAACGCAATGGCGCCGTTAGCATGCCAGAACGGGTGGTCGCTCCCACCAGTGTGAAGCGAGGCAACGTGAGCTGGATCGAGCGTGCGGAGGGTCCTGAATCGATGATGATATCAAGGCGAAAGTCCTCCATCGCTGGGTAAAGGTATTCTTCGATGGCGGGGTGCAACCGATGGATTTCATCAATGAACAAAATATCACCTTTTTGTAGGTTGGTGAGAATGCCCGCGAGGTCGCCGGCTTTTTCGATCTGTGGACCTGATGTCGTATGCAGCGTAGACCCTACCGCCTGCGAGACAATCGTCGCCAAGGTAGTTTTCCCCAATCCGGGAGGTCCGGAAAGCAGCACGTGCGTGAGCACATCTCCGCGTAGCTTGGCCGCTTCTACCATCAACATCAGCCTTTCCTTCACTTTCTCCTGACCGATGAACTCGGAAAATACCGGTGGTCGCAGCGACACATCAAAAGTGCTCTGCGGCGCGTTGGCAGTTTGTTGATAGAAATTTTCTGACATTAACGATTGGTGCTGCGGTGAGGAAAGCATATCCTCGGGAAAATGGCAGGCAAATATTTTGTGGCGTGATTTTGCCATTTCATGTTTCTCAATGGCATCGCTCGCAACGAAACGCCATTTCTGCAATGCGATGCCCTCAGCACTTGGTCCGCTTTATTCCCCAATCATCTGCATCACGCCTCAGTTCGGTCTCCATGAGATTGATGTCACTACCCGATAGGCGGCATACGGATCTGGTTGCGAATCTATTCTACTATTATTGTAGTAATTATGGAATATGATGTCAAAAGTGTCACCTCAAATGGCTTTTTTTGATCGATTCGCGTGAGTTTGTCCCACAATTTTATCGCCACACATCACCTTTGTGTAATTTTTTTTTGCGAAAAATTCGTTGGTAAATCAACGATTGCAGCAGATCTCCAAAAAAACTTCAAAAAACGAGAGAAAAATCATTGACGTTTTTTTGAAAATGGGTAGTCTTGCCCCGCCGCGGTGAAGCGCCCGGCACGTGAGAGACTCCTCAGTTGATCGCGACTTTACTGGAGAAGGCAGCAATGCGGAGATCTGGT
>CAMDAD010000044.1 GCA_945888515.1 Akkermansia muciniphila | reverse complement strand
GGCTGGGCGGGAAATGGCTTCCGGGGCTACCTGCGGATGCCAGACTGATGCTGAGCGGGTAGAAAACCCCCGCCAAACTGCCCTCCGATGCCGCAACCAAACGCCCCGAAATAGGCGCCCTAAAAACCACGCCCATTTTCCTTTTTAGGCTTATGCTGGAGTCGGGATCGGATTTCTCCAAGAAGCTGATATCGATGTGACCATCGGCGGAGTGGAGCAGGAGTTTGATGACAATTACCTTTTTGCCGCGCAAGCGTTGGCTGGCGTTTCTTATGAACTATCCTCCTCGTGGTCGATCTATGCGGAAACTCGTTACAACTATGCGGGATCGATCGAATTGGAACCGACCGCGGGAGGTGCCTCGGTGGAGGCTGACTATAATGGATTTTCTTGTCTTGCGGGTCTTCGCTACAAGTTTTGATAGCTGAGTGGAAAATCGCTCATCATCGCGAAAAGCAATGTCGTCACTGGTATTTCGAAGCGCGACGATGAGCCATCAAAAATCGAATTCCTGATTTTGATAAAACATGGTTTTCCTTTATAGTCCGCAAGATTCTTGTATGGATACATCGCCATTATCACCCATTTTACTTGTAGAAGATGACTTGGATCTTGCGGGCAACATTCAAGATTACTTGGAACACCGCGGTTGGTCAGTGGATTATTCTCCGAATGGTGCTCTTGCACTTCATCAAATTTTATCGAAGGAATACTCGGCAGTCATTTTGGACCTGCGGCTGCCCGGCCTGGGCGGTATTGAGCTTTGTCGGCGATTGCGTTCGGAAGTAGGCTCATCCTTGCCCTTATTGATGCTGTCAGCGGCGGATCGACTGGATGATCGCTTGGCGGGTTTTGAGGCGGGTGCTGACGATTATCTGGTAAAGCCATTCGCTTTGCCTGAATTGCTCGCGCGCCTTCAAGCACTGATCCGCCGCTCCCAGGCCTTTTGCCCCAGTGTGTCCCGAATCCTCCGCTATGCGGATCTGGAACTTGATCGCGATTTGCGAACGGTGCGGCGCGCTGGCCAGCTTCTCACGATCACGAAGATGGGATATGAGTTGTTAGAAATTCTCATCCTACGTGCTCCGACTGTAGTGCCGAGGATGGACATAGAGCACCACTTATGGCAAGGAGAGCCGCCCGGGAGTGATGCGCTCCGCACTCATCTGGCCGCCTTGCGCGCGGTTGTCGATCGACCGCCATGGCCTGCGCTATTGCACACGCATCGCGGAATTGGTTATCAACTGATGCTCGGAAAAGGAGAAGATGGCTGAGACTGCTGACATACCTCAGTCCCGCTTGGCGTCGCGCATCCGCTGGCTGCTCGTGGTGCTGGCATGCGCCGTAATGGGAATTTTTAGTCTGGGTGGTTGGATTTTGTTGATCGACGCCGAAGACGCCATCCAGAACAACTACCTCGCGCCGTTGATGAGGCAGCTGGCCTCAGCGCCAAAGGATGCTTCCATGCCCAAAGGAATCACTCGCTACTGGAGTGCTCGGGAGATTTCTGTCATTCATGACTTGGAAGAGGTTCCTGCAACGAATGAATTGCATGAGTTTTTTACCGACGAAGCTGGAAGAAACGCAACGATGCCAAAAAACATCCGGGATCGAATGAACCTGTGGTTAGGGGAAGACCGGGAAAGGGAGTTTCGGTTGTGGTTCGAGCCAGCAAACTCAGAACATGAGGCCGTGTGGGTTATGATGGATCTGGGCGATCACGAGTTTTCCGACGCGAACCTCGGCACTGTGCAAGGTAGGCTTGTTTTACTTGCGTGCGGTATTTTTGTGGTTGCGATTGTCACGAGTAAGGTCATCGCGAATTGGGCACTGCGGCCGATTCTTCAGCTTGCGGGTCGGGTGCGCGACCGTGAAGCCGAGAGAGTGGCAGGTCGCTTTGCCGAAACTCCATTGGCGTCTGGACTTCCTATGGATGAGTTCGGCTATTTGGCTCGGGTTCTCGACGAGTATCATGAAAATCTACGACTAACGCTCGATCGCGAACGTCGCTTCATTGCCGATTGCAGCCACGAATTGCGAACTCCAGTCACAACGCTCAATGGTGCCGTTGCCCTATTACGCGATCTTCCTGCGGATGCGGAGAACCATCACAGAGTGCTTGCCCGGATGGAACGAGCTGGTCGGAGAATGGAGCGACTGATTCAAACATTTCTCATGATTGCTCGCGAAAACCGACTGCCTGAGCCAACGGGCGAAATCGCTGTTGAGGAGCTTGTGCAGGAAGTGGTGGATGAATGGCGGGCACTGCATCCGACTCACCCGCTTGTCGTGCATTTTCAACCATCGGAGGTCGTGCGACTGCGTTGCGATCGTGAGGGTCTTACGACGCTGATTCATAATATCGTTGGCAATGCATTCAGTCACCTTCGTCATGGACGGCTTGAGATCTCATGGCACCATAATGAGGGAGGCGCGCGCATTTTACGATTTGAAGATAACGGGCCTGGTCTGCCTGAATTTGCCGAGGAAGCCAAAGATTCTAACAAAAACTTCGCTACGGCAGGTTATGGACTAGGCTTGTCATTAGTAGAGCGGCTCTGCATCGTCCAAGGCTGGCAAATAGACAAACGGCCCGGAAATACGGGAGGCACCGTGATTGAAATCACGCTGGCAGTGTGATCGCTCGATGTCATGCATGCGCCGGCATTCTCGGATTTGTTCAAATGCCAGATTCTTGTGTGACGTCTTTTTCTTAGTATCATTCGCAAGATAAGAGAATCAGATCAAACCTTATTATTTTTTGAGTAAAATAAAACGAATGATCAATGATTCGTATTTTATTCATCATTATTTACGATGCATAAGAGACATATGTCATCTTGCGGATGATAGCCGAAACGATGATTCTCAACGCACGTCGCGCATTCGTAGCGTAGCGAATTTTTGATCGAGAAAATTCAGGACGAAGGCCTCTGTCGCATCGTGATGGAGACGTGAGATGACATCGATGCAAAATCCGCGCGCAATCAGTTGGCGGGCGGTATCGGAGTCGATACCGCGGGCACGCAGGTAGAAAATTTCCTCATCACTGATCTGAGCGCTTGTGCTCCCGTGGCTGCATTTGACATCATCCGCATTGATTTCCAGGCCAGGCATGGAGTTTGCTTCGCAGGTATTGGACATCAGCAAGTTGCGGCAAGTCTGATAGGCATCGGTGCGATGCGCACCTTCATCCACGAAGATCAGCCCGGAAAAAATCGTGCGCGACTCGTCATAGAGAGAGTTTTTATACAACAAGTCCGAGTAGGCTCCGGGCGAAATGTGATGTTGGAACGTCCGTTGATCGTATTCCTGGTCATGGCTGGGCACAGAGACAGCGAGCATGTAGGAACGCGCTTCCTCACTGGTCAGGCGCGAGATCGATTCACTGCGCGCCCAGGCCGCTCCCGTGCTGAGCAGGAAGCTCGTGGAGGTCGCTTCCTTGGCCACATCACTGGCGTTGATCGAAATGATTTTGCTATTCTGATTGAGCGCCTGCACTACCACGTAATCGAGTGAGGAGTTTTTCCCAGCAATCAGGTCGTTCACAGCAATCGTCAGTGTGGTCGCGTGATCATTGGTGGATTGAAATGTTTCGATCACGCGGACGGAAGCGCCTTCCTCGGTGACGACCAAGGTGTGCGGTAGCGTTGCCGCATTTTCGCCATCGACCCAGTGGAAAATGTGAACGGGATGTTCTACTACGACTCCGGCAGGCACATGAAGAAAGACGCCATTGCTGACATGAGCGACATGAAGCGCGCTGAACTTCGCGGATCCCAGCGTGGTGGGATGGCGCATAAAAGATTGCTGCACCAGATCCGGATGCTGCATCAGCGCCTCAGCTAAGGGTAAGCAAATCACTCCATCGGGCAAGCGACTCTGCGCGTGAACCAGCGTGTCATTGACAAAAACCAAGGTCGCCGCCGCATCGGCCACGCCAGTGGAGCGGGCGATCCATTCGCTGGCATCACCACGAAACTCCGCACGCAGGAATGAGGAAAAATCCAGTGCGGAAATTGTCGAAAAACGCCACGCCTCATCGCCACGTCGCGGCGCGGAAAGCGATTGGAAGGCAGCCCAAGCATCTGCTTGCGCTGTGGCAAACCACTGCGGAAACATCGCGGAAGTGGTCGCTGGTTGATCGAGCAGGGAAGGTCGAGTAATGGCAGTAGGCATGGTAGATAAAGAGTCAAAAAATTGCGAATGAAAGGATCGGCCGGTTCACCCAACGCTGCCTTCCATCTCGAGGTCGATCAGGCGTTTCAGCTCGACGCTGTATTCCATCGGGAACTCGCGCACGAGGTCGTTGATGAAACCATTCACCGCCAGCGACATCGCCGCACCTTCGCTGATCCCGCGCTGCATCATGTAGAACAGCATTTCTTGCGAAACTTGGCTCACGCTCGCCTCGTGCTGGGTGGCGTGCTGGTTGCCCTTCACGGTGATGGCGGGATAGGTATCGGTGCGCGATTTGGCATTGATCAGCAACGCATCACATTCGGTGTTATTTTTGCATCCCTTGAGATGTTTGGGGATGTGGACCTGGCCGCGATAGGTAGAGCGTCCAGTGCCGACAGAGATAGATTTAGATACTACGTTACTAGTAGTTTCATCGGCAGCATGGATCATCTTCGCACCCGTATCTTGGTGTTGCCCGGTGTTTGCCAACGCGATGGAGATGACTTCGCCACGGGCACGGCGTCCCTTCATGACCACGCCTGGGTATTTCATCGTCAGGCGCGAGCCGATGTTGCAATCGATCCATCGAACCTCGGCGTCTTCCATCGCGAGACCGCGTTTGGTGACGAGGTTGAAGACGTTCGATGACCAATTTTGCACGGTGACGTATTGGATTTTCGCCCCCTTCAGCGCGACTAGTTCTACGACAGCGGAGTGCAGCGTGGCGGTCTCGAACTTCGGCGCGGTGCAGCCTTCCATATACATCACCTCGGCTCCTTCATCGGCGATGATGAGCGTGCGCTCGAACTGGCCAAAGGACTCGGAGTTGATGCGGAAATAGGCTTGCAGCGGCTGCTTCAATTTCAGGCCTTTGGGGATGTAGATGAACGAGCCGCCGGAAAAGACGGCCGAGTTCAGCGCGGAAAATTTGTTGTCACCCGTGGGGATGACTTTGCCGAACCAAGGACGGAAGATTTCCTCATGCTCCTTCAGTCCTTCCGTCGAGTTCACGAAGATCACGCCCTGCTTGGTGAGCTCTTCTTTGACGTTCGAGTAGGCCGCCTCGGAATCGAACTGCGCTTCCACACCAGCGAGGAACGCACGCTCTTGTTGGGGGATGCCGAGACGCTCAAAAGTCTCTAACACATCAGCTGGCACATCGTCCCAGGAACGTTTGGGCTTCTCGCCATCGGAGAGGTAATAGCGGATGTCATCAAAGTTGATGTTGTTCAGATCCTCGGTGGCCCAGTTCGTGGGCATGGGCTTGTCGCGGAAGACTTTCAGCGCGCGATGACGAAATTCACGAACCCATTGCGGGTCGTTTTTCACGTCACAGATGTAATCTACGGTCTTTTCCGTGAGTCCGCGCCCGGCATCGAACTTGTTGCGTTCGGGAAAGGTGAAGTCGCCGATCGAGCGATCGATATTGACGGCTTCGGCGGTTTCTTGGTCGAGAGTTTCGGGAAGAAGATCGAGGGACATGGTGTTATCGTAGGTAAGAGGTTAGGCAGGAGTGAGTTCTTTGAGGAAGTCGTAGCCTTTCTCTTCCAGTTCCAGGGCGAGCTCGGGGCCGCCGGAGCGCACGATCTGACCGGCGGCCATGACGTGAACGGTATCGGGAGCGATGTAATCGAGCAGACGCTGATAGTGGGTGATGAGCAGGAATCCGCGCTCGGGAGAACGCATGGCGTTGACTCCTTTGGCCACGATTTTCAGAGCATCGATGTCGAGACCAGAGTCGGTCTCATCGAGAATCGAATACCTCGGCTCCAGCATCATGAGTTGTAGGATTTCATTGCGTTTCTTCTCCCCACCGGAGAAGCCTTCATTCACCGAGCGCGCCGTGAATTTGCGATCCATCTCTAACAAATCCATTTTCGCGTAGAGATTTTTGTAGTAGGCCACGGCATCGATGTCCTGGCCCTTGGGAAGGCGGGCTTGCAGAGCGGCGCGGATGAAATTGGCATTCGATACACCGGGCACCTCGGCGGGATACTGGAAGGCGAGGAAAACTCCGGCACGCGAGCGCTGATCGATGTCCATTTCCAGCAGATCGACGCCATCCAATGTAACGGACCCGGCGGTGACCACGTAGCTTTCGTGACCGGAAATGACTTTGGAGAGGGTCGATTTGCCCGAGCCATTGGGGCCCATGATGGCATGGACTTCGCCGGCGGGGATTTCCAGATTGACTCCATTGAGGATGGGCGTGCCGTCTTCAAGGGTAGCGTGCAGATTTTCGATGAGTAGGGACATGGTTGGAAGGGTAATGGGAGAGATTAGTAAGGAGCGATGGTGCCACGCAGGGTGAGTTCGATGTTGGAAACGGTAGTGCCGGGAGGCAGATCGAGGAAGTCTTCCAACCGGATTCCGGGCTTAAAGGCAACGTCGAGAATTTTCCCGGATGATTGATCATGGAAGTGACCGTGTTCGTGAAGATTCGGGCAATACCGGCAGGATTCGCGATCAAAGTGGACTTGGCGGATGATGCCGTGCTGGGTGAGCGCTTCGAGGCAATTGTACACCGTGGCCAGGGAAATCTGGGGAAGCTTGTCTTTGACGTCGAGAAAGACATCCTGCGCCGTCGGGTGAACGCGCTTCGCCATCAACGAGCGATACACTTCCCGGCGTTGGCGCGTCATGCGCAGGCCGTTGATTTCCTGAGGAAAATCCTCCTGTTCGTGCGAGTTGTCGGAGTTGCTAACCATGGTGGGCGCGAGAAGTTAGCCCAGCATTTTTATAAATCAAGAATGATTCTTATTTTTATTCTAAATTAAAACCCCCGCCAAAAACTGAGAGCGCAGGCCACCACGGCAACGCCGTAGAGAAGACCCGCGCCGCAACATCCCTTCCATCGCCCTGGAGTAGCTGTTACCCACGTCACCGCATCGCGGAAAAGGTAGGGCATGCCCACGGAAAAAAGCGAGACTGTGATGAGCGCGTAGGTCCAGAGAGGTATCAACAACCGACTGCTCGGATCGCGCAGAAAAGCAGCATCCAGCAGCGGCTGCGCCACGAGCAAGCCGAGTAGGCCGAAAGCGCGCACGGAGAGGAACTCGGTGATCGACATGGCCACTAGCACAAACAAAATCGGTAGCAGGAGGCGCACTATGGGTTTATAGGCATTGAAATCCGTCATGTCCATCGCCAGGAAGCTGATGAAGCCCTTGTTTTGCGGCGCAATCAGTAACCAAAACCACAGCATGCCTACACCCAGCAACCATTGCCCCAGTTTTTGATTCCGCGGAAATTTTCGCAAAAAATTCTGACATCCCTTCGCCCGAAGCAATAGGAATGCGTGCAGCACGATCAGAAAAACACCCAGCACCAGGCCCGTGGAAAACAGTGGCAACCGTTCGTAGAGATGCATCGAAGTGCTCATGTGCGGGTCTACATAAAGAAGCGCCCCTTCCAGCGCAAGCCAAATCAGAATCGCACCACACGATCGTTCAGCGACTCAGCGTATCCTGCCAGACCAACGTGAAGCCAGCGGAGTTTAATATGGAGGCGGCGAATTCTAGATCATCCACATGCATCGCCAGCAATGAGTAGCCTTGATAGACCGATAGCAAGGGATAAGAAAAATCGATGTTCGTCTCCGCCACCATCAGATGATCGAGACATTGCAGCAAATTCGGCCCAGCTTCTTTCAACTCCACTACCAACAACTCGCACACCGTATGCGGAATGCCTTTTTCCAGAAACAACTGCTCGGTCGTCTCCGGATCACTGACTACGATGCGGGCGATGGTCGCATCGCGCGCGTCCTGCACGCTCAGACCCAGCACTTCGATCGCGGCACCGCGCAGCATTTTCACCAGAGCCGCCAAGGCGCCCACACGGTTCTGCAGCATCACGGAAAATTGGACCACCGGAGGTCCATGACTGATGGTTTGCACTGCCATGACGCGAGAACATTACCACTTTCTTATCTTGATGGGAAGAGCGATTGTCGCGAGTCAGTCATTCGCCGCAAGTAATAGAGCTCCGATGATGCCGGCTTGCTGGCCGAGCGCGGGAGCCACGAGTCGAGCGCCCAGATCTTCGAAATACCCAGCACTACAGGCATCGAGCATGGTCGCGACTTTCGCATGCAAGCCTTCCGCCTGAGAGACGCCCCCGCCCAGAATCAAACATTGCGGAGAAAGCATCGCACAGGCTGCATACAGTCCCTGCGCCAGATACCACGCTTGCATGTCCCATGCCGCATGATCCGTTGGCAACAACTGCGCGGGCTTGCCCCAGCGTTGCGCGATCGCCGGACCACTCGCCAGGCCCTCCCAGCAGTCGCCATGATAGGGGCAAACTCCGGCGAAATCATCCTCGGGGTGTCGCCGCACCAGCAAGTGACCCATTTCCGGATGCAAGGTGCCGTGCACCAATGCCCCGCCACAGCACAACCCCGCACCGATGCCTGTCCCCACTGTCAAATACAATGCATCACTCATTCCTCGCGCAGCTCCACGATCCATTTCCGCCAGCAAGGCCGCCTGCACATCCGTATCGAGCGCAATCGACACGCCAGGCAGCCGGTCTTGAAAATACCGCACTAGGGAAAACTGTTGCCACGCCCGTTTCGGAGTCGTGAGAAAGGTGCCGAAATCTTCGCGACGGCGATCCAGCCGAATCGGGCCAAAGCTGGCGATGCCCAGTCGCTGAAACGAAGCTCGCTCCCGCCACCAGTCGAGGGCCACGTCCAGAGTTTCCTCGGGTGTCGTTGTCGGGAAGCGATGTTCCTCGAGAATTGCCCCACGGGCATCGCCCAGCGCCACCACGGTCTTGGTGCCGCCCAGTTCTATCGCTGCGAGCACTTCACTCATAGACGCGATTCAGACGATGCGCTTCGTTTGCGGCGGAGACCAGCTACTTTTTTCCAAAGCCATCGCGTGAGCACGATGCATACAATGACCATCACCACAAAAACCACCAAGGCCACTGCTGGGGCTGCTGCCATCAGTCCTAGGCCACCCAGGACCAGCCCATCCTCCGCGGCGCTCGCCACGCTGTTCGATATCGGTTCTGGCGAGGCGTTTAAGACCAAGCGCGCGCTGGCTTTCGTACTATGCGTTGCCAAAGCCGCACTACCCGCGCACAAAGCCGCAATCACCATCAACACGGGGTCCAGATCGCCCATCACCGTGAGCGCCAGAAATATCGCGCCAATCGGACGAATCAAGGTATGCACCGCATCCCACGCGCTATCTACCCACGGCACTTTGTCCGCGAAAAATTCGATCGCAAACAACGCAAACGCCACGCCTAAGACCCAAGGGTTTCCCAGCACCGCGATATGCTCGTAAGGCCCCACCAGTTCGATCCAGTGACAGCGCAGAGCCAGCCCCGCGACTAACACTGTGAGATACAAATTCAGCCCCGCTAGTGTGGCCAAACCAAACGCAATGCCCAGTTGATCCATGAGTTGCATGGCAACTATATAACCTCAAACGTATGGAAAGTCGATGACAATGCGCAGAGTGATTTTTTTCTCGCAGTCCCCACCGATTCTGACATCTTACCGACACAGAATATGAAACGCCGTCACCTTCTCGCGCTCCTTCCCGCCGCCGTCGCCGCTTCCGCCACCCGTTCTTGGGGAAAGGCACTCGATTCCGCTATCGTCACCGAGGCCGGCTTCAGCATCGCAGTGCAATGCTGGTCGCTGAAAAAATTCAGTTTGTTTGAAGCCATCGAAAAATCGGCGCAAGCGGGAGCACAAGGCGTGGAAATTTTTGCCGGGCAGATTCTTAGCCCCGAGCACAAGAACATCAAAGTCGGTCAAGACATGCCTGCGGAGATGATCCGCGCCATGCAAGAGCACGCGAAAAAACACAAGATCGCCATCGTCAATTTCGGCGTCGTCGCGATTCCTAACAGCGAAGAACAGGCGAGGAAGTATTTCGAGTTCGCCAAAACCCTGGGATTGTATGGCATCTCCACCGAGTCCATCGGTTCCATTGATGTATTGGAAAAACTCGCCAAGGAATACGATATCAAGGTCTGCTTTCACAATCACCCGAAACCCACAGCGTTGTGGAATCCGGACACCATCATGAAAGCTATCGAGGGCCGCCATGCCAATCTCGGCTTCTGCGCGGATCTCGGCCACTGGGCCTCCTCAGGGCTCAATCCGCTTGATGTGATCAAAAAAATTGCACCTCGTGTCCATGCGTTTCACATGAAGGACCGCAGTAGCATCACCGGACCAACGCATGATGAGATTTTCGGCAAAGGCATCATCGACCTCACTGCCATCCTCGACGAAGTTCGTAAGCATGGATTCAAAGGCAATGTCACCATCGAATACGAGCACAATTGGGACAACAACGTGCCTGATATCACCGGCTGCGTAAATTATTTGCGCGACTACGCTAAGAAAAATGCGTGAGCATCGCATCGAGCAAACGTGGCAGAGACAGCACAGGGCATTATTTTGCGGCTCACGAAACTCACGGAGACGAGTCTCATCGTGCGCTGGTCCACGGTGGAATTTGGCCTCATTGATACGGTGGCGAAAGGCGCGCGGAATCACAAAAGCTCGTTTGCGGGAAAGCTCGATCTTTTCTTCGCTGCCGAGCTTTCTTGGCAGGCGGCGAAGCGCGGGAAATTGCACCACTTGCGCGAGTGCCACGTGATTGATTACCGTGAAGGCCTGCGCCGCGACTATCGGACCATGATGCTGGCAGGTTATTGCTGCGGACTCATCGAACAAGTGTGCGAGCCAGAACATCCGCACGAGGAAATGCACGATCTGCTCAGCCGCGCCCTCCGGCATCTGGACGAAGAAGGCGGCAGCCTTAGGGCTCTGCGACACTTCGAACGCGAACTCGCACGCATCGAGGGCGTGGGTCGCGATCGCGGCGATGCCTTCACGGAGCTTGCACAAATCGGCGCCAGCCTCCCTCAAGTCCGCAGCGACCTGCTTCAACGCTTGCGATGACCACTCTCCTTGGATGATTTCGTTAGATTTCGCCATCTTTTGGCGTCCTTTTTTCAGCGATTGGCGAATGGAGATTAACGAAAATCCTTCTTGTCAGCGGTTGCGAAAATGGACGGAGACTCTAGCTAGCTACCAGGGAAGTGGGCTGGTCCATTCTAGAAAAATCCGAAATGGTTTTTCGCATTGAGCGATGCAAGCACATCAGTGACTGCAGAGCAAACGCAGTAAATGGTGAGAAAATCGAAAAAGACTTGGTTTGCACAGCATCGATGCGAGCTTGCCAAAGTCGTTTGGTGCTGGCAATGAGAGTTCGCACTAAGCGTTGCGCTCGGATGTTGATCCGCGTAAATCGCTGCTTTTACCATGCACCGCACCTCTTGTTTTATGAGAGCAAAAGAACGGTTCGATTTCATTCCACTCACCCATCCATGAAACCCTTATTCTATTCTCTTTTCACCCTCGCCATGGCCGTGGCAGATGAAAGCCAAGCTCCTCATCTGCCGCCGCTGCCCGCCGGACAGGAATGGCGCATGGTGTGGAATGATGAGTTCGATGGCAAAGAGCTCGATGTTGCGAAGTGGACGGCCCAAGGCGACCATGTACGCAAGGGCGGCATGTGGCTGAAAAAATGCTCGCAACTCGATGGCCAAGGACATTTGCAACTGCTCGCAACGAAAGAGCCCGATGGCTCTTTTGGCACCGGGTGCGTGAACTCAAAGGGCAAGTTCGAGCACAAACAGGGGCTTTGGGTCGCACGCATGCAGATGCCGACTCAACCAGGCTTTTGGTCGGCGTTTTGGCTCATGGGGAATGCGGTCGGAAAAATCGGCAATGAAGGCATGGACGGCACGGAGATCGACGTCATTGAATACCCCAAGCGCACTGGCGAACTCAATATGGCTGTGCACTGGGACGGCTACGGTAAGGAGCACCAAGTGCGCGGTTCACGGCACATCGACAAATCCTTCACCAAGGGATTTCACACCTATGCCGTTTACTGGAACGAGAAGGAATACGTTTTTTACTACGATGGGAAGGAAGTTTGGCGAACTAGCGAAGGCATGATCTCGCGCGTGCCGCAATACATCATTTTATCTAACGAGGTAGGCAGCTGGGCGGGCGATATCAAGGAGGCTACACTACCAGATCGCTGCCTCATTGATTATGTCCGCGTGTATGATCTCGAGAGTGCGACTCCGTTGGTCGACGAGAAACCCAAGCCTGACACGAACGATCCACTCATCGCCCAGGAGCTACGCGTGCGCGATGGATTGCCCAACCTATTCGCCAAACTCAACGCGGGTGGTCCCGTCCGCATTGCCTACCTCGGCGGCAGCATCACGGCCGCGGAAGGCTGGCGCGTGAAAACCACCGCCTGGTTCAGAGCCCAGTATCCTGGTGTCGAAATCATCGAGATCAACGCCGCTATCTCAGGCACAGGCTCAGATTTCGGAGCCTGTCGTGTCGCCAACGATGTGTTAGCGGAAAAACCCGACCTGATTTTTATGGAGCATCGTGTCAATGGTGGTGGCGGCTTTGAGGCGAAGTCCGTGGAAGGCATCGTGCGCCAGGTCCGCAAAGCCCGTGCTGAAACCGACATCTGTCTCATCTACACCCTCAATGAAGGGATGCTCCAGACCCTGCAAGCAGGCAGGCAACCGCGTTTCGGCAGCATCATGGAAACCATCGCCAACGCCTACGGCATTCCGTCGATCGATCTCGGTGTGGAAATCGCCAAGCGCGAAAAAGCCAAGAATTTGATTTTCAAAGCCAAGGGCTGGCAAAACGGCAACCTCGTTTTTTCCGAAGATGGCACCCATCCCCTCGAAGCCGGCCATGCCATGTATCGGGATACTGTCGTGCGCTCGATGTTTCAGATGATGCCGCGCCATCAAGCCATGGCTCATTCGTTACCATCGCCGTTAGAAGCCCGTTGCTGGGAAAATGCCACCACCGCCCCTATCCAGAAAGCCACCCTGAGCGCTGGTTGGAAACCAATCGATCCTGCAACAGATGCCATCTACCGCGGCCACTCGGGCCGAACCCATCAAATGCTGCGCGGCGGGGTGAAGTGTGATCAAGTAGGCGAAACCATCTCTATTGCTTGGAATGGCACCACCCTCGGCCTCAGCGACATCCCCCAGGGCGACGGTATGGAACTGGAAGTCACCATCGACCAACAGCCGCCTATCATTCTGAAACGAGTGCAAACCGACAAAAAACAGGCATACTCGCGCTTTTACTACCTACCCGAACAGGCCCCCGGCTCACATACCGCGCTCATCAAAATCAAAAGTCTGCCCGAAGGCACTTCCTATTACGCAGGACAGTTCCTCATCGTCGGTGCTGTCACGCCATAGCCGCAGCCAATCGTGGGATGAGCTCCTTATGAAGTCCGACCGCGCCCCGCCTGTTGCTCGGAGAGAGCTTCTTAACGGTGATGCAGTTACCAGTTGCAGCGCCAGCGAACCTGCGCTACCGATGAGCTGTGCTCACTGGAATTCCGCCTTACCGCCCGAACCATCTGCTTTCGTTCGACTTCGATGGCACCCTGCACAATCCTGCGGGAGTCCCGCCAGTTTCCTTAGACTTTTTTGCGCTGCTGACTGAGCTTCGCGAAACGCACCAAGCCGCTTGGGGCATCAATACTGGGCGCTCTCTCGAATACCTGTTAGAGGGACTGGCAGAAAGTCATTTTCCCTCCTCGCCCGACTTCATCATCGCCCGCGAGCGAGAAATTTTTTTCCTCGCAAGTGATGGAACATGGCAGCCCGACGACGAATGGAACGAACGCTGTGAACGAGAGATCGGACAATTGCTAGTCGAGTCGGAGGATCTCATGCATGAAATCCGGCATCTGGTCAAAGAACGTACCGGGGCCGAGTGGATCGAGCAACCAGGAGAACCAGCCGGCATCATCGCGCGCACCGAAACAGAAATGGCATGGATCCTTCGTCAGATCGAAACACGCGTGCCGCCCACCTCAGCCCTCGGCTGGCAGCGCAATTCCATCTACTTGCGCTTCGGTGACAGGGCTTTCCAAAAAGGGAGCAGCCTTGCACGCGTAGCCCGCCGTCTCGACATTCCACCAGCGTGTATTTTCGCCATCGGCGATAGCCATAACGATCTTGAAATGCTCGATCACACCGTAGCCGCCATGATTGCCTGCCCCGGGAATGCCGTATCGGAGATCAGCGCGCACATCAACGCGCAAGGAGGCTATCTCTGTCGGGAATCTTATAGCGAAGGCGCGATCGAAGCACTCCGACACTTTTTCCCCAAGCCTAGCACCGAAAGTTTTCCATCGTAGCGTCAATAGTCGTAGTATTACGATTGGATCGTAAAACTCACTTAAGTATAATAAATCAATTAATTTTAGTCTAGCACACTCACTCGGAAAGTACGATACACCGCGGAGCGGGTGAACATGTGACGCAGGCCGATACGACCCTCTGTAATCTCTGGTAGTTCTGGCTGACGCATGTGGCAATAAAGCGTTTGCTCAGTGTTCTGGATGCGCATAAAGAGACTGCGGGCCATCTTGATCACTGTGATGCCATTCTGTGATGTCTCTCATATAGCGACCCCGCCCACTGCCTGTCGCCTGAATGTAGAGGATGGTCACACAGTTCGGCGACTGGTCGAGACGGGTGTAGTCGTCGTTGATTTTCACGTCGCCCCAGAAGCTCTCTTTGGTCCACAGCACCATATGGCGTGCATCATTCTTGAGCTCAGGTCCCGCTGTGAGCACCATGCCGCCCGGCGTGTTTTTCACGGTGCCGATTTCGCCATCGAGAAACCACTACTTTTTCCAGTCATTGCTACCAGCATCGGAAAAAATCTCTCGCCAATTTCCCGCAGCGGCTTGCGCAAAGGCGGCTTTGTCGTTTGCGGGATCGGGTAATGGTTCCTCCGAGAAGACAAAGGAATGCAACAGAGCAGCGAATCCGAGGAAAAAAGATCTTTTCATCGGTCAATTCTTTTCCCTGCGAGCCGCCTCCTTTTGCCGCTTCTGAAGCAAGGCCGCCATGTTACTGACGGTCTTTTTGTATTCGGAACGATCGGCCACATTCGTGTTTTCACTCGGATCTTTTTTGAGATCATAAAGCATCACCGACTTGCCACCATGGTAGCTCGTGAAAGTGAATTGTTCTGTGATGACGGCATCCGCATTCATGAATCGACAATACGCTGACTCGCGAAATGACTTCGTAGGTTGATCTAGCAAGGCGGCAAAGCTGCGACCTTGGACAGTCCCCGATATGGGAATCCCTGCCAAGTCGCAGAGCGTCGGAAACAGGTCGCTGGTCTCTACTAGCGAATGGCTAACACTTTCGACGGCTGCTATGGTGGCTCGCTCCAACTCCTTTCCGCCGTATCCTGCTGATTGTGAAAAATTTTCCCGTTGGAGAGAGAGGTATAGCCCGCTTTCTTGAAGGTCTCCGGTAGTGTCGCGGCGTATGGCGCATCCACATCCGCGCGGCAGTCCAAAACACGATGAGCTCTGCATCGCATGGAGTCTGTCCCACGATGGCTGCCCGCGAAGTGCAAAGGCGGAAATTTTGGGACACGACAGATCGGGGCTCAGTGAGGCATTCCTGTGCGAACTGCTAGCATACGAAAATCATCCATCCGGCAGGATCTTTGCGCGTAGGACGTCCGTGACCATTTTCGGATTCGGTTTGCTCGGGGCGGACTTCATTACTTGGCCAGTGAGGAAGTTGAGGATGCGGTCATTGCCTGCCTGGATCTCGGCGACCTTGTCGGGAAACTCCGCGATGATTTGCTCGCATAGTTCATCGAGCGCGCCGGTATCGGTGGGCTTGTAGCCGAGTTCATCGGCGATCTCTGCAGCGGATTTTTCCGGAACATCGAGCATGGCGATGAGGACCTCGCGGGCTTGGTTCGCCGCCAGAGTGCCGTTTTCGACCAAGGCCAAAAGCCCGCGCATGCGCTGCGGCGTGACGCTGCAGTCTTCGATCGGTATATTGCGCTCGTTGATGGTGCCGAGTAGGTTGTTGATGAGGAAATTGGCAGTCTTTTTCGCGGGGATGGCGGCGTCGAGCGTCGCCTCGAAGTAGCGTGCCAAGTGCAGATCGGAGGACAGCACGTTGGCATCGTAGAGGGTGAGGGAAAATTCGCGTTGGTAACGGGCGGCGCGATCGTGTGGCAGTTCGGGCACCACTTGCTTCATCCGATCTACTATGTTGATCGTATCAAGAGGTAAGAGATCCGGGCACGGGAAGTAGCGGTAGTCGTGCGCGTCTTCCTTGGTGCGCATCATCTGTGTTTCGCCACGGTCATCGTCCCAGCGGCGGGTCGATTGTATCTGCGGGATTCCGGCGTTGAGTTCTTCGGTCTGACGTTCGATCTCGAACAAAATCGCGCGGCGCACCGCTGAGGTGGAGTTGAGGTTTTTCAGCTCCACTTTCGCACCGAGCGGATCGCTGGCATTGCGGCGCAGGGAAATGTTCACGTCACAGCGCATCTGGCCTTTTTCCATGTCGGCATCGGACACGCCTCCTTGTTGCAGGATCATCTGCAGGGTACGCAGGTAGGTGAAGGCCTCTTCCGCGGATTCCAGATCCGGTTCGCTGACGATCTCCATCAGTGGCGTGCCGGCACGGTTAAAATCGATCAGCGACGATGTGCCGAGGTGGGTGGATTTCGCCACGTCTTCTTCGAGGTGGATGCGATTGAGACGGATGACTTGGTTCGGGCGTTGGATGGATTTTTGCGCGTCGGACGGATAGCAGTGATCGTAGAGCGGCACCGCGCCGCCGATGCAGAGCGGCAGGTCCATCTGCGTGGTCTGGTAGTTTTTCGGCATGTCCGGATAGAAATAATTCTTCCGGTCCCACTTCGAGATCGGTGGCGTGGTGCAGCCGAGCATCATGCCCGTGAGGATGGTTTTTTCGATCGCCACCTGATTCAGCACCGGCAACGCACCGGGCAGACCGAGGCAGGTGGGGCAAATATTGACGTTCGGTTCATCGCCAAACGAAGTGGCGCAGGCACAAAACATCTTCGTGCGAGTATTGACTTGGCAGTGAACTTCAAGGCCGATGGTGACGAGGTACATGGTGGAATCTGCTCGGGGCAGAGAAAAACTGCCTTGTTTGCCCGCAAAAGTAAAGCAAGGGAATGCGGGAATCCCGCCATGTTCCGTGTAATTCAAGGTCTTTTGAGAGATTGCCAAGAATACGATGGATGTTGCTGACCCCATTCATTCACGCTTCGGCGAATGGCTCAAGTGCGGGCTGAAAGCGGCGGTGAGGTGACTGTTAACCCGGCGGTCCGGCCACTCAGGGAATATGACGACACGACGTGCTTTGTGACGATTTCATCACAAGATAAGTTTGCAAAAGAGCCATGTTTGCCGTTTAGACAGATTAAGAATGAGCAGTGTATTGGTCACAGGGGGGGCGGGTTTTATAGGTTCCCATCTAGTCGAGAGGTTAATTAAAGGTGGTCATACTGTCACGGTGCTCGATGATTTTAATGATTACTACGACCCTATGATCAAGTGGGCGAACCTCTCGGCGGTGCGCGCCGATATCAATGTGGTGGAGGGAGACATCCGCGATGCGGTGTTAGTGGAACGGAGTTTTACCCGGGGAAAATTCGATCTTGTGTACCATTTCGCGGCGCGAGCGGGGGTCAGGCCCTCGATCATCAATCCGAAACTCTACATGACGACGAACATAGAGGGCACGTTTCATTTGCTCGACGCGTGCCGCCATCACGGGGTTGCGAATGTCATATTTGCCTCATCTTCCTCGGTGTATGGGGTGAACCGCAAAGTTCCTTTCGCGGAGACGGATGCCATTGAGAGGACGATCTCGCCCTACGCGGCGACGAAGTTGGCGTGTGAGCAGATTTGCTCGAACTATAGTTATTTGTTCGGGATGCGGATGAGGTGTCTGAGGTTTTTCACTGTATACGGGCCGCGGCAGAGGCCTGACCTAGCGATATCCAAATTTACCCGAGCGATTCTGGCAGGGGAGCCCGTGACCAGGTTCGGCAAAGGCGATAGCCGCCGTGACTACACCCATGTGGACGATATTGTGGACGGGGTGATGTGCTCGGTCGCTGATCCGGGGAATGCGTTCGAGATCATTAATCTGGGAGGTCATGCGACAACGAGCCTATGCGAGATGATCCGCCTGTTGGAGGAGAGGATCGGAAAATCGGCGAGGATCGAGGAGAATGAAGAACAGATGGGGGATGTTCCGCAGACGTATGCAGATGTCCGAAAGGCTAGGGAATTGCTCGGTTGGGAACCGAAGATCGGGTTTGAGGATGGTCTGACGCGTTACGTGGACTGGGTGATGGAGAGCCAAAGGATGCAAAAGGGGGAGACATGGGCATGATGATGACGAAGGGCACTATGAATCAAAAAGTGGCTTGGGGATTGGTGGTTCTTTTTCTACTGCGTATGCTGTGGCATTGTTTTGAGCCGATTGGGGTGGTCGGGGACGAGGCGTATTATTGGGATTGGAGTAGGAGGCTAGATTGGGGTTATTTCAGCAAGCCACCGGGGATCGCCTGGATCCACGCGCTGGCTGGTTTCCTGGGCGGGCAGAGTGTGCTGGGGATGAAGTTAATGGCGACGGCGCTGGCGGTCGGCGGGATATGGTTTCTCTATCGAGCGGTGCTGCTGATCGCGGGTGAAAAGATTGCGGTGGCGGCGGCGCTGGCGGCGGCGTTGTTGCCGGGGAATCTGTTGTTGGGAAGTTTTTTGACGACGGATTCGCAGCTGGTTTTTTTCTGGAACCTAGGCTTTTGGATGTCATGCCGGATTGTCCTGGAAAAGCGCGTTCCGGGATATGTTTTTTGGACGCTGGGTTTCGCAATCGGGATGGGATCACTCTTCAAACAGATGATGCTCGTGCAGATTCCGCTTATGTGGATCGGGATTCTCTGGCTGCGAAGGGATGTGATCCGGAGGTGGGAGTTTCCCGTCGCAACTGTGGGTTCGCTGGTCTTCCTAATACCCACTTTACTTTGGAACATCTCTAACGATTGGATCACGGCGGAGCATACGGCTCATCACTT
>CAMDAD010000043.1 GCA_945888515.1 Akkermansia muciniphila | reverse complement strand
TGAAATTGCCCGCCCGCAGGCAGGAATTTGAAATCCAGTTCTCCTTCACCCAATGGGTGAACCAATGATTCGCGTGCTTTCGTCTTCAAACGCCGCAACCATAAGCATTTGCTCTTGCCATCATCAATCCCAATTGCGGATTAGAGGATCATGCCTCTCTGGGCAGCATTGTGGCGACGGGATCTTTCACCACGGGCACCCATACCAACCGCCAAGGTCTGATCGAGGTGTTGTTTTCCGGCGGAAGCCCAGACCAGGACAGCAATGGAAACGGACTGCCGGATTCCTGGGAAACGGAGCATTTCTCTGGTCAGACGCCCGAACCTCTCGCTGATGCCGATGGCGATGGCACGACCAATCTGATGGAATTTCTTGCGGGCACCAATCCGAATTCAAGGGCATCCGTGTTCCGCCCCGAGGGAACTAAGAACGGCAGCGTGTTTTCCATGCCCTTGTCCACCGTGAGCGGTCGTACCTACAAGGTCTTTGCTTCACGCAATCTCAGCAACTGGCACTTGCAACGCACCATACAGGGCGATGGCAGCGTGCATACCTTCCAGTTCGATGAAGCTGCGATCACCAGCGGCCCTTTGTTTACCAATCAACCATCCAAAACCTGCTTCTTCCGCGTCGAAGTCATCCTTCCTTAATCTCACCCACTCGCAAACATCATCCTTATGAAAACACCAATCATCGCATTTCTTTGCACTTTATCCACCGCGTTTCTTGCCAGTGGCCAAGTTCCCAGCCTGATCAACTACCAAGGCCGTCTCACCGATGCCAATGGTGCTGCTGTTACTGGCAACAAAAACTTCTCCATCAACATCTTCGATGCCGCCACAGGAGGCAACCTGCTCTACAGCGAAACCATTGGCGCGGTCGCGCTGGACAGCAATGGCGTCTACAGCTTCCAGTTTGGTTCTGCAGGGACCAGCAATAAGCAAGTGACCGAAACCATCGGCACCACTGCAGGCACGACGCTGGTCTATTCCAAAGCGCTGGCGAATTCGTCGGTGGTGAACAATTCGATCACCGTCGCCGACGGCACGAACTCGTGGAGTCAATCGGTGGGCAATCCAGGTGCGGGAGCAACTGCTACGGCAAACACCATTGTCGGCTTTGTGATTGGAGCGACCATCACCAATGGCGGATCCGGGTACACCAGCGCGCCTGAAGTCACCATTTCCGGCAACGGCACGGGAGCGACAGCCACGGCAACCCTAACTGATGGAGTTGTCACAGGAATCACCATCGTCAGCGCTGGAAGTGGATATACCACCGGAGCCACAATCACGATTGCCCCGCCCGTGATTCCCTTCCGCGTCGAGTATGCATCCGGCACCATCACCGCCACCTACGCAAGTGCACCAGCCGCAGGTCAAACAATTGCCGCGACCTATCGTTATGGCACTAACGGCATTGCTGATGCGCTGGGAAATGCTGGTGAACACTGGATGGCCCTCACCGTGGATGGAGTGACACAAGGGGCTAGGCAGAGAGTGCTGGCGGTGCCGTTTGCCATCTTTAGCCAAAAATCAAACACTGCAAATACATTGCTAAATCCGCCTCCAATTGGTGAATACACAAGTTTTCCAAGCGGAGTTGTGCATCAGGCATCCAAGCCAGGCTTTATTGTCGCCGCCAATCCATACGTTGGTACTTATTTGGAAATATCGATTGGATCAACGCCAAACTCATTGGTTACTATGACGTATAATTGGTCCTATAACAGTAATGTGTCCTCGTATACATTCCCTATTGGCAAGGGAAAGTATTGGAAATGTAATGGCTTTGCTAGCACTTGGTTCGTTCCTTTAGAATAGTGAAATGCACGTTCTCTAGGGTCAGGCCTCGCATGGTAACATTTATTCCATTTCTTAGTATCGTTATAGCATTGTTGTAAGTTCATTTACTAACACTTTTTAGTTAATCTCTAGGGTCAGGCCTCGCATGGTAACATTTATTCCATTTCTTAGTATCGTTATCGCATTGTTGTAAGTTCATTTACTAACACTTTTTAGTTAATTTACGGCTTCGACCCGGCATGTCCTATGTCATCTGGCCATTCAATTATTTTTTCGCAAATGAATCGAAGATTCCTTCAATAAACAGCTACCTCATTGACATGCTCACCAAAGCATGTCCCTCGAATCCGACATTCTTAACGACCTTCAAGAGCTTCTCCAGGAACATGGAGTGCAGGCGCGATGGAACAACAACAACGTGCTCGTGCTGGTCAGTCGCAATCGCAACGAGCAGCAACTCGATATTGGCTGCTTTGTGGATTCGCCGGATCTCAGCCTGCGTGTGCCCCAGCTCGCATTTCCTGCTGCTCTGCCAAAGCTCGGGGAACGCATGGAAGTAGATGACGCCGTTTATCGTATCACGCGTGTCAGCAGTCGCCAGCGAGCTCCTCTTATCAACCTCAGCCTCTCCAGCACCGATGATTGACGTGCGTTTACTGCGAAGATGAAGGGAGAAAGCGACGTGGTTCGCCTTCTCAACCGCTACCCGGAAAAGAGTGGGACGCACGGTGGAATCTCTCGTGAAGCAGGAAGCGTGCACCCTCTTTCGCAAAATGGGCATGGGGGTGATTTGTTTGAAATCTGCGCTACAGGTAAAGCTTGATTTGACCTAATGAGCAAATCTCAAACATTTGCCTTGAGTTTGACCGCAGTTTGTGCCAATATCCAAGCCGGATGGCTGACAGAAATCTTATCAAAAAACTCCAGGTGACCGCTCCACGCGGAGCTCCATTGGATTCTCAGAAACTTGAGAGTCTAGGAGTTTCTCGTGCCTTGGCACATGAATACGTGAAGGCCGGTTGGTTGGAAAAACTCGGACGTGGCGTGTTCATGTTCGCCGGTGATCAACTCAGCCGAGATGCCTGTGTCAAATATCTCGCGACCAAGATCCCCGGCTTACACGTAGCCGCCAAGTCGGCATTGGCTTTGCACGGGTTCCGGCAAAACGTCGCATTTCAAGAGACCACCATCTTATGGGGCTGTCAGAGAGTTATCCTGCCGGAATGGTTTCAGGTGCGTTTCCCATCACGCTACAGTAATTCGCCTTTGTTTGACGAGGGACTGCCATCAGGACATGGGTTAGCTCGATTGCCCGAATCTCCGAATGGCCCTTTGGTATCATCTCCCGAGAGAGCATTGCTGGAGATGCTGAGCGAAATCGACGTGCACCAGGAATTGGATGAAGCACGTGCGATCATGGAAAGCGTTAGACAGCTCCGTAGCCGCCATCTGCAAGTGCTATTGACCCACTGTCGCATGGTGAAAGCGGTTCGCCTTTGCGTGGGCTGGGCGACAGAGCTTGACCTCCCTTGGGCCGCGCAAGCACGGGATGCTGCAGCCAACAACATGGGTACCGGTCGCTGGATTGCCCGCTTCAAAACCGGACGGACTCTCATACTCAATCCATCATGAACCAAGCAAAGTGGTCAGTCCTCGCATGGTAACATTTATTCCATAGTTTAGTATTGTTATCGCATTGTTTTAAGTTCATTTACTAACACTTTTTAGTTGATTTACGGCTTCGACCTAGCACGTCCTGTGTCATCTGGCCATTCAATTATTTTTTCGCAAATGAATCGAAGATTACCAAGGTGACTGATCGGCGCAATTCGCCTTCACCGTTTACTCCCTGTGTGGAGTTGCATGAAAACGTCTTGTCTTGAAGATAAAACTCCTGATGATGGCAAATCACGTGAGTATTGTCGGATTGACACGCCATCCACAGCATGTCCCTCGAATCCGAAATTCTCAACGACCTACAGCAACTTCTCCAGGAACAGGGAGTGAAGGCACGGTGGAACAACATCAATTTACTCGTGCTGGTCAGTCGCAATCGTAACGAACAGCAACTCGATATTGGTGGCTTCGTTGATTCACCGGATCTTAGCCTGAGGGTGCCGAAATTGGCATTTCCTAGGGCGCGACCAAAGCTCTGTGAACGCATGGATATTGATGGTGTCGTCTATCGCATTACACAGCATTTCTCTCCAAAAAACTTTGAGCCTTAGCTAGGGATGATTTTTCCCGATTTTCATGATTTGACCCCTGATGGAATCTTACGAAATTTCATTTTCTGTGTATTTTTCGTGCATGCCTACCAAGACCATCACCCTTGAGCTAGACGCCTACGAAAAACTGCGCAGGACAAAGCGTGGTGGAGAATCGTTTACGGAAGTAGTGCGACGCGCCACGTGGAGCGATGCTCCTGCCACGGTTGCTAAGTTACGAAATTTTTACCAGCAAGGAGGTAGCGGCATCAGCGACAAATACCGGGATGCTGTCGAAAAAGCCGCATCCCATGACCCCATCCCTGACGATCCATGGGCCTGATTCTCGACACCAGTGTGATCATCACCGCCGAGCGCGAGGCCAAGCGCGGCATCACAACGACGATTGATCGTATTTCCGCGGATCGGGCTGAGGAAGCATGTTACCTCACCTTCACCATCGCGGGAGAATTGGCCTGTGGTACATCGGCAAGTCCGCAGCGTGATGGGGAACGCTTGTGCCAACCCTACGCGACTCTGCCATGGTCTCGCGAAATTTCCTGGCAGTATTGAGAGATCTATCGTGATCTCGCGGCGAAGGGCACATGGATTGGCTCCAATGATATGTGGATCGCCGCAACCGCCATGGTGCATGGCATGACGCTCGTCACGAAAATCCTCAATCAATTCCAGCGTGTGGCTGGTCTCCCTCTCGTTGCCTATGAGTGCCACTCTAGCGGCGGGACCGAAATACGCTGACGCCAGCCTTCACAGCTTTACTCCGAAAAAATCGTTCATCACCTGCCGATACACATCGTGTTTGAAGGGCGGTAGCCATTCGATATCGAACTCGCTTGGCTCGATCCAGCGGAAGTTGGAAAACTCGCGCGGGCTTTGGTTGACGTTGATTTGCGGCGCCTCTGGTTTCACCTTGCAGAGATAATACGTTTGCTCCTGGCCGTGAAAGCCGTGCTTTTTGCGTTTTTTCTGACGAGCTTCCGGCGGGTAAATGTAGCGGTAGCCCGAGACCTGCCGCAGGACATCATAATGCTCCGGTAAGAGCCCAATCTCCTCCCTGACCTCGCGAGCAAGGGCTTGTTCGAGAGTTTCGCCTGCGTCGACGCCACCTTGTGGAAATTGCCACGAACCGGGAAAGGTCGAACGCTCGCACACCAGTAACTGACCTTCGGGTCGAATAAAAAGAGCGGCGACATTAGGGCGAAAACGAACCACGACCTTTACTATAAAGAAAAACGGATCATTTGCAATCATCAAATCAGGCTGGGCAAAATATTCATTCTTGCGCTGGTCAAAAGGCATCGGATGTGGAAGATTCTCTCCATCATGAAAACAATCATTTTTGCATTTATGCTCGGCTCTGGTTTTTTAGCGATGGCCCAGAACACGAACAACACGAACAACAATACGCGACAGGATGATCTGGAGGCACGAGTGAAGGAGTTAGAAACACCGAGCAATACCCGGTTCTGGCAATGCAACATCAACGGAGGTGAGGTGATGGTGGCAGTGGATCGGATCGGCGCGATCAGTAAAACCCAGTATCTGCTCGATGGGGGACTGTTGTGCACCGAGGTGACCATCGACACACTGGGCGGCCAGTCGCTGACGCGCATCTATCACGTCGTACCTGCGACCGAGGCTGTGGCGGCAAACGCTGCGACGAAGATCGTGGATCGCGCCAAGGAGGTGCTAGACAATACCTCGGCTCGCTCCGGATCGCGTCTGCACGAAATGGTGCAGAAATCCTATCCCACCACCACGCATGCGCATACCGTCGAGTTCCGCGTGATGCAACTGCAGGATCTGGAGGCACTATACTCCAGTCTCAAAGCGACCTGGACTTCTGGCAAAGGCCGCACCTTTACCATCCGATGAGTTCCTCCGCGCAGTCTTTTCGATTGGCGGACGCCTCGCCCTTGGAAGATGATTTGTCCTACGTCTGGCGTAAGGCGATGCGCGGGCATCAGCTCGATGTCGCCAGCATCGCCCGCGCCTGCGACGTGGACGTTGCCGCCATCGAAGCGCTGATCGCAGGCCAGGCCCATTCTGATCTGTTAGAAAAAGCAGCGGCTGTGCTGCATCTCTGTTCCTCCGCCTTACGGGCACTGCCGCACTATCGGCCACGTGTGCCGAATGTGCATGCGGTGATCGGACTGCGCTTGCCTTTCGAGACGGATACGGTCAATGCTTGGCTCATACGAGAGGAAGATGAGGCGCTGCTGTTTGACACGGGCTTCGAGCGCGAATCCGCGCGTCAAGCGCTGCAGCCCCTCGGCGCAGCAGACCTACATCTGTTCTTGACCCACGATCACCGCGATCATGTGGGAGGGATCGCGGGCTTGTCATCCATTACTAAAAAACGCCATGCCATGCTCTGTGGTCATACACAGCGCATCGGCGCTCTGGAAATTCGCTGCGTGGATTTATCGGGGCATTGTATCCCCAGCTACGGCTACGTGATCACCGGACTCTCGCACACGATTTGCGTGGTGGGCGATGCTTTATTTGCTGGCTCGATCGGCGGCTGCGCCGATGCCTTCACCTATCAGATGGCGCTCAGCAACCTACGTCAACACGTGATGTCGTTGCCAGATGACACGATTCTCCTACCGGGTCATGGTCCCGCTACTACGGTGGGTCAAGAAAAACGCAGCAACCCGTTTTTGGTGTGATGTCGTTTTTTTACACGGATGATAGCGGGCAACGTTCGCGGATGCGTTCTAACAATTTCTGCCAGTGAGGCAGGCTCAATCCCGCGGCGGTAGCACGGCGCAGAGGCTCAGCCCAGATCGCATCGATTTCCACTTCCCGACCGTCCTGCCAATCAATCAGACTGCTCGGACGATAGGCTCCCATGGTCCGCGTCCGATCGATATTCCAATCGATCAACTTCGGGTCCAAAGAAAAGCCACGCACCGCCGCCGCAGCTACGACCTCTTCCATCAACGAGCGAATCTGCGCCACAGTGGCGGGATCAGCCAGAAGCTGATCGGTCGTTTTTCCTCCCTCGGCGATGGCCATCCCATTGAAAGGAACATTCCAGATGAGTTTTTTCCAAACCGTCTCTTCCACATCACCTTCGATGACAGTCTCCACTTTCGCAGCGGCAAACATCGCGGCGAGAGCCGCCGCACGACCGGGTTTTCCTGATGCGAATTCTCCGATCGCCATGCGCCCACCCGCCGAATGATGGATGACACCTGGGGCGATGCGATTGATGCAAACGAAACAAAGCGCGCCCAGAACTCGCGAGGCTCCGGTGATCGAAGAGATCGCTTCAACATTCCCGAGTCCGTTTTGCAGAGTCACGACTTGGCTGTTTTCATGCAGCAGTGGTGGCAGGATTTTTTCTAACAATCGATTGCTCGTCGCTTTCCACGCGATCATCACCAGATCGACTGGACCAATTTCCTCCGCGCTTCGATAAGCCTGCACCGGGTGCAGATGAAAGTCCCCGTGCACACTCTGGCAGTGGATGCCATCGCGCTGGATGACATCGGCATCGCTGCGCACGAGGAACCGCACGTCGTGACCGGCCTCGGCGAGTCGGCCGCCGTAATACAATCCAACGGCTCCGGAACCGACGATGGCAATGGTGGAGAACATGACGGAGAAAGGCTAGATGCCGCGGTATTCCGAAGCCAGTTTTTTCGCCATGGCGATGGTGTTACGGTGGATTTTTGCTGTGAACTCGGCTTGCCGGTTGTAGCCGCCGCCGTAGAGCACCGCCACGGGAATTCGATTGCGGATGAGAGCCTTCAACAGGACTTCATCGCGACGCTGCATTTCCTTGAGAGAAAGCATCATTTGCCCGAATCGATCATTGCGGTGATTGTCCGCCCCCGCAATCCAGATCACCAAATCAGGCAAAAAAACATCGAGCGCCGCGGCCAGTGTGCTGAAGAGTTGCTTCAAATACATCTCGCCCTCGACATAGCGCACGGTCTCCACATCCATCGTTCCGCCGTGTTTGTTGGTGCGGTCATTTTTCCCAACATGGATCGAGTAAATAAACACCTTCGGGTCGTTTTGCAAAATGGCATTCGTTCCATTGCCCTGATGCGCATCTGTATCCACTACCATCACTTTGATGCCAGGGCGCCAGTCCTGCAAATCGCGTATCGCGGCAGCCACATCGTTAAACACGCAGTATCCTTCCCCATGCTCGCGGAAGGCGTGATGGGTGCCACCAGCAAGACAAACGGCAACACCTTCCTCCAAGGCCGCGCGACAAGCCAGACGCGTGGCTTCCACCTCGGTGGCGCTGCGCGTGTAGAGCTTTGGCGTCACGGGTAGCCCTAGACGCATCTCTTCCTTGCGATCGACAGAACAACTATAAATTTTCTGCAAGTAATCACGGTCGTGCACCCGTTGAAGAACATGAGAATCCGCCATGCGGACCTGCACAATTTCCTCCGGAGTAATGATGCCACCTTCGAGAAGCATGTCCTTCGATACCCGGAATTTATCCATCGGAAACGGATGCCCCGCCGGTAGAGTCAGTTCAAAATCTTCTGAATAAAAGCAGCGCATGTGATGGAACAGTCAAGCACAGGACAGGCATTCCGTAAAGCAGGATATAGAAACGTCGGACGAGCGGATGATCCCGATTCCCACATTCTATTGACTTGGGCTCAAGCAACGTGAGAGAAAATATGGCCGCGTCGTTGCACTTGTTCGATCGAATCCCAGTTCCTCCTTCAAAAAACCTAAGACATACTATGTTTTATGAGTTGACCGTTTCTAATCAAAAGTAACACAATGCGCATTATGAATCACTCACGACGATCGGCCATGTGCTGCATGGGATTTTTTTGCATGCTAGCCATTGCTGATGAACCGCAATCGCTGGAGGAAATCATCGTCACCGGCAAAGCAGAAAATTTGCTAAAGCAAGCGGCCACATCCTCTGAGGGATACGCGGACTTTAAGGAAATCGCCAACCGTCCGCTGACTCGGCGCAGTGAAATTCTGGAAATTGTCCCAGGCATGGTGACCACCCAGCACGCCGGCGGGGGCAAGGCGACGCAGTATTTCCTACGCGGATTCAATCTCGATCACGGCACGGACTTCGCCATCAGCATCGATCGCATGCCGATGAACATGCGCAGTCATGCCCACGGCCAAGGATACACGGACTTGAACGGAATGGTGCCGGAGTTGGTTCGGAGCATCGACTACACCAAGGGCACTTACTCCGCACGCCAAGGCGACCTCTCGACAGCAGGCAGTGCGGACTTTCAGTTATGGGATCGCCTACCACGTGGCATCGCTTCCGTGGAATATGGCGCATACGACTACTACCGTATGTTGTTGGCGGATAGTTTCGATGTCGGTAACGGCACACTCACCCTCGGCGGCGAATGGAACACCTATGATGGTCCCTGGGAGCGCGAAGAAAACTTCGAGCGTTGGAACGCCTTCGCTCGCTATTATCAAGGCGATGACGACAACCATTTCTCTGTCACGGCGATGGGCTACGGTGGTGAGTGGGATTCCTCGGATCAAATTGCCAAACGCGCGGTATCTAACGGATTGATCGGCGTTTACGGAAATCTCGATGACACCACGGGCGGTGAGAGTCATCGCTACAGCTTGCAATTCGACATGCAAACCACAGAGGGCTCCGAGGTCACTCGATACAGCGCCTATGGCGTTGCCTACGATCTCGATCTCTTCTCCAACTTCACCTACTTCCTGGACGACCCTGTGCGCGGCGATCAGTTCGAGCAACAGGAAGATCGAATGATTTTCGGCGGCGAAATCGTGCGGGAGTGGCAGGATAGGCAGTTCCTTGGGCATGAGGCGGAATTTTCGCTAGGCTTTCAAACAAGGCATGATGTTGTCGATGACATCGGCCTATACAAAACACAGCGCCGCCAAAGGCTGGATACCGTGCGTGTGGACGATATCTACGAGGCGAGCTACGGTCTGTTCGCCGAAAATACCGTGCGCTGGAAGCCGTGGTTCCGCACCGTAGCAGGATTGCGCGCGGATACCTTTTGCTTTGATGTGAGCAGTGACAACCAGTCGAACAGCGGCACCGAATGGGATGGCATTCTCAGCCCGAAATTCAGTGCGATTTTCGGACCGTGGAGGGAAACGGAATTTTATGTCAACCTCGGCACAGGCTTTCATAGCAATGACGCACGCGGTGTGAACAATCGCATCGATCCCGTCTCGGGAGATCCGATCCAAGGAGTGGATCCACTAGTGCGCACCATCGGTGGCGAGCTAGGCGTGCGCTCACAAGCCTGGGCTGGTCTGACTTCCACACTCAGCCTGTGGTGGCTGGATAGCGATAGCGAACTCGTCTACGTGGGTGATGCTGGGACAAACGAGGCGGGACCTGCTTCCAGACGATTCGGCATCGAATGGTCAAACTACTGGCGTCCATCCGATTGGCTAACCGTGGATGGCGAACTGGCGCTGACTTACGCGCGTTTTCGCGATCAGGGAAATGCCGACTACATCCCGAACAGCATCCCTGTGATGTTTAGTGGTGGCATTGTGTTAGGTCGAGAGGAAGGACTTTTTGGCAGCCTGCGCGCGAGGGCTTTTCTGGCTCGACCACTGGAGGAAACCGGGGAAATCGAGGGCAAAGATACGCTCACTGTCAATGCACAGGTCGGCTACCGCACCAAGGACTGGGAAGTGGCGCTGCAATGCCTCAACCTTCTCGACCGAAACGACAACGACATCGAATATTATTACACATCACAACTTGCGGGAGAAATTTCTGCCACGGATGACATCCACTATCATCCCTCTGAACCACGCATGGTGCGATTGCGGATCTCGTATTTTTTCTGAAAAGAACTTTGCTTATAATAAATCAACTGGTTCGTAAAAGCAGATGAATTAAGATCGCATTTGAAAAACCAAGCGCCTGGAGATACATGAACCACGGTAGGGTGGAACGCCATGATACGGGAAGCCTTTTCTACCGTCCGCATGGAATCCATCGTATCTCGATCCGCCCTCATCGGGTTGACGTTTCGCCAGTTGGGATGCGCACGCTTTTGCCCCTCACTTGATGGACGCGGCGTGATACGGAAAAAAAGACTTTCGCATTGCCGCTCGCTCGCTATGATGTGCGCGTAAGCATTTTTATTGTGATCAGTATAGCGATAACCAGTCAAAAAGGAGGCGTCGGCAAGACAACTGTGGCGATCAATTTGGCCCATGCGTTTGCTCGTGCCGGAATGCGCACGCTGTTAGTGGATGCCGACCCGCAAGGCTCTGTGGGGCTCTCATTGACTCGGCAGTCGCGCATGCTACCAGGCTTTTATGATTTCCTCGAAGACCCGGGTCTTGATTTGGAAAAATTAATCGTGCCCACGCGCCTCGCTACCTTTTCTCTTGTGGCCGCCGGTCAGGCGAGCAATTACGAAGCCGGAGGAGGCATCGCAGGTGCCAATCTGTCTCGCAGTCACGCCTTCATGCGAGCGGTGGCGGCACGCGGATTTGACGTCTGTCTGATCGACACAGCAGCGGGATTGTTTGGCGTTACGGCGGATGTGATCGCCTGCTCGAACGCGGTGCTCATCCCACAACAATCCGAACCACTGGGTGTGCGCTCCGTTCCTAAAATGCTAGAGGGACTGGGTCGCATCAAAATGTTGAACCCGCGACTGCTCGTGCTAGGCGTCGTGTTGACCATGCTCCAGCAAGATCTGGAAGAAAGTCGCGAAGCTGCCCAGGCCCTGCGCCAGTTGTTGCCACAGGGCATGGTATTCCAAACCAGTGTCCCGCGCGATGGGATTTTTGTGCGTGCCAGTGCCAAAGGATTGCCTGTGGGCATCATGGAAGATGGCGCGGAAGCGCTGGCGGTATTTGACAGCCTTCGCTCGGAAATCGAAGCGAAGTGGGAACAATCAAACATACGTGCCTGATGGATCCGTTACAACCATGGGTGGACGCACAGGAAATGAAACGCTTGGCCGAAGCGCTGATGTCGACTCCTGCACGCATGCATGATGTCCCAGCCGATGCCGGATTCAATGGAGATTTTGTCGGTTTCGCCGAAGATTCCTCCGCTGGCGGGGCCGATTCTTCCGAAGAAAAAAAATCGCCTCCTCCCGCTAAACCGTCTCTCCCACCCACTACAGACTTGGCGCGTAGCGGTGATGCCGTTGTGAGCAACGACTCCCGAGTCCGTGGCCCATTGCTGGACTGCCTGAGACGGTTTCGCGAGTGGCTCCAGGCGCAGGGTCACACGCAAGGTCTTTTTGTGTTAGATGAGGTCGGCGACTTGCTGTTCGATGACGCTGATCACGGGCGCTTGCATTTTGTGGCACGCAGCATGGCTAAGGCCGCCAAACAATCACCGCAAGGCGGGGGCCGCGTGCAAGTGAAAATAGGCTCCGTCGGTTTGCTCGAAGTGATCCCCGTGGAAACCCTGCATGGCCGTCTGGTGCTTGCCATGATCGTTGATCACCCGCTAAGCAGCGCGGAAGTGACGTCGCTGATCACCGCGCTCCATCATGCCGTAGCTCCGACGTCACCCTGACTTCCCATGGCAAAAGTATTGGTCGGATTATCCGGGGGAGTGGACAGCGCAGTAGCGGCCGCTTTGTTACTGGAGCAAGGCCACGAAGTCGTGGCGGGCTACATGAAAAACTGGATCAATGAGGAAGGTATCCCCGGCGATTGCCCCTGGGAACAAGACATTGAGGACGCTCATGCCGTCGCGAAACATCTCGGCATTGAGTTTCGTGTCATCGATCTAATCGACTCGTATCGCCACCGCATCGTCGATTACCTCATCGCTGGCTACCGCCAGGGCATCACGCCGAACCCCGATGTCTGGTGCAATCGCGAAATGAAGTTCGGCGTGTTTCTTGACTATGCCTTGGCACAGGATTTTTCCTTCGTAGCCACGGGTCACTACGCTCGCAAGAGAGTTTCCGCCAATGGCAGCGCAGCGATTCTCCGCGGTGCTGATCCGAATAAAGACCAGAGCTACTTTCTCGCGATGATGACCCAACAGCAAACCGCGCACGCACTTTTTCCCGTGGGAGAAATGCTCAAGCCCGAGGCGCGCGCCATCGCCACAAAATTCGCTCTTCCTGTCGCGCACAAAAAAGATAGCCAAGGGATTTGCTTTATTGGCGCCATAAAAATGAGCGACTTTCTCCGCCATCACGTGCCCGATCAACCCGGTGATATCGTCGATACCGATGGCAAACTGCGCGGTCGGCACCAAGGCCTACACCTCTACACCCTGGGCCAGCGCAAAGGTCACGGCGTCGCATCACCCCGCGAAGGTATGGCTTATGTCGTCGTCGGGAAGGACATGAAAAACAATCGTCTCATCGTCGGTTGGGACACGCAACAGTCACCCGGTCTCTACGCCCATCATTGCATCGTCGGCACACTCAACTGGATCCATGAATCCCCGCAGGGCACAACCCTGATGGAGGCCCAACCGCGCTACCGCGCGAAGGCCGAACCATGTGAAGTTATAACGCAAGTGAACGGTAAATGCGAGGTGAAATTCCGCACACCGCAACGCGCGATTTCCCCAGGCCAAATCTGCGCGTTTTATGATGGCGGAAAATTGTTAGGCGGCGGCGTGTTCGAGGAGGTTGGGTAGTATCTGGAATTTCCACTGGGGTTTCTGTGCAGTCCTTTTCTGTGTAGTCCCTAACGCCATGCCTGCGCCACGATCGTAGATTCAAGAACAAATCGCAAAAAACGGCCACCCCCGCTCGGAGGTGGCCGCTTTGTCGATTCGCCTTTTCTTACTGTGGCGTTGCGTCCGTCACTTTCAGGCGCATGTAGTCACTGCTGTCGGTCGCAGTATCTCCTTCCGTGCGGAATGTGTGCCACTCCCATCCGCTCTCCAGCGTGGGCAGTGCGGGCACGATCGCACCCTGCACCGCAGTAGAATCACTGCTGTTCAGTTCTGTCACCACCACCGTGTTCCAAGTGCTCAGATCGTCCGAGCCCTCGATGCTGTATTTCACCAGATCCTTCGTCGCCTCTTGCTTGCTGCCATTGGCGGCAAAGGTCGCAGTGGCACGCGTGGCAACCGTATAGGTCAGCACAGGGCTCGCTCCGATCATGTGGATCTTGCCATACACCCGCGCTCCGGATCCTCCGTTGCTTGGGTTCGAGTTCGTGGCGAACTCCAACAAGTTGTTCATGCCGTCGCCATCGGGGTCAGCCGATTTCGCCGCATCACCACCCACCAGACCGAAGCCACTGGCCCAGGCAAGGAACGGATCCGATGTTTCCACCGAGATCTGGCCTGTCGTCGCAAACGCATCCGTGTTCCATTTCAGTCCGGCACTCAGGGTCGGCAGAATAAGGTTCGGAGTTCCTGCAATCGAGGCAGCATCTGCCAGGTCAAAGCTATCGTTGACCACAGGTGTGTAGCCATCCAAGCTGACGGTGATGTCACCGCTAGCCGTCAGAGCACCGGTGACATTGACCTTATCATTGACTCCGTTGCCCGTGATGGTCACCGCGTAGTTGGAACCGGCATCCAATGACAGCGTGCTACCAAAGTTCAGCGTGCCGACGTTGTTGACGCCGGGCGAGAGAACGCCGGTCGTGGCGATGGTGGCGGCACCGGTAACGGTTCCCGTTCCACCGAGCACACCCGTGGTTCCCGCGCTCGCCGCGCCTGCGACCGATCCAGTGATCAATAAGGTGCCTGCGTTGACTGTGGTAGTCCCCGTGTAGGTATTCACAGCCGAGAGAGTCCACGTTCCTGAACCGGTGTCTTTCAACACTGGAAAGTTCACTGTTGAGCCGTTCGAAATCACCCCGGAAATGAGACCATTGCCATCGCCTCGTAAGCGGAGTTGACGGATCGTAGCGCCTGCACTCACATTTCCACTCACCGTCATGAGGCCGCTGACTGAGGTGAGAGCGGTATCTCCATTGCCGGAAGTGATGTTAAGATTGCCCTGAATGGTATTATTTCCGGAGGCATTCCAAAGAGCCGCCAAGCCGCTAAGCGTCCAATTGATTCCTGTGGGAATGGTAATGTTGTTCTGCAGGTAGATCTCACCGCCGCCAGCTGCAGTGATCGTTTTCGGCCCAACGCCCAAAGCACCCGAGTTAGCCAACGTCAATGTTGCCTTCGGCTGCGTGTTCTGCGCTGGCAAGGAGACGTTACCCGTGAACAGGTTGTCTCCACTCAAGGTCACATTCGCAGGCCCGGCACTGTTGGTGCCAATATTCAACCCTCCCGTTGGCGTCGCTCCTGCACCAATGACACCCGACACAACCACGTTACCGGTGCCGCGCAGTGTCAGAGCACTGGCGCCGTTGGCAATGTCTCCATCGACCGTCAGCGTGTCCGCATCCGCTTGTATCGTAGCAGCGCCCGTCATCGTGATATCACGATTCGTGCCGAGGCTGTAGCTGCCCGCAGAAGAGCGCAGCGTGCCGCCTCCCAGAGTGATCGTATTTGTCTCCGAGCCATCGCCGATATGATCCGCAGCATTGATCTGTAGCGTGCCACCCGTAATCGAAGTGATGCCGCTGTAGGTGTTTGAGCCAGACAGAGTGAGCACGTTAGTTCCGCTCTTCGTGAGCGCACCCGTGCCACTGATGACATTGGCATAGGTCCTCGCATTGGTGGAGAGAGCATAGGCCAATATGCCATTGTTGACAATTTCGCTGGAGCCCGCAATTGAGCCCTCATTGATGGTCAATGTGCCTTCGTTAATGGTAGTGGCTCCCGTGTAGGAGTGCACTCCCGCAAGAGAGAGATTTCCCACTCCGCTCTTGGTTAGCGTTCCCGCTGCGGCAGGCTCTACGGCATCTTGAAATACCTGGCCGATGGTGATGTCTCGTCCCGATGGCACGTTGAACTTCGCGCCGTTGCTCGTCAGGTAGGCGTTCGTGAAAGCACCAGCTGGCATATACGTGGCACTGGCCGCTGCAGGCGTTAGGGATCCCGTTGTCGAATCCAAGGTCAAGGTGGTTGTTGCTCCCGCGCCGCGTGTCGTAGGAATCGCGGGCAGCGTGACTAACGCGTCTCCGCCGATGTTGATCGTGGAAACGGAATTCGCCGCAGCGCTCAAAACGCCAAAGGTCGTCAGCGCGAAGCTACCACCAGTGAGGTTAAGGGTGGCAATGGCATTCGCATTGTTCGCTTGGCCACCCATTTGTAAGATCCCCACCGTAGCCGTGCCGCCCGTCTGGTTGAACGTACCCGTTGTGCCAGTAGCGGCGCTGTTGTCCGAACGGCAGATTTGTAAGGTGGATGTCGCAGGCATCGATAGCACCCCTGTGTCACTCAGGTTGAACGTCGCCGTGGATCCATCGTTCACGCCCACAGTCACACCTAGTGCACCAGCGATGGTCGTAAGCGTTCCGCCGCTCAGGTTGTATGTGCCCGTTGCACCCAAATTCCCAACTAACAACTGGTTGCCGATGGTAGTCAGGCTACCGCCCGTCTGATTCATCACACCGGTTGCTCCCGTGATATTTCCGATGAGGAAATTCGAGCCCGAAGCTCCCACGGTAAAGCTACCAGCGCTGACGTTGAGCGTAGCGGTATTGCCTGCGACATTGCCCACGGTGAAACCTCCCGTTGCTGTGGCGGTGCGCGCGCCGGAGAGAGTCAGTGTGCCGTTGCTCACGGTAGTAGCACCCGTATAGGTGTTTGCGCCAGAAAGCACCACGTTGCCTGATCCATTCACCGTCAACGCCCGACTAGCACCGCTGATCACACCGCTTACAGTCAACGTAGTGCCAGTTGCTGGCAGCAAGTTGGTGTTGCTGAGCAATGCCACATTTTCCGCAATCGTATGGGACCCCGAGGTCACCGTGACGGCGGCAATGCTTGATCCATTGTTGAGAGTCAAGTTACCACTGCCATTGGCTCCGATCGTATAGGCATTCGCGCTGTCAAATCGCAGGTAGCTCACGGTGTGCGGAGTGTCCACCAACACGGTCGAAGGCGCCGTGATCGCAGAGCCAAACAAAGCGGCATCTTCTGGCACCGTCGGCTTGTAGTTGTGCCAGTTTGGCGCGCTCGGACCTCCGGAATTCCCCACACTCCAGTTGCCGCCACCCGCTTGGTTCCATACACCCTCTTCCAGCGTCGTCGTCACTGTAATGCTGTTGGCGGTAATCGTGGGAACCAGATTCACCCGACCCAGCGTCTGTCCGGAAATGGCAAACGAACCAGTATTGACAATCGGATTGAGCGAAGTGAGCAAAGTGTAGCTTCCACCCACCGCACCGACTCCAGTAAAGGCGAGCGAGCTGTTGGCCGATAATGTGAAGGTATCCACATTGATCGTATCGGAAGCACCCTCGGCACCCACATCGAATCCGAGCGTGCCGCCATTCAGATTGAGTGTTTTGCCGGGCAAGTCGAGAGCAGATGCACTGCCCGAGGTAAAGGCCAGCGCAGCACCGCTATTTACGGTGATGCCGCTGGTCGTGGGCAATGTGGCTGCGCTGCCATTCAGCAGTAGCGTTCCGCCATTGACGCTTGTCGCTCCCGCATAGGTGTTCGCTCCCGACATCGTCAACGTTCCCGTTCCATTCTTCGTCAGCCCGCCCGCCGTGTTCTGCGTTTGCAACTCGCTAGTGCTGAAAGGAGGAATCGCTCCACCACCACCCGTAAGCGTGATGTTGGGCTGCTCACCAAGGGCATACGTGCCTGGGTTGGTGATGACAATCCCTGTCACCTGACCACCGCTTATGAGCGCGTATCCTGTGGCAGGAACTCCACCGGCCGCTGGAGCAGCGAACTGCACCATCGGCGCTCCGATGTAACCACTGTTTCCTGGCGACAGCGACAGATCCCCGATGTTTTCTTGCGTGACACCGTAGGAATTTTCCGCGCCCAGAAGTGCATTGGTAAACGCCACATTAAATGAGTTCGTGTCCACCACCAGACCACCGCTGAAGTTGGAGGTGCTTCCCACCTGAGTGTTAAATGCAGTATTGGCATTGGTATTATTGGTTACCGCGCCAAAAACAGTCGAACGCACCGCGTAGTTCGCAGTGGCAGCAGGAATCACCGCCGTCATGTTGTTGCTCGCACGAACGGTTCCACCCGCGAAATTGAAAAATGCCTGAGTGGATCCGGCCGCTGCGCCCAGTGCCGTATTCAAGCCCAGCGTGAGTGTGCCGCCCGCTACGTTGACGAAACCTACGTTTCCAGCCCCGGGGCTGAAAGAAGATTGAGAAAAATTGATGCCACGCGACCCCGTATCCACGGTGCCACCAGCCACGTTAAAGATGCCGTAAGAATTGACACCGGTCAGGCCTATGATCGAGAATTGTGATGTCGTGGCAGGCTGGCGTGTGAAGGTTCCACCTGGTGCGACTGTCATGGTCATCATCCCATTGTTACGGATGGGTAGGAACCAATCGCCGACGTTCTGATTCAATGTCCCGGAATTACCGACGTAAATCACGGCAGCTGTCGAAGCAGTTCCAGACAAACCTGTGCCATCAAAGCGCCCTGTCGTGAAGGTTCCGCCAGTGATGTTGAGCATACCATACCCTCCGTTGTTCGCAAGATACTGAAGACTTTGTCCATTCGGCGGCAATACAGAGATACTGCCCGCCGTCTGATTGAGAACAGCAACCGATTCAGCAACATTCGCTCCTGTAGTGAGATAACCGCTGTAGCTGCCGCTTACGTTGACGACGGTTTTCGTAGCGCTTCCGCCGTATGCCAAAATCGTCGAGTTACTGAGTCCGCTGATGCTACCCGTTACATTGAGCACACCGCCACCGACCGTGGTATTCCCTGTATAGGTATTCGCACCGCTCAGGGTGAGCGTGCCCCCTCCATCTTTGGCCACGCCACCGGAACCCAATGCGATTGCCCCGGAGATCGTCGTGTTGCCCTCTCCTCCGATTACCAAGGTGCGGCCCACACTGCTCACCGCAGCCGCGTTGCTCAAGGTCAATGTTCCGCTATCAGAATTGATCCGTGATTGCGCTGCCAATGTCAGCGCTCCGCCGTAGGTATTATTGCCCGCAATGTTGCGCAAGGCTCCCTGATCGGTGATGCCTCCGCCGCTGATGCTCAGGGCTTCTGCTCCGATCGTCAGAGCACCACTCGTGCCATCCAGTTCCAACGCGCTCGTGCCCAATTGCGTCGTGCCTCCTGCCGTGCCTCCCAAGGCAGCGCTGTGGGTGATCCGCAGCACTCCCGCGTTGATCGTTGTCGCCCCGCCGTAGGTATTGCTGCCACCCAGCACCAGTGTCCCGGCACC
>CAMDAD010000042.1 GCA_945888515.1 Akkermansia muciniphila | reverse complement strand
GTTACGGGCAAAGTCTTGACTAATTATGCCTCTGCCGCGGGAACAATCACTGCCACCGACACGATCCTAAGCGCGATCAATAAGCTCAACGGTAACGATGCTCTCAAGGCGAATCTGGCCAGCCCGACGTTTACGGGAACGGTGGTTCTTCCGACTGGAACGGCATCGGCTGCGCCCTTGCGCTTGGCTACTGGCGTCAGCCTGACGACTCCCGCTTTCGGTTCGGTGGAGTTTGATGGCACGAACCTTTTCCTCACCACCAATTCTGGAAGCCCCACCCGCAAGACACTTGCTTTTACTGACTCGGTGCCGCCTTCGGTCCCGACGACCAGTCTCACCACCGCTCCGATGGTGCCAGTGCTCGCTTGGGGCAACAATAGCAACGGCCAGACAACCATGCCGGCGCTGGCGAACGTCGCCGCAGTTGCTGCCGGTGAATCCCATAGCCTCGTCCTGCTCGACTCCGGCACCGTGATCGCCCGCGGACTCAATACCAGCGGTCAGGTGACGGTCCCTGCCAGTTTGAGCGGAGTCACGGAAATCGCCGCCGGCACCGCGCACAACCTGGTCCGGAAATCCGACGGCACACTCGTTGCTTGGGGTAACAATACCTACGGCCAAACCACCATTCCTAGCGGAATTACCACCGCCACTCGGGTTGCCGCCGGCGAGAAACACAGTCTCGCGCTGCTCGCCAACGGCAGCGTCCGCGTCTGGGGTGACAACAGCTTTGGTCAAACGACCCTGCCGGCCAGCCTGACCGGTGCGACCATCATCGCGATCGCCGCGGGATCCGACCACAGCCTCGCGCTCAAGAATGATGGAACGGTGATCGCTTGGGGTCGCAATGACGCCGCGCAAGTGACCCTGCCGTCCGGACTTTCCAATGTGGTCGCCATCGCCGCGGGCGCCTACCACAGCCTTGCGCTCAAAGGCGATGGCACGGTGATCGCGTGGGGATGGGATGCTAGCGGTCAGGTCACGGTTCCGGCGGGTCTCAGCGGGGTTTCAAAAATCGCTGGCGGTTACGCGTTCAGCATGGCCTTGAAGACTGACGGCACACTGGTGCTGTGGGGTGACAACTCGGACAGCCAGACAACAATACCGGCGGCAGCCACCAAGGTGACGCACATCGCGGCGGGCGCTTCGCACGCGCTTGCGTTGCGGGCTGATGCCATCATGGCCCAAGTCGCCCTCCTTGATCAAGACAACGTCTTCTCAGGTAAGGTCGGCATCCAGCGCACACCGACCACCAATGCCCTGGAAGTCAATGGCAGCGCCAGCAAGAGCACCGCTGGAAGCTGGCTCTCGAATTCAGACCGCCGGATCAAGACAGACATCGCGTCGATCGGCAGTGCTTTGGAAACGCTCAACAAAGTGCGTTTGGTCGATTTCCGTTACTCTGACGAGTATCTGGCGGCCCACCCTGAGATCGAGGACCGCCGCTATCCGAACGTGATCGCCCAGGAGTTCCAACAGGTTTTCCCGGATGATGTGAAAAGCAGCGGCGAGAAACTGCCCGATGGCTCGGAAATCCTGCGGGTCGATACCTATCCGCTCACCATTTATTCTGCTGCTGCGATTCAGGAGCTTAACCAAGAAAATACGGAATTGAGAAAACGTCTTTCGGATCAAGAAGCCCGCATCCGAAAACTGGAAGCATTAATCGAAAGTCGTTGAGCTGATGAACCGTTATCTGATTCTAATCCTGATTTTGCTGAGCCCTCCTTTTGCAGGGCCGCTGATGAGCGCGGATTATACCATTCAGCCTTCATCCATCGATCAGGGTGGTCAACTAGCTAGCAGCGCTAATTACCAAGGAGTTTTTTCAAACTCCCCCGGCGCGGAAGGAGTCTCCGCCCAATATCGCTTGCGTGCTGGCTTTGCCGGTCAATTGTTCGATCCTGATGCTCTGCCCTCAGTCGATTTTGTTGCGCCGGGCAGTCTGGCTGCGGATGGTTCTCCCAAAGCTTTTTTGGCACAAGCACAGCATGTTGATGCTCTTGCACTCATATACGAGGGCAGGAATGACACCGTCTACACGTCATCAGCTACCCCGCCGGCGACTCCCGGTCTCTATCGGGTCAGCGCCAGCAGTCTGAGCCAAGAATATGTGGGCAGCGCCTATCGTGATTTTGTGATTAGCGGACCGCTCGCCATGCCCGACTCCCTAACTAAGCCCGCCGATCACTCCGCCATCTCGATTTCCTTGCAAAAGCTTCTGGCGAACGATATTCGCATCCTGCCCGATGGCAGCAAAACATCGCAGGGATTGATCCTGACGACCGTTATTGCAGGAACCGGAAACAGCGTATTTCTTGGCGAAGAAGAAGACGATGGATGGATTTTCTTTACTCCATCTCATTCTACGACGGAAGCGTTCGGCTATGTCATCAGTGATGGTGTATCCAATGCCAATGGAGTCGTCACGGTGAATGCTCAGGGCGCCAATCCTCCTTTCACACTCCAGTTCGTTCGCACCGGAATTCCTATTTTTGATGGCAATCAAACATCATTAGGAATGGATTTCATCGGTGTCCCCGGCCAAAACTATCAAGTGGAATGGTCAGCCGATCTGATCACATGGCATTCATCTGGTATTGTTCCAACAGGATTGACGGGCTCTTTCACTGTATCTATCGTTTTAGCGGGAAATCACGTTTCCGAGTGGAAACAAAGCATGTTTGTCCGCGCAAGGCGTTAACTTTTTTGAAATCCCATGACGCCGCGTCATCTCTATTTTCTATTGCTGCCCATGTGCCTTTTGCCGCTTAGGGCGCAAGTCGTGGTCGAGCGTTTTTTTTCAGCGCAGACCAACATTACCGATTATGGACAGTATGTCGATGTGCGAACGATTTCCCAAACTGGATTGACTTCTATTTTGGATGTGGACGCCCGTATTGTGATGCGAAGCGCGACAGGTGACACCATGCGCTTGGGGGACTACTTTGTTTCATTAACCTATGGCACTGCCAGTGAAGATGAGCGCGTGGCCGTGTTGGTCAATCGACCGCGAGCAACCGATGTGAGGCAATGGGGTAGCTCGCTCTCATCGGCTGATTTCGTCTTTGATGATTCGCAAAACGCCACCAATGTTTTCCATGCTACAACAGCAAACGGAGTTTTTGCCGCGGATGGGAGACTTTCCGTCAATCCGTATGCTACAGCACAAGCCTACAATGCGTCCACCATTACGCATGGACTGTCCGCACTGAATGGGCAGATGTTGAGTAGTGATCGCTGGAGTTTGCTTGTCGCCGATACCAGACAAGGTGCCGCAGGTTTTTTGGAATCCTGGAGCTTGAAAATCACGGGTGACACCGCGACTGGTGGTAGTCTGAATCCGGGCGCAGGCGGGATCATCTACGATAAGTCGGATGGCGTCAGCGAGGTGCTTGCAAATCTTGTAGTCGCTGGTAGCGGAACCAATCGGGTGACTGCGGATGTTTCCACTAATCTTGTGCTAAGTGGCGGAATTTCTGGCAGTGGGGAATTGATCAAAAGAGGTTCAGGAAAACTCACGATGGGGGGAGACTCCCATGCGTTTTCCGGTCAAATCACCATGCAGGGAGGTGAGCTTGAAATCATGAGCTCTACGGCACTTGGCCAAACGAGCAACTTGTTGTTAGAGGGCATTACGAGCAAGGTGATTCTGGCGAATGCTTCGTCCATCTCCACGAACGTGACCTTAGCAAATGACGCAATGGCTACGTTTGATGGGTCGGGAGTTATCTCCGGATCGATTGCCGGCGCGGGGCAATTCATCAAAGAAGGAAACGGGAAAATCGAATTAACAGGTGGCAATTCCTACGCGGGTCAGACGATGATTCGTAGTGGTGTGTTGCAACTCGGAAATGGCGGTTCAGGCGGAGCGATTTCCGTTAACAGCGCGATCGTTAATGATTCTGCGTTGTTTATTAATCGGAACAACCTTGTAAGTCAGGGCGTGGATTTCACCAGTCAAGCCATCACAGGAAGCGGCTCATTGACCGCTGCTGGTTCAGGAACCACCATTTTAACGGCAAATAATGCTTATGCTGGTCAAACCCATGTCAACGCTGGTGCAGACCTGCGCATCAATGGCAATCATACGGGTGAGGGCGCTGTAAATGTAGCAAAGGATGCTAAGCTCGGTGGAGCTGGTAGTGTGACGGGAAATATCAATGTCAGGGGCATTTTGTCTCCGGGGAATTCGATCGAGTCATTCGGGAGCGGAACAGTGAATTTTTCCTCGGGCTCGCTTTACGCTTACGAAATCAACACCACAACGCTCGCAGCAGATTTGATGTATTCCTACGGCAGTGTAAATATACAGGAGGGAGCGATCCTCGGCCTATCAGATTTATCACCGATGTCAGTCCAAATCATCGGAACCAAATTCACTCTCATTAGCTCAGTTGACCCATGGAATGGGGGGATTTTTCAATATGATGCTGGATCGGGCTTGGCGCCACTTGTCAACGGCTCATCGATTATTTTTGGAGCGAATACATGGACTATTAATTACAACGACACATCGCCTGGATCGAATTTCGTGGGTGATACGAACGGAGCTAACACCTTTATCACCATTACAGCAGTTCCAGAACCGAAGGTCGCGTTCCTCTTACTTTGTGCCGGTATTTTTTCTGCTGTTTGGCGTCGCCGCGCATAAGTATCAGTTTGCCATGTTACTGCCCAAGGGGGTGAAGTTTTACCAGTGCGAGCTCAGCAATGTCATGGGCACGATACGCCTGCTGGAGCACGCCCGCAAGATGGGCACGCCCCATTTCGTCTTTGCCTCGTCATCGAGCGTCTACGGCCCCGATACACCCCTGCCTGCGGTAGAAACCAGCGCTCCTGATCCATGCAGCCCCTACGCCCTCACCAAGCTCCACGGCGAGCAATGGGGACGACTCTACTCACGCCTCCACGGTCTGCGCTTTCTCGCCCTGCGGTTCTTTTCCGTCTGGGGACCAGGGCAACGTCCCGATCTGGCACTGGAGGCATTCCGCCAACGCATGCTCGCAGGAAAGCCCGTCATCATCAACGGGGATGGCAGCCAACGCCGCGACCTCACCCACGTCGAGGATGTGGCCAGAGCGGTCGAATTGGCACTCCATTGGCAGGGTCAGGGAGCCGCAGTCCTGAACGTAGGAACCGGCCAAAATCACTCCGTCATGGACATGGTGGAAGCCGCTCAAAATGATGTGTCTGCTTTACACTTTTCGGGGTCAAATTTTACACATTTTACACCTAACGTGAGCTACCAAAATGCCCATCCAGCGGACGTCCCCGAAACGCTTGCATCCATTACGGCTGTAGGGAAAGAGCTCGGCTGGAGCCCCTCGATTTTGTTCCCAAAAACCACTCAAAACGATGTAAAAAAAGTGTAAAACGAAAAATGGCACCTTTCATAGGATTTGGATAGGGGTGGTGCTACCCAAGAACTTTGTCACCACTTGAAATAGATTTCCTGTTGATTATCAACGGTTTGCGCGCCTAACAAAATTTCATTTGTCACCAATTCTAACGAGAAATCAGAAGGTTTTATTGTTAGAGCGGAGTGAGTCATGTGGCTTCAGCAGAAAGAACATTCCAAGCAGTGCAGCTTAAGCTGTATAGTTGGAAACAACTATAAGATCATAATCGACCCAGACTGCTTATAAAAGAATTAGAATCGAGCAGAGGCAAGTAGATAGCCGATTTTGTCTCAACGTCTATGCAGAACGCCTTTCCTAATAGATTAGTAAATCATTGAAGCTGTAAGCACTAGTCCAACTTTGCAAATTTTTTTTGATGCTCGATTTTTGCTTGCTTTCGTTACTGAATTAGTTACCTTGGGCCCGTTCGGGAATTTTATCGGCACTATTTCTCCATTTCCTAGCCCATCAAAAAAAAGAGTATCATGAATCCACAACACAATCATCTTTGGCCTAGATTCCACGCAAAGACCACACAGAGCAGCTGGCTTCAAATCCTCTGCCTGATGCTCTTAACTGGGCTCGCGCTTGCTCAGACTATCAACATTGATCCGCCGACCCGCTCCTTCACGAAGGATGGGGGCGGAGGTTCCATCCTCACCTCAGGATCGGGAATATGGACGGCTGAGAAAAATGTGCCTTGGATCACTGTCACTCCTCGCACTACTGGCAATGCCGGACAATCCTGTATCTATGTGGTCAGCTCAAACTTTTCCGCAGATACACGCCAAGGCATCATCACTCTCGCCGGAAAGGCACACACCGTCACACAGACTGGTTACAATGCCACGCTCAGTCCTACCAGCGGCACGACCAATCTTAATGGATCGACAGGTTCTGTATCTGTTACAGTCGATGCTGGTGTTGCTTGGACGGCAGTTTCGAATGCTGAATGGGTGACAGTCAGTCCTACGTCTGGCACTAGCAGTGGCACAGTAACCTATACTGTCGCGCCCTACGGTGGTGTCACCACTCGGACGGCTTCTCTGACCATTGCAGGCAAGACTTTTGCGCTTACGCAAACGGGAACAGATGTCAACATCTCCCCTAAGTCCGTGGAAAAGGCATACAGTTCTGATATTATTCAAGTTTCCGTATCAGCTCTGGCTACTACTACATGGAATGTGACTCCTAATGCTTCTTGGATCTCGGTGGTTGATCCTGGCAACAAATTCGGCGATTCTACGATTACTCTGGCCATCGGCACCAATCCCAGTTTTCTCGAACGAACAGGCACTGTCAGTATTGGAAGTGCTACCTTTACTATCCAACAAATGGGAACTTCTAACCCCCTTCTCGATATTCTACCCAAGGAGGCAACAGCAGACGCACTGGGAGCTTATGGTAATGTTGCAGTTTTGGCGACACCGGACGCTTCTTGGACGGCTGAAAGTCTCAGCCCGTGGATCGTTATTTCGCAAGGCACTAGTGGAGCAGGTAATGGCAACATTCAGTATGTAGCATCTGCAAACCCTGGGCTATCTGAGAGAATTGGGAGAATCCAAATTACACCACCCGTGTTTCAGCCGAACGTCGACCTGACTCGCGGACTTATCGGGTGGTATCAGGGGCGCGATGATCTAACGGGTTGGGAAAGACACTTGGAAAATGCTCTTGATGATTTTAGTTTCGATGGACGTACGAAAGTATACGTGAATACTTTCGGTTACGGTGATAATGCCTATCACCGCGCAGATCCATCATTCTCAATTGGCTTCGGTTTTGAGGTAACTGAAAGTGGCGCAACGCACCCTCTCTTCTCAATTGATCATGGTAGCGGAAATGATTCTGCGATTTACGTGAATGAGCAAAACAAACTCGTTGTAGCAGTGAATGGTATTTCTCATGTGTCGAATCATACAGTCAACATCAATACAATGTATCAAGTGTTGCTTACCCAAACAAGTGCACGTCAAACAAAGCTATACTTTGGCACTGTCGGCAATGAGGCATTTTCGACTTCCTCTTTCAACTTTACACTTTCTGCGGATTTCTTCCCTACTTCTACGACAAAAAACAAATTAAAGTTCGGTCACTCGAATTACCCGTCCCCCGGAATACTAAATGGCAAACTTAGAGATTTTCGTATTTATAATCGGGCGATTGCACAGGTGGAAGCAAGGGCATGGAATCAACAATTTTCGAGTAGTCCATATTCGAGATATCGAGGGATCGCAGAAGCAAGAGGGTGGGATGATGCATCAGCATGCAATTCGCGTGGTCAAGGACAATACCTAGCGTCTCCCGAAACACAGTATGAAGCAAATCTGCTAGCACGATTTGGTGAAGATAGCCTCGAAAGCAAGTTCACCTCCGAAGCTAGCAATCTTGGATCAGGTTGGAATTATGGGGAAGCATGGATTGGATGGAAGAGAAAAGAGCATCAAGCTAATTTTAGTTCAGGATTTCCAGCTTATCGGCCTACTAATACTAATCTTGATGGGTATTATTACCATCATCATCCTCACTACCGACATGATTATTGGGGCGGTGAGTTTATTTTAATGCTCTCCGATGGTAGTCTGCACGATGTTGGTGATGGCGGTCGTTATTATTTCACAGAAACAGAACGTCCATCGTCTGTTACTGCAACAGTTCAGTCCAGCACGGTCGAGACAAGCACCACACCGCTCTACCGCTTTGAGTTTAAGGGCAATTCTCTTGGAGCAACTCGTTTACCTTTCCGATTGACTGAGGTATCAACAACTACTGACCGACTCGGACGTGCCGGAAACGCGCTGAAGTGGAATGCCACGGGAGGGAACATCGTAGTTGAGGGCGCTCATGCTCCCCACACCAGCCCAAATGCCACCTATGCCATGTGGATCAAGTTTGATTCGCTCCCCCAAAACGACACGGTTCTGCTCGAACGCCTTCAAACTTCGAACGCAACCCCCAGCTTCAGCTTGGTGTTGACCAGCGGCGGAACCTCGCTGCGGGTCCAAGTAAATAACGATAGCTCCAAGCAGGCGAACTTCCCGATTTCTCTTAGCACCACACGCTTCCACCACCTCGCCGTTTCAGCATCATTAGACAACGTTGTTCGTGTAATCCTCGATGGCTCGGAAATAGGTAGCACTCCGCTACTTACGGGCTACCGTTTCGGATCATGGCCGGAAAGCTACCAGTCAATCGTCATCAACCGTTGGAACGGCTCTCTTGATGATCTCGCAGTATATGATGGTGCTCTATCAGTATCAGAAGTGCGAAATATCTATAATCTTGAAAAGCCCCGCAGCTTGATTCACACGGTCACCCAAGGAGTAGTGCAGCCTAATCTTGCACCAGCTTCTGCCACTCTCCCAGCGCAGGGAGGTGTTGCTACTGCTCAACTTACGCTTCCATTGAATGTAACATGGACAGCCAGCACTTCGACACCTTGGCTAACGATTCTTTCTGCTACTGATTCTGCCGGCTCGACAACACTTCAAGTTCAGGCGGAAGCCAACCCAACCGTGTATCAGAGAACAGGAACTGTTACGATTGCACAGCAGACCTTCACCGTTTCACAAGCTGGCTTAAACGCAAATCTTACTTATGAAGAAACAGTCTTCTCCACCGATGGTGGGAGCGGATGGGTCGAGGTGTCTCCTGAAGGCAACGCTCAATGGCAGTCCGTGAGCGATGTAGCATGGCTCACCGTAGCTCTCGGTGAAAGTGGGGTTGGAGCTGGCTCAGTTTTCATTGTAGCCGATCCTTACACCAATACATCACAATCTCGCACGGGATCAGTAACAATCGCCGGAAAAAAAGTCTACTTTACTCAACGCGGCTACACTCTCAGTATCACACCTCAAGTGGCACAAGTAGGTAGTAATGCGGGTGCCGGTGAGTTTGGTGTCGCAGCGCCGATCAGTGCGGTATGGGAAGCGATTGTCACACAACCGTGGATCACATTAGTCGGCGGAAACACCGGTTTAGGTAACGGCACGGTACGTTACAGCCTTGCTTCAAATACCACGGGCCAATCGCGGACAGGTCGCATCATTGTATCAGGCAAAGAATACACCATCACACAACTCGCCAGCTTGCTTGTGACTACTCAAGCGAGCACGGGAGGCACGGTTACTGGTGGAGGAAGCTTTGATGTCAATGCAACGGCTACGCTTACCGCGACACCATCCGCAGGATTCGCCTTCTCTCACTGGACGGGCGATGCTGTGGGAAGTGCCAACCCACTCCAAGTCGCAGTAAATTCTAACAAATCGGTGCAAGCTAATTTTGTTCCTACCTCGGCAACTACAGGGTTTTTCAACAATGGAGTACAGTCTGTTGTGGCCGCCCCCAACACATATGGTCTGTATAAGTCTGATCAAATACGCTCGATGGCTATGGGAACCCCTGTTTTGGAGGTCAATCAAGCGACTGGCAAAGGCAAGATCCAGTTTGGCATCAAACAATCACAAGACCTCAATAACTGGAGCGATATGAACATCAATAGCGCTGATGTTTTTATCCGTAACGGTAAGCTTGAGGTTGAATTTACGCGGACTGGCAATGCTGCATTTTACCGCGTCATTGGCAGCGAGTCTGGTCAATAATCGCCTAATGCAATGTTTGCTATACGTTTCATTTCGGTGATATTGTTTTGCGCAATTTTTTGCGCAGGATGCCGATCAGACATGAAGCCAAAGAGTGCAAATTCGGCGGTCCCAGAAATGCCTCAAGTTAGTGATCAAGTTTTGAGGCAACAGCTATTCACATTGCGAGAGATGGCGCAAGAGCATTCCAAGCTCTCATCTCTCGCCATAGATTCAGAAAAAAACGAAGAGACCGAACACCGATTAAAGCTTTTGCGAGAAGGCTTTGCGTATCTCCAAAAAAAGTGCCGCACGGAATTCAAGGGTAATGGCTCCGATCAAGAAATCGTTGATCAATTTCTGGATCAATGCCTTGATTCAATGAGATAACTCATTACTTACTTCCCCATTCCTATTTTTCCACACTTCGCCAAGGCTAAGGTCGCCAAGCCGATCCGACCGAATGGCCCTTCCAGGTGTCTCCCACAGAAAGAACATTCCAAGCAGTCATAGCTCTGGATGAATCATTCCCGATCAGGAACTTTATGTTCTATTGCCTGCTTTACGCATCAAAACTTACCGTTCGGTAACTTTTTACTTGATCCGCATTAAGATGCATGCCATGTTCCCGATCAGGAACTATGAAAATTCAAGATGCAGAGAGCCTTGGCCAAGCCATCCGCCAGCAGAGGCGTCGTTTGAAGGTGACCCAGAAGGACTTGGCGATGACTTCCGGCACAGGCCTGAGGTTCATTATCGACCTAGAGAAAGGAAAGCCCACATGCCAACTGGGCAAGGCATTGGAGATTGTCCGCGCCTTGGGTATGAAACTGGAAATCGAGATACCATGAATCCCTTGATCGTTCATTTGCACGGGAGACGGGTCGGAGTGCTGGAGGATGACGACCGTCGCATGGTCTTCCGTTATGATGCCGCATGGTTGGCGGATGTAGGAGCCTTGCCATTGTCACGTCAACTGCCGCTGCAATCGGAGCCATTTGAAGACCAACGGGTGAATGTCTTCTTTGGTGGCTTGCTACCAGAAGCCGATGCGCGGGATCAAATCGCAAGAAATCTGGGCATCAGCGCGAACAATGACTTTGCGATGCTGGAAAGAATTGGCGGCGAATGCGCCGGGGCCATTGCGCTATTGTTTGAAGAACAGATGGGCGTATTCCCATCGATCAGCGGTTTGCGATGGTTGAGCGAGGGGGACGCGGCTGAGGTCATGAAGCAGTTGCCGCAACGTCCGCTACTTGCTGGCGATGATGGACTGCGGCTTTCTCTCGCAGGCGCTCAGGTAAAACTGCCCGTCGTGCTGGAAACGACAGCTTCTGGTGTCATCCGTATGGCCTTACCGCTTGGGAACACGCCAAGCACCCACATCATCAAGCCTGAGCCCCAGCGATTCCCCGGACTGGCGGAAAACGAGGCTTGGTGCATGGCGCTTGCTCGCCACATCGGAATGAATACTGCCGATGTGTGGGTCGAGAAGATCGGCGACGTACCATGCCTGATTGCCAAACGATACGATCGCCTGCATCCGACATCGGACGGAGTGGTCCAGCGGCTTCACCAAGAGGATTTCTGCCAAGCGCTGGGTTATCCCTCGTCGCGGAAATACCAGCAAGAAGGCGGCCCATCTCTGCGTGAGTGCTTTCAACTGATCCGCGATTGGTCCACCACTCCGGTGCTGGACATCAGACACATGCTGGATGCGGTGATCTTTGCGGTGGTTAGCGGAAATGCCGACGCGCACGGCAAGAACCACTCGTTTCTCTACGCAGGAGAAACCCGCAGAATGGCCCCTCTCTACGATCAGGTTTGCACCATGGCCTGGCCAGAACTCTCGTCCACGCTCTCTATGAAAGTAGGATCGGCAACACGACTCGAAGAAGTATCGCCAGAACACTTCAAGCAGCTTTGTGATCAGGCGAAACTCGGCTGGCCGATGGTGCGCGCACGAGTCGGTGAAGTTTGTCAGAAGATGCTCGATGCAATCAGTGATCCGCTAGCGCTGCCGGAATTACGAAATGACAGCATCCGTCATGCAGTCACGCGACGCGCAGAAAGAATGCTGAAACTTTTGGCCAAGACGAAAGGCTAAGCCCCCTACCCCATCCACATCTCCAGATCCGCCAGAGCTGCCCTGATGTTCCCTTGGGAGCCCTCGGCAACCTGGCGGGTGATGGTGATAGGGACGCGCCGTAAGCGTAGTCTGAAGCACCATTGGTGATGGGTGGCGTCGGCGGAGGGGTTGGCGGGCCATGGTGGAAAATGAGCAAAAATCGATTAAATGGGTAGAAGGGTGTCATTCGAATCAGCTTCTAAAACCAGCGATAGGGAAAAAACTGTGAAATTATGGTTGCGAATGAGTCGTTTATTGCGTTTATTTTGTTTGCAGCTATGAATCAACAACTTGCGACTCGGACACAATCTTCCCGTTTTGATCCTGCGGAATTTGCTCCACAGGAATTGGACTCGGTGAAACATTTGATGGAACTTTTCCTGAGCGATACTTGTCCACCGGCTCTGGTCGATGAGAGAGGCGAACGGACAGAGCTGCCCAAACCAGTTTACGAACTTCTGGTCAAGGTCGCATCCGCCCTGCAAGAAGGAAAAGTGATCACTCTTGTTCCAGAGACGCAAGAGCTTACGACTCAGGCGGCGGCAAACCTGTTGGGGGTGTCGCGCCCCCATGTGGTGAAGCTGATCGAGGATGGGCAATTGCCCTGCCACAAGGTGGGAGCACACCGCCGGATACGCATGAAGGACTTGCTGGCATTTCAGCGTCTGAGGGATCAATCGCGGAGAGAGGCCTTGGACGAAATGGCTCGACGAGCTCAAGAGGCTGGACTTTATTGAACGAACGCTACGCCGATGAATGCCGATTTCCCAGTGATTCTCGATGCCTGTGTGCTGGCAAACCAGCGCATCACAGACTTGTTGTTGCGCCTTGCGGAAACTCCCCGGCTTTTTTTGCCCAGGTGGAGTAAGCAGATTCTTGATGAGACCAATCGAACTTTGATTCAAAAGTTGTCTTGGCCTGAGGATTTGGTGAATTACCGATGCGAGCAAATGAAGGTTCATTTTCCCGAAGCATGCGTAGAAGGATATGAATCGATCGAACAATGCGTGACGAATGACGAGAAAGATCGGCATGTGCTTGCCGCCGCGATCAGGGCACGTTGTGAGATCATCTTGACATTTAATCTGAAGGATTTTCCTCTGGAAAGTCTGAGTGCATGGGGGATCGAGGCTCAGCATCCGTCGAAATTCTTGGCGAGTTTGTATTCGCTGAACGGTGGTTTGGTCGTGCAAAGACTGAACCAGATCGCCGTGAATTTGAAAAAGACCGTGCCAGAAATTCTTGAGCTTTTGGCCGAACACGTTCCTGCATTCGCGCTGCAAGTGGGCAGCGATCTGGGAATCGAACTGTAAGTAAGCGTAGTTTCGAAACATACGGTCAAATGGTATTCGGCATGAGAACAAACAAGCCGATGACATCAGGGGGGAAGACGGGCTCTACGGAAACGCGGGAAGATCCTGCGGCAGCGCGGAGGCGGACGAATTCGGAGAGCGAGCCGGCGAGCATTGCGGGAAGATCCGCCTTGGCTTTTCGATGAATCGCTCTTGGGCGGAAGCGGCGAGGTTCGAGCTGGCCTCTGCGTGAAGAAGCGCACGCGCTTCATCTTCGATAGCAACGATTTCGTTTCCGTGAAATGCGACGAGAGCGGCATCCTCAGCAAGGAGCATTCGCTCGCGGCGAGCGTGGATGGTCAGCTTGTAGCGAATGCGCAGAAGTGTCACGCGAGTGAGTTTGGGAACGGAAGAGGAAAACTAAGCCTACTCCGCTCAGAGCCCCCCCTACCCCATCCACATCTCCAAATCCGCCAGTGCCGCCCTGACATTCCCTTGGGAGCCCTCGGCAATCTGACGGGTGATGGTGATAGGGACGCGCCATCGCCTCGCGAGGAATGCCGCGAGAACCTCGTTTTCCGGGGGCTGGAGTCGGACTGATTGAAACCGAGTTTGGAAGCGTTCGGTCAGGCTGCCGAGGTCGAGGTTCGTGGTTCCGAGGAATGCGTGGCCTGGCTTCATCCGGTCGAGGTAGGTCTGGAACTTGCCCGCGAAAGGACACGCTCATGGCTTGCGGGTCGTCCGTGCCGATGATCGATTTGACGCCGACGGTGATGTGGCATCCACACGAGGCGTTCACGTTCGCCCCGATGGCGCGTGCCCACTCGGCGAATTGCATGAGGTGCTCAATGCCCTCGCTGCCCGACAAGATGGGTGAGACAAATTCACAGGCCAGTCGGTTAGGGCGCGTCATGATGGAACCATCGCGCTCGGCTTTCCAATGCTCGCCGTGATAGAGGGGCGCGTTGAGCAGCATGTTGGTTTGGGCATCCGCGCCCGTGCGCACCGTGGTGCCGACATGATAGGCACCGACAACGACGCCGGAGGTGATGGGAATGGTGGTTTCGAGTTCGACGCCGAAGGTGATGGTTTCGGCTTTGGGATCTTGTGCTTTCATTGGTGGATCTAGTTGGGATATGAGGCCGGTGAGGGCAGGAGTGCCCGCGTTCCGACATCATCCTTCCTGCCAGCCAACCGCGTCGTTTGTCGCGCGCCATCCGCACACCAATGCGCACCATATTTTTCACCATTTTTACCCGTTAGACTCCGTTGGCATGCGGATTGAACGGGGTCTTGACAAGTGACCCGTAATGCCGTATTTACGGTGCATGAAAACAACCATTGAATTGCCTGATCAATTGGCTCGGGAAGCCAAACTTTTTGCCGCCGAACGCGGAACCACTTTGCGATCCTTGGTGCTGCAAGGACTGGAACACGTCATCAAAGAAAAGCAGGTCAGCGCAAAGAATCGCGCCAAGAACCTCTTCGCTGCCATGGATCAAGCTGCGGGCATCACTGCTGGCAAACGCCTCAATCGCGCGGAATCTCATGCACGCTGAATATTTTCTCGATACCAATATCCTGCTCTATGCGGCATCGAGCGCTAAATCCGAGCAAGGCAAGCGAATCAAAGCCAGGGAGTTGCTCATGGCTGATGGCGCGGGGCTTTCCGTGCAGGTGCTTGCTGAATTTTACGTGAACGCCACGAGTAAATTCAAACTGCCCCACGACAAGGCCGCGAATGATCGAGGCGCTCGACTCGTACCCCGTTCTCGCAGTCAGCGAAACTGTGTTCTGGGCGGCATTGCAAATCAAGGAGCGCTACAAGCTCTCTTACTGGGATTCGGCGATCATTGCCGCTGCGATAGAACTCGGATGCCATACCGTGTATTCGGAAGATCTGAACCATGGACAGACGTATGCCGGTGTGCGCGTGATCAATCCTTTTGTCGCCTGATGCGAATCCCCCACCCTCTGGAATGCCGCGTAATCAGGCGAAAGAGCACACGCCACCCTAACAAGGTATGGCGATAGAGTCAGCCCTCACATGCACCATCCGCATGTGTTAGAATGCCATTTGACGGTTTTTCGCGCCGTTGGCATACGGATTGAACAGAGGCCGAATCAATACTCGCTCGGCAGCAAAATCGTCGTCACGCTTCGGTCATGATATAGAGACGGTCGCCTGCGGGGGTGCGGTAACAACTCAGTTGGTTTGGCATTGGGATCTAGGGGTGTCTGGGTGCTTACGAATCGATGAGATTGTCGAAGATGCCGGGAATGAATGAGCTAAGCGCCTCCTGCTCCGCCTTGAAGAAGTACGCTTTGGTCTTGCCCATCTTGCGCCCAGCTGAATGTGTAACTGATGTTCCCAGTCTGATTGTTACCAATGCCCTCAGTTCATACCGCCAGAGGTGTTAGTGATGGCTCGCAGTGACATTTCGGCGCGTGTTCATGGTTCAGCCACAACCGTCTCCACGCGGTAGAATATCCCATCGGCTCCGATTGCTGGGTCGACGATTTCCACTTCCACGCCTGCACCGGTCCGGCGAGAATTCGGAAGCTCAGACCAGGTGACCAAATCGGCCGAGTGAGTGACTCGATAGTGCACACCAGCCCGGCCCAGCCAGCGGAGTTTGAAGCCGCTGACATCGTGAGTGACGACGGAAATTTCGAACTTATCGGCAGCGCTGCGCGGATTGGTTTTTGCCAACCACTCCACCTCATTGGTCTGGCCGTCGCCATCGGCATCCTGCTGTGGGCCACCATGGGTGGAGGAGTCGGAACCGAAGACCGCCTGCGCCCAAGTCTCGTAACTACCCGCTGCCGGCGGTGATTGCGGAGTCGCGCTCACTTGGACGGAGTTGGCGCTTTCGCCAACAGCGTTCACCGCCGTGATGACGTAGTGGTGGGTGACATTGTTGCTCAAGCCGGTGTCGGCAAACGTCAAGGAGGTCACGCCTGTTGCGACGGTGGCGTAGGGGCCGCCACTGGTGGCGGAGCGCTTCACCCGGTAGCTCGCCGCGCCGACGCTGGCCGTCCAAGTAAGGCTCACCTGCCCATTTCCAGCACCGGCGGTCAAATCTGTCGGCGTGGGCGGAGGAGTTGCCGTGCCGACCGCACTGCCCAGAACTTGGAACCACATGTCCTTGCCTTCGTCACTACCTTCCTTGAAGTAACTGCCGCCAGGATAGACGTCGGCTTGCGCTTGCTCCACATAGATCGTTTTGCCGTTGGGGGCTTCGCACTCCAGGTTCAAGTAGTAGGTGCTGCCGGCGTTCAGCGGGCCCACAGGTGTGGGGAAAGCAACCTGCAGCGTTGTGAAGCTCGAACCGGCCGAGGCGTTGCTGATTTGGCTCGGGGTGAGGGAGACCAGGCTTCCCGAAATCACGCCCGAGTTGATCTCCGTACCTAGAGACACATTCAGGTTAGCATCTGGCAGCGAAGAATCCCGAGAGAGGCGGAGGAAGACCCGCGTGACGAAGTAACTGGGATTTCCCACCGCGCCGTGGCGGAACGACTGCGCACCTTTTTGGCCCTGCTTGAGGTCGATCTTATTGCCGCCGCTTGTATTCTGTTGCAGCACCGCTTCGGCACCGGTGGTCGCGCTGGCGATTCCAGAATACGCCGAGTCGCCGCTGCCATTCGAGGCGCGCACGCGGTAATGATACGGCGTCGCAGAACTCAGGTCCGAGTTCGCATAGCTGGTGACGTTTGCGCCCACAGTTGCGATTTGGCTGAAGGCAATGCCATCCGCCGAGCGCTCGATCTTGAAGCCCGTCTCGTTGTTACTGTTATCGGTCCAACTCAGGTTGATTTGCGCCCCGGACACCGTGGTCGCGATCAAACTGCCGGGCGCCGCTGGCGGAGGCGGCAAGGCCAGCGTGGTGACACTCGCCTCATCGGAGTAGCCGGACGCTCCGGTCGTGGTGCTGACCGCCCGGACACGGAACGCGTAGACCGTTCCAGGAGCAAGTCCCGTGATATTTGCGCTGACGAGGTTCGCGGCCAAAGTGCGGATGAGGGAAAAGCTCCCGCCGCCGACCGAACTCTCGATCTCAAACCTAGTTTCTGTAGCCGAATTGTCGCGCCATGACAGGTTAATCTGCGTCGACGAGATAGCGGTGGCGGTCAACTGATTCGGCGCAACGGGCGGCGGCGGTGACTGGGGTGTGGCTGCGGCCTCGTTGGAGTCACTCTCACCCAAGGTGTTTACCGCAGAAACCACATAAACGTAGGGCGTCCCGTTAGCCACGTTTTCGTCCACATAATACCTTGCGCCGGTCGAACCCAAGATCTCGAACGGACCGCCTGAAGCGTTAGAACGCATCACTTTGTAGCTCCTCGCTCCGGCAGAATCCGTCCAGTTTAGTGCCACCGATCCAAAGCCCGGCACTGCGGCCAAGGTCGGCGCCGGAGGCACTGTTGTCGGGACTGGCATGACACCCGTGCAGAAGATCAGGTCGTAACCCGCAAGGGCAGGCGTCGTTGAAATGGGTTCAATTCTAAACGGGCCGTCCCAATAGCCGGTGTAGTTGCCGCCGGCATAAACATTATCGGTGCGAACCCCCACACCGATACCGGTCCCTCCCGGGCCGCCGGGATAGCCGCTCACATGGTCGATGGCCAGGTAATAGCTGGCGCCGGGCGTGAGCGCGATGGACTGGGGGAATTCGAAGAGCAGCCAACTCGTTTCCCCCATTTGGATGATTTCCGTGGAGGTCGTTCCGAGCACGTTGATCAGGTATCCGGTGGCGGGGTCGATGGACTGGGCAAGGCGGACGCGGTATTCGGCCGGCCCAAGATCCCCGCCTTGGTTGCTCGACTGGAACACAAAGCCAACCCAGTCAATGGAATCGCGCCCGGCCGTGAACCGCTGGCCGATGCGAATTGAGGGGACAGCATTGGCCATCGACGTGAGTCCCCACGGACTAGTGCTCTGATCCTTCACGTAGCCCGGGGGAAGTGTCGGGTTTGGATAGATTCCGATATATCCAGCCCCAGGATTTACCGGCGCAATGGAAGAATCGCCGTCATCGGCCACCGCAAGGCCAGCGGCCAGGCCGAATAACACCCACATGCACCGCAAGCAGAACAGGAGTGAGGAACAAAGGGAGAGGAGAAGGTGATGTGGTGCGTCAGTGGATTGCGTTCCAGCAAGAAAAGATTCAATTCGCCAACGATGTTCCACTGGTCCAGAAAAATTTAATGCAACCTTCATTTGATACGACTCTATTTTTCCTAAATACCTCGCCAAAATTTTCTATGCGCCGATTTTTTAGCAGATTGAGCGCATCTCTCCAACCCCAAAATTTACGATTTTGTGCCGTGTGAAAGCACTTGGCAGGCGCGCAAGAGGTGGCAATATCCGCTATCCTCTCATGACCATTCCGCAGTTGTTAGGCTTGTTGGTATACGGATTGAACGGAGGAATTTTAGTATTCGCTCGGTAGCAGAATCGTCGTCACGCTGCGGTCATGTTCGGTGATGATATAGATCGAACCACCGGCCGTGGCGTAGCGACTCAGCAAGCGTGCTCCATACGTGAGCGCATCTTCATTGGCCTGCTTATCATCGGCGCAGAGTTCGTCTCCCCAGTCGCCGCAATGATGGCGATGGAGGAATTTTGCTAGATCCTCATCAAGAGCAATCGCTCCCGGCGTGGCGTAGATCTTCCCCAGCGGGAAGCGTGGTTGCATCAGGTTTATGCCCATGGTGATCTCAGTGGTTATTGGTGAATCAGGAATCAATCAGGTTGTCGAATAGTCCGGGGATGAATGGGTTGAGCGCTTCTTGCTCAGCTTTGAAAAACTCTGCTTTGGTTTTGCCCATCGCGCGTCCTTGTGGCGTGTGGCAATCGTAGGCGTAGTCGGGAATGGGAACGTAGTCGCTAGATTCCGCGAGTTCATCGATGAGCGTCTGCGCATCAAGTCCTGCCTGCTGGTCATAGACGAAGTTTTGCAGGTGATCGGGATCGCGGCTTTTCTTGGCAAGGCAAAGCAGGATCACAGCCTTGGAAACAAAGATGCGCCCCTTGGGAGATTTCGCGGGCGTGTTGCGGTTGATCTCGATGTAGCTGTCATGCAGTGCTTTGACCTCCGCCGTGAGAATCCCCCAGCAGTCCTCCGCGCTCACGGTGAGCAAACGCCGCCAGACATAGGAACCAAATCCACTGGCCCACAGTTCAAGTGCCCAATAACCGGCCAGTTTTGCGTCTCCGCGCCGGATTGCCTTCTGCATCGCGCTCGACACTCCTGGGAAGGAATATCCGCGCTTGGTGTGTAAGTGATAACTCATCGTCTGTTAGAATGTCAGTTGGGCACACGACGTGAAAGCAGTTTTGATCACCATTTTTTCAGAGCTTCACGGATTGACGACGTGGTGCATCCATCGCCACACGATCCTGACTCTTGTAGGTTTCGAGGCGGATGTGGGCTTTCCATTTGCGCTTGAGGTAACGCTTCTCCGTGGCAATGCGTTCCTCACTGCGAAACAAGCTATTGCCGCCAAGGTTCTTGTCGCGTTCTTGCACAAAACAGAATCGCGCCTCGTTCCAGACCAGACGATTGTCCAATAGTTCCTGGAGCGTGGCATCGATGTCGCACTTGCATTTGAGAAGCTCGTCCCACTTGGGCACACCACCAGTTTCATCGCGCACCACGCCGACCGCACCACCAACCCAGTGGTTCACACCAAAGGGATCATTGCGTTGCAAAAGCCGCGGATCACTTCGCTGGTGCCAACCAAACAATCGTGCCCCTGCCCCACGAGCGCACCACGCGGAGTTTTCGAGCATGGCGAGAGTTTCGGCAATCGAGAGTTTTCGACAACGCAAAGATACCATGCACACGCATGCGGAAATATCATCGTCGAGCATAACGATGGCGTCCTCGGTAAAATGCTTGAGCACCCAGTTGCGCACGGCACTAATCCCCGCGATTTCATCGGGGATGGTTTCGATCACGAGTCCCGTATGTCGGTAGTGATCAGCCTCGCTTACGGGAACGAGTAGCGTCGCCGTCGGGAAGAGCTTGTGGCTGGTGATCGAGCGGCTGCGACTCCGCGACAGGATCACTAGTCGAAGGGAGAGCGGGCGAAGTTCCGGCCATGATGGCGCGGCGGCAGAGTTCAATGAGTCGTTTTCCATGGAGTACGCGGCCTATGCCGATTTTTTTGGTTCTGCGTGTGATCGAATAGTCAACTTCCTGCACTCCCATGAGTTGCAGCACTTGCATCCAGTCGCGCAGGTCGTGAAGCACAGCAAAACCGCGCTGACGTGGAAGCGGGCCTCAAAACCATCACCGATCACTACGCCGAACTGGGTGCCGACTTCCGCGAAGAAATCGAGCGACGTGGCGCTGATGCCAAACTCATCCTGGAAACCGCCGCCAAGTATGGCGTGCCTCCTGAGATGCTGTGGAAGGCAGCTGCGGGATTATTGAATCCTCATCATGATCCAAGATGACACCGACATGAACCAACTTTGTGTCGAGTTCTTTCATCGCGAATGATTGACGAAAGCGGATCATTTCTGTAGGGGCTTTCAATACATCATGAAAACAATAACAACAGCCTCATTATTTCTGGCCGCATTGCATGTGCCAGCCTTCGCCATCGTATCCATCGACTATGTCACCATAGGCAACGCCGGTAACGCGTCAGATCCATCTACTGGACTCGGTGCGGTAGGCTATGAATACCAAATCGGAAAATACGAAGTGACCAACGCTCAATATGCCGAGTTCCTTAATGCGAAGGCCGCCACGGATACCTATTCGCTCTACAACCCGAACTCTGCATTCGTCAATCTGGGCATCAACCGCAGTGGTTCTTCGGGGAGCTACTCCTACTCAGTGACGACAGGTATGGAAAACCGCCCGGTGGCGCTTGTTTCTTGGTTTGATGCAGCACGCTTCACCAACTGGCTGGCAAATGGCCAGGGCGCTGGTGACACAGAAACAGGCTCCTACACACTCAACGGTGCGATAAGCGGCACCATCCTGAAAAACTTTGGTGCAACCGTTTATATCCCATCGGAAAACGAATGGTATAAGGCCGCCTACTACAATGGCTTCACCTCATCCTACTCGCTCTATCCGAACGGTCAAAATACCATCACTACGGCTGATGCGAATTTCGCGCAGGTAATTGGCTCATCTACCGATGTT
>CAMDAD010000041.1 GCA_945888515.1 Akkermansia muciniphila | reverse complement strand
TTTGGACGAGGAAACAGTATGTAGCATCTTGACCATCAAAAGGAAAGTGGGCTGTGAGTTCATCTCCATCCCCTTTCTTTTTGAAAATTCTAAAAACTTTTGATGCTGTTTACCTCATGCCATTGCGTTTGCCGTTAAAATTTCTGATGTGGGAGGTCGAATATCTTGTAATTGCAGTGAGAAACGTCTACAGAAAACACAAAGATTTTGAAATAATTCATACATTTTTAGAGACTCTATATATATCAAATAGACTTCACTTACCTCTAAAAGGAATTTTGTTAATAGGTTACTGAGCCTGTCTTCACTCCGCTGCTTAAACGGCGAGCGCAGCAGTTAACACGTAGATAGACATTGAGAAAACGAGCATTTTTTTTGCCCTAAGAATCTTAGTCCGCGGTCCTTCAAAAAACTCTCACGGTGGAAATTGCCAGGAGGCTCTGTAAAATTTCTTCGCGGTGCTGGGTTGGATGTCTTCTAACAACTGAATGGAGATTCTGCTGGTTCCGGTGGAGGGGGAATTTTGACGTCCCGTTTCCGCATATTTGTTCGATGGGTTCATGCCCGGCACCCCAACGGGTGTGCGTGAGCGAAGGTTGATTGGGTTTTTTCGACAGGGTTTGTTACCCTGCGCGCGCGGGTTGATTTATCGCACAGTGAGAATGCGTTAGCAAAAGATTATTGGCGATTGGATGGATCAGGCGCCGACCGCAGAAAATCCTCCCACATGCTGGCCATGGATGACATTTTTCCGAAATACGGGACTCGGCAGCATCGTAGTGGTAATAATCACCCGCACCATCATGACTCTATTATCCAATCGTCGTTCGTTTCTCAAACTGGCCGGCACGGCCTCTGCCAGCATTCTCGGTTTTCCTGCCATCGTTCACGCGCAGAACAAGGGCGACAAGTTGCGAGTGGCATTGATCGCCACGGGTGGGAAAGGCGGTGCCCACATCAACATGGTGAAACAGGCGGGTGATATTGTGGTAGCCCACTGCGATGTGGATACCAAACGTCAGGGAGGTGTGCCGAAGATGTGGGCCGACTCGCGTTTCTACCAGGATTACCGGATTTTGTTAGAGAAGGAGATGAAGAACATCGATGCCGTGATGATCTCCACTCCGGACCATCATCACTATCTTCCCACCGCGCTGGCGATGGAAGGCGGCAAGCATGTTTACACGCAGAAACCACTGGTGCACACCGTGTGGGAAGCGCGGCAGTTGCTGGGAGCCACGAAAAAATTCAAGCTGGCCACGCAGATGGGCAACCAGGGTCATGCGGGCCGCGGCAACCGCGAAATTTATGAATACGTGAACAGCGGCATGCTGGGAGACATCACGGAAATCCATTGCTGCACGAACCGTCCGGTGTGGCCGCAGGGACTGGAGCGCCCGGCGGGAGAGGATCCCATACCGGCGAATCTCAATTGGGATCTGTTTCTGGGACCCGCACCACTGCGGCCTTTCAAGGACAAACGCGTCTATCATGATTTCAACTGGCGCGGCTGGTATGACTTCGGCGGCGGAGCGCTGGCGGACATGGCCTGTCATACGATGGATAGCATTTTCTGGTCAATGAATCTCGGCCTGCCGCAGAGCGTGGAGGTGGTGGAAATTCACGGCCACACGACGGAGACATTTCCGAAAGGTGCGATCTTTCGCTGGACCTATGAGGCGGGGAAACTGCCCAATGGCAAACCACGCCCAGCGCTGGTCATCTATTGGTATGAGGGCAAGTTAATGAAGGACGGCGTGGAGGTGATGGCCTCGGAACGCATGCGTCGACCAGAAAAACTGGCGCCCGGCGTGAAGCTTGCCGCGAGCGGTAATGTGTATTTTGGCACCAAGCACGACCTAATTGTCGAGGGCAGCTACGGCGATGTCTCGCGCATCGCGCAGGCCGAAGAAGAAAAGAAAAACAATCCGCTCGGTAAGGCTCCCGAACTCCTGTCGCGCAATCCAGATGGCGAGGGCGACTTCGGCCAATACATGGATTGGCAGCGGGCCTGCAAGGGAGAAAAAGCTTGGGACACACCGGGCTCGAATTTCCTCTACGCCGCGCCGTTCACGGAATCGATCTTGTTAGGAAACATCGCGCTGCGCGTGGGCAAGGTGAATGAGAAGCTGATCTACGATGGTGAGAAAATGAAATTTACTAACAACGATATCGCGAACGGATTTCTCACCAAAGAATACCGCAAAGGATGGTTCCATCAATTGGTCTGATGCGCAAGCCCCTAGGGAGATGACGTACAGAAAACCAACGATGCCATTAGTCTCTGGAGTTTTCTTGCACTTTGATCGGGGTCATGCCCTACTGGAGGCATGGATCGAACTCCCTTTGTCCCGAAGACTTGGCAACTTCCCGATGCGATTCGCAAACGCTTGGGAAACACTGTAGGCAGGCAGCGCTTGATGAATGAGGACGGTCATCTGCTTCTCATCCTTCACCAGACTCCCAAATCCGAGGACGATGAAATCCGGACCGCGGCGCTCTTCTGGCGGAATCCCGCGGGAGAATGGAAAAGCTCACCCGCAAGCGGCGGACTAGCCGGCCTGGACGTGCATCTCGCCTCGTATCGCACGGCCATCCATCAGTTGGATGAAGACGTGGAGACAGCGCATACCCCGCGCCAGTATTTCGAGGTGATGCGCCGCATGCACCCTTTGCAACGTTCGACACGGAACATGGCGGAAGTCCTGCAAGCCGCCCGCCAAACGCTGCCGGATGAGACCCGTATGATCAACATGCGCGACCAAGCCGTGGACCTTGAACGGGGGATCGAACTCATCGCCGCCGATGCGAAAGCGGGTATGGAATTCACCATGGCGGAGTCCGCCAGCCAGCACGCGCTTTCCGCGATGGAAGCCAGTCAGGAAGCACGCAGGCTCAATCGGCTTGTGGCGATCTTTTTCCCCCTCGCCACCTTGGCTGCCGTGTTCGGCATGAACTCGCCGCAAGATGTGATCGGCTATCCCAGCTTCTGGACCATTCTGATTTCCGGCATCGCGCTGGGCTTGATCGTCTATGGCATCGTGTCCGTCCGACCAAAAAAAGGTGAGTGATCGATCTCTCTTCCGCGCACGTGTAGTGTGAAAAGTAAAGAGTGCGCCGTAGGATTTTATCACACGGATCGCTCATCACTTCTTCACGCCTCCGCATGGGCTTTGCGTTGGGCAGGGGCGATGTGATCTATGGCGGCAAGCACCTCTGGTTCCAGAGTCGGGGCTTGCAGGGCGGCGAGGTTATCGTGGAGTTGATCGACGGTGCGCGCGCCGATGATGGCTGAGGTGACGCCTTGTTGTTGCAGCGCCCAGCGCAGGGCGAGATGGTGCAGGGGCATGCCGAGGGACTCAGCAATCGCGTGAAGGGCTCGGATTTTTTCCTGCTGCGCCAGCACCTGCGCCTCTTGCAGGAAGCCCTCGGGCCTTGCAGCGCGTGAGCCTACGGGGATGCCGTGCACATATTTCGAAGTCAACATGCCTTGCGCCAGCGGGCTGAACACGATGGAGCCTATGCCTTGTTCCTCGAGCCACGCGTGAATGCCCTCGGCCTCGGGCCAACGATTGAGAATCGAATACGGCGGTTGATAGATCAGCGGTCGCACGCCCATGCCGCGCAGCAGGCTGACCGCCTCCTGCAGCATGGGCAGTGGGTATTTCGATAGGCCGACGTAGAGCGCGCGACCGGACTGCACTGCGGTGGCGAGGGCGGACATGGTTTCCTCTAGCGGCGTATCCGGATCCGGGCGATGGGAGTAAAAAATATCCACGTAGGGCAGCCGCATGCGCGCCAGCGATTGGTCGAGTGAGGCGAGCAGGTGTTTGCGCGAGCCCCATTCACCGTGAGGCCCGGGCCACATGAGGTGACCAGCTTTGGTAGAGATGATCATCTCATCGCGATGGGCAGCGAGGTCCTGATGCAGGATGGTGCCGAAGTTTTTCTCGGCAGAGCCTGGCGGCGGGCCGTAGTTGTTGGCGAGGTCGAAGTGCGTGATGCCGTTTTCAAATGCCGACCGGATCATCGCACGCGCCTCTGGCAAGTCATCCACATCACCAAAGTTGTGCCAGAGTCCGAGAGAAATTTCTGGCAACAGGATGCCCGAGCGGCCACAGCGACGATGTGCGATCATGCGCGGATGTTTCGGTATGCCGCGGCATTCGGCAAGGATGAAAATCTGAGACGTAGCAATGATTCTTGGCAGGATGAGATTTTGCGATAGGATGTTGTTATGAAACGATGGCTGAGATACTTGTATGCTTTACTGATTCCTAGCGTAGCGCTCGGCGAGAGATGTGCTATTCCATTTTTCGGCATACGCGTGGTAGAGGAAAGCACGGGAGTAGGGGTTCCTCTGGTGGAGCTGCGCATGATTCACGGTGCCTCGTGGGTGAGCGATCATGCGGGATGGATCGCCTTTCACGAGCCGGGTCTGATGGATCGTGAACTTTCGTGGTTGGTGAGCGGCCCGGGCATTTCCTATCCCAAGGACGGGTTCGGCTACGCCTGTTTCCGCGCGCGCAGCACACCGGGAACAGTGGCGATTCTGCGGGTCCGGCAGAACAACATCGCCACGCGAATCGGTCGCGTCACAGGGCAGGGCCTGTATCGCGATAGTGAGTTGTTAGGCAAAGCGGTTCCCCTGCCTAACGGAAATGGCATCGGCTTGCTGGGTCAGGATTCCGTTCAGGCGGTGGAGTATCAGGACAAGTTGTTTTGGCTGTGGGGCGATACTTCGATCGCGCGCTACCCGCTCGGCAATTTCCAAACGACCAGTGCTTGGACTGCGCGCGATGCGGATCCAGAAAAAGGCCTGCGCTATGATTATTTTACCATACCAGATTCGCTGGAAAAACTTCGCCCCATGCTGCCGCTGACTGACCCCGGAGCGGTGTGGATGTTTGGCCTGCTCTCGCAGCGCGATGCGCAAGGACGCGAGCGTTTGTTCGCGGGATACTCGCGACAACAAGGATTGGTGCCTGCTGATGAAAAAGGCATCGCGGAATTTTCTGCGGAAAAGGGTCGCTTCGAGGTCGTGGCGCCACGCGACAAAAATGAGAGCTGGCGCATGCCGATGGGGCATGCGGTGAGAGTCACCACCGCAGCGGGCGATCACTGGTATTTCAGCGCGCCCTTCGCCCATGTGCGTGTGCGCGCGGATGTAGCGGATCTGCTGCGTGACGATGTTTATGAAATGCTGCGCTTCGATCCCGATAGCGCGCAATGGCAGTGGCAACGTGATCTCCCACCCACCACCGCGGCCGAGGAAAAAATCCTGTTAGAAAAAAAACTCATGCCTGCCACGCAAGCGCGCTACCAGATCAGAGAACCGCAGACGGGCCGCGTCATCCGCGTGCACGGTGCAAGCATCCAGTGGAACGAGTGGCGCAAGCGTTTTGTGATGATCGCGGTGCAGGCCGGTGACAGCTCTGACCCATCGCCTCTGGGCGAAGTCTGGTATGCCGAAAGTAGCGCCATCGATGGGCCATGGACCACGGCGGTGAAAATCGCCACCCATCCCGCTTACAGCTATTACAATCCCATCCATCATCGGTTTTTCGATCGTGAGGGCGGTCGCGTCATTTATTTTGAGGGCACCTACACCAAGGAGTTTTCGGGGCAATCCCATGCCACGCCACGCTACGACTACAATCAGTTGCTGTATCGCCTCGATCTGGGAGATGCGCGACTCCGCCCCATATCTCGCTGAAATGCGATCTCGAGAATGATATCCCCACTCGACAAAAAGCCCCGCCGCCGTTAGCGTGCGGCATGCAGTCACCGATTCGAGTATTGTGCGTAGGAGCTGGGCACATGGGACGTTCTCATGCCTTAGCGTATCATCAATTGGAGGGATTTTCCATCTGTGGCATCGTCACCCGTTCCGCGCCCTCGCGTGAAGCGCTGAATGCCGAGCTCGGTGGTTCTTACGAGCTTTTCAGTGACTATTACGAAGCCCTCGCCACCACAAAGCCCGATGCCGTATCGATCTCGACATTTCCCGATACCCATGCCGACTTCGCCATCGCCGCGCTCGAGGCCGGCTGTCACGTATTCATTGAAAAACCACTCGCCGAAACAGTAGAAGCCGCCGAGCGCATCGTAGCGAAGGCCGTGGCCACCGGGCGGAAACTGGTGATCGGCTACATCCTCCGCCATCACCCAAGCTGGATCAAGTTCATCGAAATGGCTCAAACCCTCGGCAAGCCACTGGTGATGCGCATGAACCTCAACCAACAATCCTACGGCGCGAACTGGAAAACGCACAAAAACCTGATGTCCTCCATCTCGCCCATCGTCGATTGCGGTGTACATTACGTCGATGTGATGTGCCAGATGACCCGTTCGAAGCCCGTGCGCGTGTCGGGCATCGGTGCCCGACTCACCGAAGAGCTCCCCGTGGGAAAAATCAACTACGGCCACCTGCAAGTCACCTTCGAGGATGGCTCGGTGGGCTGGTATGAAGCCGGTTGGGGCCCGATGATGAGCGAGGTCGCGTTTTTCGTCAAAGACGTCGTCGGCCCGAAAGGCTGCGTCAGCATCGTGGCCGACAAAGCCGCAGCCGAGGGCAACAGCGCCGATGTCAATGCCCACACCCAAACTCAGGCGCTGAAGCTCCACCACTCGCCGCTCGATGCGAATGGCAACTTCGTTCACAGCGATGAAATGATCCGCCTCGACGACGAGCCGAACCACGATGAACTCTGCTCGCGCGAGCAAGAATATTTCCTCAAAGCCATCCGCGAAAACATCGACCTCAGCGATCACATGACCGATGCCATTCAGTCCATGCGCATCGTGGCCGCCGCCGACGAAAGTTTCCGCACGGGGAAAACGGTGGACTTATAAGACGCACTGATCGCGTCGCGATCCAGAAAACCGATCGCCCATGGTGATTTCGCACGAGGAAAAACCAGTCGCCCTCAAACCGATGGATTCGACGATTTTTTCGGAATCTCAGTTGCAGCCACCGCAAAATTGCAGGACAATAGAACTCTGACATGCGCTACCCTATTTCCGCCAAGCTTTTCCAGACCGCCAAGGAACTCATTCCCGGCGGCGTCAATTCACCCGTGCGCGCTTTCCGCAATGTCGGAGGTGAACCATTTTTCGTGCGCCGCGCCAAAGGCAGCCGCATTGAAGACATCGATGGCAATAGCTACATCGACTACATCGGCACCTGGGGCCCGGCGATTCTCGGCCACGCGCCCATGGCGGTGATCAATGCCGTGCATGAGGCGGCGAAAAATGGTTTATCGTTTGGCATCCCAAACGTGCTGGAGGTGGAGATGGCAAAAATGGTTACCTCGTGGGTGCCTTCGGTGGAAAAAGTGCGTATGACCAATTCTGGCACCGAGGCGACGATGTCTGCGATCCGCCTCGCCCGCGGCTTCACGAAACGCGACAAGATCATCAAGTTCGACGGCTGTTACCACGGCCACAGCGATTCTTTACTCGTCGCCGCAGGCTCCGGTGCCCTCACCCAGGGCGAACCCGATTCCGCCGGCGTGCCGAAAAGTTTCGCGGCGGAGACCATCGTGCTGCCCTTCAACGACCGAACGGCCGTGGAAGCGGCATTTGCGAAGTGGGAGGGGCAGATCGCAGCCCTGATCCTAGAGCCATATCCCGCGAACGCCGGACTCATTTTGCCGCAGTCGGGATTCCTGAGCTTCCTCCGCGACATCACCGCTAAAAATGGCACCGTCCTGATCTTCGATGAAGTCATGACTGGCTTCCGCCTCGGCAAGGCGGGCGTGCAAGGCCTGGAAAACATCACCCCAGATCTCTCGTGTTTCGGCAAGGTGATCGGAGGCGGTTTGCCGGTTGGAGCTTTCGGCGGTCGCGCCGACATCATGGACTGGCTGGCTCCGCTCGGTCCCGTCTATCAAGCAGGCACGCTCAGCGGCAATCCCCTCGCCATGGTCGCGGGTCTCACCCAGCTGCACGAGCTCGACAAGGCCGGAGCCTACGAAACACTCGATGAGATCGGCGCCCACCTACAAGCGGGCGTGGAGAAAATTTTCACGGAAAAAGGCATACCGCATCGCTTCAACCGCGTCGGCTCGATGTTCTGTCTGTTCTTCACCGACGAGGAAATCATCAATCTCGATTCCGTCAAAACACAGGACCTCGAGATGTTCCGCAAGCTGTTCTGGGCGATGATCGACAAAGGAATCTACATCGCCCCCAGTCCCTATGAAACCGGTTTCCTCTCCCTGGCGCACACCCGCGAGGACATCGATGAAACGCTCACCGCGATGGAAGAGACCATCCGCGAGTGGTGATCGGCAGGGATGGTCTTCCCAGTCCTCCGGTAGGGGAGTCGTCTTTTTGTGCTTATTGAGGCATCGAACTTGCGAAAGGCATCACAACCTTTTGTCTACCACCTTACTGAACAACGGACAACGCCTTTTCTCTTCTCCGCCGGGCGATGCGTAGACAGATCCATGGCGACCTTTGGTTGCGCACAAGAAAAAAAACGTGTGATTTTTCCAACGCCTATGCTAGCAATGCTCACCAACCACCACACACGCTATGAAAATCGCCAACAGCATGGTCGACACCGTCGGCAACACACCGCTCATCCGTTTGAACCACGTCACAAAAGGCCTCAACGCCGAAATCTGCGTGAAAGCGGAGTTTTTCAACCCTCTTTTTAGTGTTAAGGACCGCATCGGCAAGGCGATGATCGAAGCTGCCGAACGCGATGGCTCTCTGAAACCCGGTGGACTCATCATCGAGCCGACGTCCGGAAACACCGGCATCGCCCTCGCTTTTGTCGCCCGCGCCAAAGGCTATCGCTGCATCCTGACCATGCCCGAGAGCATGTCGGTGGAGCGCCGCGTGCTGCTGCGTCTGCTCGGTGCGGAAATCGTGCTCACCCCCCGCGCCCGCGGCATGGGTGGCGCCATCGCGATGGCGAAAAAAATGCTGGAAGAAACTCCGGGCGCCTTTGGTCCCGGCCAATTTGATAACCCCGCCAACCCCCAAGTCCACCGCGAAACCACCGCCGAGGAAATCTGGGAAGCCACGGAAGGTCAGGTCGATGCCTTCGTCGCTGGTGTCGGCACCGGCGGCACGATCACCGGTGTTTCGGAAGTGCTCAAGCAACGCTGCGCCATGAAAACCTTCGCCGTCGAGCCGACCGCAAGCCCCGTGATATCCGGCGGAGCGCCAGGGCCGCACATGATCCAGGGCATCGGCGCGGGATTCATCCCGAAAAATCTCAATGTCGACATCATCGATGAAGTGATCCAGGTCACCAACGAGGATGCTTTTGAAACCGCCCGTGCACTCGCTCAAGACGAAGGCATCCCCGCTGGCATTTCCACCGGTGCCAACGTCTGGGCTGCCATGCAGGTCGCCAAGCGCCCCGAGTTCGCCGGCAAACGCATCGTCACCATCGGCTGTTCCAGCTCCGAGCGCTACCTCAGCACCATGCTGGCGGAAAAACTCCGCGACGAATGCGCCAACATGCCGGTGCACGAAATCTAACATCATGATCCTCACGGTTGATCAGCCGAGCGCAGACCGCATCGATGCCTGGCTGGCCAGCCGTTTGCCCGACCTCTCGCGCTCGCGGATCCAGGAGCTGATTCGCGAGCATTTCATCTTGTGCAATGACAAACCCGCCAAGCCACGTGATGCGGTGAAACTCGGCGACCGCATCAGCATCGCGATTCCCGAGGCCGTCCCCGCCGAGGCCGTCGCACAGGACATCCCCTTGCAGGTGCTTTACGAAGATCAGGACATCATCGTCATCGATAAGGAACACGGCATGGTCGTGCACCCCGCCGTCGGCAATCACGATGGCACGCTGGTCAACGCCCTCCTTCACCACTGCCAGGGCCAGCTTTCCGGTATCGGTGGAGTGGAGAGGCCCGGCATCGTACACCGGCTCGATAAGGACACCTCTGGTTGCCTGATTGTGGCGAAAAACGACCACGCCCACCAGCACCTTGTGAACCAGTTTTCCGGACGTACTAACGACAAAATCTACCTCTGCGTGACGCAACATGTCCCCTCTCCCGCTGCGGAGACGGTCTTCACACACATTGGCCGCGATCCGCGCAATCGTCAGAAAATGGCAGTGGTCACCCCGCCCGCCGGGCGCGCCTCCATTACCGACTACCAAGTGCTCTATGGCGATGCCGCCACGCGCACGGCGCTGGTGCTTTGCCACCTTCACACCGGTCGCACTCACCAGATCCGTGTGCACATGAAGCACAAGGGCACCCCCCTCATCGGCGATCCGATCTACGCGCAAACCCAGCGCCAGACTGCCCAAACCGGCAGGCTCATGTTGCATGCCTGGAAATTGAGCATCGATCACCCCCGCAGCGGCGAACGCCTCCATTTCACCGCCCCGGTTCCCTCCGAATTCACTCCTTGGCTTCTCGGGCTCGATCAACCGCTCGAATCCTTCGTCTAACAAATCATGCTTCTCCTATCAGGCTCAGCGGACCGATGCTGCGTGACGAAAGTTTCGCGTTTGAATGAGGAAAAAGGATTGACGCAATAGACTGTGGCGGTAACGTGGATTCCCTCACCCACAAACTTACTTATGACTCAAATGATTCGTCGCATGATCGCCGTGGCCGTGGCCGCGCTCTTTATTGGTTCCGCTGGCGCTCAAGAAGCGAAGCTGAAAATCGCCACGGTCGATATGGCGCAGTTATTCAAAGAATACTTCAAGACCGCGATCGCGCAACAGGAGATCAACGTGGAGCGCGCGCGTATCCAGAAGGATAACAACGAAAAACTCACGACGATCCGTCAGATCGAGAGCGACATTCGCGTGTTGAAACAACAATCCGAAGATCCTTCACTATCCGATCAGAAAAAGGCACAAGTCTATAAGGACTACCAAGCGAAATACCAAGAAGGGATTCAGCTCGATAAGGAGCGCCGTGAGTTTCTGGGTCGCAAGGACAAAGCACTCAACGAAAAAATGGTCGATCGCATGCGCGGGATTCTGAACGAAATCCGCAAATTAGTCGAAGAGCGCGCCAAGTCGGAGAACTATGATTTTGTCTTCGATAAATCCGGCATGAGCACTTCGCAGGTGCCGATCCTGCTCTTCAGCAAAGACGCTACCGAGATCACCGCATCCTTGCTTAAAGACCTGAACAAAGATGCACCTGCCGCAGGCGCTCCCACTCCGGAACAAGCACCGGCACCGGAAGAAGCGCTGAAGCCGAAGGAATCCGTCTCTCCTGAAGGAGATCAATAATTTTCTCTTCTCTTTGTGGCATTGACGCTTCAGGAGTTGGTGGAATTGACGGGCGGGATACTCCTCTGCGGAGATCCCGCTACGACGTTTCACGGGATATCATCGCTGGATCTGGCCAGCAGGCAGGAAGTGAGCTTCTTGGGAAATCCGAAGTATGTGACGCAATTTCACAGATCCGAAGCAGGAGCCTGCCTCATCGCGCCGGGAGTGAGCGGGGCGCCGGAGGGGATGGCGCTGGTGCAGGTGGCTAACCCGACGATGGCTTTTTCCGCGGTCATCAAGTATTTCGCAAAGCAAGAGCCGCCCTTTGTCGCTGGTGTGGATCCGCGCGCCATCATCGATTCCACCGCTTCCTTCAACCCAGAAAAAGTCTGCATTCACGCCGGAGCGGTCATCATGGCGGGGGCGGTAATCGGCGATGGGACGGAAATTTATCCCCATGCCGTGATCGGTAGAGGGGTCGTCATCGGACGCGATTGCCTGATTTATCAAAATGTGAGCATCCGTGAGCGTTGCGTTCTCGGCGCTAGGGTGATCCTTCAGCCGGGAGCCGTCATCGGTGCAGATGGCTATGGCTATGAATTTTCAGATGGAAAACATCAGAAAATCCCACAAGTCGGAATCGTGGAGCTGGGCGATGACGTGGAAGTGGGTGCCAATACCACCATCGACCGCGCTCGTTTTGGCAAAACACTGATCGGTGAAGGTACGAAAATCGATAACTTAGTGCAAATCGGCCACAACGTGCAAATCGGCAAACACTGCCTCGTGATTGCACTCTCGGGAATCGCCGGTAGCTCGAAACTGGGCAACTACGTCACCTGCGCAGCTCAGGTTGGCATCGCCGGGCATTTTGAAGTCGGAGATAAGGCGGTTCTGGCAGCACGATCCGGAGTCACGCACGACTTACCAGGGGGTGCCATTTACTTAGGCAATCCGGCCCAGCCGATGAAACAAGAACTAAAAGTCATGGCCATCCAGCGTCGCCTACCCAAGCTCATCGAAGACGTCAAGGAACTCAAGAGGCGAATGGATGCCAGTGAGGAGTAGCGCGCTCCCAAAGTTCGAACGAAACTCGCCACCCACGTCGCCGCGCAGTAGACAATCTCTGCTCTTGGCGGATGACAGGTTTGGCGTTACTATCACCCCATGTCATCCACTTTTGGCCATGCTTTCCGCATCCACACCTTCGGCGAATCCCACGGCGGTGCCGTGGGTGTGATCATCGATGGTTGCCCCGCGCGTATTCCCATCACTGCTACCATGATCCAGCAGGCGCTCGATCGACGTCGTCCCGGTCAGTCGGAGATCGTCACCCCACGCAAAGAAGCAGACACCGCGGAGATTCTCTCCGGCATCCAGGACGACTTGACTCTAGGCACTCCGATCGCCATCTCCGTGCGAAATACGGACCAACGCCCCGGTGCCTATGATGAAATGGCGTTGAAGTATCGCCCCTCTCATGCCGACTACACTTACGATGCAAAATATGGCATCCGCGCCCTCTCCGGTGGTGGCAGAGCCTCGGCGCGCGAAACAATCGGACGCGTGGCCGCTGCTGCCATTGCGCTGCAAGTGCTGCGCGCGCACATTCCACAGATCGAGATCCTCGCGTGGGTGAAATCCATACAGCACCTCGAAGCCAGCGTCGATCCCGCGACCGTCGATGCCGCAACCATCGAGGGCAACATCGTGCGCACAGGTGACCCCGCGATGGTGGAGCCGATGATCGAGCACATCAAAAGCATTCGTGGCCAAGGCAACTCCGTAGGTGGCGTGATCGAGTGCGTCATTCGCGGTTGCCCTCCCGGACTGGGCGAGCCGATTTTTGACAAATTGGAAGCGGATCTCGCCAAAGCAATGCTATCCATTCCCGCAACCAAAGGTTTCGAAATCGGCTCCGGCTTTGCTGGCACCTTACTCACGGGTCGCGAGCACAACGATCCTTTTGTCATGGAGGGAGAAAGTGTGCGCACCACCAGCAATCGATCGGGAGGCGTGCAGGGTGGCATTTCCAATGGCGAGTCCATCGTATTTCGCGTAGCGTTCAAACCGACCGCTACCATCATGACAAGCCAGCAGACTGTGACCAGCGATGGGCAAAATACCGAGCTGCAAGGCAAGGGACGACACGATGCCTGCGTGCTCCCGCGCGCGGTTCCCATCGTCGAAGCCATGGCGGTTCTCGTGCTCACGGATCATTTGCTGCGGCAAAGAGCGCTCACCCATTGACCCGCTATGATCGCCGATCTTAGCTCCAGCCCGCACTTGAGTCTCGGCATGATCGTGCTAGTGATTGCTGTGGTTTGTGCTTTGATCGCGTTATTGCGTGGTGTTTTTCGACTCATCGTAATTACCTCACTAGTAGCCATTTCTTTATGGGTGGCTTATTGGGTATGGATGCACACACCGGGCTGGGGCGAGCGCTTGTTTACCGATCCACCTCCCTGGGTGCCCTTTGTCATCCCCAGTATGGCCGGTCTTGCCACTCTGTTAGGATTGCGAAAAGTCCTGCGCCTCTTGCTCAATCCATTCGGATCCATCAAGGGAAAGCCTGAATCCTCGAGAGGAAAATGGCTCTCGATCGTCTTCAGTCTGATTCCCACGGCAGTGCTGTGTCTGGTCGCCGCCTTGCTCATACGCCACCTCGGCACCTTGCGACAGGTGGAGAATCCCGCCACCACGGCGATCAGCGCGTTATGGAAAGATGTAATCGATCGCCACATCCCATCGTCCTGGTTGCAGCGCCTCGATCCGCTGACTGACCCCGTGCGGTTAACTCTCGCACAATGGATTTCAGTCGCTGACGGAGAATTCATTCCCCGAGCGATTCCTGTTTCCGATCCGTCGGCACTCGATCAAGGCATACGGGACAATCCGAAATGGAGGAAACTACTGGCGGAGCGTCGCTACGGTGAACTGCTGCGCGATCCGGCGATCGAAAAAGCTCTCGATGATCCACGCGTTCAAAAAGTATTGAATGAAATTCAGAGCAACATGCCCCAGTGATCCGCGCGCATAGCTTGCTGCTCAAAAATCCAGCATGTCCGATGTTTGATCAAAGCGCGGATCGAGAACTAACTCACCTTTTTTAATTTGGATGCGCGACATTTCCTCAAAGCCCAAACGAATCTCTTCCGGATACTGCTCGGCCAAGCCCGCGAAGGAATGCCTCACTAATAGCAGAAATCCCTGGGGTATAACTAACTTACCGAAACGACCGCCACGACTCACGAAAGAAAAAAACGGCATCGGTCCACCATCAAGCTCGATGTGTGTTTCGATCTCGCCCTTGGCATTTTCTGTTTGATTGATCGCCACCCACATCGATGTCGTCATCGGCCAATCTCCTATTCGGCGCACCATGATCAGTTCGGCCCGATCCGTCTCCAGCCGCACTAGCACTTTTTCCAGTTTCACCAAGCCCCCCAAAGCACCACCTTGTGCCGTTTTGAGGGTCTTCGCGAGATACGCATTGATTTCGTCCTCCGACAAATGCAAGGCATACGAGCCCTCGATCGACTGCGAAAATACTTGATTCAAATCTCGCGCCGTAATCGGATGAACCGGATCATTGCCCGTGCGGATGTCACTGAGGTTTTGCGGCTGAAATACCAGCACCAACGCATACGCCAACCCCGCGATCAACACCACCACCCCCAGAGTCGCCATACGGTCGAAGCGGCGTGAGCGGACGGCGGCTTTCTCTGCAGGACTCTCGGGAGAATGGGACACGGCTTCACGCTATCCAGTCGCATCAATCCAGTCAATCGGGATCAACGCTAAAAAATCACAGCGAAAGCTTGACCAGTCGGGCATCTCGCGCTTGCTTGGGCGCGTGTTACGCCAAGTTCTGAAATCCAAACTCCACCGCGCGATGATCACCGCCGCTGATGTGGAATACGAAGGCAGCATCGAGATCCCCACGGATCTGATGGAAGCCGTCAATCTCTGGGAAGGCGAAAAAGTCTTGGTGGCATCAATCAGCACAGGAAATCGTCTGGAAACTTATGTGCAGCCGGGTCCTGCTGGGACGGGAAACATCATCATCAACGGCGGGGCCGCACATCGGATCAAAAAAGGCGAACGCGTGGCCATCATGTCTTTCGCCCTCTCTGATACACCTGTGTCCGCCCACAAAGTGGTGCTCAACGATCAAAACGAAATCATCCGTCCTGGTCGATGATGCTCTTATGAAGCCCGCGATTCTCGCTGCCCATCGGTGTGCCCAGAAATACGGCATCAACCCGGACCGCTGCGAAATTTTGCAGGACGCCCACACCGTCGTGGTGCGCCTCACCGATAGCTTGGTGGCACGGATTGTGAGCAACACGGAAGGACCGCGACAAGGAAACGCCTGGTTTGCGCGCGAGACTGCGATAGCGGCCCACCTCACAAGGCACAACGCTCCGGTTATCCCTCTGCATCCGGACATTCCTCCCATCGCCCACTTGCAAGACGGTTACACAATGAATTTCTGGCAATTTGTCACCGCGATCGATGCTGCAGCCAGTCCTCAAGAGATAGGCGCTTCACTGCACCATTGCCACCAGGCATTGCAACTGTTTTCCGAGCCCCTGACCTCTCTGGGCATCCTTCACGAGAGTCTAACTATTCTACAACAACCGGCCGTTCATCATGCTCTCTCAAGCGCAAGCATCGATCTGCTGACGCAGCATCTGAATTCATCGATCGAATCCCTTGCCGCGTGTTCGCATCAACCACTCCACGGTGATGCCCACAGTGGCAATCTCCTGATGACCTCTCAGGGTCTATTGTGGAGCGATTGGGAAGACGTCTTCAGCGGTCCAGTCGAGTGGGACCTGGCCTCAGCCATCTGGAACACGAAATTGTTAGAAAACGATGCGTCCACCGCTGACGCCGTCGTTCAGGGCTACGAAGCTTGGGGCACAGCGATCGATGAAATGATTCTCGACCAATGCCTCATCGCCCGCGCTGCCGTAATGAGCGCTTGGTATCCCCTCCTCTATCCGAACCCTTCGCCCGAGCGTATCCAAAAACTACAACATCGCCTCGCATGGCTAGAGAGTCACGGGTGAACGGGCTATCCTTTCAGATCCGTGCCGATATCAAGGCTGAGCAAATCGTTTGCTATCCAATGGTTCAAGGTGTCTCGTAGAAGCGGTTAGTTGTGGCAATTGGCTTCTGTTCGATTTTTGGGTTGAGGTAGGATTTCCGAGATTCTCAGGCATCGGAGATTTCGGCGCGGGTGCGACGTTTGATTTGGCTGTAAAGGGCTTCACAGACAAAGAGGCGCACGAAGATTTCTTCGGCCTAGGAAAGGAGCTTGGGCTGCTTGTCGCGCCAATGCATTTCGACTTCGCCGAGGCCGCAACTGCCGCGCAGATTGCGTTAGAAAAAGCGACGTCATTCGTCGAACGAGTCGATGGCAAACTGGCGGCTTTCTTCCGAGAGCTTGTCGAGGGGATAATCCACGACCTTGCCGTTCTCCAGCTTGAGAGATATCTTGCTGGCGCTGCGTGAGAGGGCTTCAGCTTTGATCGTTTTACCCTCCGCATTGACCCAATCACGCATGCCGCCGCCTTGAGCTTTGGGCTGATCGGCATCAGGCTTGGGCGCGTCCGCAGCTTGCTTCGCCAATGCGGCATCGACTTCTTCTTGCAATTTACTGAAGGCTTTTTTCCCGTCGGCCGAAATTTGCTTATAGCACAGCCCACCGAGCAAGGTCTGGTCGGTATTGGACATCACGGCAACGATAGGGATGATATTCCCCTTCGATTGATAAATCTTGTAAGTCTCTTGGATGACTTTTTGCGGGATTTGCCCTTGATCCTTCTTCTCTTCGATGACCAGAATGTAGTCTCTTTTCATCGCCTTGATCACGGCGTCATTTCCAGCTAGGCATTTCGGGCAGTTGCTTTTTAATTCCGTTGCCACAATCGCAATGGGCTTCCCCTCTTCCACGGCTTTCGCCTTGGCAGCCTCATACTCCGCAGCGGAAAAAGTGCCATGAGGGGTCGCGTGCGTTGTGGAAACAGTCAACAGTGCCGTAAGTAATGCGAATGCGAATCGAGTATTCATCAAAATCATATAAGAATTTCTCAGACTCACCCGGCTGTTGTCAAAGCAAAAATATCACAATGCTAGGCCCATTCCCCTTCCAGAGAACGAGGCGCTGGTTTGTCTTTCTTGCGAAGGGCATTGCGCATTTTGGTCAATGCACTGTTTTGCAACTGACGAATGCGCTCACGGGTGACACCGAACTCACGGCCGACCTCTTCCAGGGTCAGCGGGCGTTTGCCAGTGAGACCGAAACGCTCGTCGATGATCGCGCGCTCGCGACTGTCCAGCACGGTCAGCAAGCCATCGAGGTTATCATGGAGATTTTTATCGGAGAGCAAATCAAGTGGATTCGATGCTTTTTCGTCGCCGATGATTTCGCCATAGTTCGTGGATTCGCCTTCGTTGATCGGAGCATCCAGAGAGGTAGGACGTTGTGACGCCTGCTTCAGCATCGCCAACTTACGGCGCGGGATGCCCGTTTCTTCAGCCAGTTCCTCATCGGTCGGTTCGCGACCATAGGCCTCGGTGAGCATCGCGGTGATGCGACGGAGCTTGGCGATTTTATCCACCATGTGAACGGGAAGGCGAATCGTTTTGCTTTGGTTCGCGAGAGCACGTTTGATCGATTGCTTGATCCACCATGCGGCATAGGTGCTGAGCTTGCCGCCCTTCACGGGATCGAACCGATCCACCGCCTTCATCAAACCGATGTTGCCCTCGGAGATCAAATCGGATACAGGCATACCGTAACCAGAATAATCCTGCGCGATTTTGACCACTAACCGCAGATTGGCTTGGATCATGGTTGTGCGAGCGGCTTGGTCACCCTTCTTGATTTTTTTGGCCAATACAATTTCATCCTCAAGGGTGAGAAGGGGAGTCTTCGCGATCTCCTTCATGTAAGCCTTCATGCTGCTGTCGAATTCTGATGCCATAATTTTCTCCCGGTGATGATTTCTACTAGTGTAACGATTCTGTGTGTTAATTTATTCCAAGATTCGAAAAAATCAACCACACAGCTCAACGAATTTTTCTAATCTATTACTGATAAGCAGGAAGCATGCCGTTTGATCAGCATCAACACAATCATTGTAGTTCCTTGATTTTTTGGAAATCGTAATGGCCCGTAGCCAATAATGCCCGCCTCACAATGGCGCACATGAGTCAATTTGTCGCATTTATGAAAATGATTCATTACTAAAATGAGCGGAATCTGCAAAAGAAGATTGCCAATCAGGGGAAAACCACACAAATTTCCACTGTTCAGATGATTACTCGAATTTACTCAGCCGCGTTGCGCGGGGTCGATGCTCTCGAAGTGGAGGTGGAGGTAAACGCCTGGGGCTCCGAAAAGCCTCAGATTTTTGTTGTCGGACTTCCGGATGCAGCCGTGCGGGAGTCCATCCAGCGCGTGACGTCCGCCATCATCGCATCAGCCCTGCCTTTCAGCGATGGCAGCAAAACGGTGAACCTAGCACCTGCCGATGTGAAAAAAGAGGGCCCATCTTTCGACCTGCCGATCGCACTTGCGATGGCATCGGCCTGCGGAGAGCTTGCACTCCCAGCGGATGATTGTTTTGTCGCGGGTGAGTTAGCGCTTGATGGCACCGTCCGACCGATCAAAGGCGCGCTCCCTATCGCCTTAGAAGCGCGCGCGCGCGGAAAAAAACGCCTTATCGTGCCTTCCGCGAATGCTCCCGAGGCGGCAATCGTCGAGGGCATCGAGGTATATGGGGTAGAGTCCCTGCACCAGACCTGGGCATTTCTCGCGGGGACGGAACCCTTGGCACCTTGCGTGATTGATCGCCACGCATTTTTTGAATCGCATCGCCACTACGACGTCGATTTCGAGGAAGTCAAAGGCCAGTATCAAGTGAAGCGCGCATTAGAAATCGCAGCAACAGGTGGTCACAACATTCTGATGGTAGGTCCGCCCGGCACGGGCAAGTCCATGCTCGCCAAACGCCTCCCCAGCATCTTGCCCGATATGAGCGAAGAAGAAGCGATCGAAACCACAAAAATCCATTCGATCGCCGGCTACCTCGATCCGAAGCGGTCCTTCATTACCACCCGCCCTTACCGTGCGCCGCACCATACCATTTCCGATGCCGGATTGCTCGGCGGTGGCACCAACCCCGGTCCGGGTGAAGTTTCACTCTCGCACCATGGCTTGCTATTTCTTGATGAATTGCCCGAGTTTCGGAGACAAACCTTAGAAGTAATGCGCCAACCCTTGGAAGATGGCCACGTCACGATCTCACGTGCAGCGGGTTCGCTCACCTTCCCTTCTCGCTTCATGCTTGTCGCGGCGATGAATCCCTGCCCGTGCGGCTACTATGGCGATGCAAAACGCGAATGCCGCTGTGGCTCGCGCGCCATTGAGAAATACAGGCAAAAAATTTCTGGGCCGCTCTTGGATCGCATCGATATCCACGTGGAAGTGCCCTTGGTCGATTTCAAAGAACTTTCTTCCACGGAATTAGGCGAAAAGTCTGCCACCATCCGTGCCCGCGTTGCCACGGCCCGCGCCGTACAAACTCGACGTTTCCAAAAAAACAAGGGTGTCTCCACCAATGCCGCCATGTCCGCCAAGCTCGTGCGCGAGCACTGCTCGCTGGACGCCACGAGCACCAGCTACCTCGAACATGCGATGGAATCCATGAACTTCTCCGCCCGCGCTCACGACCGCATTCTCAAGGTCTCCAGAACCATCGCTGATCTCGCTGGTTGCGAGAGCATCCAGAGCGAACATGTCCTCGAAGCGATCCAGTATCGATCCTTAGATCGTAAATTGTTTTCCTGATCACTGCAACTGACAGATCTATCGAGCGTCGATCGAACTTGCTGGGAAACCTCACGAAAAATACCAAAGCGATTCTTTTCTGGACCAGCGCACGTCTGCTCATCTAGGTCGTTTGCCAGAGAAAGCAAAAATGAATGCTGTGAGAATTCGATTGGTATAGGCGCGAGCAGTGCGACAGCGCAATAGATCAAGAAGTGATTTCTTTCTCCGCAAGTGCTTCCTCCGCATCCTCAGCAGTATTTTCTTGATTCTCGGCTATGACAATCGGGGCTTCATACGTGCTGAGAGGCGTGATCAAATTCGCAGGCAGAGGAAACACTTTCTCGTAAATGTTCGGGGCGATCACTGCAGCGTTCGCGTAGGCATCCTTGAGCATTTCCATCTTGGCATCAATGTTGTCAATGAAATGCAACGCAAAGGCCTCGGGCGTGCGCGGCAAAGTGGGCGAGCCAAATTCATACTGACCATGATGACTTGCGATGAGATGCAGCAAATGCAGACGCACTTGCTCGGAATGCGGCTCGAGAGTCAACCAGCCTGCTGCGATTTCCGACTCTAACATTTCTCGCCATAGGGTATTGACGACCTCGATACCGATCGGAATATGACCTAACATTTCGCCCCGCAAGGTATGAATCTGATTGAATCCATCACGCGGATATGAGTTCTCCCATAGCTTTCCGCAATCGTGAAACAGCACACCAGCGAGTAGCAAATCCCGATTCCATGAGGCATAGACGGCACAAAGCGCCTCGGCTGAGCGCATCATTTGCGCCACGTGTTCTACTAAACCGCCACGGCGCGCATGGTGATTGCGTCGGGCGGCGGCGGTGCGGCGGAAGATGTCACCGAATTTTTCGAAAAACCTCTGTGTGATCTGTTGCAGTCGCGGGTCTTGGAAAGTGGCGCAGTAATCAACGATCGTTTGCCAATCGTGATGCTGCTTAACCTGCAAGTCAGGATCGCCGGAGAGAAAAAGCTCGCGCTCTTCTTTACTCAACACGCGTGCGCTGAGGTCGTTACCATCGAGCCCATACTGGTTCTGTGTCCACTTCCCAGAGAGCCGTATCATCACCCCATCCGGCCAGTCGCGCGCTGCGGAAAACAAAGGCCTGTCTTCCCACAATTTCAGCGTAAAGCCCGCCGTAGAATCAGAGAAAGTAAGTTCCAAATATGGCTTGTTCGCTTTTGTCGTTTTGTTGGCTCGTGACTGCAATTGCACATCAATCTCGCAGTAAAAAGGCTGATCACTCGCTTGCTCCTTCAGTTGCGCGATTGTCAAAAGTTCCATAAAAAAACTGTCTCAGAATGTCGCGCAAGGAAAAGCAAAAAATACGATGAAGCGATGCGAAAACGGCCCAGTGTCGAAGCTGTTGTTTTTCCACAGTTGACAATACTCCAGCGCTGTTCCACCCTCATCGCAGTTAGGACTCATATCGAATGATTTTCAAAAGTTTGTGTAGGCACGCAGGAATAGGTGCCAATTCGTATCTGATTGATACGGGAAAAGCCAAGATTGTGCTCGACTCGGGCATGCACCCCAAACACGAGGGCGAACAAGCCACCCCGCACTTCGAGTTTATGGAAGATGGCAGCGTGGATGCCGCCGTATTGACCCACGCCCACCTTGACCACACAGGCACGGTGCCACTTTTACTACGCCGCCATCCACAAGCGCCGATCTACATGACCCCCGCCACGGCGGATCTGGCCAAGGCCATGCTCCACAATTCGGTCAACGTGATGAACAGCAAACGCGTCGAACTGGGCATCACCGAATATCCCTTTTTCACCCACGAAGAACTCGAGCAACTCGAACCTCGCTTCGAAACGCGTGGCTACGAGCGTCCGTTCGATCTCGATGCCGCGGGCACCGTGCGTGGCACCTTTCATGATGCCGGTCACATTCTCGGCTCCGTGGCGATCACCATAGCCGCGGAGGGGAAAAAAATTCTCTACACCGGAGACTTGAATTTTGGCGGCCACACGTTGCTGAAAGGCGCTGTTTTGCCGAGTGAACCGGTCGATGCATTGATCATCGAAACCACACGCGGCGCTCAGGCACGACGCCCCGACTACACCCGCGAATCCGAAGAATCACGCTTGGCAGAGCAAATCCGTGAAGTGATCGATCGCCGTGGCTCGGTGTTGATCCCCGTATTCGCCATCGGAAAGACCCAGGAACTGCTGACAATGATCCATCAGTTCAAGAAAAAGAAACTCATCCCGCGCAAGACGCCCGTCTACATCGGCGGACTCAGCACGAAGATGACGATGATTTACGATAGGCACATGAAGGGATCACGCCGGAATTTTCCCGACTTCGAGATTCTCGAAGACATGGATCTCGTCACCGGCAACCGCAAGCGCCGTGGCCCCATTCCCCTTCATCCCGGCTGCATCTATGCGCTTTCCAGCGGCATGATGTCGGAAAACACCGTCTCTAACACCTTTGCCGCGCAAGGCTTCATGGAGAACCGCAAGAACGCGATTTATTTTGTCGGCTACACCGATTCCGCTACGCCGGGCTATCGCATCAAAGCCGCCAAACAAGGCGAACTCGTAAAAATGGATGAGCGACTCCCCGCCGTGCCACTACTCTGCGATGTCGATACCTTCGACTTCTCTGGCCACGCCACGCGCGAGGAATTGCTCGACTACATCCTTCAGGTGAAACCGAAAAAAACCTTCCTCGTCCACGGTGACGACGATGCCGTCGCTTGGTTTGCCGCACAGCTCAAAGAAAAACTCCCTAGCACTGAAGCCATCGTGCCCGAGCCCGGGAGAAATTATGGGCTTTGAGCGAGTTTTTTCAGCAATCGACGGCGCTTCTTTTCAATTTCATCGAGGCCCCCATGCAAAGAACCGAGCACTATCCACGGCGCCAAGCCGATGCGGCCATGAAAACTGTCTTCTTTTCTGTGCGCTTCGATTCTTTTTTTGAATTCCTCAAAATGACTTCTCCCGATTGCCTCACCGCGCAAATGAGGCGCGGCAATCGACTCCTGAAAGTCCTCACACAGCATGAGTTTGTTGCCTGCAAGTAGAGCCTTCTGGACGAAGAAGTTCTTTTGCCATAAGGACTCGCCAGCATCTCGGGCAATAAAATCATTGCTATTATAAAAATCGTTTTCCAACAGTTGCAGCATCCCATTCCGATCCACTCGCATCGCGTCCATCAACACGCGATCTAACGATTTTCCCGGATCACGCAAGCATACCAGCCAGAATGCTTTTTGCTCCGGCGCAAGACCCTTGGCGAGATCACGTTTTGCGATCTCATTCAACCATGCGAACATACCCACACCAACTACGACTGCGAGAGTTGTATGCTCACCAAGGGCATGCTGGGCGATGGCACGCAACTTGCTCATATCATGTTCGAATCCGACTCGTTCATGTGTTGCTTGCCGATAATACGCTCGCAATAGTAACAAATGGCTCCAATCTGATAGAATGGACCAAGATGAATCTTCCGCCATTGCTGCCCACGTTGAGATTTCGCGCGAACATTCCGGTCTGCTAGCAGCATCACATAAGGCTGATAAGTCTTTGTCATGCTTGGCTATCAACTCATCTGCTTTTTCTAACCAAAGTTGTTTTTTCGATTTTCCCGAGGCTTCATCAATCTCTACCGAATCCATCGAGGAGTGCATCAACATATCATTCACATCGTTGTCAAACAAAGGATCATCGCTATCTATGGTTGCTTTTTCTTTCACCCAAGGATGAGCGAAAAAGTTATTATCCTTTTCCCCTTTTGTACCGTATGTAGTCTGCCACGAAAAATCCTCTCCCTGGGCTTCCGCCTGTTGACGAAATGTGAGCCAACGTTTCTCCCAACCTGCCGACCAGAAATGCAACCAAGTAAACAAGGCACTGATCAGCAGCAGCGGAATGCCGCAACTCAGGACTACTGTTTTTCGTCTCATCGCTGCTGTTTCACGTTTGATCTGAACTTCTGGGAATGGCTCCTTTGATCTGGCTGGTCATTTCCGCTCGATCAATCACTACTGCTGCTCGATCCGCTATCGCTGCTGCTTCCGCTATCGCTACCTCCGCTGTCACTGCTGCTATCGCCGCTGCTCCAGCTGTCGCCTCCGCTGCCTTCCTCTGTGTGTGAATGATCGGAATGCCCAGTCCAGACTTGGTTATCGGAAGATGAGCCGTGAAAGTGATCCTGTGCCCCACCTCGGCTCGATCCTTTGCGCACTAGCAATACGATCAGAAAAATCACTCCAAAGCAGCCTATGATAAAGTATTCCATGTCGATATGATAGCGCGCGAATGATGCAACGCACGACTTTTTTCTCTTGAACAGGTAGACCTGAGTGTGTCCCACACGCACAAAAAAAGAGCCCCGCATTCATTGCTGAATGCGGGGCATATACCTGGCGACGACCTACTCTCACAAGACCTATCGTCTCACTACCATTGGCGCTGAAGCGTTTCACTTCCGGGTTCGGAATGGGACCGGGTG
>CAMDAD010000040.1 GCA_945888515.1 Akkermansia muciniphila | reverse complement strand
TACGCGATACATGGGGGAAACTATATACTATGAACGTAGTATGTGCAAGGTTTTTCTGGGGAAAACACAAAAAAACGTGCATGCGATCTACTGAATTCCAGCGAAAACCCTTGATAATTGGGAATCTGGTTGTTATTCAGGAAGCGCCAGCTACAATGATCGGTGGGTTTGGACGAGCAACTCAACGAACGGGATGCTTGAGATTTGGACTGGTGATTCTACGGCGGCGATACCAGCTCCATTCAATGCCGCAAAACGCATGACAGAAAACAATAAGACGATGTATTCGGCTTCTGCCGCATATTCGTTTGATTCAGGAGGGCTTCCGATCGAATGAAACTCATTGCCACGCTACTAGCCTTTATCTGGTTCGGCATACTTGCACTTGGATCAGAGGCCGTCCCTCGTCTCCATAATGAATATGATCCCGGAAAATGGCCTGAAGTTGACATGAAACTTTCAACGTCTGCTACGTTGAAAGATGTTTTCGATTCAGGTCTTCGGCCATATCGGCACCCAGGTTTGGAGACTTCGCTACTCGAAGTTAAGCACATTAACTTGAGTATCACTCTTAGATCAAGCAGGAAACTTCCACCTGTCCAAGTAGAGCTAATGAACCTCACGCCATACCGGGATGGGAAGATCGCTACAATAGAAGGTTTCACACCTAGATTGACGATTGACCAAGCGCGAGCGCAACTGAAGATGTGGTTACCGTATGGGGAGAATGGCCGTAGTCTGGCAGATCTTGACTCGCTGCTTAGCGAGGCCTCGAAAGACCCAATGGACTTTGATGATCCCTACCGAGGAGTTTCTCACGGTTCATCAGTGACTTGGAAGGAGCCAGGCTGGAAAGAAAGAGGTGGCGGACCACAAGTTGTTACATGGCTGCGCAAGACCACTAGCCCGGAGGAGCCTGTGCGGCTGTATTTCAAGCTAACCTGGTCATCGAACAGACCGCTAAAGGAGCGTCAATTCTATAAGACCCCTATTCCGCCGCCTCCAGGTTACGAGTCTGTCCCGATGTCCGCCCCAGAGAAATTTGGACCTGATAGCGGTGTTGATATCCTCAGATCCAAAGGTGTCGATATTGGAGACGGAAGAGGAGGCATTGCTTATGATGATTACGTGATCCAGAAAGAGGTATCGCGCGAGAATTCTGAAAGCTCAGTTGCAGTGGCAGCTGGAGCAGAGAGCGATTTAGCCTCGACTGGAATCTGGTTACAGGTTGGAATTCTGATCGCAATCGCCGTAGTTGTATGCTGTCTCTACTACATCGTCAAAAAATACCAAAGCATAACAATAAAGGGTGCAGCGGATGAGTGAGTGATAACGAGCTCATTCGACTGCGCCCTTAGTTGAACAAGCCCGGAGCGACCTGTGATCGCCGACCTTATGCGTTTTGTGTTGTATGCGGCCCTTGCTTAACGACTTGGTTGGCTCGCACTCCCGCTGTTTTGGCATCGTTTCTTCTCGACTGAAGATGATAGAGTAGTCTGATCAGAATATGAGTTCGCCAATCATCGCATTCATTTGTGGCGCTTAAAACGCAGTGAACAAGATGCGAGCAAATCCAAGAGCAATCGCGTCCCCGAGGGTGATTAGTTCCCAGTCCAACACCGCCCTGCACTCGGCTCCCATTCACCTCCCCCGCATCTTCTTGACCATGGCGATCAGAGACATGGCTCCGACCATGAGGCCGACGATGAGTGATGCTACACGCAGCGTCCACTCGATCTGTTCTTGGAATGAGGTGATGACTCCGAGCACGGGAGAAGCAATGCCTACGGTGGAGGTGAGTATCGAATCTCTGTCTAGGTGGGTGCGCATGGTTAGGGCAGTTTCTACCATACCACATGAGCTCATCGCGTGCTCCTACGCGGCACCAAACGCAACATCCGAGGCAGGGAAACAGGTCCTCTTACCTCGGATGGCGGATCGTGGGAAAAATGGTGGGGCATCAACTACGAAAGCTTTTGTTCGGCTTGCCGTCGTCGAGCAGGTCACCGATGCGGTTTGCTGTGTCCTTGAGCAGAGATGCCGCCGCAAAGACGATGACCCCGACGGATGGATCGACAAAAGGAATGCCATCGAGTGCGGTTACCAGCCCGGCGAATTTCCCCACATAGCTGAGATATTTGAGTGACTTCATGACAACGGGGGGGGATTTGTCAACGTGGGGGCTATCTCCCGCGCCTATGCTGAATTACTTCATTTAGCCATTCCGTGGCCGAACTGATGGGGCCAGCTCAACCGACCCGCCGACAGATTTAACGATTTGTAAGAATTTCCCCAAAATGAACAACTATACAAATCCGAGGGAAGCATTATAACCATGCGCGCAGGATGCGATGATGATTTCATTACCAGGGCAACGAGAATGTCTTCACATGGGAGAAAAACTTCATGGCTTCCGTTACGCCTTCTTTGATGCCCAAGCCGGAATCCCTCACTCCACCGAAAGGTGTGTGTTCCAGACGGTATCCCGGCACCTCGTTGATGTTGGTCGTTCCCGTCTTGAGTTCTTTTGCCGCTTTCATGGCGGCAGCGAGGTCATTGGTCACAACCGCGCTGCTCAATCCGAATCGTCCGGAGTTGTAATACGCAATGGCATCATCTAGATCCTTCACCGTAATGATCGGAGCCAGCGGACCAAAACTTTCCTCATGCACCACCTCGGCTTCTCGTGGTACATGGGTGAGGATGGTCGGCTCTAACAGCGCGCTTTTTCTTCCGCCACCCAACAATATCCGGGCACCCATTGCCACGGCATCATGTACTCGTCGTTCTAACAATTTTGCGGACTCTTCGCTTATCACCGTGCCTACCGATGTTGCCTCGGATTCCGGATCACCGCACAGATAGGTTTTCGCAAGTGCGACAAATTTTTCCGTGAACGCTTCCTGAATTTCCGGAACCACCAGAATGCGTTTCACTGCGGTGCAGCGTTGGCCGGAATTACGGAACGAACCTTCGCAGGCGAGCTTGGCGGCGAGGTCGAGATCGGCATCGGCCAGCACGATGAGAGGCGAGTTCCCTCCCAATTCGAGGCAGATTTTTTTGTAACCGGCACGCATTGCTATGGATTTGCCAATTTCCACGGAACCGGTGAAAGTGATGACCTCGGTGCGCGGATCTTCAATCATGGGTGAGATGACGTCATCGAGCGATCCGGCGAACATCGATAACATCCAGCCCGGCAATCCGGCTTCATAGAGAAGTTCGGCAAATTTCAGCGCTGCGAGAGGAGTGCGATCCGATGGTTTGAGAATCATGGGCGCACCTACAGCGATCGCGGGCGCGAGTTTGTGAGCGACCTGGTTCAAGGGGTGATTGAAGGGCGTGATCGCCGCCACCAGATTGACGGGATAGCGCGTGGTAATGATCCGCCGCGCCTTGCCCATCGGGCTGATGTCACAGGAAAAAACCTGTCCATCGTCCCGCAGGGCTTCCATTGCGGCAAATTCCAGCACATCCGAGCTACGCCCCGTCTCGTAGCGGGATTCCTTCCAACATAGACCCGTCTCGCGTGTGATCAATCGGGCAAATTCTTCTCTTCTCTCCGCGAGCAAAGCCGCCGCCTGACGCAAAATCCGAGAGCGTTCATAGCGCGTGAGTGGCTGGTTCGTGGGCAAGAGGGCGGCTTCGATGGCAGCCTCGAGATGCTCTCGAGTCGCCATCGCCACGGTGCCAGTGAGCGAACCGTCATAGGGATAGCGCACCTCCAGATTTTTTTCTGAAAAAACGGCTTGGCCAGCAATGTAGGCGGGGCAGTGGAGAGGCGTCCAAGACATAGGTGGTAAATATTTGTTAGATAGTGGCATTGCAAGCGAAGTAAAATACATCGAAGTTTCTCGGATCGCCTTGCGCCATGCGCAGAAGATCGCCGCTCAACGGTTTCGAAATCACAAGCGGCACCATCTCCTCATAGCGTCCGCCGTGAGACCTGAGACCACCGGTGAGCACGCTAAGGTCATGGTGCTCGGGAGACTTTCCTAACACCACATCGCGCCCGCTGAGGACAACAAGATCACCGATCCGATCAGCGGCGAGTTCCAGTTTCACCACCGCCTGTTCACGAGTGTACACTTCCGTGACACCATCGATGTAGAAGAGATACTCCGCCACGGCACCACGCACGGAGGCATCTTCCAAATGGACCATCACCAGAGAACCCAGCGCACCATGGTGCACGACATAGGGATCGGTGATGGGACAGATCACGCGGATGTTGGAACCGAATTTTTCCTGCAAGAGTGATTCCACAAAGATGACCTTTGGATTACCGTTCGTGTCGTTCTTGGCATTCATGCCATGGTCGGCCGTCAAGGCCACCGTGCATCCGGCATCCAGCAGGCGACCGATGGCGGCATCGATTTTGGCATGGAAATCCAGCATCTCCGGCGCATCCGGCGCGAACTTGTGTTGCATGTAATCGGTTGTGGAGAGGTAGAGGAAATCCGCCACGCCCTGCTCTGCCAGAGCAGCACCCGCCTCTAACACATAGAGGGAGGCATCACCGGAATAGATCTCCGGCCTTGGCTTGCCGATGATCTCCATCGCATGATCAATGCCGTGCGTTTCCTTCTTCGCTTCATCGACTTTTTCCGAGGAAAACACGATGCCGCCACGCTCGACGAGACCGTCGCCGAGGACGGTGCGGAGTTTTTCCTTCGCGGTAATGAATGCCACTTTGCGGCCTGCATCCGCGGCGGCATTGAGGATCGTGCCGCAGCGGCGATACTCGGGGCCGTTCATCATCACCTCCGTGCCAGTTTCCGGGTTGAGGAAAAAGTTTCCGCAAATACCATGAACGCGGGGTGTTACGCCCGTCACAATGCTGGTATTGTTGACGTTGGTGAACGATGGCAGCGCGCCGCGCACAAAGCCTCGATAGCCATGACACGCCATTTCCGATAGACGCGGCATTTTGCCCAGTGCCATGGCGGTGGAGAGATATTCATCCGCACAACCATCCAGGCAAATGACGGCGATGGGGTGATCGGGCAAATGGTAAGTGCGATTGTTGATTTCAAATGTCATGGTGTGATGGATCAGGTGAGTGAAAGCTGGGATTGAAAGAATGCTTCGGCGAGGCCGAACGACATGGTCATGCCGCATCCGCCTGTTCCAGTGGCGATGTGGACGTCAGGCATCGGCTCCGCGCGGAAGATGGGTCCTTGGGGATATTTGGCATAGATCCCATGCCAGCGCTCGGCAAGAGTCCAGTCGGGAAAATCATAAAGTCGGCGCAATTCGCGCAACATTAGTTCGTCGATTTCGGTCTTATCGAAAATTTCAATGTCGTCATCATATTCGTGGGAGTCACCCAAGACGATCCCGCCATTCTGGTCCTGGGAAGCCATCACATGGATGCCGTAATGATCCAGCTCCGGAGTTTCGCGTGCAACGCGCTGCTTCACAGCCGCGAGTGAGGGACAGACGGCAAACGAATCGTAGTGTCGCAAGGTCAAGCCGCTCGATAACATGGGGCCGAGCAACCACCCGCTGGGCTGCGGCACGGTACGCAGCATTTGCAGCTTGCAGACCTTGAGTGGAGCTACCGCAAACACCTCGGGATACAGCGATTGAAAATCGTGACCGGAGCAGATAATGATCTGGTCAAATATGTGCGTCGCGCCTGATGCCGTGCGGATTTTTCCCGACTCGGCGTGAGTCACCGCCGTGCTCCAATGAATGTTGATAGAAAATTTTCTCGACAGAAAAACCGGCAGCGCTGCCAGTGCTTCCCGTGGATCCACGTTGCATTCCGTGGGACTGAAAAGCGCGGCCTTGGTGACACCTTTGCGCACACCAGGACACTTTGCTTCCGCCTGCTCGCGGGTCCATAATTCACAGGTGTAGCCCAAATCTGCAGCCATCGATGCGAACTCTTCCAACACCGCAGCTTCGTCATCTTGATCGACAATGCAGGCTGAACCACTGGGCCTCATGGTGATGTTCATCGCGCTAGCAAACTCCCGCCACAGTTCGCCACTGCGCAGGGCGAGGGGATAATGCTCCGCCGTCTGACCAATCGGCCAAAACATGCCAAAATTCCGCACTGAGGCACCGCGCGCTTTATCAGATCGCTCAAAAACCGTGACCTGATCTCCCTGCCGCGCGGCTGCCCAAGCATGCGCCATACCTATAATGCCACCTCCTACGATCGCGGTTGTTCTCTTTTGCTGTATCATTTTTCTTTTTCAATTGATTTTTGCAATTTGGTCGCGTCAAACAACCAGCCACCAAGATCATAAGCCTGAATCTCCAGTTCTCCCCCGTGCACGGTCACATAGCAAAAGTGGTGATCTGTCTTGACGTGGCGCTGAAATCCGGGGCGATACGGACCAGGACGTTCCAGTGGTCCTCCACCGCCCCCCGTGATCATGTAAAGTGTGCCGTTTTTCTCCACCGGCTTGCCATCGCGGATGAGCCACGTTCTCTCATAACTATGCACATGCCCGCACCAGACAATGTCCACTTGGTAGCGATCATACAAAGCGATCAAAGGTTGCGCTTTGGTGTCTCCCAACGTGGCACGACGTATCGGGCGCTTCCAATCGTTGCCGTAATCATCATCGGATGAAAATGGCGGCTGGTGATGCACACAAATTTTCCATCGTGCCTTCGAAGCCGCCAAGGCCTTTTCCAGCCACAGATATTGCTCGGTGCCGGGGCGCACATCACGATTGGTGTCCAGCATGAAGAACTGGGTGTTGCCATAGGTGAAGGTGTAATAGTATTTCGGATCTGGCAAAGACATGTAGTCGTAATAAAATCGGGCATCCTGCTCATGATTTCCCAGCACGGGGTAAAACGGAACTCTTTCGATGAGAGGCTTCAACGACGCGAAAAACTCATCCGTCCATTGCTTTTTTGAATTTCCCGCGTCCACCAGATCGCCGGCGATGACGACAAAGTTCGGTCTCAATTCCCAAGCCGCAGCGGCCAACGCCCCGGCGACTTTGGGTTGACGCTGCGTGTCCGAGAGCACCACAAAACCAAAAGGAGTGCCTTGTTTGTTTGCCGTCTGGAGCGTGGACACTGGCGTTTCCAAAATGCTTCCCACGGATGCGGGTTCCACTTCCGGACCACCCGCGCGCGATAGGGTTTTGTAATAATAAAGCATCTCCGGCTCCAAATCCGTGAGTTTGATTTCATGATACATACCCGGCTCCGCCTCGATCGCCACGCTTCCCGTCTTTTCCGATTCCCCCCAGCTCACTTCGCCGATACAAGGAAAATTTGTTTCCCAGCGAATGGTTGCCTCGGTCTGCGTGACCCATTGCAGATAAGGCTGTACGAGAATCATCGGCTCTACGGGTGGGGGCGCATCCACCGTCTGCTGCCTCCACTCCTCGCCATGTTTCAGGTCGTGAGTCACCCATTGCGCCTCGGCGCAGCTATCATAGATCCGCAGGTTCACCAGCCGTCCCTCATGCGGAAAATTCTCATCCTTGTCCAAATAACCGCCCACCACGAATCGCGGCTCGTCCGGCATCACGATCTGACCCGACTGCACATCGGAAGCGCCCACCACTTCGCCATCCATATACAAGGTCAATCGCGCACCGTCGTAGGTGGCCACCACTTGATGTAATTGCCCCATCTTCCACGGCTTGGATGCCCGCAAGATGGTCAGAAAACCATCGCCATCATCCGCACCTGTGGTCGAGAGTGATACGGTGAAACGCGATTCATCATATCCCAGGGCGAAGCCTTTCTCATACCCGCCATTGTCCTCGATTGATGAAAACACCGCGCCATATTTTTTGGGCACATCCACGGAACACCATGCCGCGATGGTGAACTCCCGCACCGGCAAAATTTTCTTCACCTCGGCCACTGGCAGCTTCGCCAAGTGCGGTTGTATCAGCGCATGGAAACGCAGTCCCGCCCTGCCCGCCACGTCCGGCATCGGATCGGCACCCAGAGTCAATGCGGGCCCGAAGCGAGGCTTCAGAAGACCCTCTTTGATCGCCTCACGATGAAAGTCATAAGCCGCCAGCGGCTCGGGTCCATTCGGATGCGCTTCCAGCAGGCCACCGGGAATCAGCAACGAAAAAAATACCAGGGTCATTTGGGTCATGTGCTTCATGGATAGTAATATGAAGGGGCCTCCATGCACTGTCGATTGAAGAAATGCAAAGATAGTTGGCAATTTCGAAAGCTAGCGTGACTTTCCTCCCTGTTGTGTTTCCGTGACTTTCCCGAAATAGAAGGCTCCCAAACCACAAAGCACAAATCCCCCAATGCCCAGCGCCAACGCAAAGGTATGGAAATACTCCGAGTGACTGATTGAGGCACTGCCCAGATCTTTATACACCTGCATCAAAGCTGATCCCGTATAGCCTGCGGAGTCCGCAAGCTGGATGCCGAACACCGCCGTACCCGCGCTGCCCGTGGCCGCCATCAGCCGCTCAAACAATACCGCATTGATCGGAACATACGCCAGATACGCGCCCAGCCCGGTGCCGATCATCCACACCATGCCACTGACCATCTGCTGCTGCACCGCCCAGGAACAAGTGGCTAACAACAACATACCAAACATCATGGATCCATAAGTGAGCATCAACGCCTTACGATGATCCTGCACTACGTTCAATAACGCCAGCACGCAGAGCGAAACGATAGCCACGGGGATTTCCGTGCGCGTAAACAAGGCGGCATCCCCCGCGCCGTAACCGAGATTTCTGAAAATCTCCACGCCGAAATTATCGCGGAAATCCCGAAAAGCCGTGAGAAACATATAAAACACGATCAGCAAAATCAGTCCCGGCGCAAAGCGGCGGAGAAACGCCATGCGCGCCTTGCGATCCATCGGCACGCGAGGTTGCCGCGCGGCAATGTCTTCCGCGTTCGGCGGAGGCAGACTGGCGAGAACCCATAAGGCTAGCAGAAAGATTGGCAGAAACATGGCACCCGTCGCAGCCGGCATCCACGACTCAGAAACTCCACAGCCACTCATTAACCAACGCCCCACATCCTTCACGGTGGCACTCGCCACAATAAAAGAACCACTCAGAGCCGCCATCAGCACATCCGAGCAACGACGCCCTTCCAGGTATCCCACCAACAAGCCCCAGATCATTCCCAAGGGCAATCCATTGAGAAAAATCGCCAGAGTTTTCCAAGAACTCGGAAGCCATGCGAACAAAAACAACGCACCCCATGCGATACCGATGAAGCCTAACAACAGTGGTGCACGCCGGCCGCTACCGGCCTCCGAGCATATTTTCACACCCAGGTATTTCGATAGCGTATAGCCGAAGATTTGGCTCAAGATCAGTGCCGTCTTCAAGCCGATCATCCCACCTGCGAAAGTCTGCCCCTCATACATCGCCGCCGCAAATGGACGGCGAAAGGCATACATCGAAAAATACGCGGAGAACGCTGCAAGCGAAGCGATCACCATGATTATCGCATACGGCTGAGCCGCGATTACTGGGCGCAGAGATTTGTTAGTAAAGAATTTTTTCATCAAGTTGAGGAGTTTGATTCGAGTGATCGCGCGCACGGCACGACAGCGACGCGTCGTCCCGGTAATGCCGAAGATGCAGCGAATGCCTCTTCAATTTGCTCTAGGGCGTATGCGCCGCCCGACAGAGAATCGAAGGGGACGCGGTCCACTGTATCCGCGAGGAAATCCACCGCCGTCACCAGATCCTGCGGGGCATAGTTATGCAGGCCGCGGATGTTGAGCATACGACGCATGATGTCATTGGCATCCATTTCAAATCTCGCGCCGGGCATGGTGGCACCAGCAATCACTGCCACGCCTCCTGTGCGTAACCCGGCGATCGCACCCGTTGTCGCCACCGCCACACCGGTCAACTCTATGGAAATATCAGCACCCCGACCATGGGTGCGTTCGCTCAGCACATCACACAACTCATGCGGCAGCACAAAATCATCAGCACCGAATGTTTCACTCAGCTCCCGCCGCTCGGCACTCACATCACAGGCAATGATATGTGATGCACCCCTGTGGCGCGCCATCGCAATCGCGTTCAAGCCCAGCACGCCACAACCCATCACCAGCATAACGGAATCCTCCACCTGATCCGCCAGGCGCATTGCCGCCGCCACCGTAGCCACCGCACAATTCGCAGGGGCTGCAACCGCATCATGCAACTGCGGTGGCAGCTTGAGAATGCCCGTGCCCGCATTCAGGATGCAGTATTCCGCAAACCCGCCACTGAAGACCTTGCCCGGGCTGATCGCGTTATGCCCGTATTTGAACAAATGCTCGCATTTCTGCGGCAGTCCCCGTTTGCAAAAAAAGCACTCGCCACAGGATGCCGCGATCGTCCAGGTGATACGATCGCCTTCACTGAGCGTTTGACCATTCAAATCCATTCTCGGCGCATGATGACCGAAAGCCGCGATGCGTCCCACAATCTCATGACCTAGCACACAGGGCGTGGGCTCGTTACGTCTGCCGTGCCAAGTATGTACATCACTACCGCAAATCGTACTGCAAATCACTTCAATCAATAGCTCCCTTCTCCCAGGTAAAGGGATTTCATACTCCTCAAGTCGAAATGGCAGCCCCGCTCCAGAGAATACCGCAGCTTTGCCACGTGCTGGTGAATTCGCTGGCTTCATGATGATTTGTCAATCATTGATAAAGGAAAACTCACTGCTGGAGCGCCCTTCTCATCAAAGCGGGCTTGTTTGTTGTAATCGATTGCGTGCCCATCCCGAGAAAGCGCTTGCCGATTGAAGGATCATCCACGGTCCAGCAGTGGTATGAAAAGCCCTCCTTGTGAATGCCGCTGATGAATGCCTCATCGATGCGATTGTCTGCCTTCGAGCTGAAGCCATCGGCCTTGATGTCCCGCAATGTCGTGAGAACCTGCTCCATCGATGGAACGAGTGGAGATTTTTTCTCAAAGGAAGATAGCCAATACGCCTTGAATCCCGGCGCTTGCTTTTTCATCTCACGGATGACCGATGCGTTGAACGAAATGATCACAATCTGATCGGCATCCAAGCCGGTTTTGATCAAGTCCTTTAAGAGCACCGGCACAATCTCAGGGCCACATTTCACCTCGATGTAAAACTTTTTTCCATCAGGTACGGTGGCAGCCACCTCGGCAAAAGCGGGCAGTCGCGTGCCCTTGAACTCGGGCTTAAACCACTGTCCGGCATCGAGGGAACGCAGTTGTTCTAACGTGCTGTCTTTGACAATCCGTTTGCTCCCCGCCACGCGTTTCGTATCAAAGTCGTGGATGCAAATGATTTGCCCGTCTTTGGTGAGGTGGAAATCCCCTTCAATCGCATCCGCCCCTTGTTTCCAAGCGAGCTCGAAGGCTGGCAACGTGTTTTCTGGCGCATCGTGCGAGGCCCCGCGATGCGCAATGATCCATGGCTCTGTAGCGTTTAATGAAATGGGAAGGGCGAGTGCAAGCATGAGGACGAATTGTTTCATCTGGAATAGTTTTGTTTAAATTTCTTCTTTGGTCAACCAGCGGAAGTGGACAATCGTAAAATTGCGACCGAAGGCTTTGTTGAGAGGCTTGAGTTGATCGACTGCTTGCATAGTATCATCGGAGGGATCGATGAATTGTGGCGTACGCCGCACGATGGCCTCGCACCAAGCGCGCTGCTGCAAACGTCCGCTGGTGGGATCGATCGATTCTCCACATACCCGCACGCGAAAGGTATCGGATCGGGCGGACAAAGCAGGGCCGATGAGTTGGAGCACATCGGCTTGCGTGAGAAACGCAGAGGCGCCCCAAGCGACAGAATTGGGCTTGAGTGTTTGCTCAAGGCTGGTGGCGTCTTTGATGTTGTCCATGTGGCGGTAGTCGGGAAGTTCGGAAACATTGTCTAACGGAAATTCGGCAACCAGTGCTTCGTTGATTCCCGCGCGATCGATGGCAGCCTGTAGTGCACCTTTTTTTCCTGTCTCGCCTTCTACCAAGCGACGGTTTACAAAATCTGCGAGACTGACGAAAGGTCCGCGTGCTGCGACCTCGCGGGTGATTTCGACGGCTAGGCGATGAATTTCTTCGCGCGTCAAAGCTCGTGTGCCGCTCCAAACAGATTCGGCGAGAGCGTCGCTGCCGTCCCATGTGTTTCCAGGGAGTTGCAGCATACGTGGAAAGGTGGTGAGGTCAGCACCAAATTGTTCGCCTAAGGTGGATAGCAACAACGCCTCCCATGCGGGGACGCTGAGCGAGTTCACATTGAAACTGCCATCGACCGAAAATACCGAGGCGGCGCGATGGTAGTTCGTTAGGTCCGCAGCCGCGGGCGTAGCGGCATCGGGATTGATTCGTAGTCTGCCATTGGGCAACGTGGCATCGGCATTTTCTAACAGAGCGGCCTTGCGTTGTGGCGTGCCGCTGCTCAGGAAGAAAGAGTCCCACAGGGCGTGATTGAGTTCGTAACTGAGATCGTAAATGAGATTTTGATCGAGTGCTTCATCATCGAGAAACGATCTAGCATGCCAAGCCCAGTTGTCTTCATCGGAGGTGGCACCGTTGTCATTGTTCGATCTGCCGTCAGTGGACCAACCGATCGAATCCCGATTCCATCCGCCTTTTTCTCGGTTGATATTTTCACTACGATCCGGCTGCGTGCCTGTAGGATCGAAGCGAGGATCGGCGAGTGAATTGCCAAATGCATAGGTCGGATGCCAGATGAACTCGGAGAAGGGAACATGTTGGAATGCGGCGAGTGAGGCGATTTCTGCACCGGCACGAGGCACATCGAAGAGGATCCTAGCGGTGGGTGCGCGCAGGGCTTGATCGAAGGGATCGCTGGTGTAATTGCCTGAGCGAGAGCGCGGTTGCATGGAAGCCCAGTCGACATCGGCATCGAACAAATCACGCGTGTAGATGCCGAAAAAATGCGGTGCTACATCGGTAACGTTATCTTTGCATGTGCGATACGAGTATGCCCCGCGCATGTTCCAAGTGGCGATCGGCGAGCACTGCAAGTGAGGTGTTCCTGCTAGGCTGCCACCGCCGATGACGTTCGACTCCGTTTCGATCTGCCAGCGCATGCGAAAGCCATCGCGTGTGCGGCGATCAGGCGGCACATTGACGATGGGTTGTGCGAGTGTTGACTTCGGAAACGGCACGGGATTGCGCGAACTCCATTCCACCGGCAACTCATCTTCATCGCCATACTGAAAGGCACAACTCACAAGTCGACCCATCGGCATGTTGTTGAAAGATGCCAAATTCATCGATGCGGGAGCATTGGGTTTCCAGATCATCACGTAGTCATCCGATTGAGTGAAACCTCCGGTTTGAATGTTGCCTGCTGGCTTGGGCGGTACCATTTCGCGCCACTCAGTGGGGATGTCAGGCAACAAATTATTCATCAAGCCGGGCTTGGGAGGGAAGCTCTGCATGACTTGGAACAACGGTGTATTGTCGGCTCGCTTATCGAGGTAAAAGGCCCGTGCAGTGCTGGGTGGAAAACGAGGCGAGAGCAGATTTTGTCCGTAGTTGGTTTCATCATACACACGATTCGCTGCTGGACTCCAGACGAGGGTTTCGCCCGCAGGGATTGTGATACCTTCCATACGGAAAAACATACTGCCGCGCTGTGAACCGCCAGTCAGCCCCCAATACATGCGGTAACTTTGTTTCTGGCCATTTTGCAATGTGGCTTCGATGACCTTGTTGCCATTGATGTGCAAGTAAATGCCAGATGCCGGAACGACGAGAGGGAAATTGTAAGGATTCCACAAGGCAACACGCGGGTAGAGATGCAAACGCAGTGCATAGGGGTTTGTTTTCACCGGGTTCGCTGGCTCGTAGTAGCTGAGATTGTAATAGAGTGAACCTTCGACCAAGGTGGGCAAGATTTGTGTTTGAGAGCGGTTGCGAAATTCGATTGGTCGACCATTGCGCGAGCCTGCAGCAATTCTCGAAACGATCGGCTCTTCTGATTTACTGGTGAAACCTTTCATCGCACTGCTGCGCGAACGATTGGCCCAATGACGAAGCATTCCTGCGTTTGGCGATACTGCATCAATGCGTTTGACGGGTTCGGCATGCAGGCCGATGAGGTTGTCATCATCCTTCAGGCCTGGCAGAGATACGGCTCCTACTTGGTAAGCTTTCACCTCGCCATTGCTTTCGATGAAAGCGCTGAGGTCGCGCTTCCATCCGCCTCGGCTGACGTCGGTGAGTAGGCCGCGCGACCACACGGTGTAGTCGTGAAAGGTCGTGGAGGAACTTTTTCCCCAGAGCAATTCTGTTGACTGATCACTGGTAAATTTTTTTCGATCTGCATTGTTCGTTTCATCTTGTCCTGTGCCTCTAACAGAAACGTCTTGGGCTAACAACAGGGCATCGAAGGTGCCAGCGGAAGTGTTTTTGCTCCCATCCGGTGTAGCGACATTGGCATGTGAAGCGAGGTCATCGATCCACCAAGCGTATGCACCCGCATCGCGCGCGCTTTCATCTTGAATCATGACGCGTGGCGCACGGACTTCATCAGTGGATGCGGTTCTGGCACCTATCGAATTTGTTCCGACTAACAGAATTGACGTTTCGTCATCGAGAGCAGAGTTCGTATTGAACTGATTTTCTGTTTCATTGCCACTGATAAGGATACTTCTCAAGTTGGTTTGGGAAAACGATTTGCTGCGCTTGTCGATCAAGCCTTTGCCTTCTGCATCGCGCTGAACCCATGTTTTTCCAGACTCGTCCACCGCGTCCCAAACGCCCGTCCAGTGTGATGGCTTGGCGTTTGTTGCATCGCCAGTGGCCATGCTTGCTGGTGCTGAGATGCGTTGGTCGGGACCGAGGTTTTTTTGCAAAATGCCGATGGCTAACATCATCGCCAAACGCGCATTTGCCTGGGCTCGTTGATGATGCTGTGACTGCTGTGATTTTCTCAACTCGATTGTCGATAAGCTCAGCATGCCGACGGCCAGCATAGTCAACAAAACGAGCAGGCTCATCACGATGACCAAAGTGAAGCCTAGAGCAACATGCGGTCTCTTGCGTTCACGGAGTTGTATCATACTTTTTTATTGAGGAGATTCAGATATCGTAGCGTCGCCCATCATCACGGCGTGCGCGCGTGATGGTGAGTGATCGGGAAGGTAACGCCCCGAGGCGCGATCAGCACGGAAATGCAATATGCAGTTCGGGTCAGTGTCCAGGAGGCGCATGGGCTTGAAGCCAGCTTGGTAGCGGGCGACTTTGCTTAGGCGGATCTCATCCAAGCGACCGTGAAACGGACGAGATGGGAGGCCTTTGCGATTCGGATCAGCACCGACGTAGAGTGGCAGTGCATTGCTGACGCGCGCGCCACGAGCCGGTTGCTTGGCAACCTCGACACCATCGACATACAGTCGCACTTCTTTGCCATCATAAACGCCAGCGAGGTGTGTCCAGCGATTGAGTGGGAGAAGATCGGTCATTGTCGCTTTCACGTAATGGTTTTCGAGGAAGATCAGAAATGTCGCGCGGCCTTGATCGATGCTCATGCCGTAATCTGACTGCTCGGTCTTCGCAACGATACCGGCTTCTTTTTGTTGCTCTGTGGGATAGACCCATGTTTCCAAAGTCATTGGCCCAATCGGCAGATCGAAGAAGGATGAATCCACACGAGCTCCAGAGGCATTCCCTGCAACTTTCATCGAAAACTCTTGCGTACTGGCGGCAAAGGCTTCATCGGGAAGTTGTGGCGGTGAAACACGCAGCGGGATCACGCGAGCTGGTAACGCGACGCGATATTTTTCTGCGAGATACTCCGTTTCAACTTCGAGGCGTGGGGCTGGTGTTGATTCAGTAGGCGCTGCGCCACTGCGCGACCACTGAAACTTCACTTCGGCTTTTCCGTTTGCTGATACAACGAGGTGTTGGTGATCGGGTGAGAGCACCCAGCCATTTTGCTTGGCGAAAGTTAGTGTGACTTCGATGCCCGCTTTCGCAGGGTTGGTGATTTCCATTTCATAAACACCTGATCCCGTGCCATCTGCTGCTAGTCGCAGAGGGGGAGAAGTCAGCTTGATATTTATCGCGCGCGCGGCATCCAAATCGGCAAGGTGTTCGGGTGTGAAATCTCGTGGGTTCATCACGGTGCCGACGGGCAGTGTGCTGACTTGAATTCCTCCAGGGCGCACGCTCACCAGATTGTAATGATGAAGGTAGCCGAGTCCAGGATAGATGCCGGGCATTTGACCGCCTGTTGCCGCGAGTGCGAAATACTCGATGCCGTCTTTTTTGCCATCGTAGCGCAATCGGTGAATGTGACCTGCGAAGCATGCGGAGACATTGCCTGCGCGGACGAGAAGTTGATGCACTTTATCCCAGTTGTTGCCCGGATAAATGTCCGATGCCCAGCGTGGATGGTGCATGAACAAGAAAACATGCTTGAGGTCTTTCATCTCAGCGAGAGATTTTTCTAAGAACTGAAGCTGCTGCTCGCTGAATTTTTGTTGCTCGGGGCGATTGAAATCGCGCGGCTTTGAGGCATCGGCGGGATCTCCTTCGTCAGAAAATAAAACGAGGAAGCCGCACTTTTTGTGTTGGAACCAATACCATAGCGGGCCGAAATGTTTTTCGTAATTCGCTTCGTGTTCCGTAGCGGGTTTGGGGCCTTTGCCACGCCAGAAGATGTCATGATTGCCGGCAACAGGAAACCATGGCATGCGCAGAACGGATAGAGTTTTCTGGTATTCTTCCATCTGCTTGATCCAGAGATCATTCTCATTGTATCCTTGAATCAAATCTCCCACCGTCATGACAAGATCGGGATCTAACAGATTCGCGTCTTCTGCGGCTTGAGCAAGAACTTTGATGCCTTCAGGTGGACCTCCGGTGCGATCACCGAAAATCAGAAAGTGAAAGTTTTCCTCATCTTTGGGAAGGGGAAGAAGGCGTGGGTTCTCGCGGTTTGTGTGGATTTCATGTCCATGGCACAGACTGGCAATTGATAAGAGAGCGATGATTGTTTTTATGTTCATGCTGGTAGAGATGGTATGCCGCCCGGCACAGGACCGGGCGGCGATGATTCGAGTAAAAATTAAGGTGTGTAGGTGACTTCGAGTCTGAAGAACAAGCGAGATTCGCCTGTGCTGGTGCTGAAGTTGATGATGCTACCATTGTCCACGTTGGGAGTCACGGCGGTCCATGTTTGCAGATCGGAGCTTCTCTTGATGATGTAACCAATGCGTGAATCAGCTGCTGCTGCGGCACCTTTGGAATAAGCGATGGAAATGTTTCCTCCACTTACTTGAGCTGCTGGTAGAGTGTCGGATGCGAGTGGATTGAGACCCAGAGCGTATTCGAGCAGAGCATTGATGCCGTCGTTATCATTGTCGGACGAAATGCTAATCCCGGCTGCTCCTGCATTGGTGGCCCATGTTTCGAATGGTGTCACTGTGCCGCCTGAGGTGGTGATGCGCAACTTGGGCGCTGCCACGGCGAACGGTGTTCCAGGGAAGAACATCTGCCAGCCGTTTGTAGTTTCCGGTTTCAGCAAGAAACCATGATTGGCAGAACCTGCGCGCCATGCGCGCACGGCTGCGGTAACATCAACCCAAGCGGTGGAGCTGTAGCCGAGGCCAGTGATGCGTTGCAAAGGCTCCGATATCATATCAGCACCATGTTTCGGACCAAAGAATCCGTAACTGCTCGATGTTGTCCACGGTGCGGTCATTTGATGGATCGCAACGGGGCCGGGTGATTGGGCATCTGGATTGAAGGTTGTGGTGACAAGCATTTCGGCTTTCACGATTTCTTCATCGAGAGGGATCTGGCCGGAGGTGCTGCCGAAGGCAACGGGGAAACGTAGTAACGCTTCTGTAGTATTGTTTGTTTCGAGATCGAGGAAACTTTCTCCCACGCCTGATCCATCTGTTGTTGTTCCATTGGGATTGCTGGTGATGAGAGCCGATTGATCAGCAGTGAAGTTGTATTCGGTATTTCTCGTGGTGATATAGGTGACAACTAATTTTGGACGAAGTGCAACGTTGGCATTTCCCACCGTGCCATATTCCCAACCATCGGTTGTGCCGCCTGCTAAAATACAGAAGCCGTGATTGCTTTCACCGCTGAGCCATTCTCTCACAATTCCAGTGACATCAGCTGAGCCTACTTGGCCTTGTGCTAGTGCGCCATAAGCTGCTGTGGGCAATCCTGTGGCTGCACCACGTGCACCTTCAAAGCCTGCTCCGCCATCGAGGTCACTATACACGGTAGTGGCATCTACTGCGCGGGTGAGGCGATCGATGATGAATGGTCCTGATGTTTGCGCGTTACCTGCCACAGCCGTGGTGAGAATTAGTTCAGCTTTGAGCACTCGAGCATTTGCAGGAATCATACCTGAACCACTGCCGATGATGTCATCGAAGCGAATAAGGTCATTGATGTCGGGCACACCGCCGTCTACGGCGTAGTTCGCCACTGCGCTGCCGAGTTGTGCTGTGTATGTGTTGGCACTTGAATCGTAACCGATGCGTTTTTGAAACTGTCCTGCATAACCGTTCAAACCTTGTTGGAAAACGACGGTGGTGGTTGCGACTGTTGATGCTGCATCGAAAATCTGAGCCGTCGCGCTGGTGAATTCGCCGATCGTGTAACCCGTTCCGCTGGCGAGAGTCAGTTGCACTGTCTCGGTCATTTCCATTACGGCATCGCTTGCTACGGTGAGTGTCACGTCAGCAAAGGAGCTGCCGATCGGAATGACGATCGAGCCAAGAGCACCTGTGAAATCGTCGCCAGCAGTGGCGGTTCCAGCTGTGGTGTAGAGGATCGTTTTTTCGTCTGCGGTATCACCTGTTCGCGTAACGCGGAAGGAGACGGTCGTGTCACCACTGCCTTCTGTCGCAGTAGCATCCAGCGCGCTAATAACGACTTCATCGCTCGGTACCGTGGTCGAGTTCAAAGGCACCGCGATGAAGCGGAAGCCACCTGCTTGATGTAAGTTGGTAAGACCGGGAAGGTCTTGGGAAAATACTACGAAGCAGTTGCCATTTGCGGTGTAGGCGAAATTGTTGTCGCCAGCCACACCGGCATCGATATCAGCACTGACGAGCAATACCGAATTGGAGGGATTGATGATGCTGCCATCACCAAATTGAATTTCGTAGCCTTGGGCAACGCTGCGGCAGGTTACGGGTAAGAGATTCATTTCGGCGTTCAGAGCGCTGATGCTGGCATCGCTCGCAACTCTTCCGCTGATCACACGTCGTGCGGTTTCTTGCACGTAGAGAAATGTGAACGGTTGATTTTCTAACACGCCACTGTTGTCGAATGTCTGAATGATCCAGTTTTGACCACTGCGGCCTACGGCGACAACATGGTCGGCATTTTCGCCAACGGCGGTGGCAATGACATTGCCCGATACAGGTAAGCCTGCGATTCTGTAAACACCTGTGCTGGTGTTGGTGATGGTCGCGCCAGCAGGCAGACTACTACTTGTTTCCATGATAGTAGCATCAGCATTCACATATGCACCTACCCAGCCATCGGCATAGGGAAAATAGCCAACGGCAAAGGAGGAGGACTCGGGAGCGAGCAAGGGATCGAGGTCGCCAGGTCCGCTGTTGTCGTTTGAACTCAATTTCAGATTTCCTGATGCGCTGAACACGCTGACGATGTTGTCGTGTGCTGCTTGATTGCTATTTTGCACAGCATTGGTGGTCAGCACGATTCCGTTAGTAATGGTTACAGGAGTAGCACTGATTTGCAAGTCGATGAGACCAGGAACGATGCCTGGAGTATCCCACGAACGAGGTGCGCTAGAGTTCATCGCATAGGTCCAGATGGCAGGGTCTTGAACGGGATTTCCAATGGCGAGTTCGGAGTCAGCGCCGTCGATCAATCCTGCAGAGTAATTGGTAACTGCTGGAGCGGGGAATGTGACATTGATGGTCAGAGTGTTGTCACTGCGTGTGCTTGCTCCGCTATTGTCGGTAACGATCACGCGATAGACGTGTGTGCCGACGGCAGGGGTTGGATTGGTGTAACTAAATGGTGCTGAGTTCGCGGTGTGAACCAGCACACCATTGTCGTAATATTCTACGGTTGCCACAGAGCCATCAGGATCGACAGCATTCACTGCGAGGGTATATCCGGTTGTGTTTAGGAAAGTGCTGTTGTTTTCTGGTGAGGAAAAGCTCACAGCTGGCTTGATGTTGTTGTTGAAAGTAGCTCCGTTTGCCCATGTTGCTGGTCCACTAACAGAGCCCACAAGCGCATTGCCCGAGGTGCTGGTAATGGATGTGCCTGTGGCTTCGATCATTGCCCAACGAGCAACCAGACCAGTGGCAGATGTAATTTCAGAGTTACAAGTGGCACGTATCTCTTCTGCGCTACGAGCTATATTCCAAATGCGGACTTCATCCATAAATCCACCGAAGGCACCGACTGATAAGCCGCTCGAATTCATCGCGGTAGCAATGGATGCGTGCTGAATGCTGTCGGCGCGAGGTGTTACACCATTTGCAGAAACTGTGGCTTCTAAATTTCCATTGAGATAAAGCTTCCAATGTGTGCCATCGAACACACACGCAGCGTGTTGCCATGCGCCGTAAGGAATCACGGTCGATCCGGCAACAGGGACGTTTGTTCCTGGGCCACCTTCGAAGTCAGCAACGAGGACGCCATCACTTTGGCGAATACCGAGAAAGTAGTTCATGTCCAGCGTCGTTCCTTCCGCCTGATCTCTGCCTTTGGCGATGAGAGGAATGGCTACCAGTGCGCCTGTGTTTGCAGCCACACCCGGTGTCTCGCGTTTGAACCATGTCTCTAACGTGAACGTGCTCAGTTTCAAATCTGCCGCATCACCGAGGCCGACATGATCGGCGATTCCGTCAAAATACAATCCACCGCTGCCTGCTGCGGGGACTATCGAAAACGGAACCTCGGTTGCAGAATTTGCCACAGCATTGCTATCGGTCACAATCGCAGTCAATGTATAATTGCCGAGCGCAGATGCTGCGTAGTCAAAAGTGTATGGTGCCACAGTGTCGACATTTACCGACACTCCGTTGACGAAAAATTCTACCTGCGATACCGTAGCTGGGCTCGTGGCAAATGCATCGGCACTAAAGGTGACAGTCGATCCTAACACATGACGGCTCGATGCCACAGGTGCCGTGATTTCAATCGGTGGTGGCGGAGTGGACAACACACGTAAAATCGGACGCATCATCGTATTGGTCGCACCAATGGTGAATACTTGCCATCCGTTCGACGTGCCACAACTGAGCAGAAGTCCATGATTCGGGGCTCCATCGGCCCATGCGGCTACCGCGGCACTGACATCGGCTGTTACTACTTCGGTATCAATCATTCCTGTAATGGTCGCAATCGATGGCGAGATCTGCTTGGCCGCCAACATGGCTCCTGCATCACCTGCAAAGTCTCCATACACACTCGATGTGCTAAATGGGACCAGCATGCGGTGAATGCTGATTGGTCCATCGCTGTCTGCCGCAGTACTACTGAACCCCGTGACGAGTTGCAAAACGGCGGATTGAATTTGTCGATTTGCCAACGTGGTTTCAATGTTGCCAAATTTTAACATAGCAGGAATGTTCGGTTCCAGCGAAGGCGGATTGATGCCATCGAGAAAAAGCTCACTTACCGTGCTAGCATCGATGGTTGTGTAAATCGGTGGCCCAGCGACAGGAGTTGGAGCATTGAAAAACACCATGCTGCTATCTGCATAACTGGCGAGACCTTGCTGACGTATCTCTTCGGTGATCGCGGCATCAGTATCGTAGGTGATTTCTAGACGAGGACGATTGGCCGCTGTGGTGGCGCCCGTCGTATGAAAACTCCAGCCGTCAGTATTCTGATCAGAGCGTATCCCGATGCCATAAACGGGATCACCGTTGACCCACGATTGAACGGCCGCTGTCACATTAGCAGACACTTCGGTTCCTGATGTCGGCCTGTCGAAGCTTCCTAAAATCATGTCTACATCACCTGTTAGGCCGTTAGACCCAAAGTCACCAGTAGATCCTGCGCTAGAGGAGCTATCGAATGCACGACTGAGTCGATAGGTGTTGTAGCATCCGCCTGATTGAGCATTGCTATGTGTTTTCGTGCGCACTACCAGTCTTGCGCTAAGGACTTTTGCCCCCGCAGGGATCTTGCCAGCGCCGACACCGATGATGTCGCTGAAACGGATTAAGCCTTGGGTGTAGCCATTGTCATTCAGTGTACTGGTACCACCATCCAAATAGTATGTTGTCGCATCAGCGGTGATCGAACTCCCATCGACCTCGCCACCTGGTCCAATGCGGCGGTCAAAGGTGCCTGTGTAACTATTCACGCCATTTTGAAATGACACCGTCGTAGGGGCTGCATCTGCGTGGCATGTGAGCCACGCCGAGCACAGTAAGAATGCAGAAAGATGGATTCGTTTTTTCATTTTCTCTGTTTTTGTTAGAGTGAGCATAATGCATTCACTCGTGCGCACAGTTTCAGCGCGACACCATCATCCGTCGAGCTACTGCTTGGCAACAATCCCGCCAGATACCTGTCGGGATCGTAACGCAGTGATCTCTATCGGTTTTTTTTGTTAGACAGATACCTGTCGGATCCGTCACCATCAAATAAATGGTTAATTGTTACACTAGCGTAGAATTGCACCCATGAAAGCGATCGCAGTAATTGCAATTCTAACCATCACAGCCAGTGCTCAAGAGATTCAAATGCAGAAACTTCGCTTGCTCCCGCTAGGTGATCCGCCACCGTTTCGACAAACTGTTCGGGATGGTGTACGTTATGAACTTGATGCACCAGAAGGCGCCCTGCCGCCCGCCAGAGTAGTGCTCGAAGGAATGGTCACAGCAGTAAATGTTCCGACCCACTCGCTGCGCATGACGTTGGGGAGAGCTACAGCTGATCTTTCGGCACCACAAGCAAAGGTCTCTTTGAGCTTACAAAAAGAAGATGGTGGAGTATGGGCAAAAGTTAGCCCACACACCAGTGGTAGTTCATTGATCCTTTTATGGAAATCAGGAGGATCATGGAGTGATGTCGGGCACCTTGCGCTGGACGATAGTCAAGCTGTGCATGCAGATTATTCATTCCACTTCACCAATGTGACGGCTGTGAAAATGGGTGTCATTCTTGGGCAAGAGAAACTTTTGTTAGATCCAAAGTCAACCTTCACACGCATCATCAACAAAAACACACTTTGTCGCATCGTCTACATACTACCTGGAAATAAAGTCAAAACATGTTTCCAAAGTGAATTGTCAGGATCAGTGGGAACTCATCAACGTTTGATCGTCTATCCCACCAATTCCCCCACTTCACGCAATCCCGCAAAAGTATTAACCATGGTCGAAACGCATACACACAAGGGGACCATTACCGCTGATATTCGATGAGATCTTGAGATCAAATCGGGAAATTTAGTCTTCAATAGTTAGCTAACAAGCTTTATACAAGGTTGCATCCGTGATGCTCAGTACAAACGCATTTTAAATTATGAGGATTTTTTCGAGGTAGGAATTCTTCCATACTACTCTCTACACTGGGGCTTTTATCCCGAAATCCATGTTTTTTATTTAGTCGGATTAAGCTGATGAGCTGAACCTTTATCTATTCACAAGGTGTCAGCGGTAAAGGTCGAGTGCTCGTTTGGCGACAATACCGCCATAAAGCTGTCGAAACCGTAACGCATTCAGTTTTGCTACTCAGGAAAAATTGTCTTTGATTAGTGACTCTAGTGGATGCACCCTCACTAATTCAGCCGAGTTGTGGCGTGGACGGCGAACGATTTCATCGGGCACGCAAGGCCACTCTCGCCACGGTGATGTTGTTGTATCTGTTCTATTATACAGGCCGCCAGACATTTGGCTTTGCCATCCCAGGGATGATGGAGGAGCTGAACCTGACGAAATCGCAGCTCGGTTGGTGCGGTGCGCTGATGCTCTGGAGCTACGCACTTGGCCAAGCCGTGAATGGTCAATTGGCCGACCGTTTCGGCGGGCGCAAGATGATGACAGCGGGTGGGATTCTGTCCGTGATTTTTAATTGGATCGTCAGCTTTTCCTCAGGTGTAGCTACAATTGCTACTCCATGGGCGGCTAATGGTCTCGCTCAGTCGATGGGATGGGCTCCCGGCAGTCGTATTTTATCGAATTGGTGGGATCGCCAGCATAGAGGCATTGTTTATGGCAGCTACGTTTTCGCTGCGGGCTGCGCGTCCATAATCGCTTTCGTGATGGCGACATGGGTAGTGGATTTTGGTTGGCGCTGGATTTTCCGACTTCCCGTGCTGCTTCTCCTAGTGGCATCGGTGATCTTCTGGTTTTTCGTGCGCGACAAGCCAACAGATTGCGGCCTTCCTGATCTGCCCGAGCAAGAAATCGATGAGCCTGAGCAAACAGAGGATGACCGTGCCGAAACGATCCGTGAGCGATACATGGTTGCGTTGAAATCCATTCCCTTTCTATTTGCATGCGCTTCCATCGGTTTTCAGAACCTTGCCCGCTATGGCTTGTATGTATGGGTGCCGGTTCATTTTCTGGGCAACGACTGGAAGAATTCACCCGATAAGTGGATCAGCGTATGGCTGCCCGTGGGAATGGCCGTGGGCGCTCTCACGAACGGATGGATCTCCGATCGACTGTTAGGAGGCAACCGTTCGAAAGCAGCCATCCTATTTCTTCTTGGTGCCGCGGCTTGCGGTGCAGGCATGTGGTTTCTGCCGCCTGGGCATTTTCTGATAGTGCCACTCCTGTTTCTCACAGGATTCTTTGTCTTCGGGCCGGAGTCTGCCTATTGGGCACTTTGTCCTGACCTGCTGGGACGCAGGCACGCGGGCACGGGCACGGGTGTGATGAATTTTTCCGCAAAGCTTTTTGCAGGAATCGGCGAACCAATGATTGGCTCGATGGTCGATCTGTCTGGTCAGACATCCGTGATTTTCGCAGTCGTCGCCATTTCCTGTACCCTCGCCGCCGGGCTAATGGCGGTAGTGAAACACTAACTAATCAACCAACAACATGCATACGCCCATTCCCACGATCATTGAAATTTTTCAAACCCGCGGCACGGAGGCCTATGGTTCAGAAGCTGTCAACCAACTGGAACACGCGCTGCAATGCGCCTCCATGGCAGTCGATTGCGGATCACCAGCCAGCCTGGTATCTGCCGCACTCCTTCACGACATCGGTCACATCATCCATGACGATCAGTTGCCGGCCAACGATGAGGGCGATCTCGATGACAGTCACGAAGACCGCGCGCACCCTTGGCTGTTAGAGCATTTCGGACCTGCTGTTGCCGATCCTGTCCGGTTGCATTTAGCCGCCAAGCGATACATCTGCTCAGTGGATGCCGACTACGTTCATTCGCTATCCCCCACATCGTTGAAAAGCTATTACGATCAGGGTGGCAATATGACCGACGATGAGCGCGCCGCATTCGAGTCCGAGTCATACTTTCATGACGCTGTCACACTCCGTCGCTGGGATGACCTCGGAAAAATTCCTGGGCTCTCGACTCCCGACATCGATTTCTTCGTTCCTTATCTTGAAAAATCGCTTTGCTTATGAAATCTCTGCTTCCGCTCGTGTTATGGCTCGCATCGGTCCCCTCGTTTGCGGAGGCCCCGAGTCGCATTGCATTCTTGGCTGTCATCGCCAAAACGAACCCACTCCGGCATTGGCTGCCTATGTCAAGGCGAAGCCCGAGGTGAGTTTGTGGATTGGCGACAACGTGTATGCTGATACCAAAGACGACATAGAGCACATCAGGAAATGCTATCGTGTTCTCGAGGCAAAACCGGGCTTTGCAGAGCTCAAACGCGATTCAATTTTTCTGCCTACCTGGGACGATCATGACTACGGTCTGAACGATGCAGGTGGGAAATATCCTCTTTGGGGTCAGATGCGGTGATGAAATCAAGCGGTTTTTTCATGTTTTTTTAGGTATTCAGGATCGAATGGTTTTTGGTGCTTCAGCACCCCGTAAATAATGTGGAGGAGCTTGTTCATGATGGCTCCGATGATGACGATTTGTGGCTTACC
>CAMDAD010000039.1 GCA_945888515.1 Akkermansia muciniphila | reverse complement strand
CACGTCGGCACGGCCGTCGCTGTCAAGGTCGGCGGAGGATGCCGGCTGGAAGCCCTCAATACGGTTCTCACCAACGTTCGTCACGCCGGAGTAACTTGCGATCGGGGCGTTGCCCAAAATCACAATACCGCCCCAACGACCCGCGGTGGTGGCAGACGGCAAAGTGGCGATGTTGGGATCAGTATCGATATTATTGCCTGTTGTCGCTTCCAGTTCGTCCGTGGTGGAAAAAATAATCGGCTGATCCGCTGTGCCGCGTGCATCAATCTTGGCACCGCGGGTGATCACCAAGGCACCAAACTGATCATCATCCTTGCCCACCGTATTTTTGGTATCCAGTGTCGAATAAATTCGTGTTCCCGGCTCAATGGTAAGCGTTGCGCCGCTGGTGACGAATACTTTGTCTTTCAGAATGTAAACATTGTCTTTTGTCCAAGTGGTATTTGCCGTGATCGCTTTGACGTTTGCTCCGAAAGCGGTATTGGTCACCGTCTGCGTTGCCGTAACGTCAATCTGCGCCGCATGGGTCATGGATGCAAATAGTGCAAGCATGGCAGCAGCGATGTAATTTTGTGATTTGTTTTTCATAGTTTTGATGTGTAGGAATATTGCCACCTTCGGAATGTCGTCAGAGCGGCAAGACAGAGAGGAAATTACAAACTTTCTCGTAGTGATCCATGATTCGTAGGTGACGATTTCGTCATTTCCCAATTAGTTGTTAGAAAGAAGCCTTGAACTCGATGGAATACGTTCTGCCGGGACTAGCCACACTGTAGGACAGGCCGTTCAACGGACCGTCATCCGTGATGCTTCCGCCACGATGCTCATATTCTTGATCCGTTCCCAATAAATTTCTGAAGCCCATGCTCAATTTGCCGGTAAATTCATCGAGCGCGATTTCCCGCGCAATTACCAGATCGAGTGTTAACTGGGGTTTGAGCCAGACGTCATAGGCGGATGGCTCGCTTCGCAAAATCGTGGGATATTCATCCGTGAAATTGGATGTAAGGAAAACGCTCCATTCGGAATCGATCGGCTCATAGCCAAGTGTTAGATTGAAAATCTGGCTGGGCTGGAACGGGAATCGAGTCTCGAGAGGAGTGACGACGATGCCCTGATTCACATTGTAACGGAGCGAAGAATCAATGAGTGTATAATTTCCTGTTAGAGAGAACGGACTCCTTTGCGGCTTCCATCTGCTCTCCAGTTCGATGCCATTGATCAGGCCTGTATCGCCATTGACATAGGTATTGCTGTTCTGCCCCTGGTCCACTCTCTGCACAACGACGATCGGTGCCGCAAGGCGTTTGCGAAACATCGAAAAAGTCGCATTCCAGTCATCCGAAAACACCCAGTCGAACGATGCATCCATATTTTCGATGGATGTTTCCAAAAGCTTTGGATTGCCGCGGCGGATGATGCCCGTATCCTGGGATATCGACTCAATCGGCAAAAACTCGTGGAAGGTAGGGCGTGCAACCGTGCGGGACCAAGCGACATTGACCCATGATTTGTCGGGGATGATGTCAATACCGGCGAAAGCCGATGGAATGTAGGCCTTGGTGGTGATCGATCCCTTGCGACTTGGATCGTTCTCGAGCAAACGGGTCAGAGGATCGGGGGCAACCTCGTAAGACTTGATTTCTTCCTCCCAGCGGGCGCCGCCTCCCAAACGCCATAAATCGTGATGAAACGTGCTGGCTGAATAAAACGACCGGAGAGTCAAATCACTATCAACGTTTCGCACCTCCAAACCAGAACCGTTCACATAATACGGTGCATCCGGCGACACATAAACGGCGCGACCGGATCCTGTCCCGGTGTTCGGCACAGGTCCCGTCAGTTCCGATCCGTATCCGTTAAAATAATCCGCAATCAGCGACGGGTTGGCCGCGAGATATTCGCCCAGATTACGAAAACCCTGCGGCAAATCACTCCCATCCTTGAGTTTGGTCGAATTCAATACATTCGCCGGGGAGAATGGCGTTGCCGCGGAACTGGAAGTCCACCACTCCGGAGGATTACGCGCAATCCAACGCTCCCAGCTTGCCGTTCGCAAAAGATATATGCGTCCTTGTTGTTCACGTTGTTTGGATACCGAATTGGCACCGACATTCACTTCCAGGCGGGGACCGTTTTCTTCATCGCCGGAAAAATACAAAAACTGCGTCAAGTTCAGCGATCCCTCGGTCGAGTCTTCGACTATCGATTGTGTTTCACGAGATGAATCGAGACTGCCATTGCCATCATTCACAAAAGTTTGATACTGCATAATGGAAACTTGTCCCAAAGTAGGATCGTAAATGATGGATGTATCTTCCGCCGCCATCTGAGCCAGCAGCGGATTGGCAAAGTCCAACATACCGTGTTGGAATGTGGTGGAGTGAGGCCGGGATTCACTCGACTTGGATTTCGTAAAGCTCCAGTTCAGGCTGGTTCCTGCATCATTTTTGTGATTTCCCTGGATTTGTGCAATGTCCGTATCTCGAATCACGGGATCGATTGTCCAAAATTCTTTGTTATAAATCGCCGATGCTCCGTATGTGCTGGTCGTGACATCATTTTTTGCCAACGCGCCAAAGCGGTCGTCACCATCAATCGCGAATTCACTGCCGTGAATGACGTTATCGGTGGCAATACGCTTGCGGAAAAATGTAGCATTGATGGCGTGATCTTCGTTGATTTTTACTCCTGCTCCTAAAAAGAATGACCAATCGACTTCACGTGAGTATCTTTCCTCGATCCAGCTGCGTGCCGGTGAAGTGAGACGATTTTCCGAGCTCTGCGGATTCACCTGATCCTGCGTTGCGTGCTGGAAAGCAGAGATAAATCCAACTTCCATTCCATTATCCAATTCAAATCGATCGCCGTGAACCATTGACCAACTCTCGTTCATTTCCGGCTTTGTCTCTTTCGGCATGAAATCCGAAGATTCATGCAGCTTTTTCTGCTGCGCCAGGTGTTTTTGTGCGGCAGCTTCCTGAATCGCCGCTGCATCCAACTGGCGTTGGCGAAACGTGTTATTGTTGGTATTTCCCGGAACAATTCGATTGCCCCCTCCATTGAATGACACGGGATCGCCGTCCCCATCGAGATTCCACATCAGCGAGTCGGGAATGGCCCGGTTCACATCACCCCAAAATCCGAGATCGCGGTTCGGATGAACCAGCATGCGTTCCCCGTGATTGGAATTCGTGCCAATCTTATACTTGAATTCCGTGATTCTCTCTTGGGGAATGCTGAGTGTGTTGATGCGAATCGTGCCGCCACCAAAATCACCGGGAAGCATGGGGTGATACGTTTTATTGACATCGATTCCCTGCAGAGCATTCGTTGGAAAGATGTCGAGCTGCACGGCTTTTCTGGACGGATCAGCGGATGATATCGTGGCTCCATTGAACTGAGTGGTAACATAGCGATCCGCCAAGCCCCTTACCACGGCAAACTTTCCGCCGACAATGTTAGCTCCCGCTACTTTGCCAATCGCAGAAGCTGCATCATTGGCGCCCACTTTGCTGAAATCATCTTTGCCGATGCTGCTTGCCACCACGGGCAGAGCTTGAACATTCAACAACATGCCACCGGCATTTTCCGTCTCTTGGTATTCCCCGACCACTGTTTCCTCTTCTAACATGGTTTCATCGGTGGCGCCGTCGGCGGCTTTGACCTTGAGCACGAGGCGGATGGTGAGCTTTTGGCCGGGGATGGCGGTAGCGGATTGTGTATCGCTAGAGTACCCGAGTTTGGCCGCCTCTAAAATGAGATTTCCAGAAGCAACAGCAGTGAAAGAAAACGAGCCATCTGCGCTGGTTTCAGCGGTTTTGCCAGTGCCGAGAATTTCCACAACCGCGCCGCGCACGGGCTCTAGTTTGTCATCGGAAACCTCTCCGATGATCTCGCAGAATCCCGCTGGAACGACGGGCATTTGCACGGGTGGTGGGAGATTGGGCAAGGGCTCAGTTGGCAAGGGGCGATGGCGTATAAGCCATGGTTGACGGCTCATGAGGCGCTGTGCTTCCATGGATTCCTGCAAGGTCTTACCCTGCCACTGCGGCTTGATCCCCCATGATTCTGCGGCGATGATTCCTGCCCTCTCAGGCAGCCAGCCCCATTCTTCCACGAGGCTGCCAGTGAATGCCTTGGAATCGGAGCCAAGAGCGAACAGAATGCTGATACACCACAATGAGAGTCGTGGTAACATCAGCAGTAAGGACAAGAAAATCTTCTTCATTCAAAAATGGTGAATCTCGCCACGAGCGAGGTCGGTCGCGGAGGGCGATAGGATTAGGCGATTCCTGCGGTAATCAGAATCACGGGAATGTGACACATTTGTCACTTAATAGAATTTCCATGGTTTTAGGGGCAATTTCTGCGGATTGTCAGGTTTGAGTTGACACTGTGACAGGGATGTCACCTATTCGCGTGCACACGATATGTCTTATTTGATACGCGGTCTTGGCGCTTTATCCGCTCTCGGGGAAACTGTATCCGCTCATCGTGAAGCCCTGCGCGACGGACGATCTTCTTTTCAAGAATTAGGAGCCCTGATGGAGTCGAGCACTCCAACAGTGTTGGCATCGTGGATTCAAAATCGCGCCCTGCTCACGCATCGCAAGTGGTCTCCTGCGGCAATGGCAGCTCTTCACGTAGCCCGTCAGGCAGTGGCGTCAGCGGGCTGGACGGCGGAGCAGACACGCGACGCGGTGATTCTTCTGGGCACATCGCGTGGGGGAGCGGCTGGCTGGCTGGATCCGTGGCCTGCACGCCGGGGCTTTCCTTTGATGCAGGCAAGTAACTCGATGCATGGTGAGGCTGCAGCAGCACTGAGCATCGAGCTGGGCATTCGCGGGGCCTATCAGGTCATATCCACGGGATGCTCGGCAGGGCTGGATGCGCTTGGCATGGCATCGATGCATCTGCAATGCAAGATGGCCGAGCGAGCCCTCGTCGTAGCGGTCGACCTGCCCTTGGTTCGCTTCATCCTCGAGGGATACCAATCCGCGGGAATTCTATCGAAAAACGGCAGGAATGATCCGTATCATCCCGACACGGGTGGCATTTTCCCCGCAGAAGCGGCGGCTGCTTTAACATTGGAAAAAAACGATGCATCCGGCGGTGTCCGATTGCTAGGTTATTTGGCGAATTCGGATGCGATGGATCCCTTATCGCTTTCGCCATCGAGCGGCCAACTGGTGGCCTTGATGGAAAAGGCTCGTGGCCTATTTGGTGAGCCTGCGGCAGTTTGCCCACACGCCACGGGAACGGCATCGCATGCTGTGGCGGAACCGCAGTGTCTCGCGCAGGCCTTCCCTGACGCAACACCGAGCTTGCACTTGCTGAAACCGTATTTGGGACACGGCATCGGTGCTGGATCCTTGCTCGAGACAGTGATTCTCTGCGATTTTCTCGAACGTGGTCAATTGCCGCCGAATCGCGATGGCTTGCATGCCCCGCCGCGCTTTTCGTTACCGACACAGGAGACGGTTTGTCGTGGCGCTGTGTGGAAAGTGGCGGCATCATTGGGTGGTCACAATGCGCTGGCCGTATTGCAGCGTGATCTCTGAGAAAATTGATTCCGCTCGGTAGCTGACGATCGCTGCAACATGGCTCTTGTCTGGCGCGTATTGAGTCAGCGATGCCAGCTTCTTTTCCCCAGTATTTGACGATTCTGTTTGCGCTCATGAGCGCTGCGGCAATCGCGCAAGGGACATACGATGAAAAGCCACTGCGGGGAAATCTCGCCGATCTCCCGTTTGCGCAAACGTCTCTGGGCAGGGAATCGCATCGTTTTGCTCATGCCGATGTGAATCGGTTTCGCATCTACGATTTTTACAAACGACAGGCACAGTGGCATTTGGAGCACCCAAGTTCCGAAGAAAAAAGACTACTTCCCTTCACTGGGTTGGATGGTGGTCGACGAGGCCACTGGGGGGTGACCAATGAGGTTTCGATCCAAGCGATGAAACGCCAAAAGTTGCCCATCTTTCCCACGAAGCTGTCACGCGGTGAGCACGGCATCCAGTATCTGTCGAGTCCTGAAAACGAAGTTGTGCTCGTATACGATGTGCGCTTGCCGGGCGTCCGAAGGGTGCTGACGAATGGCCGACTCCTCTCACCGCCGGGGCCATTTCGTGGTGCGGTGGATGGTTGGGGGTTTTCTGTGCAAGCGCAGGGAGATGAGTGGATGCAGGCCAGTGCTTGCGAATGGTCGGCGGGGCAGGAGGCTCTGACTCATCGAAGTGATCACCACAGTGCGGGTGAGATCGCGTTTCGTCATCAGTTAGGCAATGCGGAACTGTTAGAGCAAATCACGTTTCACGGAAAAGGCGATGACTTAGTGATGGTGCGTCGTTTTTCTTTTATGAAAGGAATGCCGCGACTTCATTTCAAGCCGTTGGGGGCTCTGGTGCATAGAAAGATGCCTGCGGGAGTTTTGCTTGCTCCGGCTCAAGAAGGGGAAATTCATCATCTTCTCACGACGGGTGGGGGAGTGGAAATGGACTTCGATGACGAGCATAAGGCATTTTTGTTAGAGTCGGAGGCCACGGAAGGATGGCTGGAAATACGCTCATGGAAAGGCATCAGAGAAGCCGAGGAAGTTGAACGCATCAGTCAATTGCCGGCCCGCGATCCCCGGGAGACTGTCAGTCATAAAAAACCGAGCTTTCCGCAGGTGTTGGTCACGCAGGGTCGCATCAATGCCGATCCCGCAGCAGCAACCGCAGCCTATCAGATCGATGACATCGAAATCCCTTTCGACAATCCCTGGCATCAGCCGATGACTCTGAGCGGTATCGATTTCGATCAAAACGGCATCGCTTATGTCTGCACGATGGTGGGTGATGTGTGGCGCATCGAAGGATTAGACCATACCTTGCGCGAAGTGAAATGGCGGCGATTTGCCTCTGGTCTGAACTTACCTATGGGACTGGTGGTTGTGGATGGCACACCATTCGTGAGTTGTCGCAAGCAGATCATCAAACTTCACGATCATAATCAAGATGGTGAGGCGGATGAATACGAAACTTTCAACCGTGTCGATCTCCCGCTGGGTGCCGATAACGGAGGAGATCTGCGCCGCGATGAAAACGGGGTCTTCTATCGCAACGGCGGCGCTGGTGTTTTTTCGATCAGTGCCGATGGCACCCAAATCAAGCAAGTGGGTAGTGGTTCACGAAATCCGTTAGGCATCGGTGTGCGAGCGGATGGCTTGGTGCTCTCGGATTCCTCCGAGGGCGAAAACTACAACGGGACTTGCACGATTTTTGAATCGATGCATCCTGAAAACGCCAATTCCCTCAGCAAAAAAAAACGCATTCTCTATTTGCCGCGCGGCATCGATAGCTCGCCGGGCAGTCGTCTGTTTCTCAACGATTCGCGCTTCGGTCCCTTGGGCGATGCCATGATCGGCCTGAGTTTCGGCACGGGTAGTTGGTATCAGATTCTGCGTGACGAAAACGAGGGCACTCCGCAGGCTGCGCTTCACGCGTTGCCGGGCGAGTTTGCCAGCGGAGTCATGCGGCTCGCGAAGAATCCTGTGGATGGTCAGATTTACTGTGTGGGGCTCGATGGCTGGGGCGACTACGCAGTGAAAGAAGGATGCTTCCACCGTATGAGATTCACGGGAAAAGAGACGCTCATCCCGCTTAGTTGGCACGCTCATCGTAATGGAATTATGATGCGTTTTTCTCAACCGATTAGTGTTTATACACTCAATCCAAATCACTTCTTTGCACAGCAGTGGAATACCGTCGACTACCGCATGACCTACGGATCAGCGGATTATTCCGTGCGATCGCCGCAGGAAATCGGCCACGATCGATTGATCATTTCACGCATCTTGCCCGGGATGGATCCAAACGTCGTTTTTTTCGAGATACCAGATCTGCGCCCCGCGATGTATACGCATTTGTATGGTCGTTTCGTGGCGCGCTCGGGTGATGTGCTAGATCTGGATTTCTATGCCACGATCAATCGACTACGAGCCGACTACTCGGCTGCGATAGCTTCCGCTCCCGCAAAGCCCGATACTCTGGTCGTGAGAGAGGAGGAGCAGAACGGCAACACCTACGAGGTCCTCACTGGATTTTTTGATAGAATCGCGGGGCGCGATGCAGCCAAGCGTGCTGTTGCTGAGGAGATTCCGTGGAGCAAAAATACAATCGATTACGAGTGGGTGCGGAGTCAGGTGATCGAGCCTAAATGCATCATGTGTCACCAAGCGGGCACGCCGCATGATCTGTCCACGTATGAAAAAATCTCAGCAAAGGTGGTGTCGGGAAATCCGGTGAAGAGCCACTTGATAGGCCAACTGAAGACCGGCACGATGCCGCCGTATCCGATGCCGCTCCTTCATTCCTCAACCATCGAAGCGCTGGAATACTGGATCAAGGAGGGACTGCCGCGAGAGCGGAAGTAAAGCATGTTGACTTCGAAACGCGTAACGACCAGTCAGTGCGAGAGCAACGATGATAAGAAAGGGGAGAGTTACGCATTACTCTAACGAACGCGCCAAAGCATTATTTTGCTGGCGCACTTTCCGTCCCCTCTGGCAAGAGGGCCTGGAACTGATAGCGATGGTTCTGCACTTGTGTTTCTGCGGGAACGCCGTGCGTTTCGAATAATCGATACCCCTCCTGCAGGTTTTGCCAGAAGTCATAATGCAGATGTGTCTTTTCCCGCTCCAGACGATCGTCTTGCATGCGGAAGGGGAAAATGTGGATGCGGAAAAACGACTGGCCTTGCTGCAATGCGGCATCACACAGGCTGTAGATCTCCTCGATTTTTTCATCGGTCATCGCGAGGCAACCGATCGAAACTTGGTTGCCGTGGATCATGATGAAGGAGCCTGTCCGTTTCAGTGCCTGATCCAATGCGTTAGGATAGCCAATGTTCACGGCGAGATGATAGGTGCTGTTTGGTTTCATCGCGCTGCGACCGGCGGCGTAGAAGCCCTCAGGCACTTGGCCATCCCCCTCACGGAGTTTCGGTCCGAGTGTGCCGGATTGTTTGGCGATGGGGTAACTGCGAAAAAGCACAAAACGACCGGATTGGCGATGCTTTATGAAAAGTTCCAGCGTGGCTTCTTCTTTGAAGGCGCGCAAGAAGACGGGATCACCCCACTGCAATTCCTTTGCGGTGAGCTCTGGCTCTAACAACGGAATGACACGTGTAGCAGCGGCTCTCGCACGAGCGGGGCCGGCGGGAGCATCCACAGCGAGAGAGGGAGTGAGGTCTAATGGATTGGGAACGGATGACGGAATCACGGATTCAAAAAGTTCACAGCGTTGCGCGAATAAATACGTTAAGCCCGCCATCGGCAATAACAACCATCGCAACCATTTCATGGCGCAGAGCCTACGGCAAAAAATCGCATGCGGCAAGAAGGGGAACGCAGGAATGAAAAAAATTTCAGAAATATTCTTGACCCCTGCGATGAATTTGTGCAGTCTGCGCGCCCGCGTAACTCGCGGACGGTTTAGCACCCGTAGCTCAATTGGATAGAGCGTCTGACTACGGATCAGAAGGTTTGGGGTTCAAATCCCTACGGGTGCGCCACTCATAACTCCTTTACTATCAACGGTTTAGAGGGGTTGGTCGGCTGGAAATTTGACGCCTCTACCACCATCAACATGAGGGGTGGTGACAAATTGGTGACAAATCACAAAAAAAGCGCGAATTTCGCTGTTAAATCAAGGGTTCCACGGCGCAAGAAAAAACGCAGTGCGCATTTAGTGGTCAAATTCGGCTCTGCCTCGGTGCCGGTGTATCGCACCGACTCTGGCGGTAGGACCCGCTTTGTGATCAGCCACTACCGCCACGGCAAACGCCTGCGCAAGTGCTTCACCACGCTGGAGGCCGCTAAGAAAGAGGCTTTGCTCGTGGCGCAGCAAATCCAATCCGGTATGCAACACGTCACGGACCTCAAGCCGCATGAGCGCGAGACATTTCTGACGGCGCGGCAGTTGTCGGACTCCGCTGGTGTCCCTCTGATTTCCGCTCTGGAGGACTACCTTCACGCACGCCAACTGGCTGGTGCGGAATCGCTCACCGCGATGGCCACCGAATACTCCAAGCACTTTGGTAACATCACCCGCCGCGCCACGGTGCCCGAGGTGGTGGCTCAGATGCTGGAGGCGCGCAAACAAGACGGCGTGGGAACTCGTCACTTGTCCCAGCTCCGCTCGGTGCTCAATCGCTTCGCCACAGCGCATCCAGGGCAAATTCTCGACGTCACCTCAGCCGACATCGATGCCTGGCTGCGTGGTCTCAACGTGTCGCCCAGCTCGCGCAACGGGATGCTACTTTACGTCAGCTTGTTGTTCTCCTTTGCCTTGGAGCGAAACTATCTTCCCGAGGGCAAACCAACGGCATCGAGCCAGTTGCGCAAGGTGAAGGTGGCGGACAGTGACATCGAGGTGTTCTCGCCGGACGAGTTCCGCATGGTCATTCAGGCCGCGCCCGTGCACCTCATTCCACTACTGGCCATTAGCGCCTTTGCCGGCATTCGCTCGGCGGAACTGGCGCGACTGGATTGGAATGCGGTGGATCTGGATCGTCGATTGATCGAAATCCGCGCCGGTCAGGCGAAGACCGCATCACGCCGACTCGTTCCCATCACCGACAACCTCGCTGCATGGCTGGCACCACTGCCGCGTCAGGGCCGCGTGATCAAGTCGAGCGAGTATATCAAGGAAGCCACGGCGCTGGCACGTGCAGTGGGAATCGAGTGGCCACGCAACGTTCTGCGACACTCGTTCATCACTTACCGCATCGCCAAGGTCAAGAGTGCCGATCAAGTGGCGCTGGAAGCGGGGAACTCAGCATCGATTATCTTCAAGCACTACCGAGAACTGGCCACCGAGGATGTGGCGGATCAATGGTTTGGCATCTTGCCCAAGGACGGGCAGTGGCAGAACACCATCACCTACAATCGCCTGACCCGAACGGTGACGCTGCCGGAATGAATTGCCCCCGTTCAATCCGCGCGCCAACTTGCCTAACATACGCGGAATGGTTTTGAGAGGGTGGGGGATATACCCATACCACATGAGCTTATCGTGTGCTCCTACGCGGCACTAAACGCAAAATTTGGGGTTGGGAATGGAGTCCCCCTTATCTCAGTAAAAAATGTCACGAAAATATTCTTGGCATCGCGGACGACAGAGCTGAAATGTCTACTTTCGACAAGACAGTTGACCATATACTTAGCAAATGAATCAAAATTACGATTTTTTTCTATGACAAAAAAATATCTTGTCAAAATGATTCTGATTTGCCAGTCCTGGTAATAAATATTGATACATTTTATGAAATCACTTTCAACTTTACTTCGTGGATGTCACACAATTTTTGTCAGTATTTTTTTACTGATCACGATTTCACGAATCAATGCGCAGGGCATTCAATCAAGTATTAGTAGCATTACGAGCCCATCTGGGACTGCTACTTCCCCACTTTACGTGATTGACTCCGATGCGGATAATGCCGATCCAGCCTATGTGCGCGATACGATCGCATGCGGTGGTGTTGTTCAGTTCACCAATACATCCGCAACAACCGCATCCGGCACCTATCGCTTATCAGCAACGCTGAAAAATTCGGGAGGCACCGCTGTTGCTGGCCCCTTCTACAGCGCCAGTCAGTCAGTGACCAATCTCTTGGCAGGAGCGAGCACGAGCAAAACCTTTTCACTCAACATCGATCCTACGACCGATCTGGGAGCTGGCTCACAATATACCGTCGAATACAAGGTGCAGGCCTATGTTTACGCAGGCATGTTCGGAGGATTCCCCTTTTACTGGTGGCAGGATACATCCGCCGCCGCTTCTTCGACGGCAGCATTTACCATTTGCCACTTTGACGATACACCGGAAAATACCAACAACCGTAATGCGCGGGGTTGGTTACGTGGGGCGGCGACATGGACAAAGACTCACGCTGTTTCGAGTGGCACGGGAACACAAAAACAACTGACCCTCACCATACCCTACTCTCTTGCCCGCTACGACATCGGCGGTGTCAGTGCCGCGATTCCTGTCAGGTTCACCGCGATTGTTACCGATGATCTTGGTAATACAACGAATCTGGAAAGTGATGGCATCAGCACATCCTCATTCACTCGAAGTGCGTTCACAGCAGGAACGCCCAACGTGCCGCACCTCATCAGTTCGACTTACACACTGTCTTTTTCCCCCAGTGCTCAGCTCGACAGCGCGAATCGAACCTATCGTGTTGCTGTGAGGTTTGAGCACCTTGAAACGCCGTCTACCTCGACCTATCGCGATAATGGTACATCAACTGCCACTGCGTTGCAGAGGTTACTGCACTTTAATGGTCGCTTGTTTTTTGGTGGAATCGCAACCACCTATGATACCATCACCAACACTCCCGCACCCGGCACAACAGGTGTGAATTTCATCAACACGACCATTAATCCTCCCAGTGCCGCAATCACAGGATTTGCCAATTATTCGGTTGCTTCTGGAGGCGATCTGAGTGTTCGGCTGGAGAGCGATGGCGATGCCATACTCACAGCAAGTTCGCGCAACGTGACGGCTGCCAGTGGAGAAGTCAGTGCGACTTATGGTGGGATACTGGTCACCTATCCTGATACCATTCTCGACCAATGGGGTGCATATACTTACTCAACCATCGTTCATCTCCCGCAGGGCCTGAGTTACGCGGCTAACACCTCAACCGCAGCGGGTCGTTACTCACCCGAAATGGCTCTTGGCGCGCGCGGTCTCAACAATAATTTCACACACTCTGGCACTCTCACCCTAACGACGCCGGTGACTGCCGGAATTTTCGATGAGGCACGCCCGATGCTCCATACCGTCACCAACTTCAGCATGTCACAGAGTGGGCTGATCGGCTTCACCACTTCTGCCACAAGCTGGGTTCACAAAGCCGCATACGACGACCTGGACGCGAATCAAGCTGCCGGCGCACACGCCACTCCCAACATGCAGTTCCGTCTGAGCAACGATGGGTATCTTCGTCACGCTCATCTCACCTCTACACGAACCATGAATTTCGTGGCGGCATCCGATGGATCGGCTCGCATGCGCACGGGCGAAATCGATGTCACTCCCGGATCATACAAAACACATTTTCCCAAGGAATCGACTGTTTCATGGTCGGGAACCGGTCTAGTAAAAATCAATGAAGGAGACATCGATCCAGCGAGTAACCTGAATGGCGCCGCGGCAGTCAACGTATCGTATGACGGATCCTGTGAAGGTGATGCATGCGGCCCACCACCGGGCAGCGCTGTTGCTACCGTGACCTTATCTCCCCTGGCCGGAAAATTCGAGTTTACCGCCGACGGCGGCATTCATACAAATGCCTCAATGAGCCCCACAGAATTGCAATGGGGCATTCGCGGTGATGGCGCAACAGCACATCGAACCGACGATTTTTCCACGGCAGCATTTTATGCTCCCGGCCATCAACTCTATCAAGCGGACAATCCGTTCGCCTCCACGTCGAGTCCATTTGCTGCAAAAGCTTCGATACTCTCGCCCGGCAGCCTTCTGCTTGCAGGATATCTTTCATCCGCACACACCAGCCCTGTTTATCCGGGAACCGCTGGCTACAAGAGCGGCAATGGCTGGTATGCGGGAGCCACGATGAGCGTGCCGGCTGGAGGCATGATCGGAGCATCCCGTCTGGCGGATATGACCGTCGATTACCCTTATACTCTGCAGGAAACTGTGTCGAAATATTATGTTAGGCCCAGCGGTGTATCGGGCCGTCACGTTGCTGTGGAGGGCAGCTTCGACGGAGAAATCACGATGTATGATTATCAGTTCCAGATCACCCGTTTTCAGTTGACCTATCTATCAAACGAAAATGAAGACTCATGGATCAATGGCAGTGTCGAGGTTCCCAATCCCTCAGGCTTTACCCAAGCCTTCGAAGAGCTAACGCTCACCTGTACTGGAGCGCTCGACCAAGCAGAAATTGATCCAGATGATGCCGCGGTAAAACCACTCACGTATTGGAATGGCTCATTTACGCCACTCGCCGTGAGTTTCAATCCACAGACGGGAGGAGGATGCTATGGCGACAGGTTCCTCGTGCTTGGTCTCGTTTCGGGAGCGGCGAACATCGATACCCCGCTCGCAGGAAGTCTCGCGTTCATGCCCGATGGCAATATCGGCACCATTGCTGACTCGATTGAAGGAGTGGACAGCCGGCTCGGTTTGCCCGGCACTTTGCCGCTTGAGGGCCCCGGTACCGAAATCTATCAACTCACGCCCGTCTGCAAACTCTATTTCAACAATCCCGAGGCCACGGGTGCTGCTTCCACGGGTTATGTCGGCTTCGCAGCACGCTGCAACGTTCCTTTTTTTGAGGACCTGAAAGTGCATGTCATGACCAGCGCCCAGGCAGGCGTACCTGCCTCCGTTTATCTCACTTCCGGTTGGACCGAGGGAGGACAGACTTTCTTTACACAGACCGACTTCGATGCCACACACCGCGGGTTCCCCGGCGCAGCGGTAGCGATAGAAGACTACCGCAACCCATCAGTTCAAAATGCCTACGTTCCCAATGCCACGCAGTCGCTCTTCGGCATCGTTCCTCTGACATACCCGCTGAAATGGAGCCCCTCAGGGCGGTATTTCAATTCATGGAGCACGATCTCTAACGATTTATTGGTTCTCAACGTCGAACATCAGGTGGATTACCTCAGTGCTGACAATGCGGAAATATCCTTCGGCGCCCAATATGATGGCTTGCCGCAAATCAATCTTGTCAGCACCGCGATCGAAGCAGCCGACGAGCAGATCGGGGCCGCGAAAGCACTGACACAAGCTGCCAGCAGCTACATCACCAATACTCTCAATGACGGCGTGGATGCCGTTGGCGACCTGGCCAGCGACACCCTTGAAACGGTGCTCGACGGCATCCTCAATGAAATGGAAGCGGATATCATCAATCCGCTCTATGATGCAGTCGATCAGTCCTATCAAAATGCGGTAGCAGCCAACTCGTCCTATTCAGCGTGGGTCAACACCTCCACCGGCAGCCTCAAGTCGGAGTTTGATCGTTATCTCGACGGCTCCATCGGTCCCGCCTCTGAGAGCATCAAAGGACGCCTCGACCAACTCCACAATATCAGCGGTGACGCGATCGATTTGATCGCCCAGGTGCAAGGAGCGATCGATCAAGGAATCCTTGCGATTGATGCGGTAACCAGCCGGATCGAAGTCGTAGGCGGCAACACCCAGTTCAACCTCACTCCGCCCACCGTTCCCAGTATTCCGACGGCACAATTGGTCAACGGTATTCTGGCAGAAGTTCTGAATGAATCCACGGGGCAACTGGAACGCCAGATTGTGCAGAGTCTCGTAGGGGCACTCATCAACGAACTCGCCCCGCCTGACCTTGCTGCCATCCTTACGCCACTGGCTGGTGAACTCACCGCAGAAGCGAATGCCGAGCTCAACGCCCTGCTCGCGGACTTTGATCCGACACTTGACCGCGTTAGCGAAGCGCTTCTCGAGGCGCGTGCTTATCTGGTGACCATCCGAGGCGAGCTTGCCGCCGGGCAGGATATTTTTATCAGTTTCCAGCAAATCGTATCGGGAGCCAGTGCGGAGATTGATGCCATCGTCGATGGCCTACGTGCCACGGTTTACGGATTCATCGATGAAATCGCATCTGCCGCCACTTACGGGCCTACTACTGCTCTCGGAGCAGCAGATGATCTCATGGGCGAATTCAGCCGCGAGGAATTTGTCGCGCTGATCCGAAACGAATTGCGCGATCAATTGTTGGCAGCCAGCTTTATTCAGCAGATTCAGTATACCCTGAGACAGTATATTTCCGAGCTCGAGATGGCGATGAATTCGGCAATCGACTCCGCATTCGGCGAGGTCAGCCGGATGTGTCGACAGCTCATTCAAGAGGCACTGGGCCCAATCGATGATGCGATCAACGAATTGATTGGCGATGTGAATGATTATGTGGGAGCAGGGTCGATCGACGGTTACGCGCACATCCAGGGTGATACATTGCGTCGACTGCGAATCGACGCCAAGGTGCAATTCAAGATGCCAGAAGAAATGGAGCTTCAGGCTTATTTTGAAATGCTTTGCTACGATTCGGAAACTGATGTCGGATCCGCTGGTTGCCTGGCAGAAGGCGAGCAACAAGTCGAAGTAAAAATTGGTGCCCTCGACGTGCCGCTTGATTGGATCAGTCCCGACCTTCGCGCGAATCTAGAAGTGAAATTCTCCATGCAAACAGCGCCCTCGGTTTACCCCAAAGGTATAGGCGGTGCATTGGAAATGACGGGAGGTGAACTCGACTTCCAGAGCCTCAAGATCACGGAATTCGCGGCTGCTATGGCGGTGGGAATCGACGAGTGCTATTTGGCTGCCACGGCACGTGTGATTATTTCAAGTTATGAGGCGGCAGGTGGCATATTCTTTGGCCGCACATGCTCGATCGAGCCGCTGGAGCTCGTTGATCCAGATGTCGCGGCTTTGCTTGGTCCCGCCCCGTTCACAGGCGCCTATGTTTACGGAGAAGTCTGGATCCCGATCTCCGAGGTGGTATTGGGTGTTCCAGCGAGTTGCCTTTTCCGAATCTCCGCCGGAGTAGGAGCTGGAGCATTCTACTTTGCGGAGGGTCCCACCTACGGTGGCAAGATGATGTTAGGGATCAGTGGCGAAGCACTGTGCGCCGTCTCCATCGGTGGACAAGTTTCCATGATCGGCGTCATGTCCGGCGGAAGTCTCCGCTTCAGTGGCAAAGGTACGCTCACCGGCAGGGCGGGCTGGTGTCCGGTATGCCTTGAATTCAGCGAAAGTGCCAATATAACCTATCAAGACGGCAGTTGGTCCGTCGACTACTAATCACAGCCCATCCAAAAAAGAACCCTCTCCAGATTTGCATTTCCCATGAAAACGATCCTCATCGCCGTCGCGACATTCATCGCCTCAATCGGACTTGGCATGGCACAAACTGCCAAAGAGCTGCTCACGACCGTAGGTACTACCGTGCAAGTTTCCGGAAATTATCACGCCTATGTGCTCTGGCAGCCGGGTGATTCCGGCAGCACTCTGGGCAAACGTTTCGCAGTCTATTCAAAAGCGGGCACAGCTGACACTGCTGGCAACTACACCCGTCACGGCATTCAAACCCTTCAAACCAGCCCCAAGACCATTCGCGCACTGCTCGAACTGGGTGAAGCACTCGATCCCGCAGCCGCAGGGTGCTATGTTCGGATTGATGGCATTTATCGTGATCTCACACTCCAATCGAATGCCGCCCCGTCCACACCTGCGGATGTTTCACTCGATGCTGCGGACAAGCTGGCCTACATCATCAAATCAGCAGCCACGGATCAACGCTTGCTGGCGCGCTTGTTCTTTCTGGGAAGGGCACATCCGGGAGTCATGCAGGCACTGGGACATGGATTTTCGCTCCGAATCACCTCAGGGGTTCGCACCTTTGAAATACGCGAAATCAATCTATCGGACAACGACGTCCGTGTCGTCGGCCGTGTCACACTTGATACGGCATCGCCTGTCGTTCCCGCAGCGCCTGCGGCACCCGTGCAGATCTTTCACCCTGTAAAGACGGGTTCTCAATATACGATCAATGCAAAGGATCATCTGAATGCACGCATGCGTTGGGGCGTAGGAGCAGCACTGCGAGGTCATATGCCGCACACATTCGGTTTCGATGTCTTTCGCGTCAAGCGCGCCGTTGCAGAAAGCCTGGGATGGCATACCACCCCGCCGACACCTGCACAGATCGTATCCGCAATCGCCGCGCGCAATCCCGCCAATCCCAACCCTGATGCCGCTGCAGCCAACGACACCCCAGTCCTGGTGGCCGATCTACTGACGCCAGCTCAGGCTGCGGATCCCGCCAATCAGGAACGGATCGATTTTTCCGACGATGGTGTATGGCACACCGGCGCTGATGGTGCGCTCATACGACGCCCTTACACCGACGGTGAACAATTCTACTTTTTTGTCGCGGCAAGAACCATTACAGGTTCACCGGGGCTACTTTCTCCGGGCACATTGGTGACCATGTGCGACCGAATCCCACCTAAACCTGCTTCCGTATTTTCGGTGACGAGCAATTTTGTTCGACCTGCTGCGCCTGCTGACTGGGCCATTCAAGGAGGATCGCAATTTCTCCAAGTAAAAATTCGCCAGGTTGCCGAGGATGATCATACCGAGAGAGCGATTGGATACTATGTCTATCGCTGGGAAAGTTCGCAGCAACACCTCGACTATGTCGGCAATCCTACATTCAACCGCATCGGCGCGATGATTCCTCATGTTCCCGGAACCACCTTCATCACATTCAACGACAATGGTGCGGGGGCTCCCACTCTCGCGACTCACGCAAACCGATCCGTATGGTATACCGTTCGAGCAGTCGGCGCGTCTGCATGTGCGGGCGAAGTATTGAGCGGGCAAAGCGCTCCCATGTCGGGAGTTCTTCGCGACTTCAAAGCACCCAATGGTCCCACAGGTTCGTTTCTCGTCTGCCGCAGCGTTCCCAATGTTTCCTGGACGCGACGCGAGGAAAAACTTCCAACTGAAAATGGTCTGCCTTCCACTTACACGGGAATGACAATCGAGGTGGTACGTGCCAATCCTACCATCGTCGAAGCTGATATCGAGGTATCTGTGCCCAATGCCGGCGGAGCAAGTTACACACTTTGCAAACGACGGCTCAGTTATCGAACGGGTAATAAAGTGCGTATCGACCTCCCCTATCGCGAACCACGCTCGGACAACTCCCCCATGACAATCACCGTACGGGCGATCAGTGCCAACGGGCTGACATCCAGTCCGGCTACGAAAACCACTTTTGCTTCCAAGGAAACCCCATACGTCATCCACTTATTTACGGCAAATGCCACAAAACAATGCATTGATGTCTCATCGGCCACGCCACCCGTCCATGAATCATCCGAGCCGGACGGTATGGTCAATGTGATCAGTGGATCGATCACATTTCCCGTTGGTCAAGGCGTGAAAGAGTGGCGCGTCTACCGCCGGGTCGGGCCAGATGGATCACTATCGCTCATTGCCAAGGCGGAGGGCAGCACCATTCCCAACCCCGGCACTTGGGTCGATGATGCCCTTCCCGCCGAAAACGGTGTGGAAGTTTGCTACTACGGCCAAATCCTCGACCAAAATGCCAATCCAAGTCCGCTTTCGATCCTTGGTTGTGTCACATTGGCAAACCCCGATCTTCCAACACCCATGCTATCGGACGCTGAAATTCTCTCGGAGATTACCGACCGGGTGACCATAAAACTCGAGTGGTTCTGCGATCCCGTCGGAGTCGATCGTTTTGAAGTGCTCTGTGCAGCTGATGGCGGCGGCATTCCCAGTCTAACGGGACTGTCCGAGGTGCTCGACACGACCGCGATCACAGGTCTCTCAGCGGAGCGCCCTGACTTGGAATTTTATGCGTTTCAAACACCCCGTGTGGGAGGAGCCATCGGCAGTGGCCCGGGATTCGGAATGGAAATAACGGCACCCACCGACAAGCCGCTCTTTTTCGTCGTGCGTGCCTGTGGACCGGGAGAATATCCACGCAGTCATGGCTCGGCCAGCAACATCGTCACCGCTCGCTGGAAGCCTGTGGTGACCGGACCGCAACCCGTGATCCCGTGGCCCGCACGACCTATGCCGGGCGACTTCGAACATCGTCGTCCCATCGAAACATACGCTTACGGTGAAGGTCCCCTGTGGCCGACCGTAATGCCATTGGATTACGGCTTTCCCACAGGCATCCTCATTGGTCTGACTCGTCAGACGATTCTGCGCACCAGCAGAACCAGCAGTACTCTTGTGGACACAACGACCACTGCCGACAACTGGCTTTTCAAAGTGCGCGAATCGTCAGGTGACTCAAGTCAATTGACCAACCTGATGCCCTTCATGGTCTATCGTTACCAAGTGCCCAGCACGCGATTCCCCAGTGCGCGTGCCAACCTCGTCCAATGCACACCGATGATTGACCGCATTTCCGGAATTTACATCAATAGTGCTAAAGAAAAAGGCTACGAGGTTTCCGATCCTTTTCTGCTTTTTGTCTCAAACTCACAAACCAGCATTCAAGTGCCATACTCGGGAACCTGGACTGACTCCGTCGCCCCGAATCTTGACTATCCTTTCAATTCAGTCAACCGACCCAATTATCTTACTAATTCGACTGGTATGATTTTTGTGAAGGATAATCTTCCTGTGACGCAGGGAGCGAAATATCGACATCTAATCGTTCAATTTGAAGAGCGTGGCGAGATCAAGCGCATCATTCCCCTGCAACCTATCCAACATTAATATTCCAACCCATACACCCATGAAGATTCGATTGATTCTCTCAACGGTTCTATTTGCAGCATCCGCTCATGCGACAAAGCCGGTATCGAAGCTCGCCGCTGAGTGGCTGATCCCGCATGGTTCGGATCCTCAGGCTTTGACACTCGTCGATACCGCAACAGGTGTGGTGCGGCCCGCTTATATGAAACCGAGTGGCGCAGTGGTATGGCGCACACCGGTGGCCACGGGAGTCACGAACGTCTCCGCTGTTTGCGCCGCTATTCCAACGTCCAGTGGCGAAGCGATAGCGGTAACATCGGTCGAAGCGAACCGTGTGATGTTCGTCAATATAGACGCATCCGTCGCGCTGGCACGCGTAATGCCCAACCTATCAGGCATCGGTCCGAGTGGTCTTGCGCTGACGGTCAACGGAGGAGCCAGTGAGTTGATGGTGGTCTCATCTCAAAATGGATCAAATCCCGGCAAGGCGGAAACACACTCCAATCCAGCGACTACTGCCAACCTCAATGCATCCGCCTCGGACGCACTGCTCTACAACGGCCTGCAACCCCTGTCCAATCCCGCATCGCCTTCATCCTTCAGCGGATTTTATAGTGCATCGACCGGTTCAAATACGTCGACAGGTGTGCTGATTCGGTCAGGAACCAACGTGCAACGCTACAACCAGACAAGCCACACCGGAGCCTACCGCTTTTGTCCCGGAGTCCGAACGGAGGCAGGAGCCGCGAGCATTTCCATCATTTTCGGTCATCGTCCGGGAACCAACGAGGCAGCGATTATCAAAGTCAATACACCGATTGCAAGCGCGGGGACTTTTACCTCAACGTCAGTCACATTTCCCAGAGCCATCGGTACCGTCATCCCGCTGCTTGGCGGTGGCTACGGCCCTCTGACCGATGGTTTCGTTGCGATCGCGGCGGACGGTAGCCGCGCAGATTGGTTTCGCATCAATACCGCCGGCACGGCACTCATTACCACTTCGCAATCGTTTACTCCCGGCGCGGGACTCGCCCTTACCGGGGTGATTCCTTTGCCCGGAATCGGTTTGCTACGACTCGAAGGAACGACGGCAGCAGGAACGAGTACCTCGTTTCATTCCTTTCTATGGGATGGCACAGGCTGGGTTCCGAAGGAATCAGGCGAGCTACCATCGATCAGCACCACGGCGATGTCACCAGCCAGCCTGCTCTTTTTCAATGCCGACCCCACGGCTGATGAGTCTGCATCACTGATTGGCATTCAGGCTGTAGCAGATTGGACGCGACCTTTGTCCTACCCTGCACCATTTCCTGCCTCCGTCAAACGCGAGTCGTTTGGCTCTTCCACGGGAGGATTGTCATTTACCGCAAACCATACCGTCAGCGCCCCCACTGGGACCAGCTATGTGATGACGAACCAGCTCGAGGCTGGTGTGAGCATTACCGCTCTGGGCGGCACCAGCGATCTGCTCAGCCCCGAGTTGAGCATAGCCCCGCCATCAGGTTCTTGCAATAGCAGCATCCAGGTCACCACACTCTATGATGCAGAGCGGCAGGAGCTCTTTTGGCGCGACTCCGGTTCAGGACCTTGGATCCCCTGGTCAGGCCCCATTCCTGTCAGCTATTCCCGCTCACTCCAGTTTTCATTACGGTCCATTGCAACAGGTGTGATGGGACCAATCGAATCAAGAATCTATAGCTTTTCCGCGGCCAATCTCGCGGATCAGGATTCCGACGGCGATGGGGTCCCCGATTACGTCGAACAGCACTTCGGGCTCGACGCTTTCGGAGGTCCGGATCACGACGCGGATGGATGGTCCGATCTGGATGAAGTCCTGAGTGGCACCAACCCCGCCAGCGCGGCATCCAGCCCGGCTGCGGGGACTTCCAAAAATATCGCCACTGGTGCAAGTTTTCGCATCGCAGTCTCGGCAGGCAATCATTCCGGCACGGAAATTGCAAACGGTGAAGAAATTCTGGCCTATGCTACCGATGGATCATTGCTCGACCGCGAAACGGTCGCGACTTTCTCTGCAGCATTGCCCGATGGTAGCACGCGCGGCGCAATCCTGACTTCCAACACCGCCGTTGCCTCGGATCAACTCGTAGCCCTCAGCACACCGCTCTATTTCAACAACACCAGTGGCACGCGAAATGGACGAGAGCTGCGTGCGTTTCTTGCATCACCCGCCCCCGTCGCTTTCTCCCCCGTTTTCACCCCTGCGGGAGTGAGCCTCGCCTCAGACGCCACAGGCTGGGTAACTGCCGCACAGGCAGCAGCAGCAACAATGCCTTTGGCCAGCTCCCACACCTTGATCCGACCTGCCGATACGGCAGTGGCCATTCTCATCGAGGATATCGTCCACCGCGCAATCTCTCTCGTGAGACCTGCATCCAATCCTGTTCCCGCTCTCGATCATTTCACATTTTTCCCCGATCGCGAAAGCGACCGCACACTATCTTCGCTCGGAGCAAGTGACCCCGATCTTCTGCGCGCTGCAGGCTTTGACGCGCGACTCGCACTGACTCTCGCCAACTCAAAAAAATCCTTCATGACGAACGCGGCGAATCAAATTTACAGCCGCCACGCCAGCACTTCTGATGCGAACCCGGGAATCGCGATGCCGCTTGATGCGCTGCGTTCCCTGCTTCGCAACGGCACCGAGCTGGCAGGCTACGAGGCCGCCGTCGGTACGACGAATCTCAACGACGCGCGCAATGCCTACAATCAAGCGATCAGCGCGATCGCAACGGCATACCGACCTTCGCAATCATGGACCATCGAAATTCTGGAGTCGCCTCCTTCGGCAGGTATCTATCGACGAACGAATGACTCCTCATCGATTGTATTACTCGATCGCTTTGGCAAACGAATCTATCTCGAACAAGGACTCGGTCTCCGACCCGGCACAAGTTTTTCGGTCACCGGATTCACTGATACTGCTGATCAGAACGGCATGGACACGATGGAAGTCAGCCTGGCCTCGCTCACATTCGCGCCGACATCATCCGACAGCGATAGCGATGGCAACCTACTGGATGACGACTGGGAGCGATTTTTCTTTGGCTCAACCGGCCAACTTCCATTCTCAACACCGCACGGCAGCAGCTACCAGTTGCTCCAATATTTTCTCGATGGCATCGATCCGCGGAGCGGCGCATCACCCGCCGGACCTCCTGTCGCACTGGGACCGCAATCACCCCGGCTCCAGCGCGCCACCACTCCGGGCCACGCGTTTATACTCGACTTCGATTTTCCGGCCGCTTATCACGGACAATTCACTTTTGTTCTCGAAGCATCGTCATCTCTTGGCAATGGCACTTTCTCTGCTGTGACGGGAGCCACCGTTTCGGTCGTGAGCGGCAACCAACTTCGCGCCACCATACCGACGAGTGCAGCCACCGCTCCCAGCACATTTTACCGCATTGCGCTTCGCTTGCGCCAGTGACTCTGAGAATCGAAACACGGTCAACAATCCGATCAAAAAACCATGATTCTGACCGATCGCCTGCAGATCCACTCACGATCGTATTCGCCGCGGCTTTATGGAATCGCGATGATTCTTCGCTGTATACGACTTATCGGGTTGTTGGTATTCGGATTCGCAAACGCGAACGCGAATGGCATCGCATTTGATACCTTGCTAAGTGAACTGCAAGTGGCGGCCGATGCCAAAACGGTCACCACGACTTTCCGTTTCAGCAATCGTGGTGGCAAACCATCAACAATCCGTAAATACCGCGCAAGTTGTGCGTGTATGACGACGAGCATTGCCCACGATCGACTTACTTATGCCCCTGGTGAAACTGGCACAATCCAAGTAGAGTTCGATCTCAACAACCTCGCAGGTAAGGTCGAAAAAGCGATTTTTGTTTTTCTTGAAGACGACCCTGACAGCCGACCCTCGATCACTCTGATGGTGCGTCTCCACATCCCGCTGATTGTCGCAGTCGAACCGAAATCCCTGATATGGCCCATCGATGGCAATGCTGACACAAAAACGATACACATACGAATCAATCACACCCATCCTGTCCACGTCACGGCTGTGGGTTGCTCTTCCGATCAGTATGCACATCGACTACGAACCGTCGAAAAAGGCAAGCACTACGAAATTGATGTCACTCCGCGGGACACTCGAGGCATGACTCTGGGTGTGCTCCGCATTGAGACGGATTGCGACATTCCACGCTACAGCATTCAACAAGTCTTTGCAGTTTGTCGCAGACCAAATCCCGGAGAAACGCAGGTCCAGCCATGAAGTATGTTCCGATGGATGCTCCGTTCCTCAGCATCGGGACTGTCAACCCGGGCAAGCTTTACAAACTCTTAACCCGAAAACCGAAGTTAGAAAAAGCATCGTTTGGCTACAGGTCATATGGTAGAAGGATTGTGTCGAATAACCGCACACCAATTTCCTTCACCAAACGATGCGCACATTTTGTAATCCTGTTTTTCCCGCACGGCAAGTCAATCTTGCTGCTACTCCAAAGCCTATCACGCCTTTTGGCGGTTTGGTTAGTCTGATTGCTTTCTTCGATAAGATCGGGCTAGCCGGACGCATTTCGGAGATGATTCCTTTCGCCTATTCGAGTCCTAACTCGATTCCGCCAGCCAAAACTCTCGTGGCTTTCATGATCTCTGTAGTGGCTGGTGCTCGCCGCCTCGCTCACACGGATTGACTGCGTGCTGATAAGGCGCTTCACGCATTACTTGGCATCGAACGTTTCCCGGGAACTGACACTGTGCGCAATTTTTTCCTGCGCTTCCGTCAAGGCTACATCGAAGAGTTTTGGCGACCGCTTTGGAAGTGGTTGCTCGAACTCTCTTGGCCTCTACCGCCAGAGGGCTTTAGTCTCGATTTGGACAGCACCGTTTTCCAGCGCAGTGGAAATCAAGAGGGAGCCAAGCGTGGTTATAATCCATCGCGTCCAGGCCGCCATAGTCACCATCCGCTCATTGCCTTTCTTGCCGAGGCTCCACTTGTCCTGCATGCTTGGTTACGCAGTGGTAATACAGGCAGTGCTCGTGGTGCTGTGGCTTTCCTAACAGAAGCATTCGCCCTCATGCCTGCCAACTGGAAGCTCCGAACCATACGGGCTGATTCAGGATTTTTTGAGAACTCGCTACTGTCGTTTCTCGAAGCAAAAGGCATTCCCTACATCGTTGTCGCTCGGCTGACGCAAAATGTAAAACGTAAGGCTGCTGCACTCGCTCACTGGACTGCCATCGACGAAAACTATGCTTGGGCGCGTTTCTCTCTTCAACTTCAAGGTTGGTCAGCACCGAGAGAGTTTTTTGCGATCCGCGAGCGCATCCGTGAAAGCAAAAGTGCGGTGGGGCGTCGTCTCATCGACGTGGATGGCTATACTTTTCGGGTCTTTGTCACGAATCGCCAAGGCGATGGAGCGGAACTTTGGCGCGATTATAATCAACGCGCTTGTTGCGAGCAGCACATCGAAGAACTTAAGAATGATCTACAAGCTGATGGCTTTTGTATGAAGAATTTTTACGCGACAGAAAGTGCCTTTCTGAGCGTGTGCTTCACATATAATCTACTCAGTCTTTACCAACACGCCAGTTCACCAGAACAGCGCAAAGCAGGTTACAAACGACCGGTCACACTGCGATCGGAGGTATTCATCGGCGGAGCGGTATTGGGGGCACGCAGTCGCACGCCAGTGCTCTATATTGCCGAAAGTTTGGGAGGGGCTCGATAAGCACAAACCCTTGCTAGACAACATTTTACAATGGCCTAGAGCAACTTCGCCGAAGTTGCCACCAGAGCCAACCGAAAATGAACAAACAGGCGGCAAAACTGGCAAAAACCAGTGCGCTGCTTAATTCGTGTTTGCTGAAAAAGTATCTTTTACGCTGCGCAGCATGCTGCGGGCGGCATGTGCCATTTCGATAAGAACCGGGATGTGTGATGTTTTGTTCGCTGATTGTTGAGTCGTGGAAGCTCCAGCGTGATGATCAGTCTACCAATCAGAGCACAAAGCTGTCTCAGTAGGTGGTCAAGGTTCATGACTAGGATGCCTACTCCGATCACTGTCAGTCCTGTGTCTGCTAGCTTCGCCA
>CAMDAD010000038.1 GCA_945888515.1 Akkermansia muciniphila | reverse complement strand
AACTTTCTCAAACAAGCCTACCAAAGACTTGAACAATGGTTGGGTCGAACTGCGCCGCAGTTGAGTTTGAACATGGGGAAATCTCCTCCATGGCTGCTCTTCGACCCCACTCAAAGCGACCCGTTACCCGCCACCTGACCCGCTTGCGCTTCCCATCTTCATTACAACTGCGGATTTTAGGATGATTGTTCAAATTACCCACGGCGACCTTACCGCCACCGGAATCGATCTGCGCGCAGGCCCATGTGGTCATCAGCAAGGTGCATCCTGTTGTGGCAAAATTCATGTGACTGAATTAGTAACGAAAGGGCGGGGCGTCAACCAAAAACTGCCGAGATCAGACAACAAAATCGACACATGGTGGGGGAGAGATGTTGGTAAATGATCGTGGGATCGTAGGCATCCTTGAATCCGCGGTTTCTTCCCGAATTCGAAAGAGCAGACCAAACATCCTCAACATGTCTCGTTTGCCTGTGATCCTGCCGCCGCCCTAGAGAATGGCCATCCCTCCTATTTCCCACTTGCCAAATCCGCCATTCCGCCGTTCACTACGCCCGCCATGACACGTCCACAAGTTGAATTCTGCGCCAAACTCCTGGTGGTTGCCATCGTTCTCACCTTCATCTGGGGAGCTTACAACGTGCTCGCTCTGATGGGGTTGGTGTGACTTTCCGCCTTACGGTTTGCATTTCCCGCAAACCCACATACAATTGCCTACTCGATGTTCCGACTCGCTCTGAAAATGCTGTTTGGCGATTCCGCCAAGTATCTCATGCTCGTTTTCGGGGTCATGTTCGCGACCTTTCTGATGACCCAGCAGAGTTCGGTGTTTTGCGGACTGATGCGCTGGACAACAGCCATCCTGAAAAACGCACCCGCTCCGATCTGGGTGGTGGAGACGGAAGTGCGACAAGTCAATCAAACCATCGCGATGCGAGATACTGATCTCGGCCGCGTGCGCAGTTGCGAGGGAGTGGAATGGGCGATGCCGCTGTATTCCGGTGGGCAGAATGTTCGATTGGAAAACGGCAGCCTGACGGTGGTGCAACTGTTAGGAATTGATTCTACGACATTTGCCGGAGCGCCGACCCGCATGATAGAGGGTAGCATCGGTGCCCTGCGCCAACCGAATGCGGTGATTGTCGATGACCTAGCGCTCAGCCGCCTATCGCCCGATCCGAAGACGCCCTTGAAGATGGGTGACACGTTCGAGATCAATGACCAAGAGGCTCGTATCGTCGGCATCTGCAAAGCCATGCGTTCCTTCACCGGTGGTCCTTTCATTTGGACTACCTACGAACGTGCCTTGAGCTACTCGCCACCGCAGCGAAAGATGCTTTCTGCCATCCTCGTCTCACCCAGTGAAGGTCGCGATGCCGAGAGCGTCGCTGCATCGATCGAAAAGCAAACCGGACTGAAAGCCTTCACCAATTCCGGATTCCAGACATCCGAGCGTGATTTCAATACGGCCACCATGTTTTGGTATGTAAAAAATACTGGTATTCCCATTTCTTTTGGTACTACGGTCCTAGTAGGATTTATCGTAGGAGTGGCGATTTCTTGTCAGACGTTTTATTTGTTTGTGTTGGATAATTTGAAGCATTACGGGGCGCTCAAGGCGATGGGGGCATCCAATAGCAAACTGTGCATGATGTTGCTCTCGCAAGTCACGGTTGTCGGCTTGGTAGGATATGGCATTGGGCTGGCGCTGGCCTCGTTGTTCGGTCTCGCCGCGATTAAAAATACCCAGCCGCCGTTTTACATGCCTGACGTGATTCCTTTTGCTGTGTTGGGCGTAATCATTTTCATATGTGCGCTGGCCTCGTTACTCGGCATTTTACGCGTCAGTTTGCTGGATGCCGCCGTCGTTTTCCGTGGCTAATTTCTTCCGCTCATGTCCGCTCCCATCATCGCCGCCAGCGCCCGTTCGATTACGAAAAGTTTCGGTAGCGGCAACGCGCGCATCGAGGTGCTGCACGGCATCGACATCGACTCTTACGAATCAGAAATCCTGATGCTGCTCGGTCCATCGGGTTGTGGTAAAACGACATTGATCAGCATCCTTGCTGGAACACTCACGGCTGATAGCGGTGAGCTGAGCGTCCTAGGCGAGCCGCTGCATGCGATGAAAAAATCTGCGATCACCCGCTTCCGCGCCCGCAACATCGGTTTCATTTTCCAGCAGTTCAATCTCATCCCCACCATTTCATGTGAGGAAAATGCCGCCGTTCCTCTTCTCATCCAGGGAATGAGCCTTGCGAAGGCGCTGCCCCATGCGAGAAATTCGTTAGATCAGGTCGGACTCGGCGATCACATGAAAAAGCGCCCGAACCAGCTTTCGGGCGGACAGCAACAGCGGGTGGCGATTGCGCGCGCCCTTGTGCACCATCCCCGACTCATCATTTGCGATGAGCCGACCGCCGCACTCGATGCGGAAAACGGACAGCGCGTCATGGATCTGTTCCGCGATCTCATGCGTCAGCCGGGTCGATGCGCCATCGTCGTCACCCACGATCACCGGATTTTGCAATACTCGGATCGGATCGCCACGATGAACGATGGTCGCATCGTCGAATCCGTGCCGACCTCTCAGTTCGACTTTGATCATCACCGCTAACCACCCGACAACCATCATGCGAATCCTCCTCACCATTCTGCGCTACCTGACCTTCATCGTCGCCATCCTGGGCGTCTACGGCATCTTCCGTGTCAGCAATACCATCAAGTCCGCCGACTCCCGCATCCCTCTCGCTCCGCCACAGCCCCCACCTGCGCGACCCTACGATCACATGATCGCGGCCAATGGCATCATCGAATCCTTCGAGGAAAACGTCATCATTTCTGCGCCCATGGCTGGCATGGTTGCTGAGGTGCCGGTGAAAATTGGACAGTCACTTCGCAAAGGAGAGGTGCTCTTTGTCATTGATCATCGGGATATCGAGGCCCAGCTCCTCATTGCTGACGCACAGGTTCTTCGGGCGCGTGCCGCGATCAAGGTTGCCGAGGCTCAGCGAGGTAGCGCCCAGTCTCTGTTTGATCGACTCGACACCGTCGATGACAAACGCGCCATCATCGAGCAAGAATGGCAGGCCGCCAAAGACCAACTTCACGTTGCCGACGCGCAAATTGCCTCCGCGCAAGCCGAGTTCGAGGCCGCCGAGGCAAACAAACGCAGCATCGCTCTATTGAAAACACGATACACCGTCACAGCGCCACGCGATGGGACCGTTCTGCAACTCAACATTCGTGCCGGCGAGTGGGCGAGCACGGACCCCAAAAATCCGGCGCTTCTCTTCGGTCGCATAGACCGGCTGCAAGCCCGTGTGGACGTGGATGAACAAAATGCCATGCGCATTCGCGAGGGACAAAAAGCAGTAGCGCACATCAAAGGCGATCGTGATCAGCCTATCGAACTGAAACTCGAATACATCGAGCCTTTCGTAGTCCCCAAGACCAGCCTCACCGGCTCAAGCACTGAGCGAGTGGATACCCGCGTGCTCCAAGTGATTTTCTCCTTCGCACCTCCGAAAGCATTTCGCGCCTACGTCGGTCAGCAGATCGATGTATTCATTGAAGAATGATCTTCCCTTGCCTCACGTGGGGAAACCTGCGGATGCTTACGCGGTAAGATGCTTCAGAACTTTAGCGACGGCCGCCTCAGGAGTCAGGTGATGGAGGGCTCGTAAAATATCCGGCTTGCCGTGTTCGACAAATTCATCCGGCCAAGCGATGCGCTCGACGGGTGTCTTGATGCCGGCATCGTGCAGCAACTCGATCACAGCGGCACCGAAGCCGTTGTGAATCACGTGATCCTCAAAGGTGCATACGACGCGGCACTTGCTGGCGTATTCTGTCAGCACGCGGGCGTCGAGCGGTTTGATGAAACGCGGATTGATTAGGGCCACCGAGAATCCTTTTTCTTCTAACAGCTTTTTGGCTTGCTCAGCGACTTCAAACATCGTGCCCAGACCGATCAATGCGACATCGGAACCATCGGCGACGACCTCCGCTTTGCCGATTTCGATCTTGCTTCTTTGGCTGGCGATGGGAGTGCCAGCGATGGGGCCGCGCGGGTAACGTATCGCCGTGGGACCGTCATCGTATTGCGCCATGAAATGCAGCATGTCCACCATCTCAGTCTCATCTTTCGGCTGCATGAAAATCAAGCCGGGTACGTGACGAAGGTAGCCGATATCGAAAAGCCCGTGGTGCGTGGGACCATCATCGCCTGATAAACCGCCGCGGTCCATGCACAGTCGCACGGGGAGATTTTGTAGCGCCATGTCGTGGATGATCATGTCATAAGCGCGTTGCATGAAGGTCGAGTAAATCGCGAGGAATGGACGGATGCCACGGGTGGCGAGACCGCAGGCGAAGAGCGCCGCGTGCTCCTCGGCAATGCCGACATCGTAGTAGCGCTCCGGAAGTTCGTTTTTGAAAATATCGAGCCGAGTGCCACCGGGCATCGCTGCGGTGATGGCAACGATCGATTCATCCGCTTTCGCTAGATCGGTGACGGTGCGGCCGAAAATTTCCGATGCCGTCGGTGGTCCGCCTGCGGAGGTGGAACCGTCTTCGATATTGTAGGAGCCCAGCCCGTGGAATTTCCCCGGATTGGCGAGCGCCGGTTGGTAGCCGCGGCCTTTTTCCGTGATGATGTGCAATACCACTGGCTCGTTGAGAGTTTTCAAATGCTCGAACGTTTTGACTAGCAAGCCGACATCGTGACCGTCGATCGGACCGTAGTAGCGCATGCCGAATTTCTCGAACAAGACGTTCGGGAACAGCAAATTTTTCGCGCCCTCTTCCACCTTGTGAGCGAGGTTGCGCACGGCCTTGCCTGCGATTCTTTCTACGAAATTCGCGGCCGTATTGCGCACGGCGGCATAGGTCGAGTGCGTTTGAAGCGCGTTAAAATACTTGGCGATTGCTCCGACGTTTTTATCGATGGACCATTCGTTGTCATTGAGGACTACGATGAATTTTCGTGTGGTCTCGGCGATGTTATTCAGTGCCTCAAGGGTAGGGCCGCAGGTGAAAGCGGCATCGCCCGCCACTGCCACCACATGAGTGTCTTCCTTCAGGAGATCGCGTGCGGCTGCCATGCCGAGAGCAGCGGAAAGACAAGTGCCAGCATGGCCGGCGCCGTAGCAGTCATGAGCGGACTCCGAGCGCAGCAGGAATCCATTTAGCCCTTTGTAGGTGCGAATCGTGTGGATTTGATCCGCGCGACCGGTGAGCATTTTGTGAACATAGCCTTGGTGTGCGACGTCGAATACGAACTTATCCTGTGGTGTAGAAAAAACGCGATGGAGGGCGATGGTGAGTTCCACCACTCCTAGGTTCGGTCCCAGGTGTCCGCCGGTTTTGGCGAGAGATGTGATCAATGAATGCCGGATCTCATCGGCCAGTAAGGGCAACTGCTGATCGGCTAGAGCTTTTACATCTTCGGGCGAGTGGATTCCCGACAATAACGGACCGAGGGCAGGTGGTTCAGAAGAGGCTAATGGAGTCGTCATCGTGATCTTTCGGCAGCGCTGCCGTCGGGCGAACTTGGCACAAATCCGGATCTGAGGCTAGTACGTTTTCATTTTCTTCGCGGATGACCAGTTTCTCCAGACGAAGCTTAGCGGATTTGAGAAATGTATCGCATTGTCCGAGCAAATGGCTGCCGCGCTCGTAACGGGAAATCATCTCGGCAAGGCTGAGTGAGTCGTTCTCTAGGGCATCGACGATGGACTCCAGTTCGGATAACGATGCCTCGAAATCCATTTCCGCGGGTGGTTCTTCTTTTTTTCGGCTCATGAAACAGGTTTCATTACTGTGCGGAGCGCAGTGGTAGGTTGCTATAGTAAACCATGTCCATTCCCAGAATGCTGGCACGGTAGCGGTATTTGTTCGCGATGGACGACACTTTAGGATCCTTGTCGAATAGCGTGATGCCCTGAGGCAACGTGGACTGATAAGCCCTGCCATCGATGATGAGTGAGGTGAAATCGCCGAATTGCCCCGTGATTTCGGCAATGCTGCGCGTGCCATGGGATGAAGGCGTGACCAGAATTCCCACGACGGGAGTTTTCATGTTTGCTGCGACGCTCTCCATCTCATCAAAGCCTTTGATTTTTTTCGGAATCCAGATGGCCACGCGATCCGCATACCAAGCCACGGCCCAGGGTTGATCCGTGATTACGATCTGATCTTCCGCCAATATTTTGTTTTGATTGAAATACGTATTGATCCCAGCGGGGTAATAGGGTGGCCAGTGTGGTAGACCTTTCTCTCCGCGCACGAGACCATAGCGCGCCATGTTGATGGAACCTAACAACAGCGGCGCGGCGCTGAGGAGAATGATGACAAAATGGTGTGCATTCTGCAGCAACGGCAAACTCGAGACCAGCTCGAGTCGGTTCCACAAAATCGAGAGGAGAGCGAGACCGTAGGCCGTCATGATCGGAGCGAACAGAATGTGAATCTGATTCGGATGGGTGCCATCTGCTGAGACCCCGAAAATCGACATGCCTAACGCGGCGAAAACCCACATCAGCAAAATACACCAGCGGAATCGTGCGATTGGCACGCGCTTGAACGGATGCAGCAGAGCGAGGAAAAACAAGGGAGCCGCAAAGATCGAGCCAAGGAAGGGCAGGATGTCCGTGCCCTGCAGGATCGTGGTGCGTATGATTTTCATGATCAAACCATTCAGACGAAGGTAGGAGTCATCCGAGGAAAAATCCGTCACACGCATTGCTGAGTCACCGCCGTCGCCGAGACCGCCATAAATCACCATGAAGGCCGTTCCCATCACCGAGCCACTGGTTTGATAGTTGCGGTAGAGGGGAGCTGCGCAGATCAATACCGCCAGCGCAACGACCAGAATGGAAACCAATCCACGCGGGCGGAACGCGACAGCGGCGAAAATCAGATAGCCAACCAGAATCCAGACACAGATCCAGTGAGTCAGCACCAGGAAAATCAGACACAGGCCTGCAAGTAGTGCGGGAGTGATCGGCACGCGGCCTTCTTGCGTATACTCGATCGCACGATAGGCAAAATACATGGCGGATGAGAAAAGGAACAACATCAGCATCTGTGGCAAACCACAGAGGGAAAAACTCCACATCAATTCACAACACAGCATCAGCATCGCTGTTACGCCGGCGATTTTTCCGTCGAAAATCCGCGACAAGAGAAGATAGTTCACACCGATCGAAAGCAGGAAAAACATCGTGGATACTCCGGCGACCACACGATCCAGGTTATACACCATGTCATCTTTTTTGATTTTCCATTTTTCGTTATCGCCGGCATCGATCAGTTTGAAAACGGCAGCGTTGATAAAAAGATTGAGTGGCGCGTGAAAGGTATCGCCGAAGTTCATGAAGCCAGCATTGGCATCCGGCGCGCGTTTGTTCTGTTCATAGGCTGCGGGGCGAATGAACTTGGTGGTGATTCCTTCATTGCGTGAGATTTGTCTGGCGATTTGCGCCTGATCCATCGCTTCTGCGGAATTCAACCCTCGGAATAGCAAAAACACATTGCCGAGAGTCAAGGTGATCATCAGCAGGAAAAAGAGAATTTTGCGCACCAGTGCGGGGGCATCGAATGCTGTGTTCGAAGAGAGATTGATCATATCAGTGTCCGTCGTATCCTGTTTCCTTGAGTTTCCGCTGCAGCGTGCGGCGCGAAATCCCGAGCATCTCAGCCGCCGCTGTACGGTTTCCCGCCGCTTTGGTCAGAGCCTGGTGAATCGCGCGCTGCTCCAGCACATGTAAATTCAATTCATTCCCGCTAGCAAGTACGATTTGATCTTCCTTTGTGGCATTTCCTTCGCTTTGGGAAATGGATCTAGGCTGCCGATTCATGAAATCGGGCAAGTGCGCCACGCCGATCTGCGCTTCGTTACACATCACCACACCGTGTTCGATCACGGTGCGCAGTTCGCGCACATTACCGGGCCAGGGATAGCGACGCATCAGATCGATCGCTTCATCCGTCAGCGTCTTGATCGGCCGTTTGTTTTCCTCCGCAAATTCACGCAAGAAGGCTGACGCCAGTAGCACGATGTCTTCGCCGCGCGCGCGCAGCGGTGGCATGTCGATCTTCACCACATTGAGACGGAAAAACAAATCCTCGCGAAACTCACCGCGATCGACCAACTCTCGCAGATTCTTGTTGGTCGCTGCAATCAGTCGCACATCCACTTTGATGGGATGGTTCGATCCGACTCGCTCAATGCTTCGTTCAGATAGCACGCGCAGCAATTTCACCTGCGTGGCCGCATCGATCTCACCAATCTCATCCAGGAAAACCGTGCCACCGTCCGCTTGTTCGAACCTGCCGAGGCGTCGCTGTGACGCTCCGGTAAAAGAGCCTTTTTCATGACCAAACAATTCGCTCTCGAGCAATGGTGCCGAGAGCGCGGCGCAGTGAACGATCACAAACTTCGCTGCGGGCCGTCCGGACAGTTGATGAATGGTATGCGCCACCACCTCTTTGCCCGTGCCGCTTTCGCCCTCGATCAGCACCGTGGCGCGCGTCGGCGCGACTTGCTCGATGCGCTCGATCGTTTTCGCTAGCACGGCCGATTTGCCAATGAGATTTTTCAGGCTGCGTCGCTCCGCCACCACTTGCTTGAGCTCGCGGTTTTCCTCTTCGAGATTCCGCGCGCGCAGGCCTCGCTTGAGCAGCATTTCCACTTCATCGAGATTGAGCGGCTTGGTGACGAAATGCCAAGCACCCCGCCGCATCGCTTCGACTGCGGTATCGACCGAGCCGTATGCGGTCATCATGACAGAAAGGGGAGGCTTGGGCAGTGCCATCGCTAGATCGAGCACCTCCATGCCATTGTCGCTGCCCAGTCGCAGGTCGGTGAGCAGCAGATCGAGGTTTTCGTTTTGCAACACAGTGGCGGCCTCATTTTTGTTAGAGGCGAGATAAACATCGAAGTCATTCTCCAACGCAAGCCTCAGCCCCTCGCGTGTGGGTTTTTCATCGTCTACAATCAACAGTGTGGGTTGGCGGCTCATGAGGGAATTTCAATCACGGAATCGGGCTCAGGCAAGAGCCGTGCTTTTTTTGTGGTGAGAGGCAGAAACAGCGAGACGCGGGTGCCGCTGCCCTCGCGGCTTTCAATCTCCATTTCGCCGCCATGTTCACGAATGATGCGGCGCACGATGAGAAGGCCTAGTCCAGTGCCACCTTCTTTCGTGCTGCGATATGGCTCAAACATCGTGCCCATTTGCTCAGGAGAAATGCCCATGCCGTTGTCCTCTATCAGGACATGCACTTCATAGTCATTGCTGTCCATGCTGATGTGGATGCAGCCATCGGCATCATTGCAAATCGCTTGCGCCGCATTGCGCAGCACGTTGTGAAACACCTGATGCATCTGAACCGGGTCCAGCTCCAGCATGGGAAGATCCGGGCTGGGTGCGAGAACGATGCGAATGCCGCGCGCGGAAAGCTCGGGCTCTAGCAAACGCAGCACGTCCCGGCATAGCTCATCCAGATGCAATTTTTCCCTTCGCAATGTCGAGGGACGTATCGCTTGCAAGAATTGCTTGAGGATGCTGTCCAAGCGCTGAATTTCCTGCCGCGCCGTGGACAGATGTTCCTCTAGTGGTTGGCTGACCGACGGAGCCATTTTTTTAATTTTCCGATCCAGCAGTTGCAGATGAATGCCCAGCGAATTGAGCGGATTGCCAATTTCATGAGCCACTCCCGCCGCCAGCAGGGTGAGCGCTCCCAGCCTCTCGGACTCGATGGTCGCCTGGGTTTGCGCGCGATTCGAAGTCAGATCGTTGATGATCATGACAAAGCCCGTGGGCAATTCGCGATCCTGAATCGGTGCCAGATAAAAGTGCAGATAGCGTCGCTCCGGGTAAAATAATTCCATATCACGACTGAGCACGGTGGACTGATCCATCATCGACTGCCAATCCATCCCACGCACCAGATCTGACATTTTTTTGCCGATGGAAAATTCGGCATCCAATCCAAAAAAACGACTCGCTGCGGCGTTAAGGAAACTCACGCGGCCATCAACGTCAATCAAGATCACGCCCTCGCGCAATGCCTCGAACACCTGAACGAAAAACCCCTTTTCCTTGAGCAAGCGGTCCATGATCGACTGCACCACTGCCGGGTCCACGCGATCGATTCGAGCCACCAGTTTTTCTATAAATCCTGCTTTCATCTGTCGTGATTGCCAAGTGCCTCCGCGCGCGCTACGTTTCCGTTATGGAATCATCCTTTGCGCCACTTTTGGTATTGTGCAGCTTTCCGGACGAAAACGAAGCGCGTCAGATTGGCACACTTCTCCTCGAAAAGCAACTGGCAGCTTGCGTGACTTTTGTGGCCACGCAGTCGCTCTACCACTGGCAAGGGAAAATCGAATCTGCGTCAGAAGTCCAGGCTCACATCAAGACCAGTGGCTCACACTATCCCGCCCTGGAAGCCCTAATCCGAGAGCATCATTCCTATCAAGTGCCGGAAATCATCGGCCTGCCCATCGGGGAAATTTCTTCTCTTTACCGCGACTGGATGTGCACAGGCTTGTCACATGCCGTGCCCATGGATCAGTGAGTGATGACGTGCTAACTTCTCATACAGCTGGGTGAACTTCCAGTGGTTCCTATGATATGAGTTTTTTTAGCTGAATTTTATTACGCAAAAAAATAGACTGCATCGTATCATTGGTAGGGTAAAATCTCCGCCCCATCTCCCGCGTATGCGATCGACCACAAAATGATCTTTCGCAGAGCGCGGGGATTCATTTCGCAGATGAATTGTTTTTCCCAGCGTTTCCGTAGTTCACCTTCCACAATATCAATCCATGCGCGGGAGCGATCATTCCAGCTTGATAGGTGTCGGGTTGTGAAAGGAGATTTCGCACATCAGCTGGTGTGCGTTTGCCTTCTCCGACTTGCACGAGGGTGCCTACGATACGACGGCACATTTTGTAAAGAAAACCCTCGCCGATCAGTTGAAACGTGAGTCGCGGGCCGCTGCGTTTGATCAGGCAGCGGAGGAGGGTGCGAGTGGGGTCGAGCAACTCGCCCTTGCGCTTCGCCGTGAATGAACGGAAGTCGTGCCTGCCAACCAGAGCCTCAGCTGCTTCGTGCATGGCTGCTAGGTCAAGTGCGCGGGGGACGTGCCAGGCTTGCCCTCGGAGAAGTGGGTCCATGACGGGGTGGTTCCATACCGAGTAGCGGTATTCTTTCGAAGTGGCATCGAAGCGGGCGTGGAAGTCTGCTCTTGCGCATGTGGCAGAAAGGATGCGGATCTCGGAGGGGAGCTGTGCGTTGAGGGCAAGGCGCAGTTTGTTTCCTGTCATCTGAGGATGCTCTTCTGTGAGCTCGAGGTGAGCGACGAGTCCACGCGCGTGCACGCCGGCATCGGTGCGACTGGAGGCGATGATCTCCGGGCCACTGCCCCATATCTGTAGGCATGCATCGCGGATCGTTTGGCGAATGCCGCGCCCCTTGCTGCGCGCTTGCCAGCCCTCGTAGCCAGCGCCATCGTAGGCGAGGATCAGTTTGAATTTTCGTGCGCTCACGGATGGATGCTAGGCGGAGTTGGTTGTCATGCCCATGCAAAAAAGCATTGCTAATCGCCGTGGTTGCGCTTCATTGTCGCAGCACTTTTATTGCACATGTCATCATCATCATTGGAGTTCAGCCCGATTCAGGAAATCATCGCCGAGGTAGCTGCGGGACGATTGGTGATTGTGGCCGATGATCCTTCACGAGAAAACGAAGCGGATCTCGTCGGCGCTGCTTCCTTGTGCACCGTGGAAAACATCACCTTTATGGCGGTGCATGGCCGCGGTTTGATTTGTGCGCCGATTTTGAGAGAGCGCGCGGAGACCCTTGATCTGCCGCCGATGACGCGGCGCAACCGCGAGGTGCAACGCACCGCTTTTACGGTTTCTGTCGATGCGGCGGAAGGTATCACTACTGGCATCAGCTCGGCGGATCGCGCGCGCACGGTGCGCTTGCTGGCGGATGCCTCGATCGGGGCGGACTCCTTTGTGCAGCCTGGTCATGTTTTTCCTCTCAGCGCGATGCCAGGCGGCACGCTTCGGCGCGCGGGTCACACCGAAGCGGCGGTCGACTTGGCGACTCTCGCGGGCTTGGCTCCAGCCGGTGTCATTTGCGAAATCATGAACGATGATGGCACCATGGCGCGGGTCGGCGAACTGGGCGAGTATCAGCGCAAGCATCGCCTCAAGGCCTGCACCATCGCGCAGTTGATTGAGCACCGCCGCCGTTCGGAAAAATTAGTCCGTATGGATCAAGTGGTCAACATGCCGACCGACTACGGCGATTTCCGCTGTCATCTATATCAGATCGATACGGATGGCACCCATCACTTGGCGATGGTGCGTGGTGAGATCGATCCGGAAAAACCCACCCTGGTGCGTGTGCACAGCGAGTGCCTCACAGGCGATGTATTTCTCTCGAAGCGCTGCGACTGTGGAGAGCAGTTGAACGCTGCGATGGAGCGTATCGCCACGGAAGGCGGAGTGCTTTTGTATCTGCGTCAGGAGGGGCGGGGGATTGGATTGCCTGCGAAAATCCATGCGTATAAACTTCAAGAATCTGGCCTGGATACGATTCAGGCAAATGAAAAGCTCGGTTTTCCGGCAGACCTTCGCGACTACGGCATGGGTGCACAAATACTCGCGGATCTGGGCTTGAAAAAAATCCGATTGCTCACGAACAACCCGAAAAAAGTCGTCGGCCTCGAGGGCTACGGCTTGGCGATTGTCGAGCAATTGCCGATTCGTTGCGAGAGCAATCCGCACAATCGGAAATACATGGAAACCAAGCGCGATCACATGGGACACATGCTTTGATCTCGCCAGTTGGTTGATTTTTGATCGAGACTCTTCTTTTGATGGGATAGCCCATGATTCCGTCTCATCCTGTGCGCTCGATAACAGCAGATTTCCGCAATTCGTTCGCTAAGTCACGAAGGATCAGTTGTTTTTTTTGACGAATGATTTGTTGACGGATTTCCTCGGCTTTTTCTTCTAACGGAATTTGCACGGCGGGCTTGACCTCGATGGGATAGACAAGGTGCAACGCATGATCATGGCTGATGATGGGGCTGATCTCTTTTTCACGTAGCGAAAATAAAATCGCCTCGAACGGATGCAACGCGCGCTCCAGAGTGATCCAGTCGAGATCGATTTCTTTGTTGTGCTTCTGGGTGTGTTCTGCCGCGAGCACGGCGAAGTCGGCGCCATCGATCACTTGCTGGCGCAGACCGAGGAGGTGGGAGTATTCGATCCATGGCTGGGCATGGTCCGCAAAACGCAGCAGGTGAAGGGCGTGCACGGCGGGTGGTTGAAAATAGTCGTGCTGGTTGCTGAGGTAGTAATCGGAAATTTCCGCATCGCTGGGATCGCTGATCTCAGCGAAGAGATGATCGGTGAAAGATTCCATACGCAGCGAAGCAGTGGTTTCCTGATGGATTTGTGCGTGGTGTTTCTCGATGAGTTCCCACGAGGCCCCGTTGTCGCGCCACTGCCGCAGGGACTTTTCCATGGCGGATTTCACGAGTGACTCATCGAGTTTGGGGAAGCGTTTTTCGGCTTCTTGTGCTAGTAGGATGCCATCGATGACTTCTTTCTCGGCTTGCGCGAGAAATTCTTCGTCTCGCTCGCAGCAGGAGACTTCGGTGAGCATCTCGGCCGTTGTCTTGATGCGTTGGAAGGCATCTTCGATCAAGGCGGGGTCGATGGGCTCCTGATTGATGACTAGCATGAGGGATGATTCCGCAACGTCAGTGATTGCCTTGGGATTCGCCGGAAGCGTTGCCGAGGGAGGCGAGCTCGGGCGGGAGGAATTTTTTGAAGCGGTTTTTGTCGATGGCTTTCATGTAGGCCTCCTGCGGGGAAATCATTCCCTCGCGCAGTTTCGACCAAATGGACTCGTCCATGAACTGCATCCCTTCGCCCTTTCCGCCGGTGATGACGTCGTTGAGCTTTTGGGTGGCTCCTTCTCGGATGATGGCGGCCACGGCGGGTGTGGCGAACATGATCTCGTGCACTGCAGTACGACCCGGTTTATCGGAGCGGCGGCAAAGCAGCTGGGCCAAGACACCGCGCAGGGAGGCGGCGAGCATGGTGCGCACCTGCGATTGCTGGTCGGCAGGAAACACATCGATGATCCGGTCCACCGTCTTGCGTGCGTTGTTGGTGTGCAGAGTGCCAAAAACGAGCAAACCAGTTTCCGCCGCTGTGAGCGCGAGCGAGATGGTTTCGAGGTCGCGCATCTCACCCACGAGGACGATATCGGCATCCTCACGGAGCGCAGCGCGAAGACCATCGGCGAATGATGGCGTTTGGATCGGGACCTCGCGCTGGGTCAGAATCGAGCGCTTGTTGCGGTGAACAAATTCGATGGGCTCTTCAATCGTGATGATGTGTCGAGCAAAGTTCGTATTGATGTAGTCGAGCAGTGCCGCGAGAGTTGTGGATTTTCCGGAGCCGGTGGGTCCTGTGACCAGTACCAATCCCGAGCGCATGTGGCCGAACTCCTTCACTACCGGCGGGACGCCCAGAGATTCCAGCGACATGATTTCGGTGGGAATCAACCGGAATACGGCAGCGAGGCCGTTTTTTTGTTTGAGATAGTTGCAACGAAAGCGCGAGGCCTCGTCCATGGCGTAAGCGAAGTCAAGGTCGCCGGATTTCAGGTATTTTTCAAAAGCCTTGGGATCGCAGATTTCAGCGAGTAGGGAACGGAAGTCTTCGCCCGATAAAACTGGTTGATCAGGAATGGGCGTGATACCGCCGTGAACGCGGATTTTCGGCGGCTGTCCTTCTGAAAGGTGAAGGTCCGAGCCTTTGGATTCGACAAGGTGTTGGAAATAGGCATCGATGCGGGCCATAGGAGAAAGTGGTAAAGAGTAAAAATTCTGTTAGGATTGGAAAAATGCGCGCATTTGCACTTTGTCTTCGGCGCGGTAGAGGCATTCTTCCGGTGTGATGACGCCTTGGATGTAGAGGCGGCGCAGGGACTCATCCATGGTGATCATACCGACATTTTTACCGGTCTGCATGACACCGGGCAGCATGAAGGTTTTTCCTTCGCGGATGCAGTTCGCAACAGCGGGTGTGTTGACTAACAACTCCAGCGCAAGCACGCGGCCTGATCCATCGGCTTTGGGCACCAATTGCTGCGAGAGAATGCCGCGCAGGGATTCCGAGACCATGATGCGGATTTGGTCCCGCTGGTCGGTGGGGAAGACATCGAGGATCCGGTCCAATGTACGCGGGGCATTACCGGTGTGCAGGGTGCCGAGCACCAAGTGTCCCGTTTCCGCAGCGGTGAGGGCGAGCTGGATGGTCTCGAGGTCGCGCATTTCTCCCACCATGATCACATCGGGATCTTCTCGCAGCGCGCCGCGCAGGGCCTTGGCAAAGGACTCGGTGTGCGAATGCACCTCACGTTGATTGACGTGGCAACTCTGGGAGTCGAAGACATACTCGATGGGGTCCTCGAGAGTGAGGATGTGGTCTTCGCGGTCGCGATTGATGAAGTCCACGAGGGCGGCAAGAGTGGTGGATTTTCCGGAGCCGACGGAGCCTGTGACGAGCACCAGGCCATTGTGATAGCGGGTTAGGGGAAGGATGTGGTCGATGGGAAGACCAATATCTTGGATCGAACGGATTTGTGTGCTGATGATGCGGAAGACCATGTCGAGGCCGAGACGCTGGCGCACCACCGAGGCGCGGAAGCGTCCTTCTCCGTTATCGTAGGCGAAGTCGACGTCGCCTTTTTCCTCCAGACGTTTCCATTCGGCCTCACCGAGGAATGACTTCGCGAGCATGAGTGCCTCATCCTCGGTCAGTGGGGCGTGATCATCCCAGATCGGTTGCAGCTGTCCGTTGCGGCGCCATGCGGGTGGGAAGGAGGTAGCGAGATGGACATCGGAGGCGCCGTATTCTTGGCCGAGGCGAAGGTATTGGTCGACGTGATCGAGGACAGTATGGGACATGCGAAATGTGTAGAGAATGGTGTGAGAAAATCAATCAGAGAAATAAACCAGACGCGGTTAGCGTGGTCGCTGTGTGTTGCGCGGGAGAATGCGTTTTTGTGCTTCTTTCCAGAGCCAGCTTTTGATGGCGGGCTTGGCGAGGGTGAAAGCGGTGGTGAGTGCGAGACCGACGAGTCCTTTGCGTGAGCGAGGAGCCGCTGTGGGAGCGGGAGATTTTTTGCGGAAGAAAGAACTGGCCAACAAGCCCAACGCGGTGGAGCCGGCAAACCACAGCGTGCGGTGGTTGCGGATGTTTTCATTCAGTCGAGCCGGCAAGTCCATCCGATGACGCAGCGTTTGCACTTGCCCTGCCAGTGCGTGCCGCGCGGCATGATTGCGCTGGATCAGTGCTTCGAGGGCGGCGTTTTGAGGCTTTGCATCCATAGTTTGTCTTTGTGAAATTCGTCGCGGGTGGCGGGAAAAATCGCGGGACCGGGGCGCTTGAGACGAGCGGCAATCATCCCCGCGAGGATGAGGTGGATCACCCCAAACAACAGCGCGCAGCACCACCAGGGCCAGCGGGTGAGGTAGTGCAGGACGCCGATCAGCCCTGCGGTCAGACAGAGCCAACCAAGAGCGGCGGCGCATGTCAGCAAAATCACGTCACGGGTTTTTCTCGCGGCGATCTGGGCGGCATCCTGAGATTCCAAGCGAATCAGCTCGATCCGAGAGGCGGCGAATTCCGCGATAGCGGATGGCCAATCATGCACGGTAGCGGCCTGAGCCGCAGCCGGTTCTTGGGATGCCTCACTCATGAAACGGAAAGAGTTAGCGACGGGCAATCAGACCGATGAGGAATCCAACGCCGAGGGCACCGAGCACGCATTTGGTGGGATGTTCGCGGATGTAGTCTTCTGCGGTGGTGTGGACTTCGCGCGCGCGTTGGCGAGTGTCCGTCCACTGTTCTTGTGCGACTTCGCGGAAATGAGCGGCTTTTTCTGAAGCACTTGTTTTCAGAGCGATTGCCTTTTCTGCGGCTTGTTCACGGAACTGCGTGGCACTTTCCAATGCTTTGTCTTTTAAGACTCCCGCTTGGCCCGCGAGGTCTTTGATTTTCTCTTCAGCTGCCACACGCAAATCATGGGCCGCCTGTGAGACCGAGGGTGCAGGGACAAATCCAGCCTGAGTATCATGGCTGCCAGCGTGGGTGGGAAGTGGGTCATTCATGGTCGTAGTGATGCGAAGAGTTCTATTTTGACAAAGGAAAACCTGCCACGAGTGAGAAGGAAACGCAAGACACAGTTTTGTCGGCAGAGGAAAATCCCGAGGTGAGGTGAGCGCGCCATTTCTGGGAGAAACGAATTTTCTCGACCTTGGGCGCCTTCAGATTTACGAATGCCTCAGTAATGACGAAATATCTGACCATCTTGCTGGCTTTCACGCACTGCGCCTCGGCGGCGATGCACCATTTGTATATCGGCACGCGCACAGATCGCGAGAGCAAGGGCATTTACCTAGCGCAGTTCGATGACAGCACGGGGGTGCTGAGTCAATTGCGCCTGGCTGCCACCTACAAAGACCCCGGATTTCTTTGCCTGCATCCACAGAAAAAACTGCTCTACTCCATCGGCGCGCGCGCCGATGGGGCGGGCACTCTTGCGACATTTTCCATCGAGAAAAACCACATGCTCACTTTCGTGGGCGATGTGCTCTCAGGCGGCAAAGGACCTTGTCACCTGGCGATCGATTCGAGTGCTCGCATGATCGCAGTGGCCAACTACGGCAGTGGCAGCACAGCCAGTTTTCTGTTAGATAAAAAGGGCGTCCCTTCCGAGCCAGTGACGCTCCTCCAGCACGAGGGAAAAAGCGTGCATCCGCAGCGTCAGACCGGCCCTCACGCGCATGGTGTGTATTTTTCCGGCGAGAGTCTTTATGTGCCGGATTTGGGACTGGATCAGACATTGATCTATCGCTTCGACCCTGCAACGGCCGTTCTCTCCGCCGCTCAAACGCCATTTTTCCGATCTGCTTCAGGAGATGGTCCACGGCATTTGGCGATCCATCCGCAGCAACCGTGGATCTACGTGGTCAATGAGTTAACGAACACTGTGACTCATTTCCTGCGCGAGGGTGAATCGCATACCGTTCAAAAATCACTCACCACTCTGCCTGCGGATTTCACCGGCGTCAATACCACGGCGGAGATCGAGATTCACCCGAACGGGCGCTTTCTCTATGCGTCGAATCGCGGCCATCACTCGATCGCCGCCTATCTCATCGATCAAAAAACTGGATCTCTCACAGAGCTGGGCACCCTGGTGACGGACGTGAAAACGCCCCGCCATTTCGCCATCGCACCCGGAGGAGCCTACTTGCTTGTGGCCGGTCAAGATTCCGATAACGTCCAGGTGCTAGCCATCGATCCGCAGTCCGGTAAGCTCGCCAAGACCGAGCACACTCTCGCGGTTCCCTCACCGATTTGTCTGCTCTTTGCTCAGCCCTGAGGAAATTTTTTCGCGCGCAAAGCTAAGCCTGACAAGGGATTGTGTCTCAAACACTCGTTCCACCGTAAATCCTCTTTGATTTTTCTTCCGCACTTCTTCATACTCACCTTCCCATGGCTACCAAACCTGCACTCGGAAAAGGACTCGGCGCTCTGATCAAAAAACAAGCGAATGCGAGCTCGATTCCCGAGGCGACGATTTCCCCAGATGAACGCAAGCTCGTGCGCGATGTCGCCCATGCACAGGTGGTGCCCAGCCCGTTGCAGCCGCGCAAGCATTTCGTGGAAGCACCACTCGATGAGTTGATGGAGTCGATCCGTCAACACGGCATCATCCAGCCCTTGATCGTGCGCCGCGTCGGCGATGTGTTAGAGTTGATCGCAGGCGAGCGGCGTTGGCGCGCCTCCGGTAAGCTGGGTCTGGCCACGGTGCCGGTGATCGAGCGCGAGGCCTCGGATCGTGACGTGTTGGAAATGGCACTCATCGAGAACCTGCAACGCCAGGATCTCAATCCAATGGAAGAGGCTGCCGGCTACGTGCGCCTCGCAAAAGAATACGCACTCAAGCAGGAAGAAATCGCCACGCGCGTCGGCAAGTCCCGCGCCAGTGTCGCCAATGCGATGCGATTGCTCGATCTGCATGCAGACGTGCAGCTGCAAGTCGCGCAAGGTCGCGTCAGCGTGGGTCACGCCAAAGCACTGCTCTCACTGAAAGATCAGGCGTCACAATTGTTAGCCGCCGATCAGGTCTTGCGCAAATCCCTCACCGTGCGCGCCACGGAAAAGTTGGTGCAGGAAATTTCGAATCCACCAAGCGGTAAATCAAAAAGTGGTTCGAGCAGCACCACGACCCCGCGTGATCTCGAACCACACCTGCGCGATTTGGAAAACCGCTTGCGCACGCTGTTCTCCACTCAGGTCTCAATCTCGCACGCGCCGAAAAAAGGTCGCATTGAAATCGAATACTACGGAAACGACGACCTCCAGCGCATCCTCGAGTTGTTAGGCGTGGATGAATGAACTTTTTTCCGCCATGAAATTGCTGCCCTGTTTGTTCGTGTTACTGGCGGTATCGTGCCAGAAAAAATCGGAAGCCCTTCCGCCCGTCGCGGTGGTGAAAGAGCAGCGTGCCGCGCCGGAGTGGAAAAAGCATGCGCTCTTATCCTATGAGGTGGTAAAAGAATTTCCCCACGACCCCACTGCCTTCTCACAGGGTCTGCTTTACTCTCAAGGTCAATGGCTGGAAAGCACCGGAGGCAACGGCACGTCCAGCATTCGCCGTGTCGAAAAAGAAACCGGGCGGATACTACTGAAAAAAGATCTGTCAGCTGATTTTTTTGGCGAAGGTCTGGCTGAGCTGAATGGTGCATTGTATCAACTCACTTGGCAGAACCAGCAGGGCTTCGTGTATGACTCGAAGACCCTGCAGTGGCAGAAAAATTTCGACTACCAGGGCGAAGGCTGGGGGCTGGCCACCGATGGCAAATCGCTCATCATGAGCAATGGCAGCGAGCGCCTGCGTTTTTTCGACCCCACCACCTTCCGCGTGCTGCGCGAGGTGACGGTGCGCCGAGGGGGCAAGCCCGTCACGCAGCTCAACGAGCTCGAATTCATCGAGGGTGAAATCTTTGCCAATGTCTGGCATAGCGAGGAAATTCTGCGCATCAATCCCGCAGACGGCACCGTCGTGGGCGTCATCGACCTCACCGGTATCGATGCCGCATCGCCCCGCCGCGATCCGGAATTTGTCCTCAATGGCATCGCCTACGATGCGGACAAACGCGAGCTCTTCGTCACCGGCAAATGCTGGCCGAAAATCTATCAGATCCGATTGATCGAGAAAAAGTAGCAGATGCTACTCTTTCATTTTCACGTCAAAGGTGATGGTCTCTGTGCGCAATTGCGGCGGTGTCTCATCCTTGTTGTTTTCTTCGTGACTGAAGAGAATCTGACAAGAAGCACGGTATGTTCCGGGTTTGGCAATGTACCAGCGATCCATATCACGTGAACCGAAGCTTAGGTTTTTGATGATCCATTCCTTGCTCTCACCCGCTTTGATTTCTGTTGGTTCGGGCATGCGGAATTCCATGGTCATCATGCCCCGATAAGGCAACACCACTGCGCCATCGCCCTCGATGGTCAAGATGTTACGACTGGTGTCAGCACCATACGGCAATTTCGCGGTTTTTTTCCCGTTGTTCGTGATGCGCAAGGTCAGATCCATGCCTTGTTGGATGGTCCGAGCTTTGTCGATTTTGGCTGATAGCTCATCGATTTTTTTAGGATCTGCATTTTCGCTCCGCATCGCGACTTCCAGAGCTTTTTGATCCTGACCAAGATCCTTCAGTGCAGCGACATGCTCCTTTTGGATCATAAATCCTTGTTTCGGAGCAATAAGCTCGAGTTTGAGGTCATTGGCTGACAGCAATGGTGCGGTGATAAGAGCCGCTATAAGCGCCATTTGTTTTTTCATGCGCTCTTTATGACACATGAGTGCAGAATTGCTTAGAAAAATTTTGGATCGGCCTCATTTCTGAGGCGATGAGCCATATCACCAACGGATCGCCGCAGCGGCCCAGGTGAGGCCGGCACCGAAGACCACGAGCACGATGTTTTCGCCGCGTTGGAAAGCTCCGCTGCGATTCGCTTCATCGAGCGCGATGGCCACGGCGGCGGCGGAGGTGTTGCCGTAGTTGTGGAGGTTCACGAAAACTTTTTCGTTCGGCACGGAGAGTCGATCGGCGATGGCATCGATGATGCGAAGATTGGCTTGATGAGGGATCACGCAGGCGATGTCCTCGGCCTGCAACCCGGCGCGGGTGATGACCGTTTCCGCAGCAGTTTTCATGCGGTTCACGGCGTGCTTGAAGACTTCCTTGCCGAGCATGGCGAGAGTGGCCAGATGTTCATCAGCGTTTTCCGGGGTGATGGGCTGCGCGGATCCGCCTCCAGGGATGTTGAGCAAATGCGTGAGCGAGCCATCGGTGCCGAGGTCCATGGCGAGGATGTGGCCCTCGCCGGGATGGGACTTGCGCAATACGGCTGCGCCTGCGCCATCACCGAAGAGGATGCAGGTGCCGCGATCTTCCCAGTTCACGAAGGCGGAAAGTTTTTCCGCGCCGATGATCAGCGCATTGTGCACAGTGCCGCCGGCGATGAGCTTGCGGGCGATTTCCATGGCATAAAGAAAGCCAGAGCAGGCGGCGGAAATATCAAACGCGATCGCACGGCGCGCACCGATGTTTTCCTGCACATAGCAAGCGGTCGCGGGCGTGAGGGTATCCGGTGTGATGGTGGCGACGATGATGAGTTCCACGTCCTCGGGAGCAAGGTGAGCTTGTTCGAGCGCACGTAGCCCAGCCTTGGTGGCCATGTGCGAGGTGAATTCGTCATCGGCAGCGATGCGGCGCTCCTTGATACCGGTGCGGGTCGTGATCCATTCGTCCGAGGTTTCGATGCGTTTTTCGAGATCGGCATTGGTCAGGATTTTTTCAGGCACATAACTGCCTGTTCCGGCAATCGTCACAGCGGTATCGCTCATGGCCAGATCTTGAAGAGGATCCGCTCCAATGAAAAGCCTGAAATATTTTTGTTAGAGTAGATGGGGTGTGGACGGGCGCAGAAAAGACCAGATAGAATTTTCCTGTTGTCACCTCACATATCCTGAAAAAAATCTATGTGCGGAGCGCTGGCGGGGTGAAAGGAGGAGAGTCTCCGGACAAGCGAGCATCACGGCGATGTGAGCAGTTCGGTGAAGCCGCAGAAGAGCTTGGATTGCTCGGGCGGCACGTCGGGAATCAGGGCATCGTGGTCGAGAGAACTGCGGCAGAGGTGGAAAAATTCTTCTTCGGTGCGCATGCGCCGCATGGCTTGCTCGAACTCATCGCCCAGGCCCTGCACGATATACAGCATGGTTTTTTTCATTCGCTGAATGTGATGCAGTTCATGGTATTCTTTGCTTTCTCGCGCGAGTTCGGCGTAGAGGTCCTCGATGTAGTCGAGCAGATCGTGTGCGCGCGGTTGTGTTGGTGTTTCACCCAGGAAACGAGCCCGCAATTGATCGAAGATCCACGGATTGCGGATCGCACCTCTGCCAATCATCAACCCGCTCGCGCCAGTGAGTGCTTGGTAGCGGATCCCGGCGGTGGCATTAACGACGTTGCCATTGGCGATGACCGGGCAAGGAAGAGTCGCCACCGCAGCGGCTACGCACTGGGGGCGCACGGGGGTCTGGTAACGATCCGCCACGGTGCGGCCGTGGATGGTGAGACCATCGATGGCGTGACTGCGGAAAATTTCTAACAGTTTCGTAAATTCACTCTCATCCGCGTATCCGACGCGAGTTTTGACTGTGAAGCGGGTGTGGATGCTATCCCGCAGCATTCCGATCATGCGGTTGATTTCCTCAGGATGCCGCAGCAATCCGCCGCCCGCGCTTTTGCCGCAGACGGTGGGACTGGGGCAGCCGAGATTGAGGTCGATGCCTGCGATGTTTTCGCGCAGTAAGATCTTGGCCTCCTTGACCATGGCTTCGGCATCCGAGCCGATGATTTGTGCGAAGATGGGAATGCCGGTGGTGTTCTCGCGGATCGAGCGCAGGATATAGCGGTCGGGCTTGGAAGCAGGGTGGACGCGGAAAAATTCCGTGACGAACCAGTCCGGTCCGCCGCGCCGGGCAATCACGCGCATGAAAGGCAGATCGGTGACATTCTGCATCGGTGCCAGCACCAGCGCGGGACGGTTGTGAGGCAAAAAATCACGCACGTCGCTCAGCGGTTAGAACTGCAATTGCACGCTGATCGTGCCAAAATTCGAATCGCCTTGTTGCTCCTTATACTCTTCCGTTCTCCAGGTATGCGCGTAGCTGATTTCTACCGAGCGGATCCGCCAGCCGATGCCGGCGTAGACTTCGCCGACGAATGGTTCGCGAGTATTTCCTGTTGTGAAATCATGAAATACAGGCCCATCGAGGGTGGCATCGTGCCATACGGTCATCGCGCGAAATCCGGTGAGAAAGTAGAGAGACCAAGCGCTTGAATCGACTTCATCCGTGAAAAATTTGTGGGCGTAGGCGGTTTCACTGAGTCGTGGATCACTGAAATCTGTCGGCAGATACAGGCCCCAGCGTATCATTCCGCCGACCTGTGCCGAGGTGCGAAAGGTGCCGAGCCGCGCACCCCACTCGCTGAAGCCATCCATACTCAGGACGTCATTGAATTTTCCAAGTGGGAGGCGACGTCGCTGGATAAAGGAAAGATCTGCTGTCACTTCACTCGGGATTTGTTCATCCCATCCGTTGAAGTCTTCGATGTTTCGAATATCATGGATAAAATCCTGTGCGTCCTCTGCGTAGGAATGTTTTCCGGTGATGCCTAGCAAAAATTCGACCGTGTTGAGGCATTGATCATCCTTGGTGTGTAGGGAAAATCCCAGTGCCGTCCAGCCGGCGTAGCGGCGCTCACCGAGAGGTTGGGTTTCAGGCTCGGAATCTTCCGGCGTGAACATCAACTGGGTGATGGAGAAACCGTAGTTGTAGTGAACATTTTCCGGGTCTTTGAAGCCAGTGATTTTCTGAAACGCTTCGAGCGACGTATCATCGCCCGTGAACGGTCTGAGGGCGCGCTGAACGGCGCCGATGTCCTTCATTTTGCGATTGCTGGAGATCCAGGACAGACGCGCACCGTTGGTGTAATCCTGATCGCGATTGCCGAAAAGATCGTTGTCCATGTAAAAGGTCAAGTAGCCGGGACCAAAGTCAAAAGGGGAATCGCGCCCAGCTTGAGCGAGTGACGGCACTAATCCGCTGGCCAATGCAACAATTGTAGTGATCGTTCTCATGGGCGTCACGCTAGAGCATGCGCTATGCGAAAGCGAGGATTTTTTCTGTGCTCTTGACGGCGCGATGCGGCGGTGCAGGATGTGATTCATGGAGCCGTTTAAGGAAGTTTTTCATCGCCGCGCAATCCAGTGTCTCGGGAGGATACTGAGCGCCCGTGAACCATCCTTTGATGGCAAGCGCTTTGAGTCGCTGGCCATGAAAAATCTATCATCACTGGAGCTCAAGCAGCGCTGTGACCAGATCTATCGCGCGCTGTGCGCGACCTTACCGCAGGATTTTCCGCGCGCGGCGGAGGTGATCCGCGCGTCCTTGCATCCTAGCTGCGATGGCAATGCGCACAAGCTGGGCGTGACCGAGGAGGGTGTTCAGGGCTGGATGATTATGCCGCTGGCGGAATACGCGGGGCGAGAGTGTGGCGAGCACTGGGCATTGAGCTTGGATTTGCTGAAGGAAATGACGATGCGGTTCACCTCGGAATTCGGCATCCGTCACTTGTGGTTGGCGCGCCCACGCGAAGTGATGAAGGTAGTGGCAACGTGGACGAAACACGAAAACGAACATGTGCGGCGGCTTGTCTCCGAGGGTGCGCGACCGCGATTGCCTTGGGGCAAGCAGCTGCCAGGTTTTATCGAAGATCCCCATGCGACCTTGCCATTGCTAGAGGCACTGCGGGATGATGTCTCGGCGTATGTAAGAAAATCAGTGGCGAATCATCTCAACGACATCTCGCGCGATCACCCCCTTGTGGCGCTGGACGTGGCGCGACGTTGGCAAGCCGATGCGTCAGAGCATCGCCAACGGCTGCTGCGGCATGCGATGCGGAATTTGCTGAAACAAGGGCATCCGGAGGCCTTGGCATTGTATGAGCTCACGACGCCTCGTCTGAAACTAGCCAAGCTTTCGCTCGGCGCGCACGAGTTGCCGATGGGTGGCTCCTTGACTTTTTCGCTACACTTGCAATCGAACGCCAGAACACCGCAAGCGCTCCGGCTCGACTACGTGCTGCATCACCAAAAAGCCAACGGCCGGCTCACGCCAAAAGTTTTCCGTTGGAAAGACCTCACTCTCGCACCGGGCGAGGGTCTTCGTTTGGAAAAAACGCATTCGTTCCGCCCGATCACGACGCGTGTCTATCACCAAGGCCGGCATCGTCTGGAAATCAAAATCAACGGGGCGATCATAGCCGCCGCAGACTTCACACTGCGCTGAGGGCTGCCACGGTCAGAACGCCATCGCTCATGCCATGGATTTTCTTTTTGTCGATGGGCACGATGGTGACCAGGCAGCCGTGGAGGCGGGTGTAGCCTTGTTCATCGGTGAAATAATAGGGACAAAGCCGCGCCCGACCGCGCTCCAGCGCCACCGAGCCATCCGCTTGATAGACGGGGTGCTCGATGATGCTCGTCTCGCGAAATTCCTGCATCACCCAAGCGTGCTGGTCATCCGAAAGCGCGCGTTGCAGGCATTCGCGCCACTCGTGCGCAGGCAGATCGTGGCCGATGAATACCCCGCGTGAGCCCCAAGCGGTAGGATCGAAGCCGGAAATTTTTATCACCAACTGCCGTTCTTTTTGGCTGAAATCCTCTACCTCCTGCCAAGAGGAAACGCCCAAACCAGGTAAAACGGCATCGGGTGGTAGCTCGACATCGCGAATAAACCAACTAGTCGGAATCAACTGTTTCAGTCGCTCGTAATGACTGCCGCGCAGTTCTTTTTGCCAAAGTTTACGCAGGCCGGGCAGGTGAAATAGGGAGAGCCAGAGTTTTTCCTCTAAGTGTGGCTTGAGCGGGGCCTGGAGGGTGCCGCCGCGTGCGGCGAAGTCGGGCAGGGCGGGGATGTTTTGCCAGTCGAAACATTCAAAAAACCGATAGAGCGTGCGCGTTTCTTCGGCGCGCAGAGACTCGGCAGGCTCGATACTGCGTTCGCCACCGAGCTGCCGGAGCAGCCACGCCATTTCGGGGCGGTAGTCGGCGGCTTCCTCGGAGAGCAGGACAGCGCCACCCGCAGGCAAGACGCTAGCAAAGCCATCGAGCATCCCATGCGCTCCGCCCAGCACGGAGAAGTCGGCGGCTTCATACTGCGCCGCGAGCCAGGCAGTGATGCCGATGCCGCCCGGCACGCTATCGACTTCCGTCAAGGCAAAACCCTCGGCAGTGAGTAGCAGATCGGGGCGGATGATGCGGGGAAACTGATCGGCATGATCACCACGCCGCTGGTGATCGATCAGCCAGTCCGGTTTACCGCGGTCGAGGCTCTCAGCGATCCACGATGGCAATTTTCCCTTCGCGCTGCGGCGGTAGATGGCATCGCTGGCGCGCTGAAACTGGGCGAGTACGTGACCGAGCCCCTCCAGCTCGCGGACTTGGGCGGAGGTGAGCATGAAGGGCTCGGGCGACCAGCGCCACGAGCCCGCGCCAAACAGTCCCTCTGCGGGCATCGCGGAGTGGATATGATCGAGCGAAAGTTGCGGTGCGGTGGGGTTCATGACATCAAACGCAGCGCGCCGCGGATCAGTTCTTCCACGCTGGCATTGCTCTCGGATTCGAGCACTTTTTTCACTGCTTTACGCGCCTCGACTTGCTTGTAGCCCAGCGCGATCAGGGCCAATTCGGCATCCGCCGCGATGTTGCTGATGCCACCGCCAGCGGCCGATTCCCAGGTCTCGGTGACGCCGACCTTGTCCTTCAGCTCCAATACGATGCGCTCGGCCGTTTTTTTCCCGAGCCCCTTGATGCGCGAGAGTTCGGCTACGTCGGCATTCACCACGGCTTCTTTGAAACGGGAAACTGGCATGCCGCTCAGCACCGACATCGCCGTGGCGGGGCCGATGCCGCTGACACGATCGATGAGCAGCAAAAACACATCGCGCTCCTCTTCTGTGGCGAAACCATAGAGCGTATGCGCCGTCTCGCGGATGTGCAGATAGGTGCGCAGCTCCACCGTGATGCCCTCGCTGGGGTGGAGCCGATCGAATGTGCTCAGCGGCACATGAATTTCATAGCCCACGCCCTGCACATCCAGAATCAGCCGATTCGGGTATGCCTCCCACACCTTGCCGCGTATCCGTGCAATCATCCGCGCCACCGTTTCACAGGCGGAGATTTTCGTCAATGTTTTAGCTCAATGGATCACTCGGCGACAGATAATCGGAAATTTCTCCCATAAAAAATTCCGGAGACAATCGCCCCAAACGCAAGCTAAATTTTTAAGAAACCTTAAATAGCGCTTCCTTAATAACAACCAGATTCCCAATTATCAAGGGTTTTCGCTGGAATTCAGTAGATCGCATGCACGTTTTTTTGTGTTTTCCCCAGAAAAACCTTGCACATACTACGTTCATAGTATATAGTTTCCCCCATGTATCGCGTA
>CAMDAD010000037.1 GCA_945888515.1 Akkermansia muciniphila | reverse complement strand
TACGCGATACATGGGGGAAACTATATACTATGAACGTAGTATGTGCAAGGTTTTTCTGGGGAAAACACAAAAAAACGTGCATGCGATCTACTGAATTCCAGCGAAAACCCTTGATAATTGGGAATCTGGTTGTTATTCAGGAAGCGCTAACTTCCTTGGACACATCTTCGAGCTTTTCCGCCGCCGGAGCCTTTTCGCCGCTCTCTGGTTCGGGCGTTACTTTCCCTTTCGCAGTTTCCGCAGCTTTGGCAAATTTCGCAAAGTCCTCTTGGCTCATGGGGTTGTAGACCATCCATCCGTCATCGGGGTCGTTGTGTGCCATCTTGCCCTTATCGAGCCTGATCCTCATCTCCTTCTCGCCTCCCAAATCGAGAGTGAGCGATTTCGTTTTCTCGTCCACGGCTTTGACGGTGAAGGGCATGGCAGGCACTTTATCAGGCGAGGCTACATGGATGATCATCTGGTCTTTCTGGAACTCATAGACCATTTTCTTCTCCATAAACATCAGCTTCAATCCATCGATTTCACGATTCGCCTTTTCGGCAACTTTTTTGGTTTGGGCCGCATCAAGCGTCCAGTAGCCCAGCAATTGGCTAGCAAGATTGGCATCTTGTGCGTGAGCGACCGCCATAACGGCAACGAAGAGGGGAATAAGATATTTTTTCATGACTGCTATACACGCGCAAAATAGCAGAAAAAACCGACAAAGAAAAATCATCATTTCGTGCACATTGCCGAAAGGTAGCTTCGGATCGGTGTGAACGCCTCATCAGTTCATCCGATACTCCCGAGAAAACCGCAGTGGCAAGCGCCTACGCCGCCACGGCTGATCACTCTGCTCCAGAAATCGCCACGCAATAGCCGCGAACCTAACCCAAGGCCCCGACCGCACCAAGGTGTGAGAAACGAGCTCACTGGAAATGGATCTTTTTGCCTTGTTGTCAAAAAATTATGAACTTTTCTAGCATTGGACCTCCCGCGCTTGTCGGGCTTACCATTCTGTGATTCATTATGGCACGAAAGAACCTTGCGTGAGCGATCTTCACTGCTTGGATCGTTGCATCGATTTTCTATGAAAACTCTCAAATTGAACGGCATCCCATCCCTATTCCTGGTTACTGCGATTAGCTTCTTGCTACCCTCATGCATGTTTTTCCATGACACCGTAACATTCCATGCGCTTGGTAAAATGCCCGCTGTAAAAACCCCTGTGCCGAAGGTGGAAATCGACACGAACATCTCCGTCGGCACCTTATTGGGTGGGACGGTGAAAAGCCGAAAACCTTACGATATCCGTGTTTATTACATGGATCATACATTCACCTTCGCCACGATTGAAATCACCGCATTGACCGTGACCTATGCAGATGGCTCTAACGATACTCGCGCCGCTTCGCTCAAGCTCCCCATGCGTTTTCAATCGACGGTGTATGAGTCCTACAATAGCATGGACGGCGGAGTCGTTGTCGTGAACAAATCAAGCATTCTCGATGCTTATTTGTCCGATACGATCCAACGCGATGAACCGTTCACGTTATCGATCAAGGGCAGATTCATCAAAGGCAATGGCACCATCATTCCTTTCACGATCAGAGAAAAATATGACATGACTCGGGATAAGAGAACGGAAACGTGGGCGGATTTCGTGAGCGGGGTTTGAGCGATGTTGTAATCAAGCGCAGCATTCCATGGACACGGTCACGTGCCTACAAGAAAAACGACCAAGCCCAGGTGGAGCGGGAAACTTCATCTATGTGCGCCAGTTGTTAGGTTATGGCAGGTTCGGCGATCTCGATCACAAGGTTCTGGTCGACGAACTTTACGAAAAATCCTGGCTACCGATGCGCAGCCACTTCTCCCCGGTGTCATTTTTCCTTGGCTCCATACGCATGGAAATTTCTTCCCAACACAACAGATCATGGGGTGTGGGGATGGTAGGTTGTGCTGGCGTGGCTCTGTGAGTGTGAATGCTATGGGCTCAGATTTTTTTGCGCTCGCACAACGCACGGCCTTGCGGCAGGGTGGGTGTGTGAGTTCTACTGCGATTGTATCTGCCTCTGATGAAAACTACAAAGACGCTGTGCAAGCGGCGGTGGCCCAGTTGCGTGCGGGTGAGGTGGTAGCCTTGCCCACGGAGACCGTCTATGGATTGGCGGGGAATGCGTTTGATGCGCAGGCGGTGGCGAAAATTTTCAGTGCCAAGGAGAGACCGTCCTTTGACCCGCTGATTGTGCATGTGGCGACGCGTGCCGACTTGTCGCGCGTGGCGATCATCCCCGAGGAGATTCAGGCGACCGTGGACAAGCTGCTCAATGCCTTTTGGCCGGGGCCGCTGACCTTGGTGTTGCCGAAACATCCCGACGTGCCTGATCTCGTAACCAGCGGGCTGGATACGGTGGCGGTGCGGCAGAGTGCCAGCAAGATTTTCCGCGCCATCGGCAAGGAGCTGGGCGAACCACTAGCAGCACCGAGCGCGAATCGCTTTGGTCGCATTTCTCCCACCTCGGCGGCGGCAGTACAGCAGGAACTGGACGGTCGCATCCCGCTGATCGTCGATGGTGGTGCCTGCTCGGAGGGCCTAGAGAGCACCATCATTCACATCACTGCGGGGGAAAAACGCCCCACCATCACCATCCTGCGACCCGGTCCCATCACCAAGGAAATGCTGCAGAACTTTGGTAAGGTCGAGCGTCCCAAGCGTGTGCGCGATGGCTCCGCTCCCACCGCCCCTGGCATGTTGCCCAGTCACTATGCCCCGCGCACGCCGTTGATTTTGCTGGAAGATCCCTCGGACTTCCGCCCAGAGCTTGGGAAAAAATACGGGTTGCTGTCCTACACAGGTGAGCCAGGGAAAGGGTATGTTTCGCTGCACCGATGGGCGGCCGTGGAAGCGCTCAGTCCCGGCAATGGCAAACTACCCGAGGCCGCGCTGCGCTTGTTCCACTTGCTGCGCAAGCTGGATGCCGCCGGGCTGGATGTCATCGTCGCCGAGCCCGTCAGCGAGGTTGGTCTGGGAGTGGCCGTCATGGACCGACTACGCCGCGCGGCTACGGCACTGTAAGCCAAACGCGCGGATCGAGCCGACCTTTTCCTCGCTGCGGCTTATTTAAAATCTTCCGCACGATACGGGCTACCCGTGCGGGAGGCGGTGTCTTTGCGCAGTTTTGTGACAGAGTCGGCGGGTACGAGACCAGCTTTGTTCGACCATTCATGGCGAATGTAGGTGGCAATATCAGCGATGTCTCCGTCTTTCATGGTGGGATTTTGCATCAGGCCCGGCATGTCGGCAGTGGGTTTGTATTCAATGCCAGCCACTGTGATGGGACCGGTGAGCCCGTGAAGGAGGATTTTTACCAAGCGCTCCGGTGAGTCGGTGACGTATTCGGATTCATCGAGAGGAGGTCCCAAATTCGGCACTCCCTCGCCACTGGCTCCATGGCAGCCGAAACAGGCGGCAGCGCCTGAGTAGAGGGCCTTACCGCGTTCGAATGAAGCGAGGTGCTCACCGCGAAGACCGGAGCCGGACACGGCTGCTTTGCCAGCGGTCGCAGCCCCTTGCGTGAGCCAGGCGACAAAAGCCTGATCTTTGAACTTGCCCTCGATATGCGACTTGAAAGCCGTTTCGTGATGGTCTAGGCCGGCAAAAGCAGCAGCCTTGAGGAGGGTATTTTTGGCGTTGTCTTGCAGCAGGGATTGCAAGCGGGAAAAAGCCTCTGCAGTGCCGATGGGCCCGAGTGAGCGGGCGAGGTAGATTTTCTGCTCGTCGGTTTTGGGAGCGAAGGCGAGGATCGCAGCGGAGGCGTTCTTGAGTTCGGCGGCGGGCAATTTCGTAGAAGCCCATAATGCGGATACGGCCACTTTCGGATCGCGGGCTTTCAGAGTCTGAGCGATGGCGAGAGAGTTGAGTTGCCCGAGACCCTCCAAGGTCCACAATGCGTGGATTTGCCCCAGCGGGTATTCATCGATGCCCGTGAGCTTGATGAGAAGCGGCACGGCGGAAAGATCCTTGCGATTGACCAACTCGCGTTGCGCGATGTCGCGATGCCAGCCGTTCGGATGAGCGAGCTGCTTGACTAAATCTGCTGTAGGAGCGGTCTCGAAATTAGCGATTTTTTCCAGTTTCCCTGCGCTTGCCTTGATGCGCCAGATGCGTCCGTGTCCGGTGGCGGGGCCATCGAGTTGGCGCGAGGCATATTGCTCACGCAGGTAGGAGGTCATGAAAAAACGATCCTGAATGATGCCGTGATACATATCCAGAACCATCAGCGAGCCGTCAGGCGCGTTGTAGAGGTTCACGGGGCGGAAGCGTTCGTCCGTGGAAGTCAAAAACTCGCTCTTGCCCAGCGGATGCGAGCCGGCGAGCTTGGTCGAGCTTTCGTCGATCTGAATGGCCTTGATCAGATTCACGACGGACTCGGGCGTGAAACCGCGACCGTTCCATTCTTTCGGGAAATTCGTGCCGCGATAGACGGTGGGTCCGGCGGAAGCGGTGGTCATGAGCAGCTTGAAAGTCTTCGGGTCGATCGTATCCGTGGTGTAGCCATTGGATTTCTGGATGTAAGCGCGATTGACACCGGGAGTGACGCGGGAAGGGTAGGTATTGTTCGGCCCCAGTTGGGAGGCATCGCTCACCTTCAAGTTCACGCCGGGATTGCCCGCGAGAAGATTGGGAGCGAGGAAGTCGCCGAAGAGAAAAGTCGAATTGTTGTTGTGATAGAGGCGACCGTAGTTGTCCTGCGCGATGCCCCACTGGCCGCGAAAGGGCGTCGACTCGACCAGCCATTTGTCGCCATCGCGGCGCACGCGTTTGCCCGATTTGGCGTTGTAGTGCCAGTTATCGAGATTGCGCACCAATCCATTGACCTTGTGCTCCACGTTGCCGGCCTCGATGAACTTCGGCGCTGCGACTTTGGGCTGCCCCACAGGCTTAAGGCCATCGCGTTTGATCCAAAGCAGATCGTGGTCATCGAGGTAGAGGATGCCATCCGGATAAATGGCTACCGCGCGTGGCAGGAGAACTTTTTCGAGAAACACGGTGCGTTTGTCGGCTTTGCCATCGTTGTTCGTGTCTTCGAGCACGACGATGCGGCCTTGTGGCACTTTTTCATCCTTGCCGTCGAGGTCCATCATGTAGCCGATCATTTCCACCACCCAAGCGCGACCTGCGGGATCGAAATCAAGCGCGATGGGCTTCTCCACCAACGGCTCTACGGCAAATGGTTCAATGGAAAATCCCGGGGCCAACTGAAACGTCTTGAGGGCCTCTTTCGGGTTGAGCACAGGAGCCGCGGGAATCAGATTCGCCGGAACCACGGAAGCCATCGAGTGATGGTCCTTGCGATTGCCTTGCTGAGCATGAGCTAGCGTCAAAGCAGCGAGAAAAAGACTAGTAGTGAGAGCTTTCATGATGCGGGATGGAAGGTAACAGAGTTTTTATTACGCGCAAGGGGCGCTGCGCGGTTTTTGAGCAGAATAGCTACGCCGCAATAAAACAGCATGTTTCACAGAGCTGCCATATGATAGAACTAAACGCATCATCGCAATCGACTGGTTGACAAAAACAACGGAGTCCCTCAAATAGCTTCAACCATGAGATCATTACTTGTCTTACTCGCGCTGGCCGTGCTGTCTGCCGCCGCGGAACCGCGCAAGCCGAACATTCTCTTCATCCTCACCGATGACCAGGCGCCCTTTGATTTTCCCTTTTATCATCGTCAATCCACTCTGCAGGCACCGAATCTCACTGCACTCGCCTCTGACGGAATGGTCATCGATGCCGCCCATCACATGGGGGCTTTCACCGGGGCGGTCTGCACGCCCTCGCGACACATGATCTTGAGCGGCCGCACGGTCTGGCATCTTCCCATCGGCCCCGGAGCCAAAACATGCCCGCCCGAATTGGAAAAAAATAGCATCGGTCCCGTCTTCGGTCGTGCTGGATACGCCACCATGCGCACTTGCAAACAGGGAAACAGCTACCCAGCGGCGGACAAGCTGTTTGATGTCGTCCATGATGCCACCAAACGCGGCGGCACGGCGGAAACCGGTAGCGCTTGGCACGCCGAGCGCGTGCTCGATTACCTCGGCGCGCGCAAAAACAAAAACGATACGCGGCCGTTTTTCATCTACTTCGGCCTCTCTCATCCGCATGATGTCCGCGACGGCACGCCGGAATTATTAGCCAAATACGGAGCCACCAATCACACCGATAAAAGCAACCCGCCCGCCCTCCACAAGCTCCAGCCACCGCTCCCGCCCAACTGGCTGCCCCAGCATCCTTTCAACAATACTCACAGGAATGTGCGCGATGAACAATCCGTCAGCGGCGTCTGGAACCGTCGCGATGAAGCCACCATCCGCAACGAGATCGGACGCCAATATGCCTGTTCGGAAAACATCGATATCCAGATCGGTCGCGTTCTCGCCCGGCTCAAGGAAATGGGCGAACTCGAAAACACCTACATTTTTTACACGGCCGATCACGGCATCGCCATCGGTCGCCACGGTCTGCAAGGAAAACAAAACCTCTACGAGCACACCTGGCGCGTGCCGATGATCGTCAAAGGCCCCGGCATTAAACCTGGTAGCCGCGCACCCGGAAATATTTACCTCGGTGACCTCCTTGCCACGTTCTGCGACCTCACCGGCATAGCACCACCACCAACCAATGAAGGCATGAGCTTCAAATCTGTGCTGTTCGGCGAAAAACCCAGTATCCGCGATACCCTCTACGGCGTCTATAACGGCGGCGAGAAACCCGGCATGCGCACCGTCAAGCAAGGGGATTGGAAACTCATCGAATACGAGTCCACCACCACCGGCGTGCGCGAAACTCAGCTCTTTGACCTCAAAGAAAATCCGCATGAGTTTTTGCCCGAGCACAAACAAGGCAAGGCCACCAACTTGGCCAACGATCCCAAACACGCGGCCAAGCTCGGCGAAATGCGCGCCCTGCTGCTCGGCGAAATGCGCCGCCTTAACGACCCCTGGCGTTTCTCCGATCAACCTGCCGATGGCCTCACCCCGCCCGCCAAGGCATCCCCCAAAAACCAGCGGAAAAAGAAACCCTGAGCTCCTCAGCGCGGCGCATGTTTTTCCTGAAACTCTCTCATGCGCTCTTGCATCTCACGCACGGACTTTTTGAATCTCTCCGGCACATGCGGATCCGTGAGAACTTTGTCGAAACTCTCACCGTTCTCCAATTCCAAGGCCGCTGTCCCCGATGAGGAACGCCCCGATGTTCCTGATTCGTCATTCTTCTGAGGACCTGCTGTGTTGTTCCGCGCCGGTCGCGCTTCCAGCGTGAGGTCAATCGATGATTTTTGCCCTTTGCGCATGATGCCTACCGAAACTTGATCCCCCGCTTGTTTGCCTTGCATGGCACGGTTCAGGCTTGGTGTATCCGCCACTTTTACCTTTATTCCGATCCATGGCTGGTTCTCCTGCCCCTCTTGTGGTCCGGTCTTTTCGTCTTGGGGCTCCTGCTCTTCTGCTCCGCCTTCGATGACACGCCCCTGTGCATCGAGGATTTCTCTTTTCACATCGCGCACGCCGTTGCGTTCCGTGGTGGTGGTTCTGATCGTGCGGTTGCCATCGGAGGTAACCGTTACCGACTGCTTCATACTCTGGGTTTCATTTCCATGAGCTTGCGCATGCGCCTCCGCGCGCGCCTCGCTCTGTTTCGACTCGGTAGCTGTCTCTACGGCACTTGCCATTGTCAGAGAGAGCCCGAATAGGATGTTGCATGAATGCATCGTGTTTGTTTTTATAGTAGTGTATTTGTTAGGTAAATCGGTAAAAAATCGGGTTCATTGAAAATCCACAGGTTGCCATACGACTTCGCGCCGCTTGCAGGAGAATCGGACGACGGCTGGGCTGTGGGAGCATAGGGCCGTTTCCTGATCGAGCCATTCCTGTTCACACTTCTCCCACCACTCTTGATTTTGCTGCCGCAGTTCGAGTCTTTTGCTGCTGAGCAAGGTGGATACCTGATGACGAATGGTCAGCACAGGCTCGGTGTCCGCAGGGCCGAGCAGGGAGATCCAACACAGCCCGGCAATGGCTTGGCTGATGCAGTGATGCGTGTCAAAATCCGTGAAGGTCGGCATCCCGCACTCCGCAATTTTTCTGTCTCTCCCGCTTTGTCTCTGCTAGGAAGCAACATCGTTATGAAACACTTGCTTTTCACACTATTCCTGGTCTCGGCCGTTTCTGCCGCGGAATCTCCGGCCAGCAAACCGAACATTCTCTACATCCTCGCCGATGACCTGGGCTATGCGGATGCTGGATTCAATGGCGGAACGGAAATCAAAACACCGCACCTCGATCGCCTTGCCAAAAGCGGTGCCATCCTGCGCTCGTTTTACGTGCAGCCTGTCTGCTCCCCCACCCGATCCAGCCTCATGACCGGCCGTTATGTAGCACACACCGGCGTTTACAGTGTGGTCCGCCCACACGCTCCGTGGGGCTTGCCCCTCGCGGAAAGAACGCTCGCCCAAGCTCTCCAAGAAGCAGGATACCAAACCGCCATCTCCGGCAAATGGCACCTCGGTGAATTCCAGCCCGCCTACCAACCGACCAAACGCGGCTTCGATCACCAATACGGGCTCTGGTTCGGCATGATCGACTTTTTCACCCACAAGCGCGAAGGCACGCTCGACTGGCATCGCAATGACCAACCCTGCCAGGACGAAGGCTATTCCACCCACCTCATCGCCAAAGAAGCCTGCGAACGCATCCGCCAGCGCAATCCTGAAAAACCGCTCTTCCTCTACCTTCCTTTCAATGCAGTGCACACCCCGCTGCAAGTGCCGGAATCCTATTTGGCTCCCCACTCCACACTCAAAGGCAACCGCCAAAAATACGCCGGCATGCTCGCCGCGATGGATGAGGCGATCGGTCAGGTCGTCACGGCGCTGGAGGAACAAAAAATGCTCGAAAACACCCTGATCCTGTTCTCCAGCGACAATGGCGGTCCCGCTCCTGGAAACATCACCGACAACGGTCCGCTGCGTGCCGGCAAAGGCACGATCTACGAGGGCGGCGTGCGCGTCTGCGCCTTCGCCTCCTGGCCCGGAAAAATCCCCGCCGGCCAGGTGATCGAGCAGCCCCTGCACATCATCGACTGGTACCCCACCCTACTCAAACTCGCGGACGCGAAGACGGAACAAGCACTGCCCGTCGATGGCAAGGACATCTGGCCCGTGCTGACCGAAAAAGCGAAGTCCCCGCACGATGCCATCCTTCTCTCCGGCACCAGCCCCGGTATCTGCGCGGTGCGCGCGGGCGATTGGAAACTCGTGCAACACAGCACCGCGGCGAAGAAAAAATCCGCAGCACCAGCGCCCGAATTCCAGCTCTTCCACCTCAAGGAAGACCTCGGCGAAAAACAAAACCTCGCCAGCAGCCAACCGGAAAAGCTGTCGGAAATGAAACAAAAACTGCAAGATCTCCTCAAAAACGCGGTGCCCCCGGGAGAGCGCGAAAGCCGCCCGGTAAAACCTCGCAAATCCCGTTGAGGAGCAAGGATCAGAAGTCTTCTCTCCTCACTCCCTCTCTAACAAAACATTGCCGTCTTTCACCACCAGATCGATGCTGCCTTTCAGGGTTTGGTCGAGGAAGGGTGTGTTCTGGCTGCGCGACTGCATGTAATCGCGGGTGAAAGTCGTTTCGCCGGCGGGATTGAACAAGACGAACTCGGCGGCCTTGCCTTCTTCGATCGGTACGGGTGCTAAGCCCATGAAACGACGTGGCTCGGCGGAGTAGCGTTTCACCACCAAATCCCAACCAAACGTATTACTATGAACATAGTAGTGATAGAGGCTGATGAGCGCGGTTTCCAGACCGGTGATGCCGTTCGGGGCGCTGACGAAGTCCTGCGATTTTTCAAAGGCGGTGTGCGGCGCGTGGTCGGTAGCAATCAGATCAAAGACACCTTGTTTCAACCCTTCGAGTAGGAGCTCGTTATCGCGGCGCGTGCGCAGCGGCGGATTCATTTTGTAGTTGGTATCGAAGTCGCCGATGTCTTCCTCGTTGAAGAGCAGGTGGTGCGGCGCGACCTCGGCGGTGACTTTCACGTCGCCGCGCTCCTTCCACCATCGGATCGTTTCCATGCCGAGAGCGGAGGAGACGTGCTGGATGTGAATGTGGGCGCCGGTGGCGTGGGCGAGGCGGATGTCGCGATCGATGATGATTTCCTCCGCGCAGGGGGGCGAGCCTTTGATGCCGAGGCGAAAGGCAGTGGGTCCTTCGGTGAGCGCGCGCAGGCCGGCGATTTCCGGCACCTCGCAGTGACTGGCGAAAAACATGCCGAATTCCTTGGCGTATTGCATCGCACGATACAGCACGGCGGGGTCATAGACCGAGTCACCATCGTCGGTGAGCATTTTCACGCCGAGATTGCGCATGCCATCGATGGCGGCGAGTTCTTTGCCGTGGCGGCCCTTGGTGATGCAGCCGCTGGTGAGCACGGTGATGCCCGTGGCTTTTCCGGCATCGAGCACCGTGCGGATGGTGGCGGGGTTATCGAGCGCGGGCGAAGTGTTGGGCATCATCACCACGCCGGTGACACCGCCATTGATCGCCGCGCGCGCGCCGCTGGCAATGTTTTCCTTTGCCTCGAATCCGGGTTCGCGGAAATGCACATGGGCATCGAACATCGCGGGGAGCAACACGCGCTGGGCGGCATCGATCTCACGGGCGTGCTCAGGTTTTTTCAGATCAGGGCCTATGGCTGCGATGCGTCCGCCCTCGACGAAAACGTGGCCGGGCATGAGCTTCGGCGAATCTTCACTGGCGATGAGGCAGTTTTTGAGAAAAAGCGGATTCATGAGGTGAGTGAGCAGACAAGATGGTCTGCTGATGTGCCCCATGCTAGCGACTGCCAACGGCATTGGCAAACAAGAAACGCGAAGTCGCGTGCTCCGATGCATGCTCTCTATCGCAGGAATAAAAGTACGGCATTTTGTCGACACATGTCAGCCGTTGCTGAGGGAAAACGACAGATTTTCCTTGTCATTCGATAAGAACCGTATCATAAAAAGCGTTCACATTTGCTTTGTGTTACCTCTATGATTGCACCAGAGATTGCCGTTTCCCATGCGTTAGAACATTTTTTTATTGAGACTCCCTCGTGGGGTTATGCCGATACCGGCACGCGCTTTGGCAAATTTCACCAACCCGCGGCGGCGATCGATATGGCGGACAAGCTCGCGGATGCTGGTCAGGTGCATCGCTTGACAGGTTGCTGCCCCACGGTGGCAACGCACGTATTGTGGGACTTTCCCGATCTCAGCAAAGCATCGGAAATCGTGGCGGCGGCCTCGAAACATGGCGTGCGCATTGGCTCGATCAACCCCAACCTTTTCCAAGACCAAGAATACAAACTCGGTAGCATCGGCAATCCCGATGAAGCCGTGCGCGCCAAGGCCGTGCAGCACATTTGCGATAGCATCGATCTCGGCAAGGAATTGCACAGCCACGCGATCTCGCTGTGGTTCGCCGATGGCACCAACTACCCCGGACAGGACTCGATCCGCGCGCGCAAGCACCGCTTTGAATCCGCCCTGCGCGAGGCGCATAAGCGCTTGGATCCGGATCAGTTCTTGCTCGTCGAATACAAACCCTTCGAGCCCGCCTTTTATCAAACCGACCTCGCCGACTGGGGCATGGCGTATATGATGGCAAAAATGGCAGGACCACAGGCCAAGGTGCTGGTTGATACCGGTCACCATTATCTTTCGCAAAATATCGAGCAAATCGTTGCGTGGTTGCTCGATGAAAACATGCTCGGCGGCTTCCACTTCAACGACCGCCGCTACGCTGATGACGACCTCACGCTCGGCTCGATCGATCCCTATCAGATCTTCCGCATCTTCCACGAGATTCATTTCTATGCGTGGGAGCGCGGCGGCGTGTATCCGAAAATCGACTACATGATCGATCAGTCGCACAACCTCAAGCCGAAGATCGAAGCGATGATCCAGACCGTCACTACGGCGCAGGAACTCTACGCGAAAGCCGCCCTCGTCGATCACGAGGCAATGGTGCGCTATCAGGCGGAGGGACGCATCATCGATGCCGAGATGTGCCTGAAAAAAGCTTTCAACACCGACGTGAGTGCAGCCATCGGCGAGTGGCGGAAATCCCACGATCTCCCCTCAGATCCGCTCGCCGCTCATCGCGCCAGCGGCTACGAGGCAGCAGCGGCAGCCGAGCGTAGCGCGCGCCGCATCGCTCTGGGCCTCACCGGTGGTTCCAGTTACGCTTGATTCCTTTTTCCCAACCCAAACAAACCCATGATCGAAGAACAACAAATCGAGGCCGCCAGTGGTGGTGGCGAATACGAACGCGAACCCGTGCCCGCCAAGGCGCAAAAAGGCCCCGGTGCGTTCTGGGGCATGTATGCCGGAGAGCACACTGCCGGAACAGAATTTTTAATTGGTCCCCTGTTCCTCATCAACTGGGGCGTCGGTGGCATGACCTTAATTCTTGGTTTGATTCTCGGTAATCTCGCCGCAGTGCTTTCATGGCGCTACATCACAGCACCCATCGCCACACGTGCACGCTTGACGCTCTACAATCAACTGGAAAAGATTACTGGTCGTAGTCTGGTTAATATCTACAACATTGCCAATGGAGTACTCTTCTGCTTTCTAGCAGGCTCGATGATCACTGTTTCCGCCACAGCCTTTGGTCCTTTTATGAAATCTGTGGAAGCAGTGAACTTCACTACTACGATGCCACCAAACGCGACATGGTGTGGGTTGGTGATTTTGATTGGTGCCGCTATGACTTTCGTGGCCATGAAAGGATACGGTTTGGTAGCGCGCGTTGGCAAAATCTCCGCACCTTGGATGTTTTTGATTTTCCTTTCCAGCGCCTTTGTGATGCTAGGCAAACTTGATACTACGGATGTAGTAGCTGCGTTGACTCCCGCTAAGGATGTGGTTGCCACCAAGGGCTTTTGGGCGGTGTTCTTTTTCGCTTGGTTCTGCAATGCCGCGATGCATGTGGGGATGGCGGATCTTTCCGTGCTGCGGTTTGCCAAGAGCCCCAATTCCGGATGGGCATCGGCATCTGGTATGTTTCTCGGTCACTGCGTGGCATGGCTCTGCGCGGCTCTCTTGCTTGTTTACTGGGGAAAACAAATGGGCAGCAACGAACTGGCAAAAAATGTTTCGCTGGGAACCATGGTCAATGACGCGGTCGGCATTCCCGGATTGATCTGCGTGGTCATCGCTGGATGGACAACAGCCAATCCAACATTATATCGTGCGGGCCTCGCCTTTCAGAGCTTGTTCCCAAGCTTGGGGCGTGTGGGTGCCACCATTCTTGCTGGTGCGGTCTGCATTGCTGCTGGATTGTTTCCGAAATTTGCCATGACATTGCTAGATTTTGTCGGTATTTATGGGACGATTCTTGCTCCAGTGGGAGCGATTCTATTCGTTGATTTCTGGCTCTCGAAGCGTCTCGGATTTCCCGGATTTTGGGCTGAGAAGACCGGATCCAGTTTTAATTTGGTTGCATTGATCGCTTGGTTGCTACCCGTCAGTGTCGGCGCTTATTTCTATAAGTTCCACGATATCTTTCCCTCCTACATGACACTGCCGGTTTGGCTTTCGGCCGGATTGCTTTATGTGTTACTGGCCAAATTTTTTCTCAAACCCGCTCAATCGTAACCCGGCACGATCATGAAAAAAATAACAATGTATATTGGTTTTGCTTCTTTGGCACTGGTGATCGCACCGCCCATACTATTTATGACCGATTCCATCACGGAACTTGATACGGTAAAAAATCTGATGCTGGCTGCTACGTTCGTCTGGTTTCTTACCGCGCCTGTATGGATGAAAAAGGAAGAATAAAATAGCGGCACTACTCTGGATGAAAGCGCCGCGCTAACAGAGGAGATCCTCCTGAAGGCTACCCGATGTCCTACGACGGTTTCTGTTTCACACGCAGCAGGGTCAGACACGACGCATGGACTGCTAAGGCGATCAATGCGAAGGAATTGTTTTACCATGGTGAATGCACTCTCTTTCTCACAAAAATTAGTGTATTTATATGATTGAAAATAGAAAAACGATTTATTTGACTATTCCTGCCATTAGTCAATTTTGAAACTCTGTCCGATGGGGCTGCCATAACAAGAGAATGAAAATCGCTCAAAGTCGTCGGAATTGTTAAACCGAACCCATTTCCTTAAGCGGATCGGCGAACTCTGCCTGAGGATGCGCATTGACTTCGTGGAGATTCGCGTCCATGGTTAGGCCACATGACAGCTGGCAATTTCAAGATCGGCAATGAAACGCTGATTCGCGTGATGGACGCAGCGTCGGCCCATTTGCGCGGGCTGCTGGAGAAACAGGGTCGCAGTGAGGGCGCGTTGCGCATCGCAGTGATCGGCGGGGGATGCAGCGGCTTGCAATATAAAATGGACCTCGTCGATGGCCCGCGCGATCGCGATATTTTGGTGCCGAGCAATCGCGTGAATGTCGTGATCGATCCCAAAAGCGCCTTGTTCGTTTCCGGCAGCGAGTTGGATTGGTCAGATGATTTGCAACAAGGTGGGTTCAAGGTCAGCAATCCGAATGCTCTGGTGACTTGCTCATGCGGGGAGAGTTTTTCAGCATAAAACCCCATGGATGCCTTCGCCCTGCTGCGCCTTCCGCGTGACTTGTCCTTTGACGAGGCACGGCTGCGCGAGGCCTATCGCGCGGTGAGCAAAGATACCCTAGTCGAGGCGGAACAGGCGGAGGTAACGATCGCCTATCAGATGCTGCGCAGTCCCTCCACACGTCTACGGCATTGGCTCGAGAGCGCGGGGATTACCGGATCGGTGCGTGGCACCATCGCGGATGAATTACTCGATTGGTTTGGCGGAGTAGGCGCGACGCTCCAAGCATCCGATGATCTTCTGCGTCGGCGGGAACAATGCCAAACAGCATTGGCGAAGGCGATGATGGAAAGCGAACTTCATGCGGGACGCATCCGCATCGAGGAATGGCAGGCGCGACTGCAAGAAGCACTGAAGCGGAAAATCCAGCATTTTCCCGCCATCGTTGCCGGCGAGATGTCTGTGGAGGACGCATGGACTTGTGTGCGTGATCTGAGTTTCATCGAAAAATGGCAAGACCAACTGCGCGAACGCTACGGGAAGTTTTTTTTCTAAGGAAATGGCAGCACTCGCGTTATCTAATCAGTTTGACATGGGCGATCCACACCACTTATCTCGACGGCATCGCTCATGAGCAAGCACCCATGGTCTGCCTCCACGGTTGATGATTTTCTCGGTTTTTCCGAGATGATTCCTTGTCGCGACGCTCAGACCTCGGATGCACTGGACATCGATGCCTGTCTCATGCGGCAGGTGGCGCTGGGCGATGACGCGGCCTTTGAGAGTCTGGTAAATAAATATCAGAAGCCACTACTGAACTTTTTCGTCCGTATGGGCGCTTCATCGGAAAGTGAAGACCTCGTGCAAAACACCTACGTCCGCCTCTACCAGTATCGCGACCGCTACCAGCCCACGGCTAAGTTCACGACGTTTCTCTACGCTCTCGCCTATCGCGTGTGGGCTGATCTGGGACGCAAGCGGCAACGGCGTGAACGACTCCGCAGCAGCCTACAGACCATCATCGAAATTTTCCAACCGCATGTCCCAGCCACCGCAGTGCCAGCGATCGATGTGGAATCGGCCCTGGCTACCCTATCGGATAAACTTCGCCATGTCATTGTGCTTCATTTTTATCAAGGGCTGCCCTATCAGGAAATTGCCGACGTCCTACACATTCCACTGGGCACGGTAAAATCCCGCATCAATCTCGCCATCACTGCATTACGCAACCATTTCCATGAAACAGAAAATCCAGACCACCCTCCCTAACGAATGTGATTTCCGCGAGGAAGCTGCTCGCTATGTCACGGGAGAAATGGTTTCTCCGGACTTCGCCGCGCACTGTCAGCAATGCACCACTTGTCAAGAGGCTGTGCGTGTGTGGCAACGTCTCGCCGGTCTTCCTATCGCAGAGCCGCGTGCAGAGTTGACGCGCGAGATCCTCGCCGCGTGTGAGCAATCGCAAAAGAATGTCATCCGTTCTCCGTGGCCTCGCTGGGCTGCTGCCGCATTGTTGATCATCAGTCTAACAAGTGTGAGCGTTTGGCAACGGGGAAAATCTCCCACGCCTGCCGTCACGCGCGGGGTATCGCCTGTGATCGTGTCGGAGCCTGACGATGGCAGCGTGCGCGAGGCATTGGACTGGTTTTGCCGCGCCCAAGAGTCGGATGGTTCCTGGAGCCCTGCGCGTTGGGGTGGTGATCCGCGCTTCGAGGTGGCATTGACCGCACTGCCCATGCTGGCGATTCTCTCCGCACCTGATGAAATGACACCCCAACGCACTGTCGTCATTGACAAAGCCAAGCGCTATCTGCTCAGTCACTGCGATGAAAAAGGCCGCTTCGGTCCCACATTCTATGGATCTTCCTACAGCCAGGGCATCGCGACACTGGCCTTGCTTTCCAGCTATCAACAACAACCGGATGCGGATATCAAACTCGTCATACACCGCGCCCTCGATGTGATTATTTCCCAACAACAGATCACTGGATGCTGGGGAACTGGTGCCGCAGGGCAATCGGATGTGACCGTCACTTTATGGCAGGCGGAAGCTCTCAAAGCAGCGCAGGCTCTGGGTTGGGACGATGTGCAGCCGCACCTTTCTTTAGCGAGCAAATGGCTGGCGCAACACAGTAGTGCAACCGTTCCGGCGCTCGATGCCTCACCTGAGGGAGCTACGATCGATTACTTTGCCATCTATTTCGCCACGACACAGCTCAAACAAGAGGGCGATTCCACGGCGCTCGATCAGCTAGCGTCCATTCGTCACGCCCTGCTGCGCAAACAAGTGCAACATGGGGCCGAATCCGGCAGCTGGTCGCCCGATGATCGCTGGGCCACTGCAGGCGGGCGACTCTACACGACCGCGATGGTCTCACTCGCCTTGCGATGATCGGCGGTAGGCACACGAAAAAATTTCCTCTATCACTGAACCATTTCGCATGGTCCAGCGATCGTATGAGAAACAGATCATTCATGAATAAACGCACTTCGCTCCTGCTCTCTGCTATTTCCATCGTCCCCTTGACCGCGCAGGCTCAGGATTTCCTCAAAACCATCGTCGTAACGGCCTCACGTGCCAAGTCCACACAGGAAGATAGCGCCTACACCAGCACGTATCTTGATAACGAATTCCTAACGGAAAACCTCCGCCGCAATCTTCCCGAGGCATTGACTTACACCCCCGGAGTGCTATCGCAAAAAACCACCTACGGCCACGGTTCGCCTTTCATCCGCGGTCAGACGGGACGCGCAAACTTACTAATGTATGATGGCATCCGCCTCAACAACTCGGTCTGGCGGACGGGGCCGGTGCAGTATTGGAACACCATCGACTCCTACGGCATCGATCACATGGAACTGATCAAAAGCCAAGGCAGTGTGCCTTTTGGCTCCGATGCCATCGGCGGCACGCTGAATGCCTTTGGCAAAGATTCCGGCTTCCGCGAGGAGGCAGAGGGGGCTTTTTTCAGTCACGGCTCATCCTACTATGAATATCGTAGTAATGGCGATGGCTCGAATATCGGTCGCGTGGAAGGAAGCATCGGCCAGGGTGGCAGGTGGGGCTTGCACGCGGGAATCACGATGAAAGAATTCGGCGATATCGAAAGCCCGGCCATCGGCACCATGCAAAACACTGGCTATGATGAAAGTGCCTGGGACATCCGCTTCGAAGCCGCTTTGGATCCAAGCACCACACTCACGGCGGCTTTGATGCAGGTGCAGCAAGATGACATCTGGCGCTGGCACCGCACCATCTTGAATCCAGGGTGGAAAAAGGGCGATAACGTCGCCTCTGCCGGATCATGGTTGGCGAATGTGTTCGATCAGGACCGACTGCTCGGCTATGTGCGCGTGGCATCGGAAGACCCGCGCGAAGGAGCCTTGATTTCCCGCTGGTCCGCCACACTTTCTTATCAGGATAATACCGATCTGGAATTTCAAGATCGTCGTAGTAACACGAGCCAATCGTTTAATTCATCCCGTTTTGGTCAATGGCAGGAGGCGAATGTGCAAACCTATGGCGTCGATCTCGAATTCGAGTCTCCGATGGGGCCAGGCAAATGGATTTACGGTTTGGATTACTATCAGGACGAAGTGAATAGCATCGCCTCGCGCAATCGCGGCACAGGCGTCACATTTACGCCCTCCGCACGCCCTGTGGCGGATGATTCGAGTTATTCGTTGTTCGGTCTTCACGGGCAGTATCATTGGCAGGCAAAAGAAGATCTTCGTATCGAATCAGGAGTGCGCTATACCTATGCCGAGGCGGACATCGGAAAGCGTTGGGATAACAACGCAGGCGAAGATCTCAGTTCGAATCAAGATTGGGACAATGCGGTTTTTTCCCTGCGCGCCATCCAAGACCTGCCGAAAGACTGGGCACTCTATGGCGGCATTTCCCAGGCATTCCGCGCGCCGAATCTGGCGGACTTGTCTGGAGTGACGACCAGTCGCTCGGGCGTGGAGACTGGTGGCTCGGTGGATGTGAATCCAGAAAATTTCATCACTTATGAAGTGGGACTGCGCCAGAGCGGAAAAAATACCAATTTCCAAGCAGCGTTTTTTTACACGGATATCGATGGCATCATCACCGATGTTCCCGTCAGCAACGGCTCTACCACGACACAGGCGGCGAATGGTCGTGATGGTTACATTTATGGCTTTGAGGTCGAAGGCGCTTGGCAAATCACCGAGCAGTGGCTGCTCTCCGGCTTTGTGGGCTGGCAGGAAGGGGAGACCCGCACCGCGGCCTTCATCGATGGTCCCACGGTCGAGGAGCCTTACAGTCGCGCACTGCCGCTCACGGCTTCAATGGCCTTGCGCTGGACTCATCCGTCCGCGAGGTATTGGATCGAGGCACGCGTACTGGCAGCAGAGGAGGCGGACCGCCTCTCGGCAGCGGACATGGGCGATACCCAGCGCATCCCTACCAACGGCACACCCTCCTACGTGGTGCCCATGGTGTATGCAGGTTGGAAGGCTACGGAACATCTCGAATGCAATCTCGGTCTCGAAAACATCAGCCATGTCGATTTTCGCCACCACGGCTCGGGTAACAATGAACCGGGCTTCCAAGCGACACTCGGTATCCGGACTTTTTGGTGACAAAGTGCCAGCGGTCAGCGTATCGATGAATATTCTCGCGCGTCGCGGCAAGGTATTTTCTGCGTCCCTTCACTCAAAAATCCTTTGCTAAGTCGAGGAATCACGCGTTTACTCCGCTGCCTACGATCTACTTATGAATACTGATTTGATTCGCGATGCGCTGCGCACGGTTCGCTACCCTGGATTTTCCCGTGATATTGTCTCATTTGGATTGGTGAAGGATATCCAGATCGAAGGCACGCTGCTGCGTGTGCGTTTGGAAATACAGACGCGCGATGCCGAGGTCCCACAGCAAATTTTCAAAAACTGCCATGAGGTGCTCGACCAGTTGCCTGGTTTCAGCTCGGTAAAAGTAGAGATCGATGTCAAGGATCCCAGCGCACAGGCGACACCCGCGCAAGCGGGCGCATCGTCGATCCCTGGCGTGAAAAAAATCATCGCGGTGGCATCAGGAAAAGGCGGCGTGGGTAAGTCCACCGTCTCCTCTAATCTTGCCATCGCTCTTGCTGCCACCGGCGCGAAGGTGGGTCTCTGCGATTGCGACCTGTATGGTCCCTCGATCGCCATGATGTTCGGCTGTCAGGAAAAGCCGATGGCGAATGAAAAGGACGAGATCATTCCGATCGAGACACACGGATTGAAAATCATGTCGATGGGTTTGTTGCTCGAAGACCGCTCCCCTGTTATCGTGCGCGGTCCGCTGGCGACACGATATACGCAGCAATTTCTCCGCCAAGTCGAGTGGGGAGATCTCGACTATCTCATTCTCGATCTGCCGCCGGGCACGGGCGATATCCAGCTTACGATTGTGCAAACCGTGGCACTTCACGGCGCAGTGATCGTGACAACGCCGCAGGAGGTGGCGCTCATCGATGCGCGTAAGGCCGCAAGCATGTTTGCCAAAGTCAACGTGCCAATTCTCGGGCTGATCGAAAACATGTCATGGTTCGAGTGTGATGCCGGCAAGCGTTACTACTTGTTCGGTCAGGATGGCGGCGTGCGGGAAGCTGAACGGTTGCGCGTTCCGTTGTTGGCGCAGATTCCCCTGCAAATTCCCATCTCACAAGGAGGTGACGCCGGCCAGCCAGTCGCATGCCTCGATCCGCAAACCAGTCCAGCATCGGCCGCCTTCCATCAAGCGGCGCGCATGTTGCTTTCGTAAATAATGATGATCACGCGGTTCGCACCCAGTCCCACGGGATACTTGCATCTCGGACACGCGCTCGCTGCATGGGTAGCTTATGATCTGGCCCGAAAGAACGAGGGGCAGATGCTATTGCGTTTCGAAGACATCGATGTCGCGCGTGTGCGATCGGAATACTACCATGCGATTGAGGAAGACCTAAGATGGTTGGGCATTGAGTGGTCGGGAGTTCCTTGGCGACAAATCGATCGTGCGGCCGCATACCAACAGGCTTTGGAAACATTGCAGTCGCTCCATGTGCTGTATCCATGCTTTTGCACACGCAAGGAAATCGCGCGAATGAGCAGCGCACCACAACAAGGTGATGGCACGGACGGACCTGTGTATCCCGGCATCTGCCGCAGCCTCTCGCCACAACAACAGCAGTCTCGTATCGAACGCGGTGATCGCTGGGCCTGGCGGCTGGACTCCGAGAAGGCGGCGCGTCTCTGTGGTCCTCTGCATTTCCACGATCATCGCTTCGGCACGCAGGCTGTCGATCCCTCGTTGCTAGGCGATGTGGTGATCGCGCGCAAAGACATAGGCGTTTCCTATCATCTCGCCGTGGTTGTCGATGATGCCGCACAAGGAGTCACATGGGTGACGCGTGGCGAAGATTTGTTAGCCTCCACTCACGTGCATGTGATTCTGCAGCACTTGCTTGGTTTCCGTCAGCCGCAGCATTGGCATCATCCGTTAGTTTGCGATGAGAAAGGAATGCGACTGGCGAAACGAGATGATGCGAGATCTCTGCAGAGCTTGCGTGCAGAGGGAATGAGCGCACAGGATGTCTTGCGGCAAATCCACACGTTTCTCTGAGCGCATGAAATAAAAAGCGGGAGCGCATGATGGCAGTGAATTCTGCCTGCGACTCCCGCTTGTGGCGGATCATTTGTCTGCTGCCGCGATGCGGTAAAAGCATCAGCGGACAGCAAGTCAGATGAATCAACGGTGTTACTTCTTCTTAGCAGCAGCTTTTTTAGCTGGAGCAGCTTTTTTGGCTGGAGCAGCTTTTTTGGCTGGAGCAGCTTTTTTGGCTGGAGCAGCTTTTTTAGCTGGAGCAGCTTTTTTAGCTGGAGCAGCTTTTTTAGCTGGAGCAGCTTTTTTAGCTGGAGCAGCTTTTTTAGCTGGAGCGGCTTTTTTAGCAGGTGCTTTCTTTGCGGCTTTCTTTGCGGCCATATGTGTATTGTGTTGTTGGTTTATGTTGTTGGTTTTTCCAGCTGGCAACTTGCTACCAGCGGAAATCTTTTATGACCGGCACTCCATGAAATCATGGTGCCGGAAAAAATGGATCGATCGGAAGTCTTACCGGAAAAATTCGCAACATGAGCCGACATCAACGCTTGATTTTTTCTAACGAAAAAACGTGCGGGTCTTTGATCTATCAGGTTTGAAACCATTTGCATAATCAAACTGCGTCTCAGCAATGAGACACACTTATGCAAACTTCTGATGCACGTCAACATCAAAGTACTAGAATTCTAGGAATTCATGAAAATTTTTTTATCGATGCTCACGCGTGATGCGAAGTCATCCGATCTTGCTCATGGATAAAAAACTCGGAGCGCCTCCTGCAAGCCATCGACATCGCGAGCTGCACGATAAATTCCGTTAGACTCGCGTGTGGTTTTTTTCAAGAAGTGATAAGCGCCTATCGCTTCGAAGCACGCATTGAGCGAACCGATCATCGGCAAGCTCTGTCCATCGTTGACGCTGACATTTTCCACCATGCCCCACGGAGTGAAAAGGCGAAGGTTCTCCATGCGCATCAGCGTGGCACGCAGTTGCTCTTCTTCTTCCTCCAGCGCCGCGGACATGAGCATGTAATGCGGATGAAGCAAAAGTTGTTGCTCCAGATCGACGCCACCAACCGCATATCCTAATCCGTGTCTTTGTTCTCCCGCTGAAAATCCAAAGACGCCGGAATTCGTGATCGGTGCTTTCGGATAACGGGCCGTGAGATATTGTTTTTGATCGCGCAAAAGTTTCATCCGCACCGCACGCCAGTTCGCTTTGGTCAGATCTTCGGGTTGCTCTGAGTCAAAGTGCGGAAACAATAGGGACTGAATCTCCGCAATGAATCCTGTGCCCTGATGCGGGCGCGCATGATCCGACATCGCCGCTTTGGCTCCCGCATCGGAGAGACGCAACATCACCAGCACGAGTGCCGTTTCTCCTCCCCATTCTCGCCATTCATAGGGAATGATTGTCTTACCATCATCCATCACGCCATGCGAGATATAGCCGTCGGCATTGATCAGCTTGGCAAACTTCACTTCACGCGCGTCAGATAGTGCCTGTTGCAGAAAGTCCTCCTGCTCCAGCATCTTGGCGGCAAGAATCAGACTCAGATCAAACAAGCTGGTATCGATGGTAGAATATTCTGTGCCCGGATGCAGTGCCAGATGCCCTTCCTGATTGCGACGAATAAAGTGCGGCAACAATCCATAAGGTCCGCGCAAGGGCTTCACCGCCTCATGCGCTTTTCGCAATACCCTCACCGCGAAGTCCTTGCTAACGATTCCTTCCCCCGCCGCAGCTGCCGTCGCCAAACAAAACAAGCCCGTGGAGGATACGGAATCAAACGAACCATCATCGATGTGCGCCCGGTCGCGCACCAATCCGGTGCTTTCCGACCAACAAGTCAAGGCCTTGGCATACGATGCAAGAAATACCCATTGATCAAAACTGACATCCGGCGTCACTACCCGGAGGTCGATGCGATCGACATCGAGGTCCGCACCCTGCTCTGCGATCCACGTGAGATACTTGACGGATTTCAGCGCATCCACCGGCAAATCATACACTTCCTCGGTGAAGGTATCGTGGCGGATCAATCGGCTCTGCGACCACAGCAGTCGGTTGTTCTCATCTGTGAGGTCGATTTTCCAATTTCCCTTTCCTCGAATGATCGCACGGATGCCGGTGATTTTCGGCTGAAACGGATCTTGGATCGCGGCAGGGTAGCAGGCGGAAAAATTCATGCGCGCGTCCTTCATGCGAGCAAGACGCGACAGCGAATGCCACATGCCGGCCCAGTCATCAGGGCCATGTCCCAGTGAGACTCCGATCTGCCCGCTATGCCACCCAATGAGGTTCTCCGCTGGGCCCACGAATCCGAAGTCGGTGCCGATGTTCGTGTAAGATAAAAACGGATTGACCTTGTGCCGATCTTGGCGTCCGGCATGCGCGGGTTCGACGATCGTATAATAACTGTGCAGCGCCTGCCACACGGTGCGCACCTCGGCGTGAAGCGGTGCTGCAAGCCAAAAACAACAAAACAGGCGAGGCAACGTTCGGGAAATCAGAGTGGGGACTTTCGCCATAGGATTGATTCAAGAAATAAGGAAAAAAAACAAAGCCGCGATCAGCAGGATCAAGTCGATACTCACTCGCAAGAAATTCGCCGATAGATGACAACGCATGCGATTCACCACATACATTAGCGCGGCTGCGATCAACATGCTGATGTAGAATGGACTCGACTCATGCTTGTCTGACGTTCGCATCATTAGTACGGAAAAAAATGCCAAGATCATGAGCGGCATGGTCAGCGCCCACTCTTCGGCATCCTCATCTAACTCATCGCTGCCCTTCACCCATAAATCGACCGCAGTAATGTTGATCACGCAGAGCAATCCAAACACTAACATTTCTGGAGCGAACAGCTTTAACAAATTACTCGGTTGCGGAAGACCGAGCAGGCCGATCAAGCCCGCACCAACGCCCCACGCGAAGGCATAGCCCGCGAGAAGATTTTTGGAATACGAAACACGCTGGTTCGATGGCCCGAAAAATGACAGAGCGAAAAAACCAATCGTCGCCGCCAAGGGCAACATCGCCGTTTGCACGATGCTCCATTGCAGGAAATTCAGTGAAATGACGGCCACTGCGATGACCACAATCCCGATCGCTATAATGAAACGTTTTTCAGATTGCTGATGCACACGATGACGCAAGGAAAACGATGTTTCCTGCTTCCACTTACAATCTAACAACCGATCCGTCGCATACACGATCCACACCACCAAAGCCAAAACCACCGGCAACAGGGGTTCCACATAATTTACATTCCAAGCCCGAGCCAATACATAGAGCCAGACCACGGCCACCAATGGCGCGTCGAGACTGAATACATTGGCATACATCCACCACGGAATGCTCTTTTTCACACGACAGGCTACGGGGTCTTCGCTCAACACAAAAACATTCATCGACATTTCCCACTCGTGCAAGTGTGATCTTGCAAAATTCAAGGAGCCAGTCGCCCATTTTCCCACTTGGCAGATACGCTCGCATGCCGCATCATTCCCTCATGCCAGCCACATTGCCCACATCACTGCGTCAGCTGATTCATGAAGTAGGACCAGTGGATGCCGCGGGCGTGGATGAGCGCGTTGCAAAATACGCCACCCGTAGTATCAAAAAAGAGTCGAAAGTGTTTGCACTGCGTCTCGCGATCTCGATGGTGGATCTCACCACGCTGGAAGGCAAAGACACCCCGGGCAAGGTCGCATCTCTCTGCCGCAAAGCCCAGCATCCTGCTGATGAATATGACGCGCCTGCTACCGCGGCGGTTTGCGTCTATCCGGCATTGGTGCGTGCCGCTCGCCAAGCGCTGCAGGGTAGTTCCGTCAAGATCGCCTCCGTTGCCACCGCTTTCCCTTCCGGTCAAGCACCACTGAAAACACGCCTCGCCGAAGTGCGCGCGGCCCTCAGCGATGGCGCGGATGAAATTGATATGGTCATCTCACGCGGAGCTTTCCTCAGTGGGGATCTCGCCCGCATGCAAGACGAAATCCGTGCCGTGCGCGAGGAATGCGGCGATGCCACCTTGAAAGTGATTTTCGAAACCAGCGAACTCGAAACCTACGATAACATACGCGCCGCCTCGTTTCTCACTATGCCTCTTCTACGCCCGGGAGATTTCATCAAAACCAGCACCGGTAAAACATCGGCGAACGCGACACTCGCGAACAATCAAGTCATGCTGGAGGCGATCCGCGATCATTACCTCGCTACCGGAGTAGAAATTGCCATGAAACCCGCAGGCGGCATTCGCACGGCAAAGCAAGCCATCCAGTTTCTCATCGCGGTCAAAGAAACCCTGGGCGACGCCTGGCTGCGACCCGAGCGCTATCGATTCGGTGCCTCTGCCTTGCTCAATGACCTCCTACGCCAACTCGCCAAAGAACAAACTGGCCGCTACCAAGCCTCCTACCGCTTCAGCGAATCAGCTGGCACTTACTGATCTTTTACGGGAAAAATCAAAAAAAACCTCTCAAATCGACCGATTGACTGGCAAAAAGGAAAAATTTCCGCCATTCGAGAAACAAAATTTTGACAAGTGCGGCGGAATTCGCTAAATCCCGCGCCCCGCAGGAGGGGTTGGAACCTCTCAGTCAATTACTAACGCTCGCGTATCATGTCCAAAAAAACGAATCTCAAAGCCGCACTCCGCAACCGCACAGGTTCCGGCCGTCTCAACCAAATGCGCAAAGAAGGCTGGCTGCCCTCCGTGATGTATGGAATGGGCAAAGCCAATCAAAACCTAAAAGTGGACGCCCGTGCTTTCCATGACGTGCTCGCTCACAGCAGCTCGGAAAACATCCTGATCAATTTGGACATCGAGGGCGTAGGCACCTCGCTGGCTTTCCTTCAAGCCGTGCAACACCATGGCATCACCGGCGCCGCGATTCACGCAGACTTCCGCGCTATCGATGAAAATACGGAGATCACCGCGCACGTGCCTCTTCACCTCGAAGGTGAGCCTCTCGGCGTGAAAAACGGTGGCGGTCTGCTGGAGCACACGGTTCACTCGTTGGAAATCCGCTGCATGCCGAATGACCTTCCCGATACTCTCTCGGCCGACGTGACACACCTGCAAGTAGGTGACTCACTTCACATCGGTGACCTCAAACTTCCACAAGGCGTCAAAGCCACTCACGCCGCTGAGGTAGTCGTAGCTCACCTCGCCAAGCCACGCGTGGTGGAAGAGGTTGTAGTGGAAGCCGCACCTGCCCCCAAAGGGAAGAAGAAGTAATTTCTGATCATCAAACAAAAAGCCGGGGAACTATCCTCGGCTTTTTTGTTTTAATCTCGCAATGGTATCCCACTCAGATGCCACAACCAGTTCCTTCCGTGGGAACAAACAGAATTTTTCCGTTTCGATCCGACGCGTTGATGCGCAGCAAAGCTTGGCGGAACGAGTCGAGCGGGTGCATTGAATCGACAGGCTGTTGCAATTTTCCCTGGCGCAGAAGGTCGAGCAGGGAAGCATATGTCTCCCCCCTCTCGGAGGGCGAGGCCCGCGCCAACCAGTGTGTCAGCCAAAATCCGCGAAACCGAATGTCGCGGAAGATCAAAAACTTGTTCGGAATCGTCAGCGACCTGCGCCCCATCGCACCGTATGTGACCTGTGTGGCGGCCTCCTCTAACAAATCGAGCTGTCGCAGCGCGCTCTCGCCGCCCACGGCATTGAGCGCTAACGAGGCGCGCGCGCCCAGCGCGCGCAGATAGCTCAGCGCCTCCTCTTTTCCTGTCTCGTCGTCACCGCATACCAGATCGGCTCCGCAAGCGCGGAGCTCATCCGCCAGCGCCTGTTGGCGCACCATGTTGATCGTGCGTAGTCCCAGAGCATGCGCGATCTGAATCACACAGCGGCCCACCCCCGAATTCGCCGCATTTTGCACTACGACAGCGCCAGGTCTCAGGGCAACAAAGTCATGCAAGATCCGCCAGGCAGTCGCAGGATTAACCTTCAGCATCGCCAAGTCCGATACAGGCAAATCCGCCGGCACTGCCAGCAACTCCTCGGCCCTCACCACGCGCTGCGTTTGCCAGCCATGGGCATAGCTCAGAAAAATCACGCGCGTGCCTACAGTGAGCGCCGTGGCATTCGATTCGATCACTTCGCCCACCGCTTCAGTTCCGGGCGTAGCCGGAAGGATGGGCCGCGTCCCGTAGGTGCCATCAATCCAATTTAGATCCGCGGGATTGATCGGAGCGGCCAGAATGCGCACGCGCACTTCTCCAAGGCCTACTTGAGCCATGGGCTCGCAATCTAGGCCCAAAACATCAGCAGCAGCGCCAAATTGTCGAATCACCAGAGCAGGCATGCCGCTAGCTATAACCAAACAACCACAGAAGAAAAGTCGCGATGTCACGAGCGACAAAATTTTGATAAGATTTTCTTGCCAAATCCGCCAAAATCCCCTTATATCGCCGCCCCGCGACGCAAGTCGTAAGGCATCTTTGCTCGGATGGCGGAATTGGTAGACGCGCTAGACTAAGGATCTAGTAGAGAAATCTGTGGGTGTTCGAGTCACCTTTCGAGCACTTTCCCTTATACATCAAGGGGAAAGTCATTGTAGAAACGCTGTTGTTGACACGCCAAACTCGCTCATGAACGAGGGTGGCGACAAAATGGCGACAAACGAGGGAAGCTCTTCCCCCAAGCAACGGGTCAAGAAGGCTGGCCCATACCATAAGGTCAAATCAGGATCTGCCGTGGTCCCCATTTACCGCACGGAATCAAAAGGACGAGTCCGCTACACGCTGAGCTTCTATAGGAATGGTCGCAGGATGCGCAAAATGTTCAGCAACATCGACGAGGCCAAAAAAGAGGCCTTGTTCGTGGCGCAGCGAATTCAATCCGGCATGCAGCATGTGACAGACCTCAAGCCGCACGAGCGCGACAACTACAAAGCAGCGGAGGCGCTTCTCGAAAAACTCGAAATCCCCCTCTATGCAGCCGTGGAGGATTACGTCCGCGCCCGCAATATCGCTGGCGATGAATCTCTGTCCGTGATGGCGGCAGAATACAACAAGATGTTCGGCAATATCGTCCGACGCGCCACTGTGCCCGAGGCGGTAGCAGAGTTGATCAAAGTCAGGCAGCAAGATGGTGCGAGCGTGAAATATCTTGGCCAACTTCGCACGACGCTCAACCGTTTTGCTGCCAAATTTGCCTGCCCCATCATGGAAGTTAGCGGTCCAGATGTCGATGCCTGGTTGCGCTCATTGGATATTTCGCCCGTGACACGAAATGCGATGCTGCGATGCATCAAAGTGCTCTTCTCGTTTGCCAAAGCACAGAATTACCTGCCCAGCGAAAAAGCAACGGCCGTGGAACTCATGCAGCAGGTGCGCGTGAAGTTGGACGATGTGGTTCTCTTCACTCCCGAGCAGATGACTACCCTACTCCACAACGCATCGCCCGAGCTTGTCCCCATTCTCGCCATAGGAGCGTTCGCAGGGATCCGCATGGCCGAGCTCAACCGCCTCGACTGGAGCGCTGTGGACTTGGATCGTGGGTTTATCGAGATTCGCGCAGGCCAAGCAAAGACAGCCTCCCGCCGTGTGATTCCCATCAGCGATAACCTTGCTGCCTGGTTAGCTCCCCTGCCGCGAAAAGGGAAAATTGTCCGCACACCGGATCTGCAAACTTTTCTGCCAGCTCTCGCAAGAGCACTGAAAATTGACTGGCCACGCAATGTTCTGCGCGATTCATTCATCAGCTACCGCATCGCCATCGTGCAAAGCGCCGACCAAGTAGCCCTTGAAGCGGGTAACTCGCCATCCATCATCTTCAAACACTACCGTGAACTG
>CAMDAD010000036.1 GCA_945888515.1 Akkermansia muciniphila | reverse complement strand
GGTCCATCACACAAAAACAATGCGAAGAAGTAGCAGAAGCCCTGAACAGTCGCCCGCGCAAACGCTATAAATTTTTAACTCCAAACGAAATCTACGAACAAAAATTACAAAATAATTGACCCCATTGCATTAGCCGTTAAAATTCGCCGTTTATTGCTTAGGTTCAATGTTGAAATTGTTACATTACCAAATTCTGGCAAATCAATTTCCCTTATAGGATATTCAAAATTTTCAAATGTAATTGTATGCATGAGTTTAATGATACGCTAAAAAAAATTTTATTTCGATCAATTAATACCTTCCATATTAATTCGCCCACACAACATCAAAGCCTGCTTTTTCAAATCCAAGATCCAAGCCTCCGGCACCTGCAAAGAAAGACACTATTTTCATAATTCGTAATTTTTGGTTGCGAGATGTTATTTTGAACACTACTTGAAAAAATTCAAGCGTTTTTTTCATTGCCTCATTTTTAAGTGCGACCAGGTAGCAAGCGCGAACCACATTACGCTATTTTTCAGAAAAAGGCATCAATAAAAAATAGCCAGTGACACAACCCCTTTCTGCCCCTGATACGCGCCTAATTCCATGGGGACGTGATGCCACGGGGACAGAAAAAATGACGACAGACAAAATACCGACAATGCCATGGACAAATTGCACATGGCCAGTCGAGTTGTGTTGTTACGCCCATGCAGGGCCTGGGAAAAAAAAGGGAACGAACTCCCGGCGCGTTGCACCGGGCTGGCGTGTGGCAGGTCCTTTGGCCTTGAAGAATCGTGGTTGCATTCGACAGCCCATCCTTAAGGGCATTGGGCTGCCAGCTTCGCGTGAGCTACAAAGGGCAAAATGGCTTCTGAGGTCGCGCTCCGTTTACCCACCCGTTTCAGTAGCACCGACAATGTTATGCTTGCGAAAAGTCGCTTCTGCGGGATGATAGAGGTGTTGTTTCCATGAATGAGGCTGTGAGTGCAAAAAATCCCTCTCTGGCGCGAAGGCGTTGGCAGCGCTGGGGTATAGGTTGCTTGCGTTTGAGCGTGATCCTCGCGGCGATGCTGTGCCTGTGGTGCAAACCGGTGAGCGAAAGCATCGATCTGGAGGCCTACCTCGCTCTGGGCAAGGAGGTTTATCCCACCGCGCAGAAACTGGGAGAAACCTCGGACGGATGGCATGCGCTGCTCACGGCGGACGGGGATTTGTTAGGCTGGGTCACTACGACAAATCCCCAAGCACGGCAGGTGCAAGGGTATGCCGGGCCCTCGGAGTTAGCCATCGTGGCGGATGCGCAGCACCGGGTCAAACGCGTGCAATTCTGGCGCAGTGCGGACACGGCCGGCCATGTCGAAAAAGTGCGACGCGATCAACGCTTCTGGACGCAGTGGGACGGTCGAGCGGAGGCCTCACTGGGGCTGTATGAAAACCCGCAGTTGGTGAGCGGGGCTTCCCTGACGAGCGAGGCGATGGCGCGCGGCCTAGCGGCCCGATTCGGCGCGACGGGGATGGAGCAGTTGTTTGCCCGCGAACTGAGCATCGACGAGGTGAAGCCATGGTTTGCGACGGCCAGTAATCTCATACAGAAGGAGGGTTGTTATGAAGTGCGCGACGGAGAAAAGCTGTTAGGGATGGTCCTACGCAGTTCGCGGATGGCGGTAGCGGTTCGCGGCTTCAATGGTAGCTCGGATGTACTCGTGGCGCTGGATGCGGATGATGCAAAAGTGCTGGGTGTGGCGGTGCGGGAGAGTCGGGAAAACGAACCGTATCTCACCGATGTGAAAGACGAGCTGCAATACGCCCATGGCTTTGCGGAGGCATCGATCGAGCAGATCATCGGCACCGCAGATCATACCGATCTTCTTCTCGTCAGCGGGGCCAGCACCACGGCGCGATCAGTTTTCGGCACCGTGCAGGAAATGCTGCGCCGCCACACCCGCGAGCAACAAAGCACGGCGTTTCCTTGGCGTATTTCGTTAGGCATGGTCTGGCTGAGTGCCGGCGTCTGGCTGGGATTTCGCGGTGGGAAAAAATCGCGCGCTGTCTTCGCCTGCTGCTCAGTGGTGGCGGGGCTGGGGCTGGGCTGGATGGTCGGACAGGATCAATTGATAGGCTGGGGACAGCACGGATGGAAAACACTGCCCGCCCTGCCTCTGCTGGTGATGACGGCCATCGCACTGATCATTCCTGCTTTCACCGGGAAAAACGTGTATTGCAGTCGCATCTGCCCTCATGGCGCGGCGCAGACCTTGGCAGGCATGGCCTGGAAAAAACGATGGGCGCTGCCGGCGAGGGTGCACCGGATTTTTTCCGCCGTTCCGTGGTTGAGTTTGCTGGCGATCTGGGCGCTGGCTTTGGCAGGTAGCCGATTGCCTTTCGCGCATGCGGAACCGTTCGAAGTTTGGAGCACGGGATTCGTCGCACTGTTGCCAGCGGTTGTATTTACTATGAGTATAGTAGTATCATTTTTTCTGCCACAGGGATACTGCCACTATGGCTGCCCGACCGGTGCCTTATTGAAATTTCTTACCCACGCACCCGGACGATGGACGCGTCGCGATTCCATTGCTGCAAGCCTAGTGGCGGTGGCTTGGCTGGTTACACTTTTCTAACAGATTCCACGTGCATCCATGTCTCAGACCAACCGTATTTGGCTCGCTTTATTCAGCATCGTGCTACTCGTCGCTTATCTCTCTTTGCGCGGTAAAACATGGGGTATCTCGCAAACGCTGGGCGACGCCATGGGTTGCCGGTGGATCTTAGTGTGCCGCGGCATCGATCTGAATGATACCGATATTCCCAGAGAGGTAAGTGATGTCTTAGAGCACTGGGAGAAGGTGATGAGTACGTGGCGCGCAGACTCCGATCTCAGCCGCTATAATCGCGGCGAGCCAGCTAGTCCCGATCTGCAGCGCGTGCTCGCTCTGGCGGAGGCCATGCGCGCAGCCACGGATGGCGCCTTTGATGAAAGAGTCTTGGAGCATGTGCACCATGCCGGATATGCTCCCGAAGGAAAGGGAGTGGACCTCTCCGCGATCGGCAAGGGCTTTGCTGCCGATCGTGTGGCGGAGCATCTGCGCGCCCGTGGTATCAACGATTTTTTATTCCAACTCGCCGGAGAAACGATCGCGGGTGATGAAGCGTGGGATGTGGGGATCGAGGCTCCTGATCCCGCGACACGAACGGTAACCAAAAAAATTCGCCTGCAAAACCGCGCCATGGCGACCAGTGGCAATTATAGGCAGTTCGAGAAAACTGAGCGAGGCATCGTCTCGCATATCATCGATCCCCGGACAGGCGAGCCGGTGATCCGTCCATTCAGCGTCGTGACCGTCATCGCGAATGACTGCGCCACGGCCGATGCCTGGGCGACTGCCTTATTTGTCAGCGGAAAAAAAGACGCGCCGCCATCGATCGAAGTGTGGTGGCAGGAATGAAAAAGTCACTTGCGTCCGCGGCGGACCTTGCGGGCGAATTTGACCATTGCCTCTTCCTGATCTTCGATGCGCTTGACTAGCTCCAACTGCGTGCGGCAGCGATCCAAGTTGTGATGCTCGCGGTGCGTTTTGAAATAGACATCGCCCTCGAGGTAATCCGTTAGGAAACGGATACCGATTTCGAGCGTGATGAGTTTGCCGGAAAACGCCAGATGATCGACCTCGATGTCATTGATGAAATCACTTGCCGAATCGAGATAGCCTTCCACCAAAGCCTCATACATGGGCATGCGCATTTGCACTTTGCTGAGATCGGTTTCGTCCTCCTCAGCCGGGCTGGTGGCGGTGCGCAGTAGATCGCCGAAATCGTAAAGCGATAGCCCCGGCATCACCGTATCGAGATCGATCACACACACCGCCTCATCGGTCTCGGAGTCGATCATTACATTGTTGATTTTCGTATCGTTGTGAGTCACGCGTGTAGGAATTTTCCCCTCGGCATGCAGTTGCAGCAGCACGCCGGTGATGCCTTCGCGCTGTTGGATAAACTCAAACTCCTCGCGCACCGATGCTAAGCGCCCACGCGGATCGGTCGATGCCACTTCCATCAGTCGCTGGTAGCGGCGTGGGGTATTGTGAAAATCGGGTATGGTTTCCTCTAACTCCTCCGGAGACAGATCGCTTACGAGATCCTGAAAAGAACCAAAGGCGCGCGCGGCTTGATACGCTTGGCGCGTGTTTTCCACTACATCGAAGGTTTGGCAGCCTTCGATGTAATTGTAGCAGCGCCAGATACCGCCGTTCGGGCCCTCGACCCAGAAGCGTCCTCCGCGCCCAGGATATAGATTCAGTGTTTGTCCTCCGAGGTCTTTTTTGACGCGAAGCACCTTCCAGTTGATGTGGCGTGTCACGCATTCCACATTACGCATTACCGCCAGTGGCTTCTTGAACACATTCTGATTGATGCGCTGCAAAATGTAACGGTGCCGCGCGCCATCGGGCGATTCATACGTCGCCATGTAGGTAGTATTGATGTGACCACTTTCGATTTCGTGCCCCTCTACAAACTCCCCTTGGATCGCAAATTGATTGCCGATGTGCGATATCGTCGAAAGCACCTCGGCTGTGACGTTTTTGATGGGAGTGATTGTAGGGACCATAGCAATAGCAAACGATTCACTACTCTTAAGGAAAAAACGACGATTGTGCAATGCGAATCATCAAAACCTCGTGACGATCCCAGAGGAGATCGTGCAAACGCTTGGTGGATCAATACTTGCGCGGGCGTTTGGCGGTGGCGCGACTGCCTTTTTTCGCGGGCGGCTCGCTGTCGAAACGACGCTTGGAAGCTGACTTGCGTGCCGTCTTTTTTGCCATGGGCTTTGCTCCCTTGCGCGCGAACTTTTTCGCGGTAGCGGGTTTCCCTTCGCGACGGACAAGGGATTTCGGGGCTACCGTTTCTGGATTGGTGCTGGCCTTGAGGATTTCCTCAGGGCCTAACAAAACGAAGCGTCCGACCTCCAAATCGCCGCCCCACAAGGTGCCGATGCGTACACGCACGAGCTTGAGCACCTGGTAGCCCAGCGTCTCATGCATCACGCGGATCTGACGTTTCGCGCCTTGATCGAGCACCATGGAAATGCGGCGCGCGCTCATGCGCCGCAGCGATTTGGCACTAAGTTTGCCTTCCTTGGAGTAAACACCGGAGAGGAATAAATCGAGATGCTCTTGCTGATACGGTTGGTTGCTGGTGACGAGGTATTCTTTTTCGACCTTGTTGCGCGGATGCATCAGGCGCTGCGTGAGGTCGCCATCGTTGGTGAGGATGATCAGACCTTCCGAATCGGCATCGAGCCGACCGACGTGGTGCAAATGCTGCATCGCCACCGGCAGTAGGGTGAAGATCGTTTCGCGACCGAGCTCATCATCCTTGGAGCAAACCAAGCCGCGCGGCTTGTTGAGCAAAATGGTGGTGGTGCGTAGCATGGTCACACGCTTGCCATCGACGCGTACGTGATCGCCTTCCTTCACCTGCGTGCCGGGCTTGAGGCAAGGGTGGCCGTTCACCTCGACACGGCCTTCCAGAATGAGCGCGTCACAGCCGCGTCGCGAATCGACACCGCAGGCGGCCAAGTATTTGTTCAAACGGGTGGAATCCATGATCGGAAGAGTTACCAAGAAAAAAGGCGCGGATCCGAGCAGACCCGCGCTTGAGGAAAATCAGTATAGCGAAACGAGGCACCGCGCATGCGCAGCGCCATCGGATTACGCTTCGTGCTTGGTCTTGGGCAGACCCAGTGGGCTGCGACCTTGTTTCCACTGACCGCGCTCTTTCATGAGCTTCACGCGTTCAAAGCGCTTGAGAACGGAACGCTTGCCACCCACCGTGGAAGCTGATTTGAGGCTGTTGTGCTTGGACATAAAAGTGCAGAAGTTGGAGTTGCGGGGCGCGAAGCTAGGAGAATGTCCTCGCCGACGCAAGCATAAAATGGGTTTTTTTAGAACTTTTGCCCTGTCGCCGAATGATTAAGCCATGTTTACAAAAAAAGGCGTTCTACCGTCCAGTAGAGCCCCGTCAGGCCGATCGATGCGGAAGCGATCAGGCGCATGCGGGCGAAGAGGGGTTTCTGGAACAGGGCGAAAGTGAGCAAAAACGCGATCGCTAGGACAGCGAGTTGACCGCACTCGACACCGACATTGAACCCGAGCAAGGGCGTCAGCAAGCTGCCGGCGGGAATCTCTAACTCCTGCATCACGCTGGCAAAGCCCATGCCGTGTAGTAGCCCGAGGCCGAAGACTAGTCCGATCCGCCAAGGCTTCAGCTCTTTCACCCAAATGTTTTCAAAGCCCACATACGCGATGCTCAGAGCGATGGCTGGCTCGACAATATCAGGCGAAATGCGGAACACACCACCGACCACCAGACCCAGCGTGATCGAGTGAGCGATGGTGAATGCCATGCTCTGCCAGAGCAGCGGGCGTATCTTGGGCTGCAGGAAAAACAGACCCAGAATGAAAAGAATGTGATCGAGACCTTTGGGGATGATGTGCTCGAATCCTGCTACGATCCACGCCCGAAGACTCGTGCCCACCGTATCACCCACTTTTCCTGCCGCAGTGATTTCCGCGAGTTTGGTCGGCGTTTTTGTTTCGACACGCATCACGCTAAGGAACACATCTTCCGTTTTTGCGGTTGTGCGCACTTGCAGCAAGAGATGCTCATCCGAGTAATCGAGCCACAGCAACTCCAGCGGACCCGCCATGTCACGTGGCCATGCGCCGTGCAGTTTCATCCGATAGAGTGCCGTGCCTTTCTGGTTAGTCGTCCATTGGGGCGGATCGGTGGTGAAATTCAGAAACTCGATCGTGAAGGGAGTCGGCATTCCGTCGAGCGTGACTTGAAAACAATCGCGTAGGTAGCCCTCGGCGGTTTCTTTTATCTCCTGATGATCGACGCGTTCGAGCTGCTGGATCCAGGCAATCCCGGCAAAGTTATGGTCTACGCTTGCGTCGGGAGCACGAGGACCTACGCCGGGATAAAGCGTGAATGCCTCGATCTCCACGATGGCGCTCCACTCGCTTTTTCCGATCTCCATGTGTGCCCTCACCTGATCCACCTCATGTCCCAGCACCAGAGCGGGAAACAACGCGATCCATAGCAGCAAAAACCTCATGAGCCTGAATCGATGCGAGACGTGCTTTTGCCTGCGATCAGTCGCCACTGTTCCCGAGCTTGGTATACTTCGTTTTCTAACAATTCCACGGCGCGCGCCATCGTTTCGCTGAGAGGTAAGCCGAGCGAACTGAGAGAAATCGTGTAATGAAACAATCCGCTCGTCGTGATTTCCTCACTACATGCGCCCGCAACCGCTACACAAGGCACGCCGAGCTCACGACACAGGCGCGCAATGCCGATCGGGCCCTTGCCCGAAAGGGACTGGGCATCCAGCGAGCCCTCGCCCGTGATCACCAGATCCGCTGCCGCGATGCGCTGCGGCAGATCGCAGACCTCCGCGACCATGGAAAAGCCGGACATCAGATGGGCTCCAGCGAAAGTCAGCAAGCCAAAGCCTAATCCACCCGCGGCACCCGCACCAGGAATGTGCGCATGGACTTCCGCATCCGTGACCTGTGTCAGATGACTTAGCCAGCGATCCAGTTCCTCTACCTGCGACGGACTCGCTCCCTTTTGCGGACCATACACCGCGCTTGCACCTCTCTCACCGCAGAGTGGATTCTCCACATCACAAGCCACTTGCACCGATGGCAGTGCGATGCGTTGCGAAAAATCCACACGCGCTACCCTATGCAGCGACTCAGGAACAGGATCTAACAGATGATCTTTCACATCAAGAAATCGCACACCCAGCGCCGCCGCCATCCCGGTGCCGCCATCGTTCGTCGCCGAGCCGCCGAGACCTACGATGATCTGATCGACACGGTGCTCCTCGATGGCGTGTCGCATCAGCTCGCCCGTGCCGAATGTCGAAGAGCGCATGACATCGCGCTCTAACGAATCAATGCGCCACATGCCGCTGGCCGCTGCCATTTCGATGACGGCGATGGTATTGCCCTCGCGCTGCACGATGCCGTATTCGGCAGAAATTTCCCGCCCCAGCGCATCGTGGCTGGGGGCCGTGACTTTCACGCCCTGCATGGCGGCGATCATCGTATCCACAAATCCCTCACCGCCATCCGCGATCGGGCACAAATCCCCCTGCCACAAGGAGCCCAGCCCGTGTTGAACGGCAGTGCAGGCCTCGATCGCCGAGAGCGAACCCTTGAATTTATCACAAGCGATCAGTGCGCGTTTCATGGTGGGTAAAGATTCCATCACGGAGAAGTGGGACTGGCAATCAAAGAGACTAGGGCAGAAAATATCGGCAATCCATTCTGATACAAACCCCGATGAGGCAGGTAACCGATCGCGCCATCGCGAGTCATGATGATCAAATCCGTATGACCATCCGCATTCCAATCAAACGGGCAAACGGCATCGATGACGGTCTTTTCCGTTCCACCGGGCAACACACGGCCTACGGCATACAGCGGCTCGGAATTCGTATTACTATTTTCATAGTAGATCATCCCTCCCTGCGCATCCAGATGGATGAGATCAAGGTCATCATCGTCATCGAGATTCACGAAATGAGGTGAACGAATGCCAGAAGAGTCAAAGTCCTTTCCATCCGCTTGCAAGACAAAGGGCGGGGCATAAGTGCCATCGGCGCGGCCGTAAGAGATCCGCGCCTTCGCATCGGCGGTGGTCTGCGAGAAAACAATCACATCCGTATGCCCGTCGCCATTGTAATCGGCCAGCGTCCAGAGACAAGGTGCGGGCGGTGATAAGGGGAGCTGGATCTTCCGCTTTTGCACGATCCCTTTCTCAACATCCAGCGTATGCTCGCATCCTGGTGATGCGAAACGCATCTTGCCATCAGATACGGCAACCATGAGTCCCTGCACGGCATCACCGATGCGCTTGGGTGGCAGGAAATCAGATGTTCCTTTTGGCTTCGATTTTCCATAAACAAAAAGGCCGGGTTGTTTGCCGTCCGTGATCGAATGATACAGGGAGCCCTCATGAAGAAAGACTACGGAGTCAGCAAAGCCCGGCGTGACCGCCAGCAAAGCGATGATACTCCTAGTCACCCACCCGCGCATGATGTGTCGAACCATATACCCTTACCTAATGAGACAACTACAGGGAACACCACTGAAACCACTGGATAGAAAAGGAACTTCCGTTTCCTCAATTGGTTTCAGCGTATCAGTGGTAAAATGGAACGGATTCACAGTCGACGATTTTTTACAATTTCATCATGGTTCTTGGTCTTTCGATCCATCCTTGAGAGTGCTGTCGCAGGCATCAAGCATCACTCGTCGTTCGTTTTCAGGAATTAAATTTTCCCATGGATCAGCACGCAGGAATCCGGCCAATCTCTGCGCGTCAATGCCCGGGTGATAGGGGTCGTTGTGGGCTTTGCTGCGCTCCCGTGCACGCTCGATGAAACGCGGAATGACCAGGCTCAGGATGGTGGCGTGTTTTCGATCATTATCCGACTCGCCAGCGGGCCGCGTGTGGATCGCATTGAGTTTGCAGATCATCAGCGAGCAAGGATCGAGCACCTGAATGTTTCCGTATCGCAGTGCTGTGCCGTGTGTGACGATCACGTCATTCACCGCTTTGTCCAAGGCCGGCATACCAGATAAGGCCTCCACCGTAGTCTTGATTCCTGAGAAGGGCAGTTCTATCGGAACGGCAATTGCAGGGAAGGACTGAGTGGCGTCTTTTGGGGTGCGCTTACAGATCGTTCCGATTTTGCAACCCTCGTCGCGGAGATTTCTCAGAAACATCATGGCATCTGCCTTTGCAGCCCGGATATCGATATCTTTGCTACGAATCGGCAGATCAAACAAAATACGTTCTCCGGAAGTGAGAAAAACTTCGGCCCATGCCCCCACGGCTAGACCGCCTACCAAGCAGTAGTCCGACTCTGTTTCGCGCAGGGCTTCCAGCGCAGGAAGAAAATCTTGAAGAGTGACACGTGTGGCATTCATTTCGTTTACCCATTTTTTTCCAATGCCCAATCATGGAGGCTCCCCCAAGGAAGTTGCGTGGCGCTGGGAACCACTGTTGGCTCGCGAGTCTCCGCTTGGATCGAGCACCATTCTCGATCCGATCCTACTGGCGCATTCACCCATGCCTCGTGATCCGCTACAGCCTGGGCGCTGGCCGCATACTCGCGCCGGTGCTCTGCCTCCAGCGCCTTAAACGCAGCCCAGCCATCGTCATCGACCTCGACGATGGAGAAAGATGGTTTTGCGTTGTTTTTCATAATCGTTTGATACGCTCACGTTACCTTATTGCGTGATCACGGCAAGTGCTTTCCTCATATACAGTCGAGGGATTGTGCTCGATGACCCAAGATCGCGGATGAGTGTTCTTGCCAAATCGGCAATCCCATGATAGGGATCAGTCATTGCATGAACGAAGCGTTTCAAGAATCGGTTAAGAAAAAAGTAGGAGGTTCGCTCAGTCGAATTTCTCCCCTGCGCCGTCTTGCTATGATGCAAAAAAACGCGCTGTTTCTCCGTGGCGGGAAGTGGCAAGCACCCGCTGATGATGGAACCCTCGTACGAAAAGTTGTTGGAAAGACTCGCAAAAGCTGAGGTGCGGTTTATCGTAGTGGGTGGCATCGCGGTCACCCTCCAGGGCTATATGCGTTTTACCGAGGATATCGATTTGCTGTTGGACAATGGGAGGGATAACATAACGTGTTTGCTGGATGTGCTCAGCGACTATGGAGAAGGTTTCGCCCGTGAACTCACGCCGGAAGATTTTGATGATTCCGAGGGTGCGATCCGTATCATTGAGGAGGTGGAAATGTGTCAGATGGATTTGTTCACTCGTTTGTCTGGAGTTACCTATGATGAAGCAATCAGAGACGCGGATCGATTCTCATTAGACGGTCACTGGATTCATTACGCATCCATATCTACGCTAATTCGCTGGAAACAAAAGTCAGTCCGAGAAAAAGATCGTTTGGATGCCAGCGCTTTGAATTTGTTGCAAAAAGATCCACATACCTTTGATGCGTGATGGCAGAACAAGTCAGTCAACCATCTGACAGTATTTTTGCAGCGTCTCCCCATTTTTCATTCTTTTTTGTTAGGTGAATTGAGATGCAGCGAGTATGGGAAAGTTTACTTTTTCGCCGGTGGATTACTACCGTTCACAAATTCCTCTTTTGATAAAACACCATCGGTGTTTTTGTCGAAGCGGGTGAAGCGGGCGGGGGCGTCTTTGGGGTCGGGTTGTTGGCTTAGGAATTCTTCTTTGGTGAGTTTGCCGTCTTTGTCGGCATCGCGGCGTGCGAACATTTCCGCGCGGTCTTGTTTTGCGGCGGGGCGCTTGGGCGCATCGACCGCGGCGGCGACTTTGACCTGGGGCTTGGCCTCGGGCATCGCCTGGATGCGGGCGGCGAGGGTTTTCACCAAGTCGGCTTGCGTTGCGGCGAGGTTTTTGGTTTCGCCGGGATCGGCTTGGTAATCGTAGAGTTCGTATTCGGCGGTCGATGCTTCGGCACCGGGTTTTTTCCATTCGACGAGTCGGTAGCGCTCATCGCGCACCGCACGTCCGATCATGTTCTGGCGCGGATAGACGTGCGTGGTAAACTCGCGATGCTTATCGGCAGTTCCGCGCACCACGGCGGCGAAACTTTTTCCGTCTAGACCTTCGCGCGCGGGCAGGCCGGCCAGTTCCACAAGAGTGGGATAGAGATCGACGGTTTCCACCATCGCCTTCGCGTGCGTTGCTTTGCCACTGGGAATGGCGACCAGTAGCGGGATGCGCGCGGCTTGTTCGTAGTTGGTGTGTTTGCACCACATGCCGTGATCGCCCAAGTGCCAGCCATGATCACCCCATAGCGCAACAATCGTATTTTTCTCTAGGTCTAATTTTTTCAACTCATCCAAGACCTTGCCTAACTGTGCATCCATGTAGCTGGTGGCGGCGTAGTAGCCGTGGATCAAATGGCGTGTGAGCTCTGGTGACAGGGGCGTACTACCGGTCGGCATATCGGCGTAGTTGCGCAACTCACCGCCGAATTGCGGAGCGTAGGAGGGAGCTCCATCGGGTGGCGTGAGGCGTTCGGGTTGCGGCAGTTTAGCGGGATCGTGCAGGTCCCAGTAACGTTTCGGCGCGACGAAGGGGAGGTGCGGTTTGAGAAATCCGACGGCGAGGAAAAACGGTTGCTTGTCCGTTTTTGCGGCTTGCAGACGACGGATCGCCTCCGCCGCAATCTGGCCATCGCTGTAGGTATCATCGGACACATCTGCGGATTCCGTGGCCGCACCACGCGGCAGTTGATCTGGGCGTTTGTTATCGAACAGAGCGCCCTCACGCGTAGGCGCTTGGTTTTCTTTTTTTGCATAGCCTATGGTCTTGCCCTGGAAATGCGGCACATCCCACGAGGCCTTGTCCTCATTGTTGCCGTGTCCGACATGCATGATTTTCCCGAGCGCCTGCGTCTTATAGCCGGATTGGTGAAAATGCTGGGCCATGGTGATGGCGTCCGGGCGGGATTGGCGGAAATTCGTGCCGAGATCATAGATGCCGAGAGTCTGCGGGCGCAGGCTGGTCATGAGGGAATTGCGTGACGGCGCGCAGACCGCCTGGTTGCAATACGCACGATCAAACACGACCCCACGTTTCGCGAGGGCATCGATGTTCGGCGTCTTGGCGAACGTGTCGCCGTAGCAGCCGATCGCCGGCTTCAGGTCATCGACGCAGATCAGAAGAATGTGCGGTCTAGCGGCATCGGCCGCCAGCAAGGGAGCGCCAGCCAGAAGACTCAGCGCGATGGATTTCCATGGGTTTTTCATGATGGGTTTTGTTAGATAAGTTCTGCGTATTCCAGCAAGCCCTGCTTGCCACCTTCGCGCCCGAAGCCTGATTCTTTAAAGCCGCCGAAGGGCGAAGTCGGATCAAATTTGTTATAAGTATTCGCCCAGACGACGCCCGCTTTCAGTTCTGCCGCCATTTTCATGGCGAGCGATCCCTTGTCCGTCCACACACCGGCACTGAGGCCATAAGGCGTGTTGTTCGCTTTTTCCACCGCCTCTTCCGGCGTGCGGAAAGTCAGCACCGAGAGCACAGGGCCGAAAATCTCCTCGCGGGCGATGCGGTGACTGAGGCTGACATTGGTAAAAATACTAGGAGCATAGTAGTAACCATCCTCGGGCAATGCGCAAGGTGGCTGATAGAGTTCCGCGCCTTCGGCAACGCCTGCTTTTACCAGCTCATCGATTTTCTCCCACTGCTTCAGCGAGTGGATCGCGCCGATGTCGGTATTCTTGTCCATAGGATCGCCGACGCGCAGGCTGCGCAGGCGGATTTTCAATTTCTGCATCACTGCCGAGGCGATCGACTCCTGCACCAGCAGTCGCGAGCCCGCGCAGCAGACGTGGCCTTGATTGAAGAAGATGCCATTGACAATGCCTTCCACGGCTTGGTCGATGGCGGCATCCTCGAAAATGATATTCGCCGCCTTGCCGCCGAGTTCCAGCGTTAGCTTTTTCCCTGTGCCAGCGAGCGCGCGCTGGATGCCTTTGCCCACGGCTGTCGATCCGGTGAAAGCAATTTTTTTCGCGAGCGGGTGATTCACCACCGCGGCACCCGTTTCCCCCGCACCGGTCACAAAATTCACCACGCCGGGCGGCAGGCCGGCTTCTTGCAGGATGGTTGCGAATTTCAGGCAGGTGATCGATGTCGTTTCCGCCGGTTTCAGCACCACGGTGTTGCCACAGGCCAGCGCGGGCGCGAGTTTCCACGCCAGCATCAGCAGCGGGAAATTCCACGGAATGATTTGACCGACCACGCCAAGGGGCGCGAGGGTTTTGCCCGGCATCGCGCAGTCGAGTTTATCCGCCCAACCGGCATGATAGAAAAAATGCGCGGCTGCCATCGGCACATCGAAGTCGCGCGATTCCTTGATCGGCTTGCCGCCGTCAAGCGTCTCCGCCACGGCAAATTCCCTTGCGCGATCCTGCAAGAGCCGGGCGATGCGATAGAGATATTTCCCCCGCTCCGCACCCGGTAGCTTGCTCCACGCCGGAAAAGCCGACGTCGCCGCCTGATACGCGGCATTTACATCCGCTGCGCCTGCGAGAGCAATATCTGCTAGCGGTTTGCCATCGCGCGGGCTGAGGGAGGTGAAAAATTTCTTCGTCCTTGGTGCCGTCCATTTGCCGTTGATGAAAAGGGTGTAGCGATCTTGCAACTGCGGCGAAGACGTCTCCGGCGCAGGATCGTATTCCCACAAATTTCCAAAAAGCAATTCACGCGCAGGCGTGCGTGTGCGGGACTTGGCGGACATGATTGTGTTACTAGCGATAAGGCCGATAAAGCACAAGACAGAACTGTGTCGGGCTGAGGTAGGCTCGTATAGTGATTAGTGCTGCGGCCAAGGCCGTAGCACTTTGCTGATCTGGGTGAAATGCGCCTCTTCGAATCCCGCCATACGTTTGAGGATATAGTCGCGCTCTAACAGGTTTTCGATGCGAGCGGCTTGGCGACGGTCATCGTAATCGATGAGACCGCGCAGCCAGGCATACCATGTGCCGATGGGCACGGGGAAATCACTGCCATGGAGCAGTCGATCCGCGTGCACGGTGTGGAGGGCATCCCGCAGGATGCCGCTGCGCACGGGAGTGTTCAGAGCGCTGGTATCGGCGTAGAGATTCGGGAACTGCTGCATCATCTGTTGCAGTTCCGTGAAGTAATTTTTATCCCAAAAGCTGCTGTTGCTGGCGCAGTGGGCGGCGATCACTTTCACGCCGATTTCGAGCGGTCGGCGCAGGGTGCGCGGGTCTTGGTAGGCAGCATTGGCAACGGGCACTGTCATTTCTCCGCCGGTGTGGGCGAGCAGCGGCAGCCCAGCCTCCGCCATGCGTTCCCAGAAACGATCGTAGCGCGGATCGGAGCAGTGAATGTCGTGACAATTCGGCAGGAGCTTCAGCGCACGGGCCCCGCGGGCGAGACAGCGGTCCAGCTCTTCCAAGGCATCGGTCCGTGAGGGATGCACCGATGCGGCAGGTAAGCATTCCGGATGTTTTTCACAGACCTCGAACAAATACTCATTCGGCACGTAAAAGGAGCCAAAATCGCGCTTGCGACCAGCCGCGTCATACACCTCATCCTGCGCCAGCAAAAGCGCGTAATCGAGCGATGACTCGCGCACATGCCGGAGCAACCGCTCGACGTAGATGCGGTCAAAATCAGGATCCGTCACGCTTACAGGCATGCCGATGCTGCGGCGCATCATTTCCCCCATCATCCGGTGCCAGCCGCCCAGCCGCATCCAGCAACCGGAGCCCGAGCGACCATTGCCCACGAGGTGAACGTGGCCGTCAATTTTCGGCGAAGGTGAGGGGTTCATGCTGCGATTACCATCCGAAGACCATGGGCGGTATGATAATGCGAATATGATCGCGTCGACGGCTTTCCGCGTCCTCGATGGCACTGACAAGACCGTCGGTGAACTCCACCACACGCTTGCTCTTTTCGATTTGCGTGACACTTACAAGCTGTCGGAAAACATTGCCTGTGACAGGGTCGCGCACTTGGGTGTAATTGTTTTGTTCTTCGTATTCAATAAACTCCCATTTGCCACTTTGTCCATCCGGAGTTTGGCGAAGCGTGCTTTTGGTGGGATTTCCTAGCGATTTTGTCACTTCATCGGTGGTCATTCCCATCGCGACATCCTTTTCGGCGATGATTTTATTGACTTCCAATTGGCGCGCGTAAAATTTTTTGAGATTCTCCACAAACTGAGGATCCTTCGAGGCGAAAGCCCAAGGGCCGACCCAACCGGCGATGCCATCATTGGTGCCCTTGCCCCGCACTTTGTAGGCCTTGTCGGTGATGGCTTCGATTTTCACCTTCTGATTGGCCTGAATGGTGCCGAGCTTTTGTTTGCCATCGACATCGGAATAAACCGGAGCTTCCTTGATGATGACAAGCTCGATCTGTTTATCTGGTAGATCCGTCAGATAGACCACTCGCGGATCATTATCGAGCAAAGACTTCCGCTCGCCGCGTTTTACTTGAGCGGAAAGTGGGAGGATCAGAAACAGGGCGAGGCTCAGGAGTTTCATGACTGCAAAGTAACGGAAGGGGAGGAAAAGAAAAGCATAAATCTGCGACGCGGCAGGGCTGTGTAACATTCCGCCACTCGATGCCTCACTTGCCGCGCCAGTCGCCGTATTGGCGGAATTTTTCGTAGCGCTGACGCAGCAGATCAGCTGGGGCGAGTCTTTGCAGTTGCTGCAAATGTTGCGACACTTCGTCGTGCAGGGCCTTGGCGGCGGCGGCGTGGTCGTGGTGGGCTCCGCCGATGGGCTCGGCGATGACGCCATCGATGAGGTTGAGTTTTTTCAAATCTGGGGCCGCGATTTTCATGGCCTCGGCGGCTTCTGGTGCATGCTTGCGGTGTTTCCACAAAATGGCCGCGCAGCCCTCGGGACTGATTACGGAGTAGTAGGCATTTTCCATCATCAGCACACGATCGGAAACGCCGATGCCCAAGGCTCCGCCCGAGCCGCCTTCGCCGAGTACGACGGCGATGATGGGGACTTTGATGAGCATCATTTCCCGCAGGTTGTAGCCGATGGCTTCTGCGATGTTTCGTTCCTCTGCGCCGATGCCGGGGAAGGCGCCTGGGGTATCGATCAGGCAGACGATGGGGATGCCGAATTTCTCGGCGAGGCGCATCAGGCGAATGGCCTTGCGGTAGCCTTCGGGGTGGGCGCTGCCGAAATTCCTCATCAGGTTTTCCTTGGTATCGCGGCCTTTTTGATGGCCGATCACCATGACTTTCTGGTCGCCGAGCATGGCGAGACCGCCGGGCATCGACTTATCATCGCCGATGTGGCGATCGCCGTGCAGTTCACAGAAATGCGTGAACGCCAGTGAAACGTAGTCGAGCATATAGGGTCGTTGCACGTGGCGGGCAATTTGGACGCGTTGCCAAGGGGTTAAGTCCTGATACAGCGAAATACGAGTCTGGGCGAGCATTTCCTCCATTTCAGAAATTTGCGCTGAGAGATCGATGTTTTGCGAGTCTGATTTCGCGCGCAGCTTTTCCAACTCGCGTTCCATTTCGGCGATGGGTTTTTCAAATTCGAGCAACTGGATCATAGTGTGTGCGGGCAGAGTATCAGGGTTACGGACGGATTTCCACTTCATTTCCTACGCGAAGCAAAAGAGCCAATTCCTCGGTATCGGCGGCATCGAGATGACAACCGGTCACAGCGGAGGAGCCGGCGACCACGATTTGCAGATTGCGTTCCAACGTGATGGTTTTTTGCGATTCGCGGTAGCCTTTCATTCCGGGCGCGACGTTTTTTTCATTCCACACGCCGCCTTTGTTGGTGATCTTGAGTGTGGCAGCAGCGGTGGGTAGGGCGATGGATTTTAGAATGCGGTATTCCTTGAGAAAGGTGCCGCCATTCCACAGGGTGAGCGCCTCGCGACGGGCCTCGATGACCACGCGTAGATTCAGTGGCATGACCATGACTTCATCACCGGGTTGCAAAGGGCGCAGCTCGAGGTAGCCATTGAAGTGCATGATGGCATCGAGAGTGGTTTGGCTTTTGGCGGCGATGCCGAGGTAGGAATCCCCTCGAGCCACTTTGTGAACCACCAAATGAGGGTTGTTGTGCAGCGAGAGGAAATCATCCATATTCATCTCGCTGAGAATCTGCCGAGCTAGAGGAGCGGCGTTCGAGGTGGGGTAATAGTTCACGAGAAACAACATCTTCTCGCGCGCTTCTGCGATTTTTCCTGTAGCTAGGAGCTCGGCGGCTTTTTGGAAGGCTTTGTCGCCTGGCTCGATATCGACCATTTCCGCGAGGTCTGCCACTTTTTCGTAGTCGTTCGTGGGATCCGCGCGCAAGCGCTCGGGTTCTGGCATCCATCGCAAGAATTGTGTTTGGAGCATTTTCGGGACCGGCTTGCCCATGACATGCATCGTGAAATACACCGAAACGGTGACGACAGCCGCCACAATCCCGGCGCTGATGAGTTTCACGAAAGTCCAGAGACGCATGACCGCAACGTTAGAGCAATTTTTTCCGTTGCAGATCGAAGCGATTGATCGATTGCGATTGCGCGATCATCTCTAACGAAAACTTCACTAAGGCGACCTCCCAAGTATCATCCACCCCTTCGAGAATGGCGAGCATTGGATTGCCACTGCGGCGGACTTCCTCCAGCAAGCGGCCGGAAACCTCCTCGATGGGTTCCTTGACAATCTCTTCATTCACTGCCGAGCGGCGGAAGCGGAAGCCGTATTGCAGGAAGGCGAGGTCCATGCCTTGCTGCTGGAGTTGATCGAGTAGCCTGCTAAGTTTCTCCCGCGATTCCTCATCGAAGCCCTCCCATTCCATATCAGGCGTCGGCCGGATCAGCATGGGCTTGCAGGCCTCCATTTCTCCACTGCGGATGCGCACCTCGCCACTGCGGTCCATGAGCTCGCTGATGAGCTGGAACTGGAACCGCGTTTCGCCAAAGGTCGCAATACGTCGATCCGGCTCGTGCAGAACCCGGCTGGTTTCCATGGCGTAAAGGAAATTGTCGCGTGATACATTCATCACTGGAATCGTGGCAGCAAAACGCAAAAAAGCAAAGAATACCGATTTTGGCGGCAGAAAAAGCAAGGGAGCGGTTTCCGTGAAAACCGCCCCCGTCTCGATTAGTCGCAGCCAGCATGAAATGCCGCGCTGCTCACACGCACGATTACGCGGTTGCTTCGATGTAGCGCACGACGTCGCCTACGGACAGCAGTTTTTCCGCCGCTTCGTCTGGCACTTCGATGCCGAATTCCTCTTCGAAAGCCATGACGAGCTCGACGGTATCGAGAGAATCGGCACCGAGGTCTTCGATGAATTTGGCGTCGATGGTCACAATGTCAGCGCTCACGCCGAGTTGCTCCACAATGATATCTTTTACACGATCTTCGTTACTCTTGTCTGACATGGTTCTGTGTTGGTTTGGTTGTTGCCGCGGCAAGGCATAGCGAGCCGCCGCGTTCTTGGCAATAGCGAAAATGGGGAAATTGCATACGCGCATTGAGCCAAATAGAATGACACCGGGCCTGGTTATTCCATTCGGCGCCATGCGGGAGAGGCAAATGACCGAATTTAGTATTTTTCGGAAAAATCCCTAATGATATTTCGTCAGTATGCGTTACTTAAGGCAGTGATTATCGCATCGACTGTCTGAAAATCCACACCCACACTGCTATATGAGTCTCCACGCCCAACTCAGCCCGGAAGCGCAATTCGACGATCTCCTCGATCATCATTGCGATCCTATCCATCGTTCTCATCGGCCTCCTGCTTGCCTTTATTTTCATCCAACCGTTCCTCAAGGAAACGCCCGTCATCGTGACCTACAGTGCGAGCACTCCAGCGGAAGAAGTGATGGAAACGAAAAAAGTCAGCACCAATACCCAGCAAAAACCCTCGTCGGCTTCTTCCTCAAGCGCCAGGGTGATTGCTGCGGCCACGAGCTCGAACGTAGCGATTCCCGTGCCGGAAGTGGATGTGCCACAACCGTCCACTGATTACGGTAACGGCAACGATTTCTCCGATGGGTGGAGATCCGGTGGCGATGAAGGCAGCGGTAGCGGTAACTTTGGAGCCATCCCCGCGACGATGCGCAAGCGCTGCTCGAAAGAAGACCGCTTGCAACGACTGGCGGAAACAGGCGGCAACGAGAAGTGTGAAGAAGCCGTGCTGAAAGCCCTGCGTTGGATGAAAAAAACCCAGAATGCCGATGGGTCTTGGGGCTCCTCTAACAAATCCGCGATGACAGGTCTCGGCCTGCTCGCCTACCTTGGCCACTGCGAGACGCCAGTCTCGGAGGAATTCGGGGAATCCTGCCTCAAGGCCATGACCTACCTCATCAATCTCGGCAACAAAAACAAGGGTAAGCTCGCGGAGGGTTTTACCAGTCACGGATGGGTGTATGAGCACTCCATTGCCGTTTATGCTTTGGCGGAGGCGACCACTTTTTGCAAACAACTCAACATCAGCGTTCCGAACCTGGCTGAGATCACACAGAAGTCGGGGCAGTTTCTCATTGATAGCCAGCATGGCAATGGCGGATGGGCCTATCGTTACGATGAAACCGCCAAGGCGCATACAGACGTCTCCGTGACTGGTTGGCATATTCAGGCGCTCAAGGCCATGAAGCATACGGGGCTCGATTTCAAAAATCTCTCCCGCTGCTCGTCAAAAGGATTGGACTACCTCAAAGACAAACAGGACAGCGAGGGTGGTTTCGGCTACTCAGGCAAAGGGCTTCACGGTGGCTTGAATTACCACACACTCACTGGCGTGGGCGTTCTTTGTTTCCAAATGTGGGACAAGGGCAGTAGCTCGGAAGTGCGGAAGGGCACAAAGTATATCAATAAAAACACCAAGCTGAAATGGGGCACGCCCTACGTCGATCTCTACGGCCACTACTACGAGGCGCAGGCCATGATGAACCGGGGTGGAGAGGATTGGAAAAAATACAATGCCTTGATGCGCGATGAGGTGCTCAAAAATCAGCTCCCTGATGGCACTTGGAAAAATCCCGATGGCAAACTCCGCGCAGTGGGAGCTCAGTTCCAAGGCAGTGGGGCGCAGAATGTCTTTTATCGCACCGCCCTCTGCACGCTGATGATGGAGGTATACTATCGATTCCTCCCCGGCACTGGTTCGCGCTAACGCAGTGGCATGACCCTTCCATGGACGCAATGGGCTTTTCCCTCCGTGGGCTATGGAAACAGAGATTGACCTGCGTGGCGCTGGTCGATAGGTTTCTTGCGATACGAATGAGTGCTTGCCGAACTTCCATCGCCCTCTTGCCTGCGCTGTGCCGGGTAGCATGGAGCTTGGTGGGCATGGTCGCGGCGCAGGAGTCGCCTCCTAGTGTTGAGGGCGCCACCAATGACGCCTCGATCAAAGGACTTAAAAACGCACGCGTCATCAGTCTCGCCATTCCCGCCCCGCGCGGACAGATTCTTGATCGTGAAGGCGAGCCTTTCGCGCAAAACCGTGTCACCTATCAAGTCTCGCTTCAGTTCCCGCAGTTTGAGAATGCCACGCAAAGTTTTGTCGTTTCCTGGGCACGCAAGCGTCTGGGTGAGCTGAGAATTTGCTTGCCGAAATGCTGGGAAAAAACTGACGAGGAGCTGTGGTCTCATTATAAGGACCGTCGGTGGCTGCCGCTGTATCTCAGCGGATTTCTCACCAGTTCGGTCGCTTCTGAGCTATCACAAAAATTAGGCAAGCGCGATGATTTGATTCTTGTGCCGGTATATTCTCGCTACTACCCGGGTGCTTCGCTCGCCTCTCACATCATTGGCTACACCGGCAGCGCAGGGAAACTACCCACAGGTCCCATCAACTTTAACGATCCACTCTGGGAACCCACCGAGGGCAAAGCTGGACTGGAAATGCTCTACGAGAAACAACTCGCCGGAAGTCCGGGCATGAAGCGCATTCTTTACAATAACGATGGCGTCAAGCTGCAGGAAGAAATCGTGCGTCGTCCCATCGCCGGTGGAAATGTGATCACCACACTCAACAAACGCTGGCAGGAGCGGGCAGAGAACGTTCTCAAGGAAGGCTGCCAGCGCGGTGCTTTTGTGGTGCTGGATGTTACCACAGGCGAGGTGCTGGTGATGGCATCACGACCTAGCTTTGACTTGATGGAATTTGTCGGTGGCATCAGCACGACTCGTTTCAAGGAACTCAACGAAGATCCTGCGGCGCCATTGTTCGCTCGCTCGTTCGCCGCTCAGTATCCGCCGGCGTCGACGTTCAAAGCGGTAGTCGGTCTCGCCGCGATGCAGGCGGAGACGATTGACGAAAACACCGCGATCTATGCACCGGCGTTTTTGGAATTTCCTGGGCATAAAGTGCGCAATGCCTCGGGCCGAGAGGAAGGGAGCATCGCCATCAAATACGCGATGGCACGCTCCTGCAACACATGGTTTGCCCAGGTGGGCATCAAGGCGGGACCTTCGACTTTTCTTGCCATGGCACGACGCCTCGGATACGGCGAAAAATCAGGGCTGCCGCTCGTGGGCGAGGCCACCGGTCTGGTCCCCACCAATGAATGGATGCTGGCAAATCACAAACGTCGTTTCATGAATGGCGATACCGCCAACATGTCCATCGGCCAGGGAGTGTTACTGGCCACGCCGCTGCAAGTCGCGCAGGGCATGGCGGCGATTGGCAATGGCAAAGCACTGCCCAAACTACAGCTGATCCGCCAGGTTCAGGATGGCAAAGGCCGAGTGATTTCCCAGTCGCTGCCGGAAGTGCGCACGGAGCTGGATGTGACCGAGGATGCAATACTGGCGGTGCAAAAAGGCATGCGCGATGTGGTCAATGAAGGCTATGGCACCGGCCGCGCGGCAGGCATGAGCTGGACGGTGATGTGCGGTAAAACCGGCACGGCACAGTGGGGTCCACCGTCGAAAAATCAGCGCCTCGCCTGGTTTGCCGGTTTCTTTCCCTTCGAAAATCCCCGTTTCGCCTATGCCGTGGTCTATGAAGGCCGCCCGGGACAAACCGTCAGTGGTGGCCGTATGGCCGCGCCGATGGTGCAGGCGTTTTTTAATCCACTTCGCAAGGAAATTGAGGAAATCATCACGCCACCGAAAAAGGCTCTGGTGGTAGAGGACGGCAAGCCCGGATCGATTGCGCTGAATGGCGAGTCGATCCGCGCGATCCCCGTGGAGCCTGAAATCGTTTCCGAAGGTGTGCCAAAGGCAATCCCCGTGCCCGTAGAAGGCGATGATGCCACCAATCTCCCACCCATGGCCGCTGTTCCTGTGCGGGAGAATAACGAAATCGTGGAAGCGGAGGAATCCGAGCAACCAGCGGAGGAAATTCGTCGCGCCATTCCTGTGGACGAAGAAGCGGAAGAGACGGGTGATGAGATCGAATACAGTCCTGAGTAATTGCGTCGTTTTTTTCTTGGTAAAATACTTTTTACACTCATACTGATTTCATGAAGCGTTTTTTTTTAGGCTGGGAAACATCGTTGGTCGAATCCGCTGCGGAATGGCTGTGGACCCGACGAGAGGAGATCGCATCGCTGTGCGTGGTAGTCCCCACGGCGCAAGCTGGGAGACGCCTGCGCGAGGCGGTATTGCAGCGTGCCACCAATGAGCAGTCCGCCATCTTGGGACTGCGAACGGTAACCCCGGCTTATTTTATCAAGATCGATCATGCCGACATGGCCGATGAAACGATCGAGCTACTGGCGTGGATGGAAGTGATGGAGTCGATCCAAGACTGGTCGCCCTATCACGCCGCATTTCCTCATCCGCTCGATGAGGGCGAGGGCAAGGGTTGGTCGCGTCCGATCGCTCAATCGCTGATGGAGTTGCGTTATCACTTGCAAGAAAACGGGTCGCTGATCGGCGATGCCGCGCAGCGCATGGGTAAGCACTCCGATGCCGCGCGATGGAGGGCACTGGCTATGCTAGAACAGCAGGTTGAAAAGCTCTTGCGCTCGTGGTCGCTGCGAAGTCGTAGTGACCTGTTGCAGCAACAATTCCATAGCCAACAGCCGGCTGTTTTGCCTCAAGATTGTAAGTCATTGGTTCTGGTGGGTGTCACTGAAACATCGCCTTTCGTCGCAGAATTATGGCGCAGGGTGCCGCAATCAAGTGTTTTGATCGCTGCGCCAGAAGAGGAAGCGGAAAACTTTGACGAACTAGGATTCCCCACGCTCTCGTGGTGTGAGCGGTCGCAAGGGTTTCCCGGTCGCGATGGCACGGCCGGGTGTTTGCATGTCACCGCAGACTATCGCCAACTCGCGGAGCAGGCCGTCAACTGCGCGGCCGCCCGCGGCGCTTCATCGGACCAGGTGATGCTCGCCACTTCCGATCCGTCACTGGGCCAGCCACTGGCGACTGCCTTCCAGCGCGCGGGTTGGCAGGTGTTCGATCCAGCCACATCTCACTCGGCACTGGACTGGAGGGTGTGGCTGCGTCACTGGCAACGCTGGCTCAGCAAGCCCAGCTTGGCGATCGCAGCGGAAATGGCGGGCTTCCGCGAAACGACATGCCTCACCGGCGGCGGCGTCTATCGCTGGTTACAGGCTCTCGGAGTGCTGCGCGATCAGTGCTTGGTCGATACGCTAGAAGATGTCGAGCGCCTATCGAGCGCCTCGAAACTTCCCCACGGCGTAAGCGAGGAACTGGCCCAGCGGCTGATTGCGGCGCTGCAGCAACTCACCCGCTGGCGCACGGAATTTTTTCGCAATGGATTCTGCTCGACCATGCAGCAGTTGTTAGAGTTCTGGCAAACTGAGTCGTTGATTGAAATTGATGACGCCACCTGGCTGACTGCAGTGCTGACGAAGTGGCAACCCTGGGAGCAACGCATGACCTACGATGCCGCTTTTTGGCTACAGCTCTGCTGTGATCGTTTGCCTGCGGCGTCTCTCGAAATGCCTGAAACGCGGGCTCTCGACGTCGAGGGATGGTTGGAGATTCCCTTCCATCGTGCCGAGCATCTTCTGATCTGCGGTATGGATGATCAGTGCATCCCTTCGCGCTTCGGCGGTGAACCATGGCTGAACGCCAGCAACCGCGGCATGCTGGGACTACTCACGGATGCCAAGCGCGAAGCACGCGATGCTTATCTTTTTCATACCGTGCTCCAGGCGTATCGTCGCCACGGTGCGATTGATATTCTTCTCAGCAAAACGGACACGCAGGGGAAAATCCTTCTGCCTTCGCGACTGCTTCTTCGCGCCTCGGGTCCCGAGCTGGCGGAGCGCGTGGCTTTGCTGTTTGCCGAAGTGTCGCCCGTGGACTCGCAGCTCCATTGGCATAAGGATTGGACTTGGCAACCGCGCACCGCTCCTGTGACGAGGGAAAAAGAAGGGATACTGCGGCTTTCGGTCACAGCTCTGCGCGATTATTTGTCCTGTCCCTATCGATTTTATCTGAAACATGGATTGCACATGAGCCAGCGCGATGGCGATCGCGGCGAATGGAATCCTCGCGATTTTGGAAATCTCATGCACGAGTTGTTAGAGACGTGGGGCAAGGATGACTGCATGCGCGATATTGAAAGCAGCACTGAGCTCACCGATTGCTGGAACGACCTCCTTTCCGATCTAATCGCCATGCGATACGGAACGAAAGTGAATCTTGCCCTACAAATCCAATCTACCGCGCTGCGACAACGGTTGGCCTGGCTTGCGGAAGCGCAGGCAAGGCAACGCGCCCAGGGATGGAAGGTGTGGAAGGTAGAAACACCGTTTTTGTTAGAGATGCCCTTGATTCAGCTGAGCGGAAAAATCGATCGCATCGATTACAACGACGTCTCTGATTCCTACATGATGTGGGATTACAAAACGGGCAAGGTCGAGGAGCAAGTGCGCAAGTCACACCTCAAGGGAATGACCGCCAAGACCATTTTCCCCGCACATCTCGCCAATGATGATCGATTCCTCGTGCCCGGTGATAAGGGGAAAATGCAGTATTGGACCAATCTGCAACTCCCTCTTTACGCCGCTGCCGGGCTCACTCCTCATTTGCCCGGCGTGGGCTATATCGCTGTGGGCGATGCGAGTGATGATGTTGCCTTCCGTCCTTGGGATGGGTTCGATGCCAGCATCGTTGAGGCAGCAAGCAGGTGTGCGACGTGGTTGATCGAAAAAATCGCACGTGAGGAGTTCTGGCCGCCGAATGAAAAAGTGGAATTCGATGACTTTAAAGTTCTCGTCAGCGGGGCCAATCTCGAAGAGATGACGCAATCGCCTTGGTCATTGCAAGCCTAACACATCCTGCATGTCGTAGAGCCCGGCGGGCTGTGTGGCGAGCCACTGCGCTGCTTTCACGGCACCGCTGGCAAAGGTAAAGCGTGAGCTGGCTTTGTGCGTCAATTCCACCCGCTCCCCATCGGCGGCAAACATCACGGTGTGATCGCCTACCACGTCTCCACCGCGCAGCGTGTGCATGCCGATCTCGTTACGGGGGCGCGCACCGGTGAGTCCGAAGCGACCGTGCACGATGTCGTCGTTGTAGTTGGTGTTCGTTTCCTCGTTGAGGATTTCTAACAAACGTCGCGCCGTGCCGGAAGGGGCATCGATTTTGTGGCGATGGTGCATTTCCGTGACTTCGATGTCGAAATGCTCATTTCCGAGAATGCGTGCAGCATGACGGGTCAACCAGAACAGCGTGTTCACCCCTATGGAGAAATTCGGAGCGTAGACAATGGGCATGGTGTGAGCCGCTTCATAGATCAAAGCGCGCTCCGCCTCGCTGTGACCAGTCGTGCCGATCACCAGACGTGTGCCGTTTTTTATCGCTTCTTCTAACAGATTTTTCGTGAATGAATGAATCGTGAAGTCGATTACCGTATCGGCTTTGGCAATCGCAGTCGAGAGGTCTTCCCCGGCATCGTGCGTGGCCGTGACCGTGACAGCTGCTTGCCTTGCGGCTTCGATGACGGCCTGACCCATGCGGCCGGACTTTCCAGTGACAAGAAGGTGTGGAGCGGTGGACATAACTGTTTTAGATCAGATGAAACGATTGAAGCAATGTGCGCAAAGTGGCGGTTTGTCCATCTGTAAGACGAACCAAAGGCAATCGAAATTCTCCGCCGCAGAGTCCCATCAAATGCGCCGCAGCTTTGATCGGCACGGGGTTCACATCTAGCGTCATCAAGCCGCGTAGCAGTGGATAGTATTGCTGATGCAGTTCTGCCGCTGCCGCATAATCACCATCGAGGCATAGCTGAACCAATCGACTCATCTCCGCAGGGATGATGTTCGATGCCACGGACACCAAGCCCGTCGCGCCGCAAATCATGAAAGGCAAGGTAAGCGGATCATCGCCACTCAGCAGCGCGAAATCTGCAGGCAACGCTTGACGCAGCTGGCTGATACGATCCACCGAACCGCCGGCTTCTTTGATTGCTGTAATATTCGAACAGGCCGCAGCGAGACGAGCGGTGGTATCGACGCCGATCTCGATGCCAGAACGCCCGGGCACGCTGTAGAGCATCACGGGCAACTTGGTGCTGTCGGCAATCGCTTTGAAATGCTGGAACACACCCTCTTGTGAGGGCTTGTTGTAATACGGGCAAACTTGCAACGTGCCCGTCGCTCCCATGGCCTCGGCGGCTTGGGTCAACTCGATGGCTTCTTTCGTCGAGTTCGCGCCAGTGCCTGCCACCACTTGCACGCGTCCTGCGGCAAATTCAATGGCAAGACGAATCACTTCTTTGTGCTCGTCCATGTCCACCGTCGGCGACTCGCCTGTCGTGCCCATCGGCACGATGCCTGTCACGCCACCGGCGACTTGGAATTCTACTAACTTCTGAAACGCTGGCACGTCAATGGTGCCGTCGCGAAAAGGTGTGATAATTGCGGTATAAGTTCCCCGGAATGACATGATGGTAATCGTTAAATTTCAATAGCGCCCTCGAACACAAAATCCGCCGGTCCGCTGAGCGTGACATCGGTAAAATCAGAGCCGTTTGCCACGAAGCCGATCTCTAACGTATCGCCACCTGCGACATCGACTTTCACTGGCGATGTCGCCCCATGCAGCAGATGATGGATCAGTGCACAGGCTGTCATACCCGTACCGCAGGCCAGTGTTTCATCCTCCACTCCGCGTTCATAAGTGCGGATGGCGATGTGTTGCGGACCGAGCACTTTGGCAAAATTGACGTTCGTGCCTGCCGGTGAGAAAGCTTCATGGTAGCGCAGAATGGTGCCGTATTTCAGCACGTCCACCGCTTCGAGATCATCGACAAAGACCACCACATGCGGCACGCCGGTGTTGAGAAAGTGAATGCTGCCCGCAAGACCATCGATCGAGAGTCCGACGTTCAGTCGCAGGTCGTGCGGGTGCGACATCGCGATGCGCACGTTTTCCTCGACCATGTGCGCGGAAAGCGTGCCGGCCATCGTTTCGAAAGTGACAAGGTCTTTGGTTTCTTCGGTCAAATGTGCCGTGAAGCGCCCGAAGCAACGCGCGCCATTGCCACACATTTCCGCCTCGCCGCCATCGGCATTGTAGTAACGGAATTTGTAATCGGCACCTTGTTCAGCAGGCTCGACCGCCAGCAATCCATCGGCACCCACGCCGCGATGGCGATCACAGAGCGCGGCGATGGTTTCCTCGTCGAGTTGAAGCGAAAGATCGCGGTTATCAACGACGATGAAGTCATTGCCGGCGCCGTTCATTTTGTAAAAGTGAAGTAACATGGATATTCGAGACCTTTCGTATGCGCAAACAGCCAACCTTTCAAGCCCGCAATGTGAAATATCGAGACCAGCCAGAAAAACACAAGGTCTTCTTGGCCCTGTGCGCGATTTTTGCTTAGGGTCGGTGATCTTTTCTCATCCCATCCCTAGCGCTGTGTTTTTGGCTGCTTGAGCCAGTCGGTGATTTTTTCTAACGAAAAAGAATTGATCGCATTTTCCCGGCGCAGCCAGCCTTTGCGGGCGAGGCGGACGCCGAAGTGGAGGAACTGGAGTTGCTCGGTTTTGTGGGCTCCCGGATTGATGGAGCAGAGCACGCCTTTGTCGTGCGCGCGGTGCCATCAAACGCTCCTTTGCCAGCCATGCATCATTCACCGGAACCTGCGAGAGATGCCAGTAATGGGCGAAGGCCATTCCATGGCAGCACGGTTGCCTTTTCTCGTTTTTGGTAGGCACTGCCTCCATGTACTAGCCATGGAATGAATGTTTTTTCGCTGAAATGCTCGCGCCAATCGTCCAAGCCCGCGAAGGCATCTGAGGCAACAGTCTCTCAGGCTTTCACCTCGATGCCATGAATGATACCCGCAGCCGACTCGATGAAGGCATCGATCTCATGGCCTTCTCTATCACGCAAAAAGTAAAGTGATGGTTTTTGTCCTGCATTCGTCTGCGTGATACGTGATGGGAGAAAAAGGATTCGTTCCGCTCATTGCATAACTCGCTATACAATTGGTCAGGGTATCGGGGTGCGTGAAACCAAAACTCACCGGGAGCGCAGAGCCACAGCGCGGCAAGAGAACTTTTTATTATGGCAGAGGGACTATGTATGGCTGTCCGAAATAGGATGAGAAAAATTATAGCTGAGGGATAGACACGAATGGCAGTAGTGACTCCCACTTCGTGGGCCTGAGCGTTTTGTCACAATATCTTACGTCCGCAAGTCCCGGATGCTCCACAACTGCCCTTTCGCCGCTGCTGCCGCTCC
>CAMDAD010000035.1 GCA_945888515.1 Akkermansia muciniphila | reverse complement strand
ACCGACGCGCTCGTCGAGGGAGTTCATTTTTTGCCCGAGGAAAACCGTCGCCGCGTCGGCTGGAAGGCTATCGCGCGAGTGGTCAGCGATTTCGCCGCGATGGGGGGCAGACCTCGCTGGTTTTTGGTTACGGTGGGCATTCCTGTCGATGCCGCGATCGAGCCATTGGAGGATCTCTACCATGGGATGGCTGATTGTTTGCAAGCATATGGTGCGGCGCTGGTAGGGGGGGAAACCACGCGCGTGCCATCGCAGACGGGGCTCTTTGTCTCGATCGCTGCCACAGGCTTTGTCGGAAAATTCCAACTGGTGCTGCGCTCTACTGCCCGTTGTGATGATGCGGTGTTTGTGACTGGTCATCTTGGCGGCTCTCTTGCAGGACGGCATCTCGATATCCAGCCCCGGCTTGCGGAGGCACAATGGCTAGCAAGCTTGGGCATCGCTTCGGCCATGATGGATTTGTCGGATGGCTTGGCACAAGATCTCCCACGCCTCGCCCGCGCCTCCGGCTTGGGCTTCCTCCTTGATTTCGATGCCTTGCCCTGTCATGATGGCATTTCTCACGAGCAAGCGCTTTGCGATGGTGAGGACTACGAACTTCTTTTTACCTGCGCACCGGAACGAGTGGAACAACTTCTCTCGTTGTGGCGCAAGGAGTTTCCTGACACGCCCTTGTCTCGGATCGGTCGCATGGTGAGCCCTGCGGAAAGCATGCAAGTGTGCGGGGGCTGGGATCATTTCGCACCGCCATCGGGCACATGATTTTTTTACAGCCGCCCCTTGTAAGTGGCGACAAGTGGCCAAAAATCCACGGGTGTTCGGCGGAAAATTCTCTTCGTCGGTGCTAGGCCAGCGATACTCTGCCCGCTCGGATTTCCCCGCAGGGCGCAAGGGGGAAAGATGGCTGCGCTCAATGGTGCAGCTGTCGGAATGGGGCATCGCTTTCGTCTATTTGAGATGGGTGCTTATTTCGCCGTCGCCTTTTTGTTTGTGTCGATGAGCTCCTGCAGGTGCTTGGTGTAGGCCTCTGGGCCGCCTTCGCGGTAGCCGATTTCATCGCTGATTTTTTTGCCCTCGGCATCGAGCAGATAGACTGTCGGATAGCCCTCGATGGCGAATTCTTTATCGAGCGCCTTGTTCTGTTTTTTCAACTCGGGGGATTGCTCTTTTTTCTTCGGGAAATCCACTTCCATGAGCACGAGATTTTTTTCTGCATAGTCTTTGAATTCTTTTTTCGAGAAGACTTCTTTTTCGATCTTGATGCACCAACCGCACCAATCGGTGCCGGTGAAGTTGATGAGGATGGGCTTGTTTTCGGCTTTCGATTTGGCCTTGGCGGCTTCCCAATCGGTCATCCAACCGTTGGCAAAGGTGAATGTGGTCGTGAGGGCAAGTGCGATGGCGCTACGGAGGATGGTTTTCATCATTGGATTCAGTTGTTTTGTTGTTTTTGACGGAGTTGTTCGAGTCGACTGAGTGGTTTGGCCGCGGGTGTCGCAGTCGGCGCGGCGGGAGCGGGCTTGGCTTCGGCGCTAGGGGCGGCCGGTTTGGGCGCGGCGGCTACTGTAGGGGCATCGATACGCAGCACGCCACCGTAGGCGACTTGGTGAATGACATTTTGCCCGTTCTGGGGAATCAGCACTTTGCAGAAGAGATTCTGGTGCTTGCCAACCGTGGCATCTGCTGCGACAGCCACCTGGAAGAGCAGTTCCTTGGTGTCCTTGGTGAAAGTCATGGGAGAGGCTTTCGTCCCGTGCGGCAGGCCCATGAGCTCGGCGGTGGCGTTGCCCTCGAAGGGCGTAGTGACATCTAGCTTGGCCAACAAGCCTGTGGGTTTGTTTTGCTCCGTGGCGCAGAGCTCGATGTTCATGGTGAGGAAAGGCTCGGCGACGGTGAGTGTGGCGAATGGGGAGGACACGAGCACGGGGCCCTTGGGCGTGGTGGCCTCGGCAAGAATGACAATCGGCCACTGTCCGGTGGCGGCATCGGCACTGGCGTTGATTTCGTAAATCGCTTCGTTCGCACCTTTGGCGAGATCGATGGTGACAGGCGCGCCTATGCCCGGCGGGATCCAGAGGAAACGCAGTTTGACGGCTTCGTCGTAGCCGGCCTGGCGCGTGGCTTTGATGCGTAGGGGTAGTATGCCGTTTTTTACGATGGGTATAGCGGGCTGTTCGAGATCGATTCGCAGCGGGGCTTCCTCGGTGACAGCCATGCTGATGCGATCGACGGAAGTGCCGTGATAAGAGCCTTGATTATTGATATCAACGTGTTCGATGCGCTCGTTGAGTGCGCCTAACAGATTCGGCGGCGCGCCTTCGCCTGTGGGTTTGAGGCCGATGTGATAGAGTCCGCCGGCGATGGGGGCATCTGCCGTGGCCTCGATCAGAATGGGAAACGAGGTAGCGCTTTTGGGCACGGGAGGTGCGGTGAGCGTCATGCCAGCGGGTAGAGAGTCCGCGTATAGTTGCAGGGCGCAGCCGACATTTTCGCGGGTGAAATTCACGACGCTGGCATAGCGGTTGCCGCGCGGGACGGTCAGCATTTTCCATTTTTGCGTTTGCACGCGCTCCACGGTGGGCAGAGCGGCGGCGATGCTGGCGGACTTACGGTTGATCTCGATGCGGTAAGTGAAATCCGGTTGTCCCTTGCGTAGCTTATCTTGGATGCGCAGGAAATACTCGCCATCGGCCGGACAGGTCCAGGAGATGATACTATCGAGATTTCCTTGATCGTCATTCGTTGTCAGATTTTTCCCTTTGGTGTCGCGTATGCTGAGGACGGAATCGAGCGGCGATCGCAGTCCCAAGGCACGCGCCTTGATCACGAGCGCTTCGTTTTTTTTCGCTTCAAAGCGAAACCAATCGGTATCGCCATTTTCACCGATGATGCCATGCGCCGCGCAGGGAATGGCGGGTAGATGGGTCGATTCCTTGCTGTTAGAGTTCGGTTCGACCTCGTTGGCGTAGTCGATGGGGCTCAGTGCGATCCAGTTCGGCGAAGGAGCGGAGAGGCCATCGGATTGCGCAAACACGGGGAAAGGATTCGGGCCCGAGGCTGGAAGCGTGAGACTTTGCTTGATCGGTCCGGAGGGGTCGCCGATGAAGGTAAACTCGATGGTTTCGCCGGGCTTTCCGCCGGGTGGATAGATGACGGCTGGACGCGGAGCGCTGCAGATGTGGAGGCGATAGCGGCAGTTGTCATTGCCCTCGTAGGCAGCTTCGCGCACGACGACACGGTAATCGCCATCGGCGGGAGCGACGATGGAGGCATAACAATCCGTGCGCAAGAGCGGCGAGTCGTCGCGACCACTCAGCTCGAAGCGCTGTGGATCGAGGATGGCGACGTAGGCATCGAACATTTCCTGTCCCAATCGGATCGCTTCCACTTCCGCCGTGAGGCGTTGGCCTTTTTTGAGATGGCAGACAAAATAATCTTCATCCTCGAGTTTCGCGACGCCATGAACGGTGGTATTGATCTCCACCCGCTGCGGTTGGTCGAACTGATTGTTTGGCTCTACTTCATCGATGCAGCGGAACTGGCCGACGAGAAAAAGACGCATTTCGGAAATCCCGCCGGGACCGCGCAGGCGGAACTGATGCTCACCCAGAGGCGTATCGGCAGCGATGGTGGCGATGGCCGTGATGTGCTTTTCATCGATGACCTTGAAGTCGCGAAAGCTGATGCCTGGTTGGTAACAAAGCACTTCTTGCGTGTCTGAAAGGCGCTCGCCATGAAAATGCATTTCCACTTCTGCGCCGCGCTGCCAACCGCGTGGGATTACGGTATTGAGCTTCGGCGAATATCCCCAAAGTGCTACCGTGCTGGAGATCAGCAGTGAGACAATCAGGGAATAGGTGCTCACGATCGTGATTTGTTAAGCTTTTTTGTCGAGAATCTCATCGATTACCCGACCGTTCTCGCAAATTTCAATCGGGCGATTGCCTGGCGCCATCAGTTCCTTATCCGCATTGATGCCAATTTGGTTGTAAATGGTGGTGGCGAGGTCGGCGACAGTGACGGGGTCGTTTTCTGGTTCTCCCCCCAATGCATCTGAGCTACCGTAGACCAGCCCGCGCTTTACGCCGCCGCCGGCCAGCATGGTAGAAAACACGCGCGGCCAGTGATCTCGGCCACCGGTGGGATTGATCTTCGGCGTACGACCAAACTCCGAAGTGACCATCACCAGCGTCGTGTCTAACAAACCACGATCATCGAGATCGCGCAGCAACGCGGCAATCGCTTGGTCGGTGGGTGGCAGATTGCTCTCGATGCCGCCCTTGATGTTGTCATGATGGTCCCACCCGCCAGCGGTGAGGGAGACAAAGCGCACACCTGCCTCGACGAGGCGGCGGGCTAAAATCATGCGCTGTCCTGCCTGCGTGCGACCATAGGAATCACGGAGTTTGGCGGGCTCGGCTTCGAGATTGAAGGCCTCGCGCGCTTGCTGGGAGGAGATCAATTTGTAGGCGTGTTGGTAAAATGCGTCCATCGAGTCGAGCTCGTCGGATTTTTCCAAACTGCGGAAATGTTGATCGACCGTGTAGAGGAGTTTTTGGCGTCGGTGAAAGCGCTCATCGCTGACGCCATCGGGCAGGTTGAGGTCGCGCACCTTGAAACCGCCTTGCGCAGGATCGGCGCCCAGAGCGAAGGGACCAAAGGCGGAGCTCAAGTATCCGGAATTGGCAAATTCATTGGGCACCTGTGGGATGCAAACGTAGGGAGGCAGGTTGTTGCGCGTTCCCAGTTCATGCGAGACGACAGAACCGATCGACGGATACTCCACGGCGGGAGAGGGGCGGTAGCCGGTAAACATGTTGTGCGTGCCGCGTTCGTGAGCGGCCTCGCCGTGCGTCATCGAGCGAATGATGGTCATCTTGTCAGCCACCTGCGCGGTGTGTTTCAGGAACTGACCAAACTGCACGCCGGGGATTTTGGTATCGATCGCGCCAAAGGGTCCGCGATACTCGGACGGGGCCAAGGGCTTGGGATCAAAGGATTCTTGATGGGCTAGACCGCCGGGCAGGAAAATGTGAATCACGCTCTTGGCGACACCTTCCTTGGTCTCATAAAATTTCTGCGCACCCATGGCTTGGCGTTGCAGGAAGCCGGGCAAGGTCAGACCTAGCCCGCCGAGCAGGCCTACGTAAAAAAATTCACGGCGTGAGGAATAGCGTTCCAGAGGGTTTCCAGGGCATTTCGGTTTCATGAGTCGTGTGGGCTTGAATGTTGTCAGATCGTCAACGTTTCGTCTTCAATGGTGGCAAACGCGCGCGGCGAGCAAATTATTTCATGTTTTCGATGAATCGCATGAACTTTCTTGCACAACCGCGTGGAAATGCGTCGTTTGCTTTGTGATGAAATGCTTTCTTGCTCTCGGGATCAGTGGCGCGGCGCTGGCCGCTCAGGCTCAAGAAGTGCCGACCGACCTTGGCAAGCTTTTGGAAACTCTGAAAAACGATCAGAGCGGTCAGATGTCGATGATCGCAGAGTCCATGCTCGGAAAAAATGGCGGCAATAAGTTGTTTTATTTTCCGACAAAGGACACGCCTGCCACTCCGGCGGAGCATGGCCTTGTGTTCGAAAATGTCACATTTTCCACCTCCGATCAGGTCAAGCTACATGGCTGGTTGATTCCTGTGGCCAAGGGGCAGAGCGTCAAGGGAACCGTGGTGTTCTCTCATGGCAATGCGGGCTCGATCGGACATCATCTGTCATTTGTCGATTGGCTGCCGCGTCGCGGTTATCAGTTGCTGATGTATGATTATCGCGGTTTCGGCAAGTCCGAGGGCGCTCCCTCGCGCGAGGGACTGGTTCGCGACGTCGAAGCAGCGTTTTCTTTTGTCCAGCAGCGAAAGGAAACCGCGGAAGGAAAGATCTTCTCTTTCGGTCACAGCCTCGGTGGCGCGAAATCGATTGCCGCGCTCGCCCGGGCAACGGTGCCTAGGCTGCGCGCGGTGATCACCGACGGCACCTTTGCGTCTTACGAACAAATGGCCATGATTATGGCAGGCAATTTTGGCAAAAACTTGGTCTCCGATGAACTTTCTCCCAAGGATGTCGTTGCCAAACTTCCCGTCCCGTTGTTGATGATTCATGGCACGGACGATGAAGTCGTGCCGCTCGCGCAAGGCAAGGCCCTCTTCGAGGCGGCGCGACCGCGCAAGACGTTTTATCAGGTTTCCGGCGGTCGACACAGCGATTCCCTATCTCGCAACAATGGCGAATACCGTGAAAAAATGTTAGCATGGATGGCGCAGTGGGAATGACATCAGTGGTTTTATCAGATTCGTTCGTAAAATACGATTGGCTATTATTTTATGATGAAAAATCATTGATTCATAATAAAAGTAAAATGATGAAAATAACGATCAGAAAAGCAAATGCACGCGGCCATGCGCATCACGGTTGGCTTGAATCCTGGCACACTTTTAGTTTTGCCGATTACTACGATCCGCAACACATGGGCTTCCGCTCGTTGCGTGTGATCAATCAGGATCGGATCGCGCCCGGTCGCGGATTCGGCACGCACCCGCATCGGAACATGGAAATTTTCAGTTATCTGTTGGAAGGTCAGCTGGAGCACAGGGATAGCATGGGCAATGGCCGTGTGCTCTCGCCGGGGCAAATCCAGCTCATGAGCGCGGGCACTGGTGTGACTCACAGCGAGTGTAATCCGAAGGCCGATGCCGCAGCGCATTTGCTGCAAATCTGGATCTTGCCGCGCCAGGCGAATCTTGCCCCGTCCTACACCGAGTGGCATCCCGATCCGGCCTTGGAAAACGCCGCCAAAGTGCTGGTGATCTCTGCTGATGGGCGCGATGGCTCGGCGACGATTCATCAAGATGCCGATGTCTATCGCCTGCGCTTGACTGCTGGGGAAACGGTCGATCACTTCCTCGGCGTGGATCGCGGTTTGTGGTTGCAAGTCATTCGCGGCAGCATTGAGGTCGATGGCCAAACCCTGCACGCGGGTGATGCCATGAGCACGGAAACGTCTGGAGCGTGGCAATTTCAAGCCCATGCCGACAGCGAAGCGCTGCTGTTTGATCTTCGATAAATCGAGGGATCATCCCCGGCTCCTGAGACGCATAAACTGCCATTTCCGGGATTCGCTTCGATCTTGACGAGACGGGGGGGATTCGTGGTAGGGTCGTGCCGATGCCAGATACCACATCAACCAACGGCGTGACTGTCCTGTTTGTTTGCACCGGGAATACTTGCCGTAGTCCCATGGCGGAGGGATTGTTTCGCAAGGCGCTGGGGCAGCGTGCGGGTTGGGTGGTGCGCTCGGCAGGTGTGGCGGCGAGTGTGGGCAGCAAGGAAAGTCGGGATACGGCGAAGGTGCTGAGTGACCGGGGTGCGCCGCTGGAGGGGTTTCGCAGTCAGCAGGTGAGCAAGGCGCTGATTGAGTCGGCGGATGCGGTATTTGCGATGACGCAGGGGCATTTGTATGCGCTGGAGGACGAATTTCCCGGGCACTCGGATAAGTTTTATCTGATCGGCGACTTCGTGGACGAGGAAGCGTTTGATGGCGATGTGCCGGACCCCATCGGCATGGGGCCGCGGGCTTATGAGGAAGTGGCGCGTGTGCTAGAGTCGGCCTTTCCGGGAATTCTTCGTTTTCTGGAAGGCTCGGGAAAATAATTGCCGCTGATACACTTCTTTGTTGAAAATCATCGACTCCCAGTGCATCAGTGTTTGTCCTTCAGGACATAGAATCTGATGAGCGAAAAAACAGTGCGCGTAGCAGTCGGGGCCGATCACGGCGGAGTGGAGATTAAGAATGCGGTGGTCGCCGCGCTCACGCAATGTGGATGCGAGGTGAAGGACTACGGCGCGCACGGCCATGACTCGGTCAATTATGCCGACTACGGAAACGTCGTGGCCATCGGAGTGGCGGATGGTTCCTATGATTTTGGTGTTCTGTGCTGCACTTCCGGCGTGGGCATGTCCATCACCGCGAACCGCCACCGCGGTGTGCGTGCGGCGAACGTGCGCACCATCGAGGAGGCGGTGACCTGCCGCGAGCACAACGATGCGAATGTGCTCTGCCTCGGTGCCAAGTCCGTAGATGCGCGGACCGCTCAGGCGATGGCGGAGGCTTTTGTCAAAGCAGCTTTTGCCGATGGTCGCCATAGTTGCCGCGTGGCGGCTAGCTCCGGCAGTCGCATCGAGGTCACAGACCCGGCCGTTTTTGCGGCGATGCGCGCGGAGGAAAAACGTCAGCGCAATAATATCGAGCTGATTGCCTCGGAAAATTTTGCCTCGCCCGCCGTGATGGAAGCGCAAGGTTCTCTTTTGACAAACAAATACGCCGAGGGCTACCCTGGTCGACGTTGGTATGGCGGCTGTGAAAACGTAGATGTCATCGAGCAGCTTGCCATCGATCGACTGAAGGAAGTCTTCGGCGCGGAGCACGCGAACGTGCAGCCGCACTCCGGCTCGCAAGCGAACACTGCGGTGTATTTCTCCGTGCTCAAGCCTGGCGATCGCATCCTCACCATGGACCTCGCACACGGTGGACACCTCACCCACGGGCACAAAGCGAATTTCTCCGGAAAATTCTACGACGTGGTCCACTACGGCGTGAGCCAACAAGACGAGTGCATTGACTATGATTTGTTAGAAAAAATGGCGCACGAGTCCAAGCCCGCCCTTGTCACCTGTGGCGCCAGTGCCTACTCCCAGATCATCGACTTCGAGCGCATGAGCAAGATCGCCCGCGATGTGGGTGCCTATCTGTTTGTCGACATGGCGCACATTGCGGGACTGGTCGCAGGCGGTGTGCATCCGAATCCCGTCCCCTTTGCCGACTTCGTCACTTCCACCACTCACAAGTCCCTGCGCGGTCCTCGCGGTGGGGTGATCCTATGCAAAGAGGAATTTGCGAAAAAAATCGACGCCCAGGTGTTCCCGGGCATTCAAGGTGGTCCGCTCATGCACGTCATCGCGGCAAAAGCGATTTGTTTCGGCGAGGCGCTGAAGCCCGATTTCAAGACCTACCAGCAGCAGGTTGTGAAAAACGCGCAAACGATGGCGACGCGCCTCACGGAGCACGGATTCCGCATCGTCTCTGGCGGCACCCAAAACCACGTCATGCTGGTGGACCTGCGCAGTAAAAAACTCAACGGCACCTTGGCATCGCATGCGCTCGATGAAGCGGGCATCACGGTGAATAAGAACTCGATTCCGTTCGATACCGGTACGCCGATGAAACCCAGCGGCATCCGCATCGGCACCCCTGCCGTCACCACGCGCGGGATGAAAGAAGCTGACATCGTACAAGTGGCCGACTTCATCAACGAGGCCCTGAAAACGCCCGAGGATGAGGCAAAACTGCACGCTCTGCGCGATCAAGTCTTTGCCTTTAACCGCGCCTTTCCACTACCTTGGTGATGCGGTGGACTGCCTCATGTGAGTGCTCCGAATAGAAGCGCGTATCAGCGCTTCTCAAGCACCAGAAAATTCCGCACGGGCTTGTTCCAGATGGCCCGGTAGACCGCGGGGCCGCCTTTGATTTCCTGGGCGACGTAGAGATCGGCAGAGGTGCCGCCGTCGAGGTTAAGAGCGCTGACGATAGGGAAACCGCAGGGGCTTTGACCGGCGATGGCTTGTGTGAGCTGCGCGAGGGTGCAGGGGGAGGTGCGGACCATCATCCAGAGCGTGCCGCCATCCCAAGCGATGAAACACCGCGCGCTCGTTTTGCCGTTTTCCAGTCCGGCAATCGGTTTCGATCGCTCCGCGAGCAAGGGGCCTGCTTGCAGGAGTTGTGGGGCTTGAAAATTCGATTTTTCACGGCGCAGGATGCCAGTGCGACCATTCGCTTCATACCAAACCCCGGAGCCGAGCGATGAGGGATTACTTGCGCCGAGTTTTTTTCCATCGCTGACCATCACGCCTAACGGTTTTCCCTCTGGAGTGAAAAATCCGGCATTGATCGCAGCGAGAGCGCTCACCGATCGTGCCGCGGCGCGGGCATCCGACCACAGTGATCCCGGACCGTTCGGTTGGTCGAGCAAGCGCAGGCGATGCGAGCGGGCATCGAAGCTGACGACTTGCAGAGTGATGCCTTGCAACGTCACCACATGCAGTTGCGGCTTGGCGACATCGACTGGAATGGCGCGCGGTGCCGCCTCGCAAGCGATCACCAGCAGGGCCAGCAGAAAAAGTTTCATTAGGCTGATTGGTGGACGGTGAGTTGCGGGAAGGGGATGACCCAGTGATTTTCATTGGCGGCATCCACGGCTCCTCCTTGTAGCATGCGCTGGATGACATTGAACTGCGGGGCCAGCTCACCATTGACATTCGCGGTGATGCGGAAATCGAGTGAGGAGGCCGAGGCTGACGCGAACTCCACATTGACCGAGCGGATGGAGTCCTTGCCGAAGGACTCGACGAGCGATTGATAGATTTTCCGCTGCATGATATCGGGGATGAGTGTGGTGGCGATGGATTGGTATTGGTAGTCGAGGCCGAAGGTGGTGGAGACTGAAAACTGCGGCGAGATGTTCTCGGGGTTTTTCGAGAGATAGGTGAGAGTGGGATAGGTTTTGTAAGAGCCGCCGAGTTTTACCAGCACCACTTGCTCTGGAGTCTGCTGCACGATCTTGCCCATCACGCCGTCATCTAGGATGACCCAGTCATCGATGCGAGACGGGAACCAAGGCTCCTTTGGCATCGAAGGACGCGAGAAGCTTGATAGCAAGGTTTTTGCGGGTATGCGGAGAGTGGCGCCTGTGAGGTCGGGATTGTGGAGCACACAGAAAAAATGCAGAGTCTCGATGCGCCAGGGAAGACCTTGATAGATGATCCGCTCGCCTTCGCGGACGTTGCCGAGATTGAGAATCAGGCGGAGTTGCTCAAAGTAAGGCGGGAGTGCCGTGCGCGAGGCCCATGCCAGACCGATGAACAAAATGGAGACTACGGTGAGCAGGAGCCAGTCATTCCGAATGTATAGGGTGAGGATCGTGGCAAAAAACGCAGCAATGATGATGAAGGCTTTCGCAAACACATCAAACAGTCGTGAGGGGAGGCCGTCCTCGTATTTTTTATGGATGGGACTGACCTTGCGAAACATCCGATAGAGACGACGTAGCACGACCAAGGTGATGACGAATGCGATCACTGACAGCAGCAGGCTGAGGCCGCGATTTCTCCAGAAATGGGAAATCATACCCGCCAGCAAGGATACCACCGATGGCGTGTTGCGCTTGCGTTCCTCCAGTTGCACCGAGGTGTTAGCTAGTGAGCTTTCTGCTTCTAACAATTTCTTCTCCCAAGACTTGCGCGCTGAGGTCAGTTCCCGCGTGACTTCCTCGGAAGTGCTATCCTTCAAGAGTTGATCGATTTGCAACAGGGCCGATTTGGCGAGAGTCAGTTTCGCGCGCCACTGGAAAACTTGTGTTTTTAGACTTTCAATTTCCCTTGGTTGGGCGGTGGCGTCGCGCAATTCGCGAATCGCAGGCTGGAAAATATTCTTGAGTTCTTCATTGATGCTCAGCGGCGTCTCCGCTTGGGCCACAGCATCGTTGGGGTTGATGCCTGTGGCCGTAGTGTTGAAGGCTGCTTTCAGTTCTTTGATTTTGGCACTGAGTCGATCGATCTCGGCAGTGATTTCTTTTTTTTGCTCCTCGGTGCTGGCTTTTTTCAATAGCTCGCGTTCCGTTGTGCGTTCAGCTTCATAGATGCGCAATGACTCCGTCAGCACCCTGAGAGCGCGGATTTTTTCGCTCTCCACCGGCTCCGCCGCGGTGACGGGCGCATCCTTGGGGGCGGCTTTCTCTTGCGCGCGCAGCGAGGGGCTGAGCGAGAGGAAAAGGAATGGAATCAACCAGCGCATGATGTGTTGTCGCGAGAATAGTGGTGGGGACGGAAGACGTCAACGACATCCTGTGTCGAGAAAAATTCCCGACCACCGAGAAGCGGTCGGAATGGAAAAAAAGCGGCGAATGCAGCCCAGCATCCCGGCGCCACAGGGCCCGTTCCTTTTGAATGGTTTGTCGTAGTCATAAACGTCGTAGGTTAGCACTACGACACTGACGAATCGAGGCGCTTCTCAGGACGCTTACTTCACTTGATCGAAACAACGCATCTCGTCTGCTACCGTCGTCCGTAACCGTCTGCACCAAGCGAGGTTTTGTTCCTCGGCGCGACCTATGCGATCGACTTTGTACTTGGCCGCTTTCATGGCAAATGCGTTCGCTTGAAACGACCAAAGAAACCCATCGCCCGGAGCCAGTCAAGCAAAGCAGTGAACCGTGCGGTGCCCCCCCCTGGGAACGCTGAGCCCCAGCTCGGCCCGATCAGGACCACAAAAAATCAGAAATCAACAATCATCATTCGGCAATTTCCCTTTATCACGCCTCAAAGAATCACGCTCCGAACACTTGTTGCAGAGCTACGAGGACGCGGTGAAGCAATTTCGGGCTTTCACGGAGGTTCTACCTATTACCACGAAGAGCTCGCCATCTTCCGACAAGTGACCGAAGAAAAAAATCTCTTCCTGCCCGCTGCCCCAAAAGAGTTAACTCTCCCGCCGGTTCAGGAGGGTAATGAACACCAGGTATGGTGCCGCCCCCATGCGCATACTATCATCAAAGCCACTTGGCCTGACTTTTTTGGGCTCCTTGTGATTCACCGTCAAAATGAAGAAAGGCAAGCATCGCCCAGTGCTAGCATCGTTTCGTCTTTTGCTGTATATGAGGGCCACGCGCTGCAAATCCCCGCCGACTGCATTCATCCTGATTTGTCTTTCCTCGCGCGTCACAGAGACAAATTTGGGTTCAAAAAGTAGCGTCGATCCATCACGCACTAAGTTTTTTCTTCCGCCACTCTAAGCCTTGTGGGTCAGGATGAAATGCTGGGTCTTTGGGGAGAAGGACAGACTTGCCAGTCAGTTCATAAAGTTCTTTCTCCCCATTCGATCGCCGCGGATCAATCAATCGTGAAATATGCCAGTGCAGATCAGGCCCAGGCGCGATGATGTTGCGGTCCATGGCCCAGTGATGATTTTTGCACAAGGCAAGACCATTGGTCGGATGATCGTTGTAAGATTCCGAAAAGGGAATGAGATGTGCGGCATCGATGAAAGAAACATCGTTGCCCTGCGCGAGTCGAATTCTCAAGCCGCACGCGGCACATTGATGATCATACACCTCAAGAATAGTGCGACGAAAGGCAGGTGAGCGCCCGTATTCGGGAGTGTCTTCTGCAGCACGCGGGGTGTAAATGTTTTGGATGACTTTTTTCGACACCAATTCCTCGCGCAAGGATTGTGGGAAATACCGAGCAATCAGCGTCTCTCGCATGGTTTGCCGATTCTCAGGAATCGCGACCAAAAACTCAAATCCGTTTTGAAAGCGCGCAAACACTTCGTTCATGTCAGTGACTCGAATTTCTCTTTGGATCGGAGTCGTTCCATCGGCCTCATAGGCCTGCCAAAATCCATCGCCGGCAAGATAACGAAAAGGCAAATCCGGATTGTTTTGATCGTTATGCTTGCGAACCAAGAGAAACCGCGCCGTGAAGCGATCGCGTAAGTCTTGGTTCCAAGGAATGTTTTCAGGGCTAGCTTTGCCCTCATCGATCAAATCCAATACTGCCAAGAGCAACAAAGGTTTATGCGGCTTCTCGTGCGGCGCTCCCTCCTCAAGACGCGACGTTCCCACGTTGAGTGCGTAAAGGCGCTCGATGGCTAGCTCTATGGTTGGTTGAGACTGAGTGATATCAGCGAATGTGGTTTAGGTTACCGAGACTTAAGAAGAGAAATGGTTTGAAGCTACGTGCTAGCTTACGGCCGCAGCAAAAGTTTGGAACAAGTCCCCGGGAAGAGCGTGATCGAGCTTCCAAGTGATGGCCATCGGTTGTTCACCTTCATGGGTTACATACTGTGCTTGCCCGAGAAACCAAAAAGCACGATCAACTACGCTCTGTCGAGCGAATAGCCAAACGCCAGATTTTCTTGTTTGATGATCACGATACCGCAAACCTGTTTCGGACTCAGAACGCGTAACCGACTGGCTCTCCCAGTGAATAAGTTCTCTGCTAATAGCATAATCACGATAGCGTGTAGTTGGAGAAAACTGTCCTTTTGTTTTGTCTAGCGTGAAAGCCAGTAAGTCTAGTTTTGGTCTTGGTAGCCACCGCACGCCCGTTTGCCACAGAGCGACGGTTGCTCGGTCCGCAGGATCACAGGCTGCAAGTATTTCTAGTCTTGTGTATCGCGCATGAGTAACTAAAGGAATTTGCTCATGACCAGCTGGCGCGTAATGGAGATGATCAACTTTTTCCGCAAGGACATCAAACAACTCACTCAACTCGGCGCATATTTGCGGATGCTGCCAAAGTAGGCGAATTCCATCTGCAAGGCATGCCGATTCTCCTAGCACCATGGACATTAATTGCGAAATCAACATGCGAGCTAGTCTTCCATTTTTGCTATACGGATCAAATGAACTAGAAGTTTTATCCTCAGACAAGAGCTTTCGCCAAGCATCCAATCTGCACAAATCGTCAACGTGTAGAAGGCGACCGCAAGCACGGCGAATTTTTTCTTCGAAAGGTCCGTGAGTACCAGTTGATAGCCCTGCCTCTTCTTTCAAGTCAGACCAACAGTATGTTCCCTGATAGATATCATCTAGTTCAAGTCCTGTAGATTCAAGAAAGTCCGAAAGTGTGACTTGTCGGTCCCTTGAGAGCTCCCGTAACTCATCAGCCTTTTGCTTCCAATCAGACGGAATAGCCTTTCGAATACTCCGAAGTACGATTTCTTTCGTCTGCAGATCCAATTGCATGTGACACCCTGAGGGAAGAAACGGAAATCCCTGATGAACCTGTTGTTCAATGTGTTTCCGTGAGCCGCCAAGAAGAGCGCGAAGTCGCCTGTCAAAACGGAATTCCTTGCGGTGAAGCCCCACAAAATCTAGCACCGTACACCATCTTTTCTTATGAGCCTTCCTGAGTCCACGACCGAGTTGTTGCAGAAAAAGAGTAGGACTTTCGGTCGGACGCAAAAATAAAAGTGTATCTACATCGGGTATATCTATGCCCTCATTGAAAAGATCAACAGAAAAGAGAACGCGGATTTTACCATCTCTGAGATCCGCTAGTGCTTGTCGTCGCTCTTCATCTGCGCTGTCACCCCACACTGCTATCGAACGGACTCCGGCCTCATTGAAGACCCTTGCCATGAATCGCGCGTGATCTACTCCTACACAAAATCCGAGCGCGCGGATACCATTGATATCATCGACATGCTCTACAAGGCGTTTCAGTATAAGTTGCGCGAGTGAATCATTCCCTGTGTAAATATTAGTTAATCCTTCGATGTCATATCCGGACCCACGTTTCCAATGCACTTGACGTAAATCGGTTCCATCATGGATGCCGAAATACTGAAATGGTGCTAGTCTATGCTGATCGATAGCGTCCCAGAGTCGTAGTTCGGCAGCAATTCTTCCATCAAAGTAATCGAGGATTGAGAGGTCGTCCGCCCTTTCTGGTGTGGCAGTCAATCCTAACAGTTCCCGCGGTTGTAGAAGCTCAAGAACCTCACGGTAAGAGCGTGCCGCCGCATGGTGGAATTCGTCTACGACAACCACATCGAAATAATCCGCCGCTAAGTTTTGCAAACGGTTGCGATGCAGACTCTGGATAGAAGCAAAAACATTTTGCCATTCAATAGGTTGTTTGCCTGCGACCCATAATTCCCCGAACGATGGGTCGCGGAGTGCGTGGCGGTAAGTAGCACGACTCTTTTCAAGAATCTCCTCGCGATGCGCAACGAACAGCAGACGTGCACGAGGCATATGTTTCCGTAATCGAGTGTAGTCTATTGCCGCCATCACGGTCTTTCCAGTTCCTGTCGCCGAAACTAGTAAATTTCGGTGGTGTCCACGATTTCTCGCTATTTCAACCTGCTCTAGTAAACGTTCTTGGAAAGGCTCTAGACGAATATCTGTGGGAGGAATTGACAATGCCGAGTAATTCTCATTTGAGCGGGTTTTCTCCTGAAAAGTTTGAGCATCGAATGGGACAAAATCACCACTTTGCCAGTATGAATCGAAAACTGCCTTTACTTTTTCAATCACAGTTGGATTCCTAGCGCCTGAAACTCTTATATTCCACTCTAAGCCATCGACTTGCGCAGAGTGCGTTAGATTCGAAGATCCCACATACGCTGTCGAGAAGCCACTTTCGCGATGAAATAACCAAGCTTTTGCGTGCAGTCGTGTCGTAGAAGTGTCGTAAGAAATTAGTATTTCTGCTCCAGCATCTTTTAATTGTTCGAGTGCAGCAAGTTCCGTTGAACCTGTATAGGTTGTGGTAAGAATACGAAGTCGCCCTCCATTTTCGACGTGTTGGCGAAGTCTATCGATCAATGGTCGAATGCCGCTTCGTCGTATGAAGGCCATGATCATATCAATGCGTTGTGCAGAGGCTATTTCAGTCGCGACCTGATGGCCAACACGAGGTTCGCCATATGCATTCGTGAGCAGCGCCGTATCCAGTAGGGGTATTAAAGGACTCTCGATGATTTTGGGATTTCCTGCGGGGTCTCTATCAAGAATTGCTTCCAAAATTGTTTTTTCCAAGACTAACTCCTGATCTTTAGTCAAATTGCTCTCCATCGCATCTAAAAGCTTTCTAACCAAATCGATGCCTTCTCTAACGCGTGACTTCTCTTCCGTATTATTGATAATTCTGGCAATAATACGACTCAAATGAAGAGCTAGGCGATCTGCTGCCTCAGCGGGGCGAAGCGATGCACGGCGAATCAACTCCTGATCGACCGTCGCAAGTTGACTCTCCATTGAGAGGGTAATTAATTGCTCATAAAGTCCTCGCTTCATGAGATTGTGGCGATGCTATAGTTATCATCTTTAAATCTTAATTTTTGTATGGAAGATTTAGGGATTCTCCCGTTCGTTTTATGCATCAATGTTTTAACAGAATGCATTCCGACTGGCAAGGAAAAAAATTCGGATCAGAAAACTTTTTTGATGGTCGCGTAAAAGGCTTTGCTTCACGCGATTGGCCTTTAAAAGGCTAAGCAGTATGAGATTTAGTCTGCTCTCAACACGGTGCATCGGATTGCCTCAAAGGGCATGTCGTTGAAGTCGTGGAGCGTTTTTGCGTTTGTCAGGCCAGTGTCATCGAGCGCTGCCGCGTAGAGCAGGCCCTGGCTCACCCAGTCGAGGCGTGTGCCGCCGAGATCCGCCCATTCCCATTCCGGGTGGTTGATGGTTTTACCGCTGGGTGTGTGGATGGCCGACACTGCCTTTGATCTGCGGCCTGATGTTATGATTGTGCATCCTCCCACCCCGGACTTCTGACCCCTGATTGACTTGGCGCTTGGAAAGGGCTGACACGGCTCGCTGCTCCCGGCTTTTTTTCGCGAATCAGCTTTTGAAGATCGGCTCGTTGGCGAAGGGGTTGATGATGTTTCGGGATTGGTAGGTGAATTACTCTTGTTCCCTGGCTCTAACACGGAGGCACTACCGATCAACAACGCGAAAAGGGCACTGTTTTGCCTTGGCACGTCCTCAGCTCATTGATCTCTGAAGTGGCATGCGAATGATGCGGAGCAAGGATTGCGAATCCAAGTCTTGGATCACACTGGGATACGGGTTGCAGTCGATGCTTGGATGATTTGACTCCGCTAGGCTCCGGCGGTGGCGATGGCTTCGAGTTCGGAACCTTGTGATCCCCTCTCAGAAATCAATCTACATTGATGATTCGAACTCATTTTATTGAAGAATGGGAAGAGGCATCGGGAGGGGCGCCAGCGTTGAATACGGTTTCAAATTCAGTGGCCAGGGTGATGATTTCCTCGAAGCTCGGAGTCTCTCCGAAGAACATGGGGCCGAGCATGGCGGCGTAGTCGGACTTCCAGTCGGCTAGGTGTTCCGGAGACGGAGCGAGACGGAAGCTGCCGGGCTTATGCGTGGTGTAATCCACCCAGGAGAAACGGAAGAAGAGTTCGCGGTGTTCGGCGACCCGTGCGAAGAGCACATGATCTTCCAACGCCTTTTCGCCGACGCCGGCGCGGAGTAGGCACCAGAGGTCGTAGTAGTGGCGGGCCATGCGGTGTTTTCTCGGTTTTTCCACCGGGCGGAAAGTTTCCTCGTGCAGCAGGCAGGCCTTTTCCCAGAAAGTGCGCTCGGCGGTGAGCACGCGAACGACGCAGGAAGCGTCAGGATCGAGAGATGAGAAGTGCTCCGTCACGTATGGTTGGATGGACTGATCCGCGTGGGGCCAGTCGTCGGAGCGTGCTCCGAGTTCTATTTTTACGACAGGGCGGACGTAGGCGGACGCACTGGCAGGGAAGACGGTGGGATAGTGGAATAGCAGACATTGGCCGTCGGGTATATCCGGATCGACTTCGAGCTTCCACCCGTTTTCACCGAGGGCAGACTGCATGCGTGAAGCGAGTGCGGGTTGGAGTGTTTCCTGAACCCATACGCGGCAGGCATTCATGAGGCTTTCTAGGCGGGCTTTGCGCTGTTTGTTTGATGGTGCGTTATCGGGTGCAGCTTCGCCGCCAAACCCGAGAATTTCCTTATCCACGATCAGATCGATGTCTTCGGAAAATCGTTGGATGAGTTTCCATGCCTTGGACAGAGAAGTGCCCCCTTTGAAGGTAAGATGATCGCCGATGCCCGGCGCTGAGAATAGTTCGCGCAAGGTCCAACAAACCCAGAAGTCTTTTTCGACGCTGGCGGCATCGAGGCCCATGGCCCGGTTCACCTCGACATAGGCATCGAGTTGATCGGATGGGGAAAGTTTGAGGAAGGTGTTCATGATTAGGCGGCGGTGGGGTCGTGCGCCAGTTGATGGAAAATATCGGCGATCCATGCGGGGGCGCAGGCGGCATCGGCGAGAAGGTCGGCGCGATCAGATAGAGATAGGTTTCGGCGAAGTTTGGAAATGACGTCGTCATCCACGGCACGCTTGCCGAGCCAACGCAGGGCGAGAATGACCTGGGCGCTTTTCGGATTCTTGGTGGATACAAAACGGGGGGAAATGTGGCGGAGCACGATATCAGATTTGCCACTACGAATGCGGCGACTGGGGCCCGTGGTGAGATGCCAGCTTTTCATGGGCACCTGATCGCTCAGTCCGAGAACGTTCGCCGCATGAGCCCCGGTGGGAAAAATCTGGCCACCGGCCTTGCGTTGGATCAGATCCTGCATGGCATCGTAGCTAGGGCCCAGTGCACCAAGGGCGGGATGGTTGCGCGGGAGATGATAAAGACCACGGCCGGCACGGCAAATGGTGCCGTTTTGGCAATTGCGGGAAAGAGCCTTGTCCACTGCCGCGCGCGATCCCAGATCGAGGAAATCCTGAGGAGTCCAGACACGATCCTGCGGTCCCGATCGAATGCGGTCCAGGATTGCTGAGTCAATGGAGTCGGCGTGTTTGATCATGTGCTGCGGCTTTCGTCAGAAAAAGTGAACGTTTTTCTGACAAAAGACAAGGGGATTTTAAGTGATTACCCTAAAAAGGAAAATGGGCGTGGTTTTTAGGGCGCCTATTTCGGGGCGTTTGGTTGCGGCATCGGAGGGCAGTTTGGCGGGGGGGGTCTACCCGCTCAGCATCAGTCTGGCATCCGCAGGTAGCCCCGGAAGCCATTTCCCGCCCAGCCAGTGGCGCAACAGGCGTGTTAGTAGCAGCGTCCACTTTTGCTCTACGCTCCATCGCTCCGTGATGGCGCAGATCAAGTGGATTTCTTTGCTAATCTCAGTCACGGCGCGGGCGATGACGTCTCCTTTCTCATGTAGCACACTGACTTTTACGGTGCGCTGACCGCCGCTCTGGACTTGCCTGCCTACGCCGGACATGAGCATCGGACGGGTGCGGATGGCTTCGCGGTGGTGTCGTTCATCATAAAATCGCAGGTAGAGGTTCCACCAGTTGTAAAATAGGGCAATCAGGTTGGCCATGAGCCGACTTGGCGCGAGCTTGCGCGAGGTGTAGCCGCCCCAGCCCCATTGGTTTTTGAGCTCATCGAAGCAGTTTTCGGCATCGGCGCGGTCGCGGTAGTGCTTGGGCAGGACTCTAGCGGGATAGGCGATGGCGTCTAATGTGGTGACGAGGACGGCGATTTTTCCACTCCAGGGCGTGGCTTGGGCATCCCAGCCGTCTCCTTGCGCTTGTGGCAGATACGTTTGGCGGTCTTTGCCGCGACGGGGCTTTTTGACTTCGCCGATCTGGGCTACGGGCGCTCGGGCGGGGCTCTCGCGCACGAGGATGACTCGTCTTTCTCGCGTCCATCCACTAAGGCGTATGCTGGTTTCAAGGGCTTGCCAGCCGTCTCCGCAGTCTTGCCAGAGCGCTCCTTGACGCATCATGCGCATGACGAGTTCTTTGACTTTGGCGGTGTGACGCATTTTGAAAAGATAGGGCAGGCCGCGCTGTTCATGCTCTAACATAATTCCTTCGCTGCCATAGCCGCAGTCACCTCGGCTGAAGGTAGGCCATTGGTGGCGGGGGAGTTTTTCAAGGGTTTGCCAAAGTCCGGGCAGACCTTTGGCGGCGGCGTGTTCATTGCCGGGGCGCACTTCGACGCCGAGGCTGATACGCAGATTTGCCACGAAGTAGCTGTGATAAACGTGACTGGGGCGACCGGGTTTTTGCGGATTGTAGCCGATTTCCGCTCCCTGTTGACGACCATAGAGAGGCTTGACGGTGACATCGATATCCAAGATCCACGCTAGCCCTAATGCGGGTGAGATGCAGCTGAGAGTCTGGCTGGTAAGCCAGTCGAGACCAGCGGCTTCGTCGATGCGATACATGGCCATGCGCACGGCGTCCTCGCTGACGGTGCCGCTGAGTCCTAATAATCCGGGGTTGATCCCGTCGCCGCGCACACCATTGATGTGGGCGTATCGCCAGTGGCCGTTGAGCACACTGAGCAGAACAGTGCCCATGATGTGGTCAGCGCCACTGCCACGATTGCCAACGTAATGCAGCGGGCATTCGCGTAGAAACTCCTGCCACCGTCCACCGGCTTGAAGGAACTGAAAGAAGAAGATCAGTTGCCCCTCGCGAGTGACGGGTGCCTGATCGTCCCACTCGGCATGAAAACGCCCGCCGGGTGTGTCGAGTGGCCAGCTTCCCAGTGGCGTTTTTGAGGTGTTTTTTGACTCACCTTTTGGGTGAGTAGAATTCGAAGACTCAAGCGGCTCCATGCCCTTACGTTATTACACTTCCAGCGTCTTGGCGAGATTTCCATTTTCCTCTTTAGGGTTATATCTTTTTTCATGCGTTTTGGATGTTAATAAGAAGTTAGTTATAGGAAAAGGGTTCTAAAGTCCAACTGTTTGTCGGCCAAGATCCGTGTTCATGCGGAATTGCGTCGGATCTATCATACCGAAGAAGTCTCTGTCTCTATGGGTAAGATTCGGCGATGAAATCAAGAGGTTTTTCATGATGGCTCCGATGATGACGATTGAGGGTTTTCCTTGGGCTGCTAAGCGCTCGGCAAAGGCTTTGCAGGTTGGGTTGAAGGGCATGGCAGACATGGCGGGGTGTGACACCGGCATAGGCGGAGAGCTCGCGGTCGGTGGAGAAATTTTCTTGGTCCGGAAGTTCTGAGATGATTGGTCTATTCCTGACTTTTCCGATACCAACGCTGCTGGTGATTTTCCCTCCCGAAAACCCCGCTCCGACCTTGGCCCGTGCGGGATTTTTTGCGCCTACGTGCAAAATGATTAAGCAATACTAGATATTTAGTAATTGGTGTAGCCCTTGCAGTAGCAACATACTAGACCTGCTACACAAATCCATTTGACACTACCAAATCTGACTCCCTAGTCTGGCGCGTCTCCATTCTTTTGTTTTTATGCGGTGCATTCAATGCGGTTCTCTGAAGGATAAAGTGCTCGACTCGCGGATGTCGAAGGACGGCACTACGATCCGGAGACGGCGTGAATGTCTGGTCTGCACCTACCGCTACACGTCCTACGAGCAAATCGAACGCACCGAACTGCGTGTGGTCAAACGCGACGGCACGCGCGAGGCCTTGAATCGGGAAAAGTTGTTTCGCGGTCTCGTCAAGGCCTGCGAAAAACGACCCGTGCCGATGGACCGTCTCGACCGCGCCGTAGAGGAAATTCTCAGCGACCTGCACAAAGACCACCTCGCCGAGGTGCCCTCCGCCGCGATCGGCGCGAAGGTGATGGACAAGCTCCATTCCATCGATCCCGTCGCCTACGTGCGTTATGTTTCCGTCTATCGTCAGTTCGACAACGTAGGCGAGTTCATCAACGAAATCCAGGCTCTGGAGCGTCGTGCCGCGCGCGATCCCCTCCAACGCCGCTTGTTCAAAGACTAGTCCCTTATTTCCTCCCAGCCCTAAGCCACCGTCCACCTAACCATTCACCCCACGTCCCTGCAACTTTCTTTATTGTGATCGCACTCATTGGCAACCGCCCCGTCTTACAAGTTGGCCGTCATCAGGTATCGTGTTACGATTCCCAGTGGCTGCGCGATGCCTTGTGCCGTGCCATGCACGCGGCGGATCGTGAAGATTTCCCCTTTGTGGACGAGATCTGTCAGGGGATTTTCCATTACCTAGAAAACAAATGCCCGCTGCGTCTGTTGCCGCTGCCGGCGCTCTACGACAAAATGCGCCGCATGCTTGAGCACATCGGCTGCGAAACGATCGCCCAAGCCCTGCAACCGCTCGCGCCGCCGGTGCAGTTGTGCTTGCTGCGTTTGTTACAGGAGCACGACTGCGTCGTGGAGCTATCGCTGTTTCCCATGCTGCGTCGGGAAATCGACGACCTCTGCGCCGCCGGAGCGAATGAAATCCGCTTCGTCCACATCAAGGAGGCAGCGATGCGCGTCCGCGGCACGGAGAAGTGGGACAAGCACTGCGAGCGCCTGCGTCAGGAAATCGAAGGCTTTCTGCAATCCTACCATCCCTCTTCCCAAAGCACGCCATCGAGCACCCTCATTCTTCACCTCTGTGAAGCTCCGGGCTCGTGAGCGATGCGGGCAACGGCACTGGATTGTCGTGTCGCTTCGCTCGATGCTGCATAGGGATGCGCACGCGCGGCAGCTTTGAGTTCCATCACCCCATCCATCCTATGCGGGAAAAGCAAAAAATCCCGCTATTTCCTGCTTTCTGATTCCCATCGCCGGATTCGTTGCGTAAAACAGTCGCGCATGAGCGGCAGCGAACTTACTCCGATGATGGCACAATACCAGGCCATGCGACGGACCTTGCCCGCCGACATCATACTGCTCTATCGCCTCGGGGATTTCTACGAAATGTTTTTCGAGGATGCCAAGACCGCTGCCCCGATTCTCAACGTCGCTCTCACGAAACGTCATCTCGTGCCGATGTGTGGCATCCCGTGGCATGCGGCGGAGTCGTATATCGCCCGACTCGTTAAGGCTGGCAAGCGAGTGGCCATTGCGGAACAGACCTCGGACCCCAAGCCTGGCAAACTGGTGGAACGCGAGATCGCGCGCATCCTCACCGCCGGCTCGATCGATGACCTCAATCTGCTCGATCACCAGCGCTCGAATTATCTTGCCGCCGTTTACCAGCAAGGGAAAAAAATCGGCCTCGCCTGCATCGATCACTCCACGGGTGAGTTCACCGTCGGTGAGTTTCTCGATCTCGCCCAACTTCAAGATGAGCTCGGTCGCCTCACTCCCGCTGAGCTGCTCATCCCCGAGGATCAGACGGCCACCTTCGGCGCACTGCCAAATGCCCTGGCCTATGAGGGCTACGCGTTTCTCCCTGGCCAAGCGCAGCAACTTCTGCTCGATCACTTCGCCGTGCAATCGCTCGACGGTTTCGGCTGCAGCCATCTCACGGCGGCCATCGGCGCGGCGGGTGCGACACTCCACTACCTCATCCATCAACTCCGCCGCAACTGCACTCATGTGCGTTCGCTGCGCGTGCGGGAGTCGCTAGAGACGATGCTCATCGATGCCGCCTCGCAACGCAATCTCGACCTTGTCGAAGCTCGTTCGGGCCGCGAGCACACGTTGTTGGGCGTGATGGATCGCACCCACACGCCCATGGGCGCGCGGCTGCTTCGCGAATGGATCCTTCATCCCTCGCGCCAGATTTCCCTGCTGCTAGAGCGCCAAGATTTTATTGCTGCCATGCTCGCGGAGCCTTTCGTGCTCTCAAAATGCCGCGAGGCTTTGCGTCAGATCCGTGACATCGAGCGCACCACTAGCCGCCTCGCACAAGGAGCAGGAAACGCACGCGATTTGCAGCAATTGACGCATTCGCTCGAGGGCATCCCGGCGCTAAAAGAAGACTTGCTCGTGCTACCCATCGCTGCCGAGCAATCGCAACGCATCATCGCACAGCTCCACGATTTTTCTGATCTAACGAAAATTTTCACCCAAGCTCTCGCCGACGAAACTCCCGCACAACTGAAAGATGGCGGTATGATTCGCGATGGCTACTCGCCGGAGCTCGATGAACTACGCAGCATCTCCCGCGATGGCAAGGGCTGGATCGCCAAGTTGCAGGAATCGGAGCGCCAGCGCACGGGCATCGATACCCTAAAAATCAAGTTTAACAACGTCTTCGGCTACTTCATCGAAATCAGCAGTTCCAAGTTGGCAAAAGTGCCCGAGGACTACACCCGCAAGCAAACGCTCGCCAATGCCGAGCGCTACATCACTCCCGGATTGAAGGAAATGGAGCAAAAAGTGTTAGGCTCTGAGGAGCGCTCGAAACAACTCGAATACGAATTGTTTCTCCAGCTGCGTGCAAAGGTCGGCGAGCACCTGGATGCCCTACAATCGTGCGCCGCGGCGATCGCTACACTCGATGCGCTCTGCGCCTTCGCTGAAACAGCACAGCGCTTTCGCCATGTGCGCCCGCAACTCGTGGAGAGTAAACAACTCCACATTGTCAATGGCCGCCACCCAGTGCTCGAGCAAACCCTCGTCGGCGAAACCTTCGTGCCGAACGATACCACCATCGACCCGCAGGACTCGCTCCTCCACATCATCACCGGCCCGAACATGGCGGGAAAATCCACCTACATTCGCCAGGTGGCACTCATCACCCTGATGGCGCAGATCGGCGCCTACGTGCCGGCGGATTCTGCTACTATAGGCATAGTAGATCGGATTTTCTGCCGCGTCGGTGCCTCGGATGACATCTCGCGCGGACAATCGACCTTCATGGTGGAGATGAATGAGACCGCACTCATTTTGAACAATGCTACGGAGGCCTCACTGGTCATACTTGATGAAATCGGCCGTGGCACCGCGACCTTCGATGGGCTTTCGATCGCCTGGGCCGTCGCCGAGCATCTGCATGATCTAACGAAATGCCGCGCGCTCTTCGCCACACACTACCACGAGCTCACCGACCTCACCAACACGCGCGCGGCAGTCGCGAATTTCAACGTGGCCGTGCGCGAGTGGAATGACGAAATCATTTTCCTACGAAAGATTCTCCCCGGCTGCGCCGATAAATCCTACGGGATTCAGGTCGCCCGACTCGCTGGCTTACCGCAGCCCGTCATCGACCGCGCCAAGGCCATCCTCAGCCACCTCGAGCTCCATTCCACACGCCCCGAGGCGCGCAAAGAGGGTCCCAAGGCCAAAAACACCCGCGACACCAACTCACTTCCCGACGCGAATCCTCCGCAAATGGATCTCTTCGGCAGTTGGTAGTGTGTCGCCGCACACCGATCACACCCACAAAAAACCACATGAAACCCACCACCCTCATGCTCGCCTCCATGGCAGCCTTCTCGCTCCTTTACGCCGAGGAAAAGCCGAACATCGTCATCATCATGGCCGATGATCTCGGTTGGGGCGATATTTCCTGCAGCGGCGCCACCTCACTCAAGACGCCGCACATCGATCAACTTGCCGCAGAGGGCGTGCGTTTCACCAGCGGCTATTGCTCGGCATCAACCTGCACGCCTACCCGCTACTCCTTGCTCACCGGCACCTACGCTTTCCGCGCGGAGAGAACCGGCATCGCCCCGCCGAACGGTCCCGCCATCATCAAGCCGGGCACCTCAACCTTCGCCTCGCTTGTCAAGCAAAGTGGCTATCAGTCCGCTGTGATCGGCAAATGGCACCTTGGCCTCGGCGATCCGAAGCCCGACTGGAATGGCGAGCTGAAACCAGGCCCGCTGGAAATCGGTTTCGATCACTGCCTGCTGCTGCCCACCACCAACGACCGCGTGCCGCAAGTCTACGTGGAAGATCATCGCGTGCGCCATCTCGACCCTGCCGATCCGCTCTGGGTCGGTGATAAAATTCCTTCACCTGATCATCCCACCGGCATCACTCATCGGGGCACTCTCAAGCTGGACTGGAGCCAGGGCCACAATCAGACGATTCACAATGGTATCAGTCGCATCGGTTTCTACACCGGTGGTCAAAAGGCTCGCTACCGCGATGAAGACCTCGCCGATGAATGGGTTAATCAGTCGAAAAAGTGGATTGCATCGAAAAAAAATACTCCTTTTCTTTTGTTCTTCGCCGCCCACGACATCCACGTCCCGCGCATGCCGCACGAGCGATTCCACGGCAAGAGCGGCCTCGGCTTGCGCGGCGATTCCATTCTGCAGTTCGATTGGTGCGTGGGTGAACTGATGAAGAGCATCGAGGAACACAAGCTGACAGAAAAAACCTTGTTCATTCTTTGCTCTGACAATGGCCCAGTGCTGGATGATGGCTATCAGGACCAAGCGGTAGAAAAACTCGGCTCGCACAAGCCATCGGGCCCCTATCGTGGCGGCAAGTATTCCGTCTTCGAGGGCGGCACACGCACGCCGTTTATCACCCGCTGGAAAGGTCGTATCGCCCCCGGTGTTTCCGATCAAGTCGTCTGCACCATCGACCTCCCTGCCAGCCTCGCTCATCTCACCGGTGCGAAGATTCCCGCGGATGCGTGCCTCGACAGCCAGAATATCCTCCCCGCTTTGTTAGGAGAAAAGAACGCCAAGGGTCGCGAAGTCCTATTGCAGCAGGACAACAACGGCAAAAGTTTTGGACTGCGCGCGGGAAAATGGAAACTGGTCAGAGAGACGAACAAAGAGAAACTGAGCCACCAGCTCTTCGATCTGGAAAAAGACCACGGCGAAAAAACCAACGTCGCCGCGCAATTTCCTGCGGAACGCAAACGCCTCGTCGCCTTGCTCGATAGCATGCTCAAGGAACGCACACGCCAGCCGTAAAGGAGAAGATTTTTTCTAACGAAAACCACCACACATGAAAACGATTCTTCATCTTCTCGGCGCACTTTGTGTGGCGAGCATCACATGCGGCTCGCCCGTCCATGCCGCCGCACCGAACATCGTGATTTTTCTCGTGGATGACATGGGCGTGATGGATACGTCCGTGCCGTTTTTGACCGATGCGACTGGCGCGCCGAAGCTTCATCCGCTCAACGAATGGTATCGCACGCCGAACATGGAACGCTTGGCAAAACAAGGCATTCGTTTCCCGCAGTTTTGTGCGATGAGTGTTTGCTCGCCGACCCGTGTGTCCATCCTCACGGGTCAGAACCCCGCCCGCCACCACGTGACGAACTGGATCAACCCCGACACCAACAACCATGGTCCAAAGGGGCCGCGTGATTGGAACTGGAAAGGACTGGACAAAAACGACACGACCCTGCCGAAACTCCTGCGCCAGCAAGGCTATCGCACCATTCATGTGGGCAAAGGCCACTTCGGCCCCAATCGGACAGAGGGCTCGGATCCAGTCCATTTAGGCTTCGATGTGAACATAGGCGGGAATTCCTATGGCCAACCCGGGAGCTACTACGGTGAAAAGAATTATGGCAAGGGCAGCAAGCAAGCGGTGCCGCATTTGGAGGCCTATCATGGATCCAAGACATTCCTAACAGAAGCCCTGACGCTGGAAGCCAACAAGCAGATCGATGCGAGCATCCACGATAAAAAGCCGTTTTTCCTCTACTTCGCTCAATACGCTGTCCACGCACCCTTCCAAGCGAATCCTCGCTTTGCGGCGCATTACGTGAATGCAGAAAAGCCTGCCGCCGCCCAGGCCTTCGCCACTCTCATCGAGAGCATGGATGAATCCTTGGGAATGCTTCTCGATCATCTGGAAAAAACGGGTCAAGCGGAAAACACGCTTGTTTTTTTCCTTGGTGATAATGGCAGCGATGCCCCGCTCGGCGAGGCGCACAACGTCGGTAGCGCCGCACCGCTACGCGGCAAAAAAGGCTCGCATTATGAAGGCGGCATGCGCGTGCCCTTCATCGCCGCCTGGGCCAAGCCCGCCGCGGCGAATCCCCATCAGCAAGCCCTGCCCATTCCGGCAAACGCGGTGCAGCCCCATCTCGCCTCGGTGGTGGACATTTTCCCCACCGTGCTGGCAGCGGCGGAAGGCAAGGTCCCGTCGTCCCACCCGCTCGATGGACAAAACCTACGTGTCTTGCTGAGTGGCAAGGATGACCCCACCCATCGCGATGCGTTCCTCATGCACTACCCTCACGCCCCGCACCGCAGCGACTACTGGAGCAGTCTGCGTCAGGGCGAATGGAAAGTGATCTATCACTACCTTCCGCAGAAAAACGGTCAGCATTACCAGCTGTTCCATCTGAAAAATGATCCTTACGAGCAAAACGACCTGGCGGCAAAAGAGCCTGCAACGCTGAAACGCATGATGAAGAATCTCATCGACGCGCTGGAGCAACACAAAGCGCAGTACCCGCGCGATCAAGAAGGCAAGGAACTGCGCCCGGTTTTGCCCTGATCCTAGAATCCGCAAGGGGAAGTCAGGCATCTTGCCTGACCCGGCAGACGGCCGCTTGTCCTGCCGTAGCTTTCTTGCCTTCGTAGCTAAAGCGGAGTAGGCAGCAAAAGCGGGAGCGTAGGAGGGCCCAGCCTGTCGCTGCAATCCTCCTCACGATCATCACCCCAATTCCGGTGAGCCCGCCTTTTTCTTCCCTCACTTCTTTCACCCATAGGGAGAAGTCAAAACAATCCCGCCACACCCGTCATGGTGAATTCTACGGCAAACGCGCCACCAAAACTCCGCAGAACATTCTGAATTTCAATGATATTTTTATCTAACAAAAATACAAAATGTTACCGCGCGAGGACTGACCCCAGAGATTGCGGTTGCCCCCGCCACGTAGCTCCCACCAAACCAATATCCCACCCGTGATAAGTAGTAGCATTATGAAATACAAATTCCGGTGCTTTATCATTTGTGAGTTCTTATGAGGTGTGAGGTGCGCTAAAATTCTGGACCAAAAGCAAACCAACAACCAGAATTAGACATGAACAACACCAAGCGAAAATACACAACAGAGTTCAAAGAGCAAGCCATAGGTCTCATGAGCCTAGGAAAGCCTGTGGCACAAGTCGCACGCGATC
>CAMDAD010000034.1 GCA_945888515.1 Akkermansia muciniphila | reverse complement strand
CAGACCGGCAGCACGATTGCTTTAGGAGGCTTCATCTCAGCCCCCAGTTCTATTTATGCCCCTGTTGGCGAGACTATCAACATCACCGGTGCCAACGGTTACAAACTGCAGTTGGCCAGCATCGCGTTTCCGAATCTTACAAGCAAGCCTTCAGGCATTAATTACACGATGACCATGAACCCCACCACGGCCCCCGTGATCGTGGCGGGCGGGGTCACCCCATTCGCCAGCGGCAATACCAACAGCACGCCGATTATCGATCTCGGCGGCACCACCACCGGCAACGAAATCCAGGGCGTAATCGCCAACCCGAGTAATGTCGGGACATCAAACCCACTGCGCCTCACCAAGAGCAGCACTAGCACCTGGACGCTTTCCGGCGCCAACACCTACACCGGTGGCACCACGGTCAGCGGCGGCACGCTCGGCTTTGTCAGCGGCGCGCTGGGATCGACCGGAACGATCAACGCCTCCGGCGGAACGCTGCTCTGGCTCGCGGGCAACACCCAAGACATATCGAGCCGTCTGGCTATGACTGCGGCAACGACCTCGACCTTCAACACCAACGGTAACAATGTCACCTTCGCCACCGGGATTGGCAGTGCCACCACGGGTGGTCTTAGCAAGACAGGTCTTGGCTCACTGACGCTCGGAGGCACCAACAACTACTCCGGAGCGACCACCCTTAGTGGCGGCGGCACGCTGGTGCTCGACTATGGTGCTTCGGATACATCCAAGCTCTCCGACACGACCAACGGCCTCATCCTCGGCGGTGGCACTCTGACACTCAAAGGTGATAATACCAAAGTTCACGAAGAAATCGTTACCTCGACTAGCGTGAACTCAGGCGGCACCTTCCTTACCCGCGACGGAGCCAACACCGCCAAGTTGCGCATGAACGCGATTACCCGCGCAGCCGGTGGCACCGTTTCCTTCGGCGATGCCACCATCGCCACGACCGATACCAACAACTTCGGCACCTCGGGAGCCAATGGTATTCTCGGCGGTTGGGCGACACTGGGCAGTAACTGGGCAGTCAGCGCCAATACTGGATCGGCAGATACAGCAATCACCGCTTTAGGCAGTTACACGACATTTGTTGCCGTAGGTGCCGGTGGTTCTGCCACCGCAAACTACCAACTCACTGGAAATCATACTCGCACTGCCGCTGTCGCGGCAGGCACCATGCGTATCTCCGATAATGGCGCTGGCCAGAGTCTGAATCTTGCCAACTTCAACCTCACCATCACCTCAACCAGCGCGACCGCTCTCGGCGGCATTCTTTACGCGGGTGGAAGCGACAACAATTACACCATCGGCAATGGTGGCGGCACGGGGCGGATCGTCACATCGACTACCAACCAGGAAGTGATCTTCAATGCCTTCACGGGGACGACGCTCACTGTGGATGCCTTTGTGGGACTTAGCGGTTCAATCGGCCCTGTCACCAAATCCGGTATTGGAACTTTGGTTCTTGGGGCAGCGAACAACTACACAGGTATTACCCGCGTCAACGAGGGAACGCTGCGCCTCACCAACAACACGGGAGCAGGCACTGCAACTAACACCTTGAATAATGGCATCATTGTGCAGAACGGAGCCGCACTTGAACTTGCCAGCAACGTCGTGGTCAGTACGGAAGCACTGACCCTCACCGGCACCGGACTCTCCAATGCCGGTGCCCTGCGCAATATGGCATCCAGCGTTTCCACTTACGGTGGCGCGATTACACTGGGTTCTGGTGGTGCGCGCATCAACTCGGATAACACAGGTGTTGGGCTCACCCTCACCGGCGGTGTTACGACCTCTTTGTTCAACAACGTCACCTTCGGCGGCGCGGGCAACACCACCGTGGAAACCGCCGCTATCACCGGCGCGGGCGGACTCATCAAGGATGGAATAGGGACCACGACCCTCAGCTTCGCCAACACCTACACCGGCGCAACCACCGTCAATGAAGGCAAGTTGCTCATCAATGGCAGCACTAGTTCCTCCAGCGCCGTTACGGTCGCTAACGGTGCGACGCTTGGTGGCTCGGGTGTGATTGGTGGAAGTGTGACCGTGCAGGCTGGCGGCACGTTCTCCCCAGGCAACAGCATCGAGAGCATTGCCTCGGGAGACCTCTCTCTCCTCTCTGGCGCAGTATTCGCTCAGGAAATCGACAAGTCAGTCGCATCGAACATCTCAGGAGATCTAGCCGTAGTGACGGGATCACTCAATATCACCTCTGGCGCCAACCTTACCCTAGCTGAGCTGGGAACATCGGGCACTTGGGGTGCGGGGGATAAAATCACGCTAATTGGCTATAGCACTGGTACTTGGAACAATGGATTACTCACGTATCTCGGCAACACGCTGAACGATGACAGCACCATCAATTTCAGTGGCATCGACTGGGTCTTTGATTACAACGACATCACCTTCGGCGATAACTACCAGAGCGACATGTCTGCATTCAATGCCTCCGCGAGATATGTAACCATGACTGCGGTCCCCGAAACATCTACCGCTCTTCTCAGTGGTCTCGGTGCGCTGACACTCCTGCGCCGCCGCCGCAAGTGAGTGAGTAGGGAATACTGACTTCCAAACCCGTATCAATTCCCTGTCATCCTTAGTCAAATACTTTTCCCATCCCTGAAATTATGAAAAAACAAATCATCACACTCATCGTTGCTGCTTCGGCAGTCATCCACGCACAGGTCGCCGAGCCACAGAAGCCAGTCGCGGGTGGCGACAAGGCCCCGGCTGCAGGGCAACTCGTAGACATCTCGGCGCAAGCGATCCCCGACAAGCCTGTGACAGGGAAGGTTCATGGCAAAGAATTCAAGATCGAAGAAGCTACCCTGGAAGATGGCTGCCTGACATTGCGACAGGGCGAAGGTTTTTCCTCCCACTTGGCGTCGTTTGAGATTGATTTTCGTGGGAAATATGGCGGAAATTATGAAGGAAAAACCTTCGCGGTGAAACCGGATCAGAAAGCTGGCATTGACATCACCTTGGCCTACTCGGGAGAAAAGAAAGGATCGATCCAAACCAAAACCTATCTGGGAAATTACACCATGAAACTGGAATTCGGCACCGCAAAGGATGGCAAGCTCCCCGGCAAGATCCACCTGCACTTGCCGGATGAGACCAGAAGTTTCGCCGTCGGTACTTTTGAAGCAGAAATCAAATAGCGCATGTCTCTGCCATCGCCCCCCGCAAAAAGCGGACCCGGCGGACCACGCAAGCCCAAAGGCGAAGGAGCACCTCCCGCTCAGTAAAATCATACACTCCAACGCTCCACGACCGCCTTGGTCGTGGAGCATTTTTTGCCGTAACCGAAATGCGGCATCTTTGACAAATCTCACCTGGCTCGTCAGGCTCTTGGGCATGTTTGGGCTACTCCGTGTTTTACTTGTTTTGATTTTCGCCGCACGATCGACATCAGCTCAGCCATCGACGACCACAGCGGCTCATTTGCCAACGATTTTGCTCATCGGCGATTCCATTTCTGCTGGCTACCAGCGACAGGGCAAAAAAGCATTCGAAGGTCGGGCCATCGTAGTGAAAAACGAGGGCAACGCCGAGTGGTCGGGCACGGGTGTGAAAAAAATCGACAGCTACCTCGGCACTAACAAATGGGACATCATCCACTTCAACTGGGGCCTGTGGGATATCTATGGGTGGGAATACCATCAGGAAGATCGCTCGCCGGAAGCCTACGCCAAGCGACTCGATGCCCTGGTGAGGCGCATGAAACAAACCGGTGCCAAGCTGATCTGGGCCACCACCACACCCGCCTGCAAGGAGCCTGAGAAAACCATGCGCAATCGATTCCAGCAATCGGTGCAAATCACTCCCGAACAACAACAGAAATATGCCGATGCCGCTCTGGCGGTCATGAAAAAACACGGAGTCGCAGTGAATGATCTTCACTCACACATCCTACCACACAGGCAGGAATTTGCCGTGGGTGCCGACGATGTGCACTACAACGCAACAGGCTGCGATTTTCTGGCGCACAAAGTCATCGCCGCACTGGAAGAGGTGCTGAAACAGAAAAAATGAGCGCCTTTCTGTAGCCCGCCCGGATCAGACCAATAAACTTTTCACCACCTTGCCGTGAACATCGGTAAGGCGGTAGTCGCGGCCTTGGTGGCGGAAGGTGAGCCGCTCGTGGTCGATGCCAAGCAGGTGCATCAGCGTGGCATGAAGGTCGTGGACAGGTACTTCGTCTTTGACGACTGAGTAACAAAAGTCATCGGTCTCGCCGTGGATCAGCCCAGGCTTAAACCCACCGCCAGCGACCAGCGTGGTGAAGCAATTCGCGTGGTGGTCGCGGCCGTAGGATTCCTGGACCTTGCTATCCTGGCTGAAAGTCGTGCGGCCGAACTCACCACCCCAGACGACGATCGTATCTTCTAGCAAGCCGCGCTGTTTCAGATCCATGATCAGCGCGGCGGATGCCTGATCGGTTTCCTTGCAGCGATTCGGCAGGTGGGCGGGCAGGTTGAAATGATGATCCCAGCCGGTGTGATAAAGCTGGATGAAACGGACATCGCGCTCGGCGAGACGGCGTGCCATCAGGCAATTGAAGGCAAAGGTTCCGGGCTTACGAGCCTCCTCGCCGTAGAGCTTATACGTCGATTCCGGTTCATCAGACAGATCGGCCAGACCAGGCACCGAGCTCTGCATGCGGAAGGCCATTTCGTATTGCTCGATGCGAGTGGCCACGGCGGGATCGGCGCTGCGTGCGAGCTCTTCCTGGTTGAGCTTGTTGATGGCATCGAACATTTTCCGACGCTCAGTAACGGGTTTCTGCGTGGGATCGTTCAGGTAAAGCACAGGCTCCGCACCGGAGCGCAGCCGCACCCCGGCGTGGCGGCCAGAGAGGAACCCACTACTCCATAGGCGATTGTTGAGAGGTTGATTATTAGGCAACTCACCAATGGAAACAAGCACCACGAATTCCGGCAAATTGCGGTTCATGCTGCCCAGTCCGTAGCTCAGCCACGAACCGAAAGACGGCCTACCCGGCAGGTTGTGCCCCGTTTGCATGAAGGTCATCGCGGGGTCGTGATTCACCGGACTGGTGCTAGTGCTGAGAATCGTGCAAAACTCATCGGTGATTTTTGCTAGGTTCGGCAACAACTCGCTGACCCACGCGCCGTTTTTTCCGTGTTGGTCAAATTTGTATTTGCTGGCGACAACAGGACGAATCGCGCCATTGGCATTGAAATTTGTCAGCCTCCCGGCCTGCTTCACCAACGAGAACATGTCCTTGCCGTGGTGCTGTGTGAGCAGCGGTTTCGGATCGAAAAGATCCACCTGCGACGGACCGCCCGCTTGGAACAAATAGATGATGCGCTTCGCCCTTGGAGACGGCGTGACGATGGCAGGGTGTGGGCTTTGGGCCGCCTCGATCCCCGACAAGGCAATGCCACCAAGACCCGCCGCGCCGAGCTGCAACATGCGGCGGCGGTTGATGGTTTGCAGAGTGATTTCGAGATCGTTCATGGCATCATTTGCGGGTGACGGTTTCGCTGAGGTTGAGAATCACGTGGCAAACATCGGTCATCGCCGCAAGGCGAATGCGGTCGAGTGAGGCATCGACCGCCGAATGACCGATGACTAACAACTTTTCAGCGGCGGATGGATCGCCCTGATAGTGTGCCAGTCGCTCTTGGAATACTTCCTTCAACAGGTCGAGTTCCTTCACCTCGGCGGAACGAACGAGAACAAGCCGCACCGCCAGTGCCGTCTGATTTTCCGGATCAACCGATTCCTGTTTCATGACCCGCGAGGCGATGTTACGCGCGGCCTCAATGAAGGTCGGATCGTTCAGCGTGACCAGCGCCTGCAAGGGCGTGTTGGTGTGGCTGCGCTCGACCGAACAAATCTCGCGGTTCGGTGCATCGAACACCGCCATAGCTGGAGGGATCGCCGCACGACGCCAGTAGGTGTAGAGGCTTTTCCGATAGAGATCGGCTCCGGTGGAAGCCTGGTATGTTTCCGCATGACTGGGTGGCGCGCTGAGGTCCTCCCACACGCCCAGCGGTTGATAGGGCATCACGCTGGGGCCACCGACCTTGCGTGTGAGCAGGCCGCTGGCCGCGAGCGCTTGGTCGCGTATCGTTTCGGCAGGCAAACGGAAGGACGGACCACGGGCGAGCAGTCGATTTTCGGCATCGTCTAGTTCCCTGCGGAAACGCGAATCCTGTCGATAGGTAGCGGAAAGGACGATGTTACGGATCAGGTGATGCATATCCCAACCGCTTGTGCGGAAATCCTCGGCCAGCCAATCGAGCAGTTCCGGATGGCTGGGCATCTCGCCCTGAAGGCCAAAGTTGTCCGCCGTTTTTACTAGACCCATGCCGAAAAACTGCTGCCAGATCCGGTTTACGGTGACGCGGGCGAAAAGCGGATTCTCGGGCGCTGTCAGCCATTTCGCCAGGCCTAACCGATTTTGCGGATAGCCCTCGAAAGCTGGTAGCATCCGTGGTGTGCACGGTTCCACTTTTTCTCCAGGCTGATCGAACAGGCCTTTTTGCAAGACAAATGTCTCGCGCGGTTTCTCGGCCATAATCATAGCACGAGTTGCGGTGGCGGGGTCATCTCCTACTTTGACAAAAGGAGCGGACGCCATTTCCTTGCGGCCCTTTTCGCCTGGAGCACCGACTTCCGCACTCGTATTAAAAAACGCGTAAAACGAATAATACTCCTGAATCGAAATGGGATCGTATTTGTGATCATGACAGCGACAGCAATCCATCGTAAGACCCAGGAACAGTGTGCCGGCGGTGGCTGTCTTATCGTTCGCATACATCACGCGGTATTCCTCGTCATTGATTCCGCCCTCGATGCTGTAGCCGTGGTTGCGATGGAAGCCGGTGGCGATGAGTTGTAGCTGCGTAGGATTTTCTAACAGATCGCCCGCCAACTGCTCGGTGACAAAACGATCGTAGGGCATGTTACGGCGAAAAGCCTCGATCACCCAATCGCGCCACGGCCACATGGTGCGGCGGTTATCGAACTGATACCCGTTGCTATCGGCGTAGCGCGCGTTGTCCAGCCAGACCGCAGTCATGCGCTCAGCGTAATCGTTGCTCTTGAGCAGCCGATCCACCACTTTCGTATGAGCATCGGCAGAACTATCTGCGAGGAAGGCCTGCGTTTCCTCTGGCGTGGGAGGTAGCCCTGTGAGATCGAGTGTGACCCGTCGCAGAAAAGCCGCGCGATCCGCCTCCGGAGCGGGCTGGATTTTTTTCGCTTCGAGTTGAGATAACACGAAGCGATCCACTGGTGTACGTGGCCAATTCTTTGTGGCGAACTGTGGCTGCGTGTCGTTCTTGATTGGCTCGAAGCTCCAGTGATTCTTATAAATCGCACCCTCCTTGACCCAGCGGATCAAAATTTCTTTTTGCTCTTCGGTGAGCGGTTTTTTCGCCTTGGGCGGTGGCATCAGTTCCGTGCGATCATCCGATAAAATGCGCTTGATGATTTCACTGGTATCCGGATCGCCCGGCACGATGGCAGGTCCGCTGTCGCCGCCTTTCAAAGCAGCATCGCGCTGGTCCAGTCGCAACTCGCCCTCGCGCTTGTTCGAGTCCTGCCCATGACAAGCGAAACATCGATCCGAGAGAATGGGCCGCACATCACGACCGAAATCCAGTGGCTCCGCCTTGCCGGGAAGCAGGATGGTGAAGAACAGAATCGTGGACCTGATGAATTGCATTGCCGATTCGGCTTCCTTACTTTTCTAACGGATGCTCCTTGAGGAGATCTTCTGGTTTCCAAAAAACGGTGCGGTCCTTGGTGGCGGCACGGACTTTTTTCACGGTTTCCGGCTTCACGACGGCGGCTTTGTTGCCCCAGGAATTCCGCACATAAGTCAGAACCCCGGCGATTTCTTCATCCTTGAGAAGGGAGCCAAAAGCGGTCATCGGCGGCACTCCTTTGTCTGGATCATAAACTTTGCCGTTGACCTCGATTTTTCCGTGCATGCCATGAAGCACGATCTTGGCCATGCGCTCCTCGCTGCCGGTGACCCAGGGCGTGCCAATCAAGGACGGGAAGGCGGGATCGAGACCTTTGCCGTTTTCTTGGTGGCAGGTGGCGCAGTGAGCTTCGCGATGGAATACATCGGCACCGAGAATGTAGGCTTTCTCCTCAGGACCTTTCAAATAACGCGGCACGGTGACCTTGCGCTTTTTCTCTGGACCATCGGCGATGGTATTCGGCATCTTGCCTTTCGCTGGATCAGCAGGTCCCCAGAACTGCTTGACCATGGCGGCCGCCTTGCGGGCATGAGGCTCGGGAGATTCGAGTAACGCGGCGAGAAGTTTCTCATCGCGCACATGCTGTCGCTGATGCCACCAAAGAGCTTCCAACAAGGGATGGGCATGCTCGGCTTTTTTCGGATCGAATTGTTTCATCCACTCGCGCAGGGCGCGCTCCACTTCCACTTGATCACGGCTCGCAAGCTCCAGGCGCGCACGTTCACGCACACCATCGACAGGATACTGAAACAGATCGAGCAAAGCCGCCACTGGCTGACCGTGGATGGCAACAGGTTTCTGCAGCGGGCGATCCTTGAAGATCATGCGGAAGATACGACCGTGTTTTTTGTCGCGCTGTGGATCGCGGATGTTGTGCTGCATGTGACCGATGATGACGTTTTGCCAATCGGAAACGTAGAGCGCACCATCGGCACCGAACTCGGCATCGGTGGGGCGGAAGTTCTTGTCATCGCTGCGCAGAAAGTCCGGAGTCGGCTCGCCCCATATTTCGCCTTGCTGGAAGGTCTGCTTGCCGGAAGTGTGGCCATCGCGGTGGAGGTCGTAGCGCTTGATGCCGAGGTAGCCGATGGCATTGCAGATGAGGAAATCTTGCTGCAAGTCATCGGGGAAATTCGTGCTGGAAACCACGGCATTGGCGGGCACGGGACGGACTTCCTTGTTGAGCAAGGGGAACATTTTGAAGCTGGTGCCATCGGGACGGACTTGATAGGCGCGACCGCCCGTGCCGTCGGTGGCAAAGAGGTAGCCCCAACGATCGAAGCTGATGCCATGAGGATTCGGGCTGTTTCCAGCGATAAACTGGATGGTGTGACGTTGCGGATCGAAGCGATACATGCCAGATGCGGTCGCCGCGAGCGATGGTCCCCAAGGATGCTCGTAATTGTGCTGCAGGAAAATCCCGCTCTGCCAGTAGAGCCCGCCATCGGGACCGATGGTGAAATTGTTCGCCGCGTGGTGGGTGTCTCCTGACCCAGTGGCTTGGAGCAAGACGATGCGCAGGTCAGCCTTGTCATCGCCATCGGTATCCTTGAGGAAAAAGATGTCAGGCTGGGAAACCACGATCACGCCTCCGCCCCAGAAGGCGAAGCCGAGCGGGTTGTGAACCTTGGCAAATTCGATGGCCTTGTCGGCCACGCCGTCGCGGTTCTCATCGGGTAGAATCAACAGGCTGTCGTTCATCTCCTTGAGCGGCTCCCATTTCGGATAGGTAGCCCAGCAGGCGGCCCAGAGACGGCCTTTGGTATCAGTCTGCAACTGCACGGGATTGGCGAGCGCCGGGAAGCGGGATTCATCGGCGAAAAGATTCACCGCGAAGCCTTCCGGGACCTTGATTTTTTTCAGGCTTTCCTCGCCGCTGAGATAGTCGGTGGAGCCTTCCTTCGCGGCGCTGGAACTTTTGCTACCGCCGCCCACGTTAGAGATCACCTTGGTGGGTTTCGGCACGTTGGAGTCGTCCACCTTGGTGTCCTTGCCTTGGGCGAGAGCGTGGATGCGCTTGTCGCGATTGGCGGTCATCACATCGAGCATGGCAAGCTCATGAAGTAAGACCTCCGCGTTGCTTTGGTTTTTCACGAACTTCAAACCAGCGCGACTACCCCAGATGTCGTTCTCGTCAGTGGCACGAAAGCGGTTGTGCCAGTGCCAGTCCTTATCGAGCACCGCCTGACGCAGTGGTTCGATGGCTGGCGAGGCGGAAACGGATTTGCCAGTGAGGGCGGTGGCGATCACTTCGCCAAGCTGACGATTGCCTTCCGCCAACAGATGAACGCCGTTTAACGTTAGAGGTGTTTTTGCATTCGCGTAGCGTTGCTGCGTGGTAGTAAACAGATCCACAAACGCCACGCTCTTTTCCGTGGCAACCTGCTTGATGGCCTCGGTGTAAAGAGCGAGGTTCGCGTTGTTGGCAGAGCCATCGGGCAGAAGCGGGTCTTTCAGGTTCTCATGAGCAATGGGAGAAAAAAGCACGATGCGAGGAGCAGACTCGCCGTTGAATTTCGCGGCCTGGTATTTCGCGACCATAGCGGAGAGGTCCGTCTTGAATTTCGCTAGGCCCGCCGCACCAGCGAAGGATTCGTTATAGCCAAAAAAAGCAAAAACAACATCCGCTTTGCAGTGGGCGAGCATGTCATCGGGCGAAGGCACGCCTTTGGTGCGAGGACGCGAGGTGATGGTATCGCCAGAGACGGCGAGATTACGGAAGACCAGATTCTGCCCCGCAGTACTGGACTGGATGATGGCCTCTACCCAGCCGTCATGCTGCATGCGGTCGGCCAAGGCATTTCCTACGAGCCCGACCGTGTCGTTTTTCTGCAAGGGCAGTTGTGCGTGGAGATGAGACGTCAACGACAGGCCGAGGGCGAGCGCGAGGCGGGGTATACGTATGGGTTTTTTCATGATTGGAATCAGGGGATGAATACTGTCGATCTACGATCTATGTTTCGATCTGACGAGAAAATTTTGCCATTTGCAGAGGAAAACGTTTCCATCTCGGCGCGCCGTATCGTGCCGTTACGACATGGAGTCTACACTCGTCACGCCGCCGCATAGCTTCCGCGGCATCAAGACCTCGCTGACGGTTCGTTTGCAAGCCTTGCCAGACCTGTGACATGGTGAAATGATGCCACGGCGGAGGAAGGTCAGAAGGCGTTTGTTTCATGAGGGAAATCGTTAGGAATAAGATGGGCAAAAAACAAGTGCGCCGCTATCAAAGAACCGTCCCTTTCAGAAACTCCGAGCTTGCACCTGAGCGACTCAGATTTTCCGTCGTTACACGCGCGATCTCATGCAGCGCCTCGTTTGTGAGAAACGCCTGATGCGAGGTCACCAGCACATTCGGAAAAGACAGAAGACGGGCCAATTCATCATCGCCCAGCAAGCCCATGGCTGAGTGATCTTCAAAAAAGATTCCCTCTTCCTCCTCATACACATCCAAGGCCACACCGCCCAGGTGCATGCGCTTGAGTGATTGAATCAATGCACCCGTATCCACCAGTTTGCCGCGACTTGTGTTGACGAGATAGGATCCTTGTTTCATGAGAGCAAATGTCCGCCCATCGATCAAATGATACGTCTGCGGCGTCAATGGCAAATGCAGGCTGAGAATATCCACTTGGGGCAAAATCACATCCAGTGCAAGATATCGAACCTGATGAGCTCGCGCCCAATCCTCCTGCGGGCAAGGATCATTCGCCAACACCTGGCAGCCGAAACCACGGAAAATCTCAGCCGCACAGCGCCCGATTTTCCCAGTGCCGATGATGCCCACCGTCTTGCCATAAAGATCAAAACCCACCAACCCGGCGAGAGAAAAATTGAACTCGCGCACCCGGTTGTAAGCACGGTGAATTTTTCGGTTCAGCGTCAAGAGCAAGGCTAGAGTGTGCTCCGCCACCGCATGCGGCGAGTAGGCGGGCACGCGCGTCACCACCATTCCCAGTTCCCGCGCCGCCACCAGATCCACTTGATTGAAGCCCGCGCAGCGCAAGGCCACATGCTTCACCCCCCCTTCGACAAGCTTGGTCAGGCATGCGCGATCGAGCTTGTCATTCACAAACACACACACCGCATCACTCCCCGCTGCTGTCGCTGCGCTTTCCACAGTCAGTCGAAAGTCATGGAATCGAAACTCCAATCCCGCCGACGCCTCCGCGGCCAACATCACTTCACGGTCATAGGGCTTCGTATCATAGAAGGAGATTACTTTCATCAGATGTCACTCTACAGCCATCTCCGCCCGATTGCACTCGTTTAGAGGAGCCTGCGCAAAATAATCTTCTCATGCAGCTAACCAATGTCATCAATCCGAGATTCCAGGTGGCGGGCATGCGGTAAAGGTCACGCCTTTCCACTCAGCTAGGATTTTAAGATATTGATAGGGATCCGGCCACGATGACGATGGTTCCACTACGGTGGACTCCGGCCACTCGTTCCAACTCGTAACCATCACGTAATCCGCTCCCGCATCCGAGGCGGCGCGCAAAAAATCGCGAAGCGTCTGCCCATCGCGTCGCGGCATCACGTAGGGATCATCACGGAAGTGCGAGTTATCATGTCCGGCATGAACCGGCACGAGCATCTTTTTGCCGGCATCGTGAGCGAGCTTTGTCAGATAGCGGTATTTGCCCACAAGCGCGTCATAGTCGTGCGCGCGGAAGTTCGAGAAAGTGCTGTAGAAAGCAAAGCTGTCCACACCGGGAGTTTGAAGCCAGTCAGCGGGGATGCGTTTCTCACGATCTCGATCACCCGCATGGGCGGCTTTGGCATCATGCGCGATCTTATCCACGATCCAGTAAACTGGCCCCACCTCGCCCTCGACATACTTTTTCAACTGCGGAAACTCCTCGGCCGTTAGACCAGGATCGGCCGCGACCTGATAGAGATAAACCACCGGCTTTCCCTCGATGCGCAGGTAGGCCGTATGGTCTTTATAGCGTTTGAGCGCGCGCGCCAGCATCGACTGATATTCTGCCAACTCCTTGTGAAACTGCGATCGCTCATCGAGCAGGGCAAACTTAAAACCGTGTTTTCCTGCAGCATGAACAATGCCGCGGTCCACGTTTTGATCGAGAGCATGATGCGTATCCCACCAATCCACTAAAAAAGCATCGATACCCGCGGCCTTCGCCAGTTGCACATGCCACTCGGCAATCTGGGGATGCGCGCTATCATAGAGTCCCACCAATGGCCGAAACGCGCTGTTTGGTGGCGGCTCACCCGGCTTCTGAGCTTTTTTCGCTAGCGCATTTGTTTCTGACGAAGGATACGTCCAGTGAAGGAAGGGACGCTCAGCACGCTGACCATCGTGATACCAGCAGTAGTAGTTAGCGAGAAGCAGTGGTCGCTTTTGCGGTAACTCCTCGGCCATTACTCCCGCACAACAACCCAACAACAGCCCAATCAAACCGGAACAAACCTGGCCGACCCGGACAATCATTCTCCATACGTGGTGACGTGATGTTATAAACCCAGCTACTATCTGGGAAGAAAGCGAATGGATTTCAATCATTTTTCTTTTTTGACTACGGCATGGCATGCGTCAATAAAAATTGCGTAGTCCGGATTGATTCCCGTTTCAATAGAACTTTCCCAAATCTTTGAAACTTCTCTTAGCAGTGATTGTTGTCTGGATGTAAATTTTACACTCCTAACGAAATATACGAACAAAAATGACAAAATGATTTCCTCCCCCGTTGCATTAGCCGTTACAATTCGTTGACTACATTTGTCGAAGAGATCCGACGGCAAGGAGCTGGAAAAACATCTGCAAAAAAGATCTCCACTCAGTTTCGATAGCGATCACAATCAAAAGTGGCATCAGCGTGAGCAATTTGTGGATTGCCGAACGGTTAGGTATGGGGCATGCTCGACACGTGACCCGCTTGATCAAAGAAGACAAACCCGAACGAGCCATTGTGAGTCAACGCATAGAGCAGGAGAAAAAGTTACCATGCGAGCGGTGAACTCAACGGGTGCTTTACCCATCGATGACATTCGCGAGGCTCTGGTGCGCGCTGCTGTGCCGGGCTGTCGTATATTGCTGAAGGCTCCTACGGGGTCGGGGAAATCCACGAGCGTGCCGCCATTTCTCACTCCTAACGGTGCGGGCGAGATCACTCTAGTCATCGAGCCGCGGCGCATGGCGGCACGGCTGTTGGCGACATGGGTGGCGAAACAATGCGGCGGAGAGGTGGGCCAGGAGGTGGGATATGCCGTGCGCTATGATACCCGCTACGGCAAGGCGACGCGCATCATTTATCTCACGGATGGCGTGTTTCAGCGCTGGATTCAGGAGGATCCGGAGCTGCGAGGGGTGGGCACGGTGATTTTTGATGAGTTCCACGAAAGGCGCTTAGCGGTGGATGTCGCCCTAGCACGGTGCCTGAATTTGCAGGATGGCCCACGCCCGGATCTGCGAGTGGTAGTGATGAGTGCCACGCTCGAAACGGCGGGACTGGCGGATTATCTCGGGCCGAACAGGACAGCACTGGAAACCGGCGGTCGCACCTTTCCTGTGAGCATTCACTATCGACCGGAAAAGCCCGCCGCTGCCTCCCGCACGGGCGGGCCGCCGCGCGAGACGCCGCTCTGGGAGCGCATCGCGGCGGTGGTGAAGGAGGCCATCGCGGCACCGGAGCCGGGCCATCTGTTAGTCTTCTGCCCGGGCACGTATGAGATCCGCAAAACCTGCGAGCTGTTAGAAAACGCTTCGTTCGCACGCGGATGGAATGTCTATCCGCTCTACAGCGCTCTACCGCCACGCGCGCAGGAACTGGCGATCGAGCCCTCCAGCACGCCCAAGATCATCGTCGCCACTAACGTCGCCGAGACTTCGCTTACCATCGATGGCGTGCGCACGGTGATCGACTCGGGACTGGCACGCATTTCCTCGTTCGATGCCCGTCGCGGTATCGATACGCTACACATCCATAAAATTTCACGCGCCTCCGCGGAACAGCGCGCGGGCCGGGCTGGTCGCACGGCACCGGGGCAGTGCTTCCGATTGTGGAGCGAGAGTGGTCACGCGCATCGCGCGGCATTTGATGCGCCGGAGATCCACCGCGTCGATCTGGCGGAGACCATGCTATTGCTCAAGGCGGCGGGCGTGGATGACCTGGCCGGATTCCGCTGGCTGGACGCGCCTATCGAAAAATCCCTGCACCGCGCCACTGTTTTGTTAGAGCAACTCGATGCTCTCGATGCGCAAGGCCGATTGACCGAACACGGTAAAGCGATGGCGGCCATTCCGGTGGCGCCGCGTTTTTCCCGTTTGATGATCGCTGGTCTGGAACATGGCTGCGTGGCTGAGGTCTGCTTCATCGCGGCCGCGGTGCAGGGCGAGCTTATTTTCACAGGCAGGGGCAATGTCTCGCGCAAGGATTTCCATTTCCCCGGTGTGGGCAGTGATTTCGCCGCCGAGTATCAAGCGATGCAATCCGCGCAGAACCTGCGTTTCGATCCCAAGGCCTGCGGTGCTGCGGGCATTTCCGGCAGAGCCGCGCGTGAGTTGGTACAGGGGTTTGACCGCTTGCTCGCTCTAGCGAAAAAACAACAATGGCCGGTGGAGCGCATCGACTTCGTGGAGCATGCCACCGCGGTCGGCCATGCGATGCTGGCGGCATTCAGCGATCAATTGGCCGTGCGCCTCAGTGCGGGGACTTTGGCCTGCCGCGTCAGTGGTCAGCGCCGAGGCAAGCTGGATGATCAATCGATCGCCAAAAACGCCAGTGCGTTCATCGCCGTGGAAATGACGGAGGTTGAAGGCCGTGAGGTCACCGTGCACCTGCGCCGCGCGACGGCGATCGAACTGGACTGGCTGAAAGAAATTTTTCCAGCGGACATGCACACTAGCGATGGCGTGGCGTGGGATGACATGCGCAAGCGCGTGGTCGCGCGCAAGGAGACCCGTTTTCGAGATCTTACGTTAGAGAGCAAGGAGTCCGACCAGGGCGTGAATTTATCGCTGGCCGCCGAAATGCTGGCCGAGCGGGTGATCAGTGGCGAGCTGACCTTGAAAAACTGGGATGACGCCGTGGAGCAGTGGACGGCCCGGCTCAATCTGCTCTCGCGCACCATGCCGGAACTGGGATTGCCTTCTTGGACGCATGACGACCGCGTGGCGGCGATCGCACAAATTTGTCACGGTTCGGTCGCCTACAAGGAAATCAAAGAAGCACCCGTGTGGCCGGTGCTGCGCGATTGGTTGAACTACCAACAGCATCAGTTGTTAGAAAAACACGCGCCGGAGTGGCATAAGCTGACGGCGGATCGTCGAGCGAAAATCACCTATCCGCCGGAGGGAGATCCCTTCATCGCAGTGCGTGTGCAGCATTTATTCGGCACCTGGGAAACGCCGCGCATCTGCGGTGGCAAGCAGCCTTTATTAGTCCACATCTGCGCGCCGAATCAACGTCCGTGGCAGATGACCAAGGATCTAACGAGTTTCTGGAGCAGCGGCTATACGCAGATGAAAAAAGACCTCGCTGGCCGCTACCCTAAGCACGATTGGCCGGAGAATCCGCGCAGCTGAATTTCTTCGACCCAGCTTGCCGACGATCATCGCACACAGCACACACTGCCGATCAGTTGCGGATACGCTATGGCTCGATAGGCGCGACAAGAAATAGCCTCAGCAGCAGAGTGGTTGGAATAGGAGCATGCTGCTTATGGTTGCACGCCGATTTCTTTCAACTTTGCCGAAATCGCTTTGGCCCATTTTTCATAGCTGGCAGGATTGAGATGAAGAAGATCAGGCATGACCTCCTTCGTAAGCGTGCCGTCCGCTGAAAGGAAATCTGGGGACATATCTAACGAATAAACGAATTTTTGATCCACGTAAGCGGCGCACAAGCGGTTCACTTCGTCATTGAGCTTGCGCAATTCATCGTCCTTGTTCGCGCTGCGGGGGAAAACATGGTTCAAAATGATCTTGGTATCGGGCGAACGATCACGGATGAAATCAATGATTAGCTTGACGCCCATCGCCGTCTCCGCCGGTGCCTGCTTCACGTGTCCGGTGTTGTTCGTGCCGATGAGAAGATTGACAGCTTTCGGCTTCAGGCCATTCCACTCACCATTAAACAGACGCCATAGCACTTGCTCGGTGCGGTCTCCGGAGAAACCGAGATTGAGCGTCTGGTAGTCGCCGAAAGTTTGATCGAACGCCGCTTTACCCTTGGCTTCCCACCCTTGCGTGATGGAGTCGCCGAGGAAGACCAAATCGGGGTTGCCTGCCTTTTTGATCTGCTGGATTTTCTCGCGATGGCGCTTGCCCCACCAGTCTTCTTTCAGCCTGTCCTTCGGCACGGCGGCATCGTTCACCTCGTATTGTGTGCGTCGTTTCGCATACTCTTTTTTCATGTAGTCTAGCGTGGACGCATACTGAGGATCCATGTGCACCGACTTCATTTCCTGCGGATCTTTTACCAGATCAAACAACTGCCACTCTTTTGTGACGGGAAAATACATGAGCTTGTGTGTGCTGGTGCGCACGCCATCGTGCTGGGCGACGCTGTGTGTGTTCTCACCGTAGTAGGCGTAGTAAATCGCCTCGTTGGCTTCGTCTTTTTTGCCTTGCAGCACGGGCAAAAAACTCTTGCCTTGCATCGCTGCGGGCACCGTAAGTCCCGCCGCCTCTAACAATGTGGGGGCGTAGTCGATGTTCTGAATCATTGCCTCCGTCTTGCGACCGGGCTGCACTGTGCCGGGCCAGCGGATGAGGAAAGGCATGGCGAGAGATTCCTCGAACATCCAGCGCTTATCATACCATCCGTGCTCGCCGAGGTAGAAGCCTTGGTCCGAGGAATAAATCACGATCGTATTTTTCGCGAGACCGGACGTTTCCAGATATTCCAAAACGCGGCCCACGGATTCATCCACGGCCTTGACCGAAAGCAGGTAGTCCTTGATGTAGCGCTGGTGCTTCCACTCGGTGATCTGCTTGTCGGTGAGCTTGCCATCGCGCAATTGTGCAAGAAACTCGCGGTTTTCCGGCTCATACACAGCGTCCCATGCCTTTTTCTGCTCATCATCCATGCGCTCATACTCGCCATTGCCCAAATGAGTGAAATGCTGCGGGAATTCGTTTTTGCCATGGAACTTCATGTCGTGTCCCCAGGAGAAATCCTTGGCTATCGTCATGCGCTGTGTCTTCAATGTAGTACTACGGTTATCGTAGTTATCAAACAAGCTTGCGGGCTGCGGCAGGGTTTTTCCCTTGTAAGCACCGATGTGGCGCAATGCAGGTGTCCAGTTGCGATGAGGCGCCTTGTGCTGGCACATGAGTAAAAATGGCTTTTTCGGATCGCGCCCATTCTTGAGCCAGTCGAGCGAAAAATCGGTGATGAGGTCGGTGCAGTAGCCAGAGTATTTTTTCACACCCGTCGCACTAATGAACTGGGGATTGTAGTAATTTCCCTGCCCAGGCAGGATGTTCCAGTGATCGAAGCCCTGCGGCTCGCTGATCAAATGCCACTTGCCGATGATAGCCGTCTGATAGCCCGCGCCTTGCAGCAATTTCGGCAAGGTGATCTGGCTGCCATCGAAGGTATCGAAGTCATTGCTGAGGTAGCCATTTTTGTGTGAGTGCTTGCCCGTGATAATGCAGGCACGCGATGGCCCGCAGATCGAGTTCGCGCAAAACGAGCGGCGAAAGAGCGCACCCTCCTTGCCGATACGGTCGATATGAGGTGTGGGCGCGACATCCGCATAGAGCCCGCCGTAGGCGGAAATGGCGGCGAGGGCGTGATCATCGGAGAAAAGAAAAACGATGTTCGGCCGCTCGGCCGCAGCCACGGTCAGCAGGGATAAGGCAGAGATCAGGAATGTGCGCAGCATGTCACCGATACGATAGACCAGCGCGGCATCGTTCAAAAAACTTATGCCCGAGCTAAGACACTACCCTTCTACCGCAAGCTCCACGCAGCCTTTGATATCGAGCTTGCCCGAGGCCAGCATGGGGATATCCGCGACTGGCACGATGCGTTTCGGGCACCACAATGAGGGAATGCCGGCGTCCATTAGCTTGTAGCGGAGGTCGATGCATTCCTGCTCCAGCGCGAAGCCTGCCACGGTGGAGAGCAGCACGATGACCTCGCCCTTCTGCGCGTCCGGCACGCCCACGATCGCAATTCTCCGCTCGCTCTCCTGATCGAGCGCGAGTGCTTTGGTGACCACGGCCTCCAGCGTCTCGTGCGGCACCATTTCGCCACCAATTTTAGAGAATCGCGAGATGCGGCCCTCGATGAAAAGGAATCCGTCTTCATCCATGCGTCCGACGTCGCCCGTGAGAAACCAACCGTCTAGCAGGACTTCCGCGGATTTTTTCGGATTGTTCAGGTAACCGCCGAAAACATTGGCTCCCTTGAGCCAGATCAGTCCTTGTTGATCGAGCGGGATGCCTTTTTCCGTGGCGGGATTGGTCAAACGCACGGCGATGCCCGGCAGCATGGTGCCCACTGAGCCACTGCGCGCCGAGGGAATGACCGGCCAAGCGTGCGGGCTCGGCAGCTCGGGAAGATTCAGATTGGTCGCGGGCGAGGTTTCCGTGAGACCGTAGCCCTCCAAGGGACGGATGCCGAATTTTTCCTCGAAAGCCTGCGCGAAGGACTCTGGCAATTTCTCTGCTCCGGTGACCACCAACCGCAACGAAGCCAGTTGCTCCGGATCCACACGCTTCATGTAACCGCGCAAGAACGTGGGAGTCGAAAGGAAAATCTGCACCTTTTGTTGATCGATCAACTCGGCGATGCGCTTGCTCTCGGCGGGGCTGGGGTAGGTCACTAAGTTTAGTCCAGCGATCACCGGATACCACAAAGTAGCGGTGCAGCCGAACGAGTGAAACAGAGGCAGACAGCCGAGAATTTTGGCTCCGGGCTGGCTATCGAGACGGCAGTGAAATTGCAATTCGTTCGCGAGAACATTGCGATGCGTGAGAGAGACGCCTTTCGGCTCGCCCGAGGATCCGGAGGTGAACAAAAGCACCGCTTCATCGGTCGGCTTTTGCTGCGTCAACCGCAACTGCGCGGCAAGCACGGAGGCGGGAAGCAGCCTCGATAGCACCAACCATAGTCCGATTTTTTTCTTCAACTTCGGTAGGATGCGTTCGATCAAAATGAGATCGCGATTCGGCGGCCAAGGAAAAGAAGGAAATTTTCTCACAAAGGGATCCACCGTAATGAAGCGATCGAGGTCCGCCTGTCGCATCGCCGAGCGCACGGATTCCTGGCTGGCGGTAAAGTTCAAATTCACCGGCACTTTCCCTGCAAAAATCACTGCTAGGTTGGCGATCAAGCCCGCCTTGCCCGGCGGCAGCACGATGCCCACGCGTGGCTTGTCGGTCTCTTCACGCACAACCTTGGAAAGCACAATCGCGGAGGCGAGGACTTTGTCGTAACCGATCTGCGAGTCGTCGGTGCCATCGTGGATGTGCGCCTTGGTGGCAAATTTTTTCAAGCCGCGCAAGAGCACCAGTCCGAGCGATTGCTTGAGGAAACTGCGCTGGGAAAAGGCCTCTTCCGCAGCGAACAGCAGTCGCTCCTGATACTGTGCCACGCTCGCCTTGCCTGCCTCGATATTCTGGCCGATGGCCATCACTCCCTCGGGTTGGCTCGTTGCTTTGTCGATAAAAAATCCGCCCTCGCGCGGCACATCCACCGCCACGGGAAGCAGGGGCAAGCCGAAACGGCAAAGCACCTTGAGCACCCGCGAGGGAATGTGACAAGGCACCGCCGCCCGCGCCACCGCACTACCCGGTAAAAAAACAATGACGCCCTGCTTATCGAAAAATTTCTTCAAATGTTCGCCGACCAGAGTCGGGTCATCATCCACGCCAAACATCGCGCCTTGGTCCTGCTGGATCAGCGACTTGATCTCCTCCGCGATGACGGCCGTCTCCTCGACCAGCCAGGTGATCGGACGCCCGGCAAACAATTTTTTAAAGACCGTGATCTCCGCTGACGAAACGCGCCCCGGAATGACAAGCGTGCTAGTGGAGGGGATGCGGTCTTGGCCGATGATGTGGTAATGGCTCATGGTGGAATCAGTGTCTGCCGCGAAACTACATGGCGTAGAGGCATCTGCCAAACAGGAAATGTCAGGAATCATGCCAGGGCCTAACCAACGGGCGAGGCGATTCTGCTATTTTTTGATTTCCTTGGCAGTATCCGGCTTGGCAGGTGTGGTTTCTGGCAACATCGGTGCCTGCACCGGTGGGGTATAGCTCACCGCTTGGAAGACTTTATTGAAATTGTGCCGCACCGCGGCGGGGAAGGTCACGCGCCCGGCCTCTACTAGGTTTTCCCGTGTCAACTTCTCCGTGAGGTCCGCCACCAAATCACCACCCATTTTCACTGCCGAACCAACGGCGCCTTGGGTTTCTCCCAGTTTCAGGCTACTGCGCATCACATCGCTAGTGATTTTGCGGCCTTGAATCGCGATGCTGCTTTGCGTGCTGCTCAGCACTCCACGGGCATCAAAAGTCATTTCCAGCGTCGCAAAATCGTTGCTCGCAAACATACCGCGGCAGTAATCGAGACGCACGGATACAAAAATACCACCCTCAGGTGTGGGAGTGACTTCCGGTTTGTAGGTGCGGTATTTGCTGCCGGAAAGTTCGTAGTCGGCCGCTTTGCCGCGCTTCACATCCCAGCCGCCCAGGCTTTCTCCGAAAGCCGCCACTTCGAGCCGCACCTGCGCGTGCAGAAGTGTGCAGGCGGCACTCCACAGCAACGAATACCACAGAGTCTGCATTAGGAATCGGGTGTTCATGCGCGTAATACTACGCTCATCTGACGCAGTCGCCAATGCTTTATTCAACCCAAAAACCTGTTGGCTCACACTGGCACGGGAGTTGTTTCGATGATTTCCGCCATGATGCTGCGACCGCTTGCACCTCCGTAGCGCGCATCGGGGCTTAAAACCAATCGATGCGCGATCACATCCGCCGCAAGTTCCTGAATGGTCTCCGGCACCACAAAGTCACGGCCCTCAAAGATCGAGAGCGCCTGCGCCATTTTCATCAAGGCCAGTGACGCCCGCGGACTCGCCGCCAGTTGCAAATCCTTGCGCGCCCTAGTGGCCGCGACCAACCGCACGGTGTAATGCTGCAATTCCTCGCTCATCCGCACCTCGCGCGCCGCCGCCATCAGACGCAAGATTTCCTCTCGCGTGACCACGGCCCTCATTTGCTCCACCGGATGCTCGAGCCACTGATCGGCGAGAATACCCACTTCTTCTTCCTCGCTCACATACCCCAGACGGCATTGCAGCGCAAATCGATCCATCTGCGCCTCCGGTAACGGATAGGTGCCACGGAACTCCACCGGATTTTGCGTGGCGATCACAAAAAACAATCCCTCAAACGGATAGCGTTTGCCATCGATCGTGACTTGTCGCTCCGCCATCGACTCTAACAACGCGCTCTGCACCCGTGGCGAAGCACGATTGATCTCATCGGCTAACAAGATATCCGTAAAGATCGGTCCGGGCTGGAACCGGAAACTACTGACCGCAGGATCAAATACCGATAAACCGAGAATGTCCGAAGGCAACAGATCCGGGGTGAACTGCACGCGCTGAAACGAGGCTCCACCGATCGAATTCGCAAGCGCCTTGGCTAAGGTCGTTTTCCCCGTGCCCGGCACGTCTTCCAACAACGCATGACCGCCCGAACAAAGACAAGCCAGAATGCGCCGGATCGCAGCAGCCTGCCCACGGATCACCGATAACACATTCGCTTCCAGACGGCGGGCCACATCGTATGTTTCTTGCATCTGACGCCACCTCTACAAGGGCTAACACACGACGTCAACCACCACTTGCCCATGCAGTCATGAGAAACGTTCTACGCAAACCCCACCAATTCCTCTCCTGATCCGTATCCGAAATCGAAGAACGATGAAATACTTGATCAATCAGGCATTGCCAAATCAGCCCATGCGTTGTTGATTGACACATGCCTTTGCTGCTCGGAGTCAATGTTGATCATGTCGCCACCTTACGCCAAGCGCGCTATGCGCTTTTGCCCGAATCTCCAAATGCCGAGCCATGCCCGGTGCAGGCCTCGCTGGACGCGATCGCTGGCGGGGCGGATTCTATCACGATCCATGTGCGCGGTGATCGACGCCACATGCAGGAGGCCGATGCCTATCGCATCAAGGAGGCCATCCACGTGCCGCTGAATCTGGAAATGGGCATCACGGAGGAAATGATCGCCCTCGCTCTGAACCTGCGACCTGAGTTTGTGTGCCTGGTGCCGGAGACGCGAGAGGAAGTCACCACCGAGGGAGGCCTTGATGTGGTCGGACGAAGACAAGAGGTGGGCGACTGCATCCGCCTGATGCAAAAAGCGGGCATCCGCGTGAGTTTGTTCATCGATCCCGAGGAAGCGCAAGTGCGCTGCGCAGCGGAACTGGGCGCGGAAATGATCGAACTGCACACCGGCTGTTTCGGTAATGCTACGGCAGAAACAGTGGCAGCAGAAATTGATCGACTCCATCGCGCGGCAGACGTCGGTCACCATGCCGGTCTTCAAGTGAACGCCGGACACGGCATCAACTATCACAATGGTCGCCAGCTCGAGGCTGTGCCGCATTTGACCGAATACAACATCGGCCACAGCATCGTCTCGCGCGCCATGCGCATCGGCATGGAGCAAGCAGTGCGGGAAATGAAGGCGCTGATGAGCCACTACCCAGCCATTTCACCGCAGTGAGAGTTTGCCAATGAAGGGAAATTGTTGCAGGCTGCGCACGTGAAGAATTTCCGCAAACCAACCCGCGACCGCTCGGATGCCGCGCGTGAAAACCGCCACGTGCGCACCCTCGCTCCGGAATCAGAAGCCATCCCCGCTCGCAATGAAGACGATGTCTGGGATCTGCTCGCCGCGACTCCTCGGCCGCTGGTGCTGATTCTCGATTGCATTCAGGACGTGCACAATCTCGGCGCCATTCTCCGCACCGCCGATGGTGCCGGCGTCACCGCTGTCGTCGCACCCAAGGACAAAGCCGCATCCATCACCGAGACCGTGCGCCGCGTCTCCACCGGTGCCGCCGACTGGGTGCCGTTTTTCCAAGTCACCAATCTCGCCCGCTTTATGGAAAAACTCAAGGAAGTCGGCGTGTGGATCATCGGCACCTCGGACAAGTGCGATAAGTCGATTTACCAAATGGACATGAAGGGCCCCATCGCGCTGGTCATGGGCGCGGAAGGCAAGGGCATGCGCCGCTTGACCGAGGAAAACTGTGATTTCCTCTGCCAACTGCCTATGGCCGGGAAAGTCGAATGCCTCAACGTCTCGGTCGCCACCGGCATCTGCCTGTATGAAGCCGTGCGCCAGCGCAAGTTGTCATGAAGGAGCCCGTGCTCATCCTCTCGGACTTACACCTCGGCCACAAGGCCTCGTCGATCGATGATGTCGCCGCACTTGAGCCCCTGCTGCGCGGAGCCGCTACACTGGTGCTGAATGGCGATACCTGGCAGGAACTCGCACGCGAATTTCGCGAGGATGGACGCCGTCTCTGGCAGGACCTGCGGGCACTTTGCCAGCGACTCAGCATCGAGATCGTCGCCCTCCCCGGCAATCACGACCCCGGCCAGCGCGATGCAGATTATGTCACCCTAGCAGCGGGAAAAATCATCGTCATGCACGGCGATACCGTCTTCCCCGAGGTCGCCCCCTGGAGCCGCATGGCCCTGAGGAAAAAAACCGAACTTCGCGCGATTCTCAGCAGTCACCCCCAGGACACCGTCGAGCAACGTTTCGCTCTCGCAAAAAAAGTTTCACAATGTCTCATTCCGAACTACTATATTCATAGTAAAAACATTTTTGCGCGGATTTGGGATGCTGTGACTCCGCCGGGACGTGCGTGGCACATGATCACTTCATGGCTCACGATGGTGCGGGAAACGCGGAAGTTTGCGCGACGCTATTTTCCCGATGCCGCGATCATGGTCTGCGGTCATTTTCATTTCTGCGGCGTTTGGGACAAGCAATTACCCGCCGTGATCAACACTGGTTCTTTCATGCCACCCGGCTCCGCCTACTGGACGGAGTGGAAGGAACAGACCCTCAGTGTGGGACTGGTGGGGAAAAAAAGTGGACTCTGGCAACGCGGAACAACTCTGGCTGTCTGGAAGTTTGATCCGCAGCACGCCGACGGCTGAGCGGTCTCTCTCCCGTTTCCTCATCAGCGAAGGAGCATCCGCGCGTTAGAAAAAAAGAGGGCGGCGAATCCTTTGATACTCGATCGATTCACCGCCCCTTTTGGCGTCACTGTCGGAAAACCCAAAACCAATCAATGACAATCGTAGAATAGCGTATACCGTGCCAACTTTTTCAAAAGATCGTAAAATGAAAAATTTCGATCACCCGCGAAATCGCATCGTCTCCGCCCATGACTGCGAACGGGCTGACTCCTGTAGAAGTCAGCCCGCTCTGTTTTTGACAGTCATCGCTGGAAAAACCCATTAAACCAGTCGATCACTTTCGTAACTAAAACGATACGACATCACTGATTTGTCTCCATTATCAAAAAAATTTTCTTCTCACGATCCCCACGAGTAACGCTCGGGGATCCAGATGTAGGAATCGGGGGCGGGCGATCCAAGATGACCGAGACCAGGCCAAGGGAGGTGGAAGCCGTAAAGACGAGTCTTTTCCGTTAGAGCGCGGCCATACACTTTTTTCCGCGTGACGACGGCAAGCCCGGGATCGTGATCGAAGGCGATGGTCCAGTTCACATTGGCGAACATCAGCAGATGATGGTGCGCTAAATCCATGATGTGGAGCAGTTTTTCGCCCTTCGACTGGATGTGGAAAATCGCGTGACCCGCGGTATGACCAGGCGCGAGCTCCAGTTTGATGTCTCCGCCCCACACGCTGCTGCCATCTTTCAGCACCTGCGTCACCGGCTTCAGAATCTCAAACCGCTTGCGGTTGTCGCGCGTGAGGCCGGGGAGCTCCCGTTTGTCGCGCTTGGATTTGGAAAAATCTGGCTCGGGAGAGAACCAGAAATCCAGCTCTTCCTGCGTGCAGTAAAATTGCGCATTCGGAAAGGTGATCGCGTCATCGATCACGAAGCCCGCAATGTGATCGATGTGGGCATGGCTAAGAAAGGCCGCGGTCACGTCGCCGCGCTGGATGCCCACGGACGCAAGCGCGTCAAAGAACCAGCCCCAATTCGGGTTCGGCCATTTGCCAAATCCAGCATCAAACACCGCCACTTCCTTGCCCTTGCGCAGGACGAGGATGTTCACGTAGAGCGGAATCCCATCGGTGCGCTCAAAGTGCGATTCCAAGATAGCCTGCATCTGCGGCCGGTCGCTTTCGGGATGCATCATGCCCATGGCTGGCCGGATCAAGGAATGGCCATCGCTGATCGAAAAAGCCTCGATGTCGCCGATTTGAAACCGATAGACGTTCGGATTGCGCAACGGCGCAGGTGCCGGAGCGGCAGGGGAATCGGCCGCGGTGGACGACGCGAGCTGCGAGAACAATGCGGCGGATCCAGTGAGAAAGGTGCGACGATTCCAAGAAGGGTTGGTCATGCTAAAAGACTAAACATCACCCTCCCGACTGCAAGCTCGATTCGAAAGATGACAAAAAATTCCTATCGCCGCCCTGCGCGCGCCCCGTTATGATTTTGGCGTGAAACAAACACACGAAACTTGGTTGGGCTATGTATTTTGGGTCTTCGGATTCATGGGACTTCATCGCTTCTATACGGGCCGCAAGATCAGCGGCTTGATCTGGGCGCTGACGGGAGGCTTGCTAGTCATCGGCTGGCTCGTCGATTTCTTCCTCATCCCCGGCATGGTGCGCGATGCAAATCACCGCTATCCTTACGCCAAACAAGATCCCTCGGCCGCGTGGATTTTGTTGGTGCTGCTCGGCATCCTGGGCGTTCACCGGTTCTATCTGGGCAAGTGGGGCACGGGCTTGATCTGGCTTTTCACGGGTGGTCTCTTCGGCATCGGCGTGATCTATGATTTTTTCACGCTGAACGAACAACTCGCCGAGAACTGAGCCTTGCGCGTTTCGGATTGCCCATCGGCGCATTGCCGCTTAGCGTGCGCGCCGTGTCCGCTCTCCTCTCCGCCAATGAAATCCGTTTGTCCTACGGCTACCAGAATCTGTTAGATGGTGTCACACTCGCCGTCGCAGCAGGTGAAAAAGCCGGATTGGTCGGTCGCAATGGCTGCGGAAAATCCAGCCTTCTGAAAATCCTCACCCGCCAGCAACAGGCGGACTCAGGAGAAATTTCCGTGCGCAAGGGCCTGCGCATCGGTTACCTGCCGCAGGATTTCGAAATGGATCCACAACAGTCGGTGATGGAATGCATCGAGCAAGGCGCTGCCGATGTCATTCTCGCCATGCAACGCTACGAGCAAGGCGACGGCTCGGAAAACGAACTCGCGGACCTGCTCCATGTGATCGAACACGCCGATGGCTGGAACCTCCACGCACGCATCAAGTCGCTCGCCACTTCCCTCGACTGCCCGCCGCTCGATGCCGTCGTCGGCCCGCTCTCCGGTGGAGAAAAACGCCGCGTCTCGCTGTGCCGCGCCCTCGCCTCCCAACCAGATCTTTTGCTGTTAGATGAACCGACGAACCACCTCGATGCCGAATCGATCTCGTGGCTGGAGGCTTTTCTGCGAACATTTTCTGGCGCAGTGATTTTCGTGACGCACGATCGCTATTTCCTCGATGAAATCGCCTCGCGCATCATCGAAGTCGACCAAGGCAAGGCCTACTCGCATCCGGGGAATTACACGGCGTATCTGGAATCCAAAGCAGTGCGGCAATCGATCGCGGAACAAACCGAACGACGACGCCAACGCTTCCTCCGCGAGGAGCTGCAATGGGTTCGCGCGGGCGTCAAGGCACGCACCACGAAGTCGCGGCACCGGCTCGATGCCTTTTACGCCGTGGCCGATCTGGAAGCGCCGCCCGAGGAGCGCGAAATGGATTTGCTCATTCCTCCCGCACCGGAAATCGGCAACATCGCGGTGGAACTGGAAAAAGTGTCTATCATCGTCGGCGATGCGCAAAACCCACGCCACCTCGCACGCGATCTCACGCTCTCGATCCGGCCCGGCCAATGCACGGGCATCGTCGGTCGCAACGGCGTGGGCAAGACCACCTTGCTCAATGTCTGCCTCGGCAAACGCCCCGCCGATGCCGGCACAGTGCAGATCGGGAAAAAAGTCCGCGTCAATTACATCGACCAAGCCCGCATGCAACTCGACGGCACGGGCTCTCTGTTGGATGAAGTGGCGGACGGCAATGAGAAGGTGCAATTCGGCGATCAAACGCTCGGCGCCCGCGCCTACCTGCGGCGTTTCCTCTTCGATGACAAACGCATCAACGAGCGCGTGGACCTCCTTTCCGGTGGCGAAAAAGCACGCCTCATGCTGGCGAAGGTCCTGAAAAACGGCGGCAATCTGTTAGTGCTGGACGAGCCCACCAACGACCTCGACCTCCCCAGCCTGCGCATGCTGGAAGAGGCCATCGCCGACTTCGATGGCGCGGTGCTGGTGGTCTCGCACGACCGCTACTTCCTCGACCGCATCTGCGATCAAATCGTCGCCTTTGAAGACGGCAACGTCATCGTGCAACCGGGCAATTACTCCTACTACCTCGAAAAACGCAAAGCCCGCGAGCAGCGCGACAAGCAGTATGCCCAAGCGCTGGCCAAGGAATCCGCCAAAAAGCCCCAAGCCAAAACCGAAAAACCGCGCAAACTCACCATGGCCGAGCGCAAGGAACTAGAAGGCATGGAAGACGCCATCCTCGCCGCCGAGGAGAAAGTCACCGAACTCGAAGCCCTCCTCAACGACCCCCATTTCCACAGCACCCGCTTCCAGGAAGTCGCCAGTGTTATGGAATCGTTAGAAAAAACCAAGCACCACACCGCCATCCTCTACGCGCGCTGGGAAGAACTCGAAGCCATCGCCGCCACCGGAGCCTAGCGGAGTCAAATCATCCAAGCATCGACTGCAACCCGTATCCCAGTTTGATCGAGGACTCGGATTCGCAATCCTTGCTCCGCATCGAGAGGATGGCCTTCTCTGCTTGATCTTGCCTTGTCGATCTACGAAATAAAATTCCTGCATGATCATCCGCGCCTTTTTGCCTGCCATGATGGAGAGGGGCGAGGGAGTCGTGGTAAATTTTTCCTCCGGCTGGGGCCGCAGCACGGCTCCGGAAGTCGCTCCCTACTGCGCGACCAAGTGGGGCATCGAAGGCCTGACCTCTGCGCTCGCCCAAGAGCTCCCGCCAGGCCTTGCCGCAGTTGCACTGAATCCCGGCGTCATCGACACCCGCATGCTGCGTTCCTGCTTTGGCGAAAACGCCGCCAGCTACCCCGATCCCGCGCACTGGGCAGAGATGGCCGTGCCCTTCTTGGCATCGCTGAGCGCCCGCCACAATGGCATGCCGCTCACCGTCCCCGGCATGTGAAACGCAACTACCGCCCTCACTCGCCATGCCGACATTTCCCGCCGGAAGCGTTCAGGCACGGGCCGCCCGCATGCTCGGAATCACTCCACAAGCCATCAACCAGTTTCTCAGAGAGCGAAATTCTTGGTAATCCTAAAGAGGAAAATGGAAATCTCGCCAAGACGCTGGAAGTGTAATAACGTAAGGGCATGGAGCCGCTTGAGTCTTCGAATTCTACTCACCCAAAAGGTGAGTCAAAAAACACCTCAAAAACGCCACTGGGAAGCTGGCCACTCG
>CAMDAD010000033.1 GCA_945888515.1 Akkermansia muciniphila | reverse complement strand
AGGTAAGCCACAAATCGTCATCATCGGAGCCATCATGAACAAGCTCCTCCACATTATTTACGGGGTGCTGAAGCACCAAAAACCATTCGATCCTGAATACCTAAAAAAACATGAAAAAACCGCTTGATTTCATCACCGCATCTGACCCTCAAGCCACAAGCTTCTTCACATCATTTACGGGGTTCTCAAGCATCAAAAACCATTCGATCCTGAATACCTAAAAAAACATGGAAAAACCGCTTGATTTCATCACCGCATCTGACCCCAGACATTTGCTGGATGCACCCCGCTCGTGATTCGATCCATGGGCGGGGTTTTTTGTGCCTTGGTGGGACTTCGAATAAGGGCACCTTAAGGGCACCGCCTTGTTTCCTGTTAGGTTTTTGCGAACCACTAAAAACCGCTGGAACCCTTATAAAATATGGCGGAGAAGGTGGGATTTGAACCCACGGTGAGTATTACCCCACGTCCGATTTCGAATCGGGTGCCTTAGACCACTCAGCCACCTCTCCTTTGATTGCTTGCGGGGAAGAAATGTGTGCGATGCGGGGAGCTTTGTAAAGAATTCTTCGCAGAAATTGAAAATTTTCCGTGGGGCGAATGCGCGCTTGCGTGGAGCGAGGCGACATTTCACAATGAGCTCATGTTCCTCATTTCCCTGCCCGCACTCCAGCGCAATACGGGCATCCTGCGCGATGTAAAAGAAGCTGCTGGCTGTCATCTGGTGCTGGCTCTGAAAGGCTTCTCTTGCTGGAAAACGTTCCCCACGCTGCGCGAGGACCTCGATGGTTGCTGTGCCTCGGGATTATGGGAGGCCCGACTGGCTCACGAGACTTTTGGCAAGCACGTTATCACCTACTCACCAGCCTACGGCGAAGCTGAAATCTCGGAGCTGTTAGAGTTCACTGATCACCTGGATTTTAATTCTCTCTCGCAGTGGTATCGCTTTCGCGACATGATTTTCGCCCACCCTCGTTTCCAAGCGGGAAAGGTGCTCTGCGGCCTGCGCATCAACCCGCAATGCTCGACCGGCGACACTCCACTCTACGATCCCTGCGTGGCAGGATCGCGACTGGGGATCACGGCAGATCAACTGGAGCACGCTGATCTCACAGGACTGTCCGGCTTACACTTTCACACGCTGTGTGAGCAGAACTCCGATGATCTCGAAACCACCTTGCGAGCGGTCGATGAAAAATTCGGCCACCTGCTGCGCTCCCCGCAATTCACCTACCTGAACATGGGCGGCGGACACTGGATTACCAAGCCGTTTTACGATCGCGAGCGACTCATCCAACTCGTGAAGGAGACGCGCGAACAATACGGCGTCGAAGTCTGGTTGGAGCCAGGAGAAGCGATTGCGATCCACACCGGCGTTCTACGCGCAAAGGTCATGGATGTTTTCATCTCCGCCGGACATCGACTCGCCATTCTAGACATCTCAGCCACCGCGCACATGCCAGACGTATTGGAAATGCCCTATCGTCCCGATGTCTTTCTGGTCGATTCCACCGAACCAGTCGCGGTGGCCAAGCCTGCAGTGATGTTGCCTGGTGAATGCTATCATCTTGCTGGCGAAGCGAAGCAGCATGCCTATACCTATCGACTCGGCGGACCGACCTGCTTAGCAGGCGATGTTACGGGTGACTTTTCGTTTCATCGTGAACTGAAAGTAGGTGATATTTTAGTGTTCGACGACATGGCGCACTACACCATGGTTAAAACGACGATGTTTAACGGAGTCCCCCACCCTGCTATTCGCCTATTGCATGCTAGCGGTGAGATCGAAACACTCCGGGAATTCCGTTACGAAGACTTCCGCGATCGGCTTTGTTGAGAGCAACCCGAGACACGCATGTGCATGATGGATTGCAGGATCGGCGAGCAAGATCAATCAAGCCACTTTTTCACGACGGATTTTACGGATAAAAATGGAAATGCTGAAATCGCGACGAATTTCTGGACGATTTCGATGCGGCCGCGACACGGCAGAAGCTCCGCATGATTCATTCATCCTAACATCCGTCTCATCCTTCTTATCTCGATCCGCCGGCGTAGACTTCAGCTTCGGGTAAGAAGACCCGCACCAAATTCCCCCTGCTTTGATTGCCCTGAGCGTTCTTTCTTAAAATTCAACTTGATTCATTTGGTGATCTTGATTATTAACCTTCCTGCGGAAGATCATGCCTCGGACACGGAACAAGCTGGACATTCCTCGGAAGCGGGCGCGCAATGTGTCGCGTCCGCAGTCCACTTTCATAGATCAACTGCGTGCGGCGGGAGTTCGGGCGCAGATTGTCGCCAATCAGCCTAGCAACAGTCGCTCCTTAAGGCACATTCGCGCTACGCTAGCGCAACAAGAGATGTTCTTGGATATGGAACTAGGGCTAGGTGTTCGCTTTCTCCGCTGGTTCGTGGCTCTGTTGCTACTCTTGCCATTGTGTCTGATCACTACCTATACCTTGATAGGCCAATTTTCTCATGAGGCCCTGCATCAACGCTTCTGGGTGACCAAGGAATTTTGGTTTTTTTCGGTTGGATCCCTGATCATGTGTGTTCTTTTCAAAGCGGGGGGATGGATTCGCAAAGCATTTTTATTTCTGTATGTACTGGGTCATGAGATGACTCATGCGTTTTTTGTATTTTTTCATTTGGGGAAGGTCAGCGATATGAGAGTCTCAGTGAACGGAGGATACATTGCGACGAACAAGTCAAATATCCTGATCTCCTTGTCGCCGTATTTCTTCCCGTTCTGGTCTGTCTCACTGATTGCATTCTACGGCATTCTGGAGCTTTGCGTGAAACTACCTGAGTATGCCTACACCCTATTTTACGGGATGCTCGGTATCACGTGGACCTTTCACCTCTGGTGGACACTATGGATGATCCCGCGTGATCAACCCGACCTCAGGGAAAACGACACGTTCTTCTCCCTGGTCTTCATTTATCTGTGCAACATTATTGTTTTATCCGTCATGCTTTGCGCGGCATCGAAGTCGCTGACCTTTGGAGGATTCTTTGCATCATGGTGGGTGAATGCGGAACACTTCCTGCGTATCACAGCAGAGTGGATCGCACGGTTTTGAGCGCGAAAATAGCGAATCAAAAAAATCACTTTTTTACTGATTTTTTCTTGCCATCGGAAATTTTTCTGCGAATCTCTGCGCCCCCAACCAACACAATGACCCGTTCGTCTATCGGTTAGGACTCCAGATTTTCATTCTGGCAAGAAGGGTTCAACTCCCTTACGGGTCGCCATTATTTGATACAGTTTCCACAAGCAAAGAACTGTTTCGTTACCACTACGCGACAAAACGTGCGTTTCCATTGTTGACTGAGTGATCTTACTCGCACCGGTCTAAAATCATCGCCCTGAATCCGGTTTGACTGTAACGTCTTTTGCTACGGTGGCTCAAAAAATGATTCCGGGTAAGTCCGGAAAAAACACACGATGGTTCGGATTTTTTTCGTTTCCATCTACCTACTTGACGGAGTCAACCAATTCCTGTCATCATCACCACATCCCCGCACAGTTATTGATAGGTAATTCACGACTCATGAGACACTACACCACCACATTGCCTCGCCAATTGTCTGCTTCCTACGCCGCGCTTTTCGCAGGCAAGCATTGGAGAGGGATCTCCTTGCTCGGCGTCTCGATTCTCATGATCAGTTGTAAAAAACCAAGCGTCGTCAAACCACCACCACCCGTTGTCGAAGTCAGGGAGATGAAGCTTTCCGAGGTGCCACTGAGCACAACACTGATCGGCCAACTGGATTCCCCTCAGAACGTGGAAATCCGGGCACGGGTCGAAGGTATTGTAGATCAAATGCCCTTTACCGAAGGTGTAGAAATCAAACAAGGTGACCTTTTGTTTACCCTCGATCAAAAGCCGTTTGTCGAACGACTTGCCGCTGCCAATGGCATGTTAGCAGAAGCGGAGGCATCGCTGAGAAAATACGAGGCCGATGTAGCGCGCCTGCAACCACTTTATGAAAAAAGCGCGATTCCCAAACAAGACCTCGACAATGCCATGGCAGGCGTAGAAGTCGGTCAAGCAGGTCTGCAGTCCGCCAAAGCACGGGTGGAGACCGCGCAACTTGATCTCAGCTACTGCGAAATCAAAGCCCCGATCAGCGGCTTGATTGGCGCGAAGATGGTATCAATGGGCGAGTTGGTAGGCAGAGGGGAACCCACATTACTGGCCACCATGTCCACTCTGGATCCGATCTGGTTCTACTGCAACGTCAGCGAGGTCGAGTATCTCAAAGCAGTCGAAAATGGGAAAACGGTAGGTCGCGAGTTCGCAGATCTGCCTCTCACGTTATTGCTCCATGATGGCAGAGAACATTCGGAAAAAGGCCGCTTCGTTTTTATCGACCGCGCAGTCAACGCTAAGACTGGCACCTTGCGTATCAGGGCGGAATTTCCCAATCCTGCGAAAACTCTGCGACCAGGGATGTTTGCTCGCGTGCGAGTGGACATCGGCACACGCAAGGAATGCCTTGAGGTGCCAGAACGCGCGCTCTTGGAAATCCAAGGCAAGGCCTTTCTCTGGTCCGTAGATACGGAAAACAAGTGCCATATGCAGCGGGTAACATTAGGGGAAAAACACGGCTCAAGCCAAATCATTCTCGATGGTGTCAAGGTCGGTGAACGTATCATAGTCGAAGGCATTCAAAAGGCGCGCGACGGTGCCCCCGTGACGGCCATGACCGCGGCACAGCTCGCAGCGGCAAAGGCTGCCCACAAGCTCGAAGCACAACCAGCTCACTGAGATTACGATCATGGTCGAATTTTTCATCCGCAGGCCCATCGTAGCGATGGTCATATCCATTCTCACAGTCATCGTGGGGCTCATTTCCTTATCTCGTTTGCCGATCGCCGAGTATCCCACCGTCAGTCCTACACTGATCCAAGTGACGTCAACCTACCGCGGTGCTGCCGCCGAGGCGGTCATGGAGTCCGTAGCCACTCCGATCGAGTCCAAAGTCAATGGCGTGGATAAGCTTCTCTACATGCAATCCTACAATGCCAATGACGGCAAGATGACTCTCAACGTCACCTTCGATGTCGGCACCGACGTGGACATGATGCAGGTCAACACGCAAAACCGCGTCGGTCAGGCTGAATCACAGCTACCAGATGCGGTCAAACGCGAGGGCGTCGTGGTGAACCGCTCGTCTCCCGATATTTTGCTCGCGATCGGACTATCGTCACCCAATGGAACACATGATGGAATTTTCCTCGGCAACTATGCGGACATCAACCTGATCGATCAGATCAAACGTGTGCGTGGCGTGGGTAATGTGAAAAACTTGACTGCTCAGGATTATTCGATGCGTATCTGGCTCGATCCTGAAAAACTCGCATCGCTTGGCATCACGCCTCAGGATGTATCTACTGCGATCAAAGAGCAAAACGCCCAGTCACCCGCTGGCATCGTGGGCGCGGAGCCGGCTCCCCCCGGTCAGGAGAGCCAGTTCAACGTGCGCGCGCAAGGACTGCTCAAAGATCCCGCCGAATTCAATGAGATCATTGTGCGCTCCAGCGCGGATGGATCTCAAGTGAAAATCAAGGATGTGGGTCGCGTGGAGTTGGGCGCGCAAACCTATGCCTTGCGCGCGCGCATGGACGGAGCCCCCGCAGGCGCGCTCGCGGTCTATCTAGCACCAGGTGCGAATGCGATCGCGACGGCGGATAACGTCAAAAAAATTCTCAACGAAGCCGCAGAGAAATTTCCTCCTGACATGCAATACAGCATCACGCTGGATTCTACGTTACCGATCAAGGCATCAATGGAAGAAATCGCACACACCTTGTTCGAGGCGCTCATTCTTGTGCTGATCGTGGTCTATCTTTTCCTGCAAAGTTTCCGCGCGACGATCATCCCGATGCTTACCGTGCCGGTTTCGTTGTTAGGCGTATTCATCGCGTTTCCCATGTTGGGTTTCAGTGTGAACACCCTAACGATGTTCGGTCTGGTTCTGGCGATTGGTATCGTGGTGGATGATGCGATCGTAGTCGTGGAGGCCGTGCAACATCACATCGAGCATGGCATGAGCCCCGTGGAAGCCACGCGCCGTGCGATGAAAGAAGTATCTGGTCCAGTGGTCGCGATCGCACTGATCTTGTGCGCGGTCTTCGTGCCAGTGGCCTTCATGGGCGGCGTGACGGGGGCTCTCTATCAACAATTTGCCATTACCATTGCTGTTGCTGTGGTCTTCTCCGCCATCAATGCGCTGACACTTAGCCCCGCGCTTTCCGCGTTATTGCTACGTGCGCCCCAACCCGGCAAAGGCCCCGTGGCATGGTTCTTCAAGAAGTTTAACCAGTTTTTCGATTGGATCACCGCGGGCTACGGCGTGATCGTCGGTAGCCTGACGCGCAAAGCCGCGCGCTCGATGCTGCTACTGGTGCTGGTAATGGGTGGCATTTACGCCATCGGAAAGTTTGTGCCCAGCGGCTTCATTCCCGACGAGGACAAAGGCTATCTTTTCGTAGCGATCGAATTGCCCGAGGGTGCCTCGCTCCAGCGCTCGGATGAGATACTCAAACAGGTGGAAGGCATCGTCAACAGCACCGAGGGTGTGCGCTCTGCACTGGCGATATCAGGCATGAACATTCTCAACTCTCTCAACGTATCCAACTCCGCGCTCATGTTCATCGGTCTCGAAGACTGGGAGGAGCGTCAGAATCCTGAGTTGCATGCTAAGGCGATTGCCGCGCGTTGGAATAAAAAATTCTACGCGATCCCCGGTGCGCGTGTTTTCGCCTTCGGTCCGCCGCCCTTGCCCGGCTACGGTAACGTTTCGGGATTCACTATGCAGCTGCAAGAACGCTCGGGGGGCACGGTAGATCAACTTGCTGGCTATGTCGATCAAGTCATCGCCGCTGCTGCGAAACGACCGGAAATCGGTCGTATCAGCACGACATTTCAACCAGCGACGCCACAGGTCAAGGTGGAATTGGACCGGGAAAAGGCACGCACTCTGGGTGTGCCTGTGGACAGTGTTTTCCAAACTCTCCAAGCCTACCTTAGTGGCATGTATGTGAATGATTTCGCAAAGTTCGGTCGAGTCTATAAAGTGTTTTTGCAAGCCGAGCCACGATACACCAGCCAGCCAGGCGACATCGGCAAATTCTACGTACGCAACAACAACGGCGAAATGGTTCCGCTGAGTACATTGGTGACGGTGAGCAAAATCTCAGGACCGAATTTTGCCACGCGATTCAATTTGTTCCTCGCGGCCGAAATGATGGGCTCTCCCGCGCCGGGCTACAGCTCCGCACAGGCGATTCAGGCGATCGAGGAGGTCATGGCGACGATGCCATCGAATGTCGGCTACGAGTGGTCAGGACTGACGCTGCAAGAGAAAAAGTCTGAGGGCCAGGCACCGGTGATTTTCGGCATGGCCGTGTTGTTCGTATTTCTTTTGCTCGCCGCTCAATACGAAAGTTGGTCGCTGCCCTTTGCGGTGCTGCTTTCGGTGCCTACTGTGATCCTAGGCACGATGGTTGGCTTGTTCTTGAAGCACTATGAAATGAACGTCTACGCGCAGGTCGGTCTGGTCATGCTCATCGGTCTTGCGGCGAAAAATGCGATTCTGATTGTCGAGTTCGCGAAAATGAAACGTGATGAAGGTGTGCCGACCTTGGAAGCTGCACTACAAGGAGCCAAGTTGCGTCTGCGCCCGATTTTGATGACCTCGTTCGCGTTCATTCTCGGATGCGTTCCGCTGATGCTGGCGAGCGGTTCCGGTGCCGCATCGCGAAGCACCATGGGCACGGGTGTGGTATTTGGCATGAGTATTTCGACCTTGATCGGTCTTTTCCTCATTCCCGTGTGTTACGTTTTTGTCCAGCGTTTCGCGGATCGGAAATCACCCATCGCCAAGGCGGACCAGTCGCCCGCCGATGCAGCCACCGATACGAGCCACTGAATGTTTCACCTTCCCTATCTTCCCATGCGCGCTATTTTGGTATTACCGTTTCTGCTAGTGGCTAACTCCTGCATGCTCGGCCCCGATCCTCATGCTGCTGAGATGAATTTTCCCGTCTCTGTGCGGGGGGATTCCGCTCCGCATGGCGCATCCTTTGGGGATAAATCGTGGCGAAAGGTATTCACTGATCCCACTTTGCGCACGCTGATCGAACGCTCACTCGTCAACAACCCGGATCTGGTGGCTGCGACCTATCGCATCGAACAAGCACGCGCCCAGTCAAACGTAGCGCGCTCATCTTTTTTCCCTCAAGTCAGCGGCAGTGCAGATGCTGCCCGCAACTACGCATCGCCCAATGCAAATCAAGCAGCACCGGGCGCTGACCGCAGTTCAGAATCATACAGTATCAATGGATTCCTCAGTTGGGAGATCGACTTATGGGGGGGCATCACCCGCAACAATCAAGCCGCACGCGCTCGTCTTCTCCAAGCGCAATACCAACGCGATGGCGTGCAGACTCTTCTCATCGCCGCCGTAGCAAATGCCTATGTCGATTTGAAAAATCTCGACGAACGCTTGGCGATCGCACGACACACAGTCGAGAGTCGCAAGGTTTCTCTCGACCTCGTGAAGTCTCGCAAGGAAGGTGGAGTGAGCTCCGAAATGGAAGTGCGTCAGGCGGAATCGTTACTTGCACAGGCCCAAGTGATCATTCCCACAACCGAGCTCGGCATTGCGACAAAGGAAAATGAGATCCGCGCTTTGCTGGGCGAGTATCCCGGCCAGATCACACGAGGTGGTCGTTTCGATAGCCTTGACAAACTCACACACATCTCCGCCGGCCTATCCTCTTCGCTGATCGCACGCCGCCCCGATGTCGCCGCAGCGGATCAGAATTTCCGGGCGGCAACGGCGTCGATCGGAGTGGCACAAGCACTGCGTTTCCCCACCCTCTCGCTGACGGGACGCGGTGGCGTGATCAGCTCCGATCTCAGTGAGCTGCTCGAAGGTCGCTCGGGAGCCTACTCCTTCGGACCCAACCTCGCTGGCCCCATCTTCGATGCCGGAAACCGCAAAGCTCGTGTGGAAGGTGCCAAGGCTGCCGCTAAAACGGCGATGGCGGAATACGACAAAGCCGTCAAGACGGCATTCCAAGAGGCGGCAAATGCGATCATCTCCCATCAGAAAACCGGTCAAATCATACACGAGCAAACGCAATTGGTTGGTGCACAACGGGCTGCCGCACAACTATCGATGGAGCGATTCAAGGGCGGTGTCACCAGTTACCTAGAAGTATTGGATTCTGAGCGTAACCTGTTTAACTCGGAACTCAATCTGGCCGATGCCCGCAGCGATCGCATGCGCGCCGTGGTGCAGGCCTATCGGGCATTGGGTGGTGGCTGGAAATAGCAACGCAGATGATCTCGGACGAAGCGAATTTGACCGAATCAAACGCAAACACCCGTGCCACAGCGAGTCGTGGTTTCTAACGTTCCGAAGAATGACTCCGCACACGAGCCATGAAAGGATGCCATCTGCATCCATCGAGAAAGTCGCTTCAAGTCACTTGATGGAGGGACACAATGTTAATTACATGCCCGGAAGATCGACCGACTTGGAGAATTCATAGGAATGCTCTGCTAGGAACTTCGCTTTAGCTGCAGGATTCGCGAAGTTACGGGTCTTAAGCTGGTTCAGTCCGAAATCAGACAGAACAGTGATGCTAATTTCTGCACCCGTGAGCTTGCCTGTGCGGATCTCCGCATTCGTCGCAGTCATTTGTCCACCAGCCACGGCAGCATCCGTGTCGAGTCGATCACCGTAGACGCGGAAGGTGTTAGCAGTAGCGTTTTGTCCCAGCGTCACACGAACCGGACGAACTGTCGTGACCGCACCAGCGACCGTGGTGACATCGACGCGGAAAGTGATAGAGTATTGATAGACATTCTCACAAACAAAGTCGTATTTGGCGCCTGCGTTTGGACCGCCTGCCGTGACTCTCGTCTCAAAAAGACTGTTGCCGGGAGTCGCCGTGAACGCCATTTTCAGATCGGGTTTTCCCAACAACGTATCAAAAGTAGGTCTTGGATCAACCAGTTGACGATAGAATACAAAAGTCGAATTGGCATTGTCGAGCCCTTCCAACGGATCCTGATAGGCGAGTTTATAGGAAACCGTACACACATCTCCGCCCAGATCTGCGACCGTACCGGCTCCGCCACGATAGCGATCGGTAGCTGCTGAAAAGAAAATCAATTCCGCGGCGTTCGTGCTCCGATCTCTTGCGGTTCCCGGCAAAGTCTGCTCGGTTCGAGCGTAAAGCCACTCGTTGATGTTACCCGAACGAATGACAAAACACTCGAAGTCCTTGGCCATCGCATCGAGCATGGCCTTGGCCTGGCGCGAGGCACGCACTTCTGCCCGACTGCGTTGCCACGCACCCATCGCCACATTGGTAATACCTACCAACATCGCCATGATGATGATGGCAATCCCCATGGCCACCATCAGCTCAATGAGCGTGAAGCCTTTGTTTGTTCGGTGTTTGGAAAAAGATTTCATATTGTTATGGGAGAAGAACATTTAGCGGCGCACAGCCACATTGCGAGTGAACATCGGTTTGGTGTAACGAATTAAGTCAAACTTACCTCCCGTGCGCAGAAATTTCGGATCCGTGGTCTGGATTTCAAAAAATTCCGCTGTGAAAGGAATCACCGCTTCTGGAAAACTATCCGCTTTTGCCCCTGTCAGCACGGGAGTGCCCGGAGGCTGGGGTGGAGGAGTGATCACACCGGGTGTTCCCAGACGCAGACCATTGGCTCCATCGAACACAAGCTGTGTCATTTTCACGAAAAACACGCGGCTTTCGAGCGCTTTGAGATCTTGCTCAAATAGCGGATCGTTGCGGCGACGGAACATGGGCTGCACCACGAAGTCCTGTCCAGCCTGCCCTGTTCTCTGCAAGTAAGGCTCCATGGTGCCATCGCGACGCAGTGAATTCGGATTGCCACGATATTGATAAGCGAAAACAACTGTGTTGGCTTGATGAGAATTCTCAATCCAGTCATACGCCTTGTGAAATGCCGTAACCGCCTCGGATCCTGTTCCTGACGCTGTGGGGCGATTGGTGGCCAGTTCTTTTTCCATCGCACTGGTGAGACGATCCGCCTCTTGCACATTGATCGAGCGACGGATGCCACGGGTCGCAGGTCCGAAAACAGCCATGAATGCGGTCAACATCACGGCGAGGACACCGATGGCGATCACGGTCTCCATCAAGGTAAAACCAGCGAGTTTTTTGCGAAGGTATGTTTGCATACGAGGAGGGAACATGGATTAGAAGTTTTTCAAAGTGGACAGCTCACCGATTTGTGCGGGATTGCGGAAGGTCGACGTTTCACCATTGCCCCAGATCGCAAAGCCAGCAAAGTCGCGTTTGGCAGCGCCGTTGATCAAAGGTGCCGAGCCTTTGGGACGAGCCCCCGCACCAATCACGAAAGTCGCCCCCGGTGTGGTGCAAAGCCCCTGACTATTGAATTCATAGACCACATATTGACCAGCATCGGAGACCTTAGCGAAGGTCTGCATCTCAGGTTGCATCGCGGCAACTCCATTGCCAGATCTCTTGCTCAGGTTCAGACTGAAAAACGTGCCATCAGGCAGTGTATAACCTCGGCTTGCTAGGCTCCATGTGGCGATAGGAAGTCCGGTCACGGGATCAATATCCTGCGCGGCAATGACGATACGACGAAGGTAGTTGCTCTGGTCATTGATATCACGATAATCGATCAGCACCCGAGCGGAGGTGCCACGGCCAATCGCGGTAGCCCGTGCCTCCGCGAAGACAGCCTCGGTGTTTGCCAACGCAGTCGATGTCCCCTTGCCTCCGGTCAGGTTGCGGATGCCCATGGCTCCCATGGTCATGAGAATGGTCATGATCACGATCACCACCAATAACTCGACTAAACTAAAGCCGCGAGGGTGATGACAGCGACTGATTGAAGTAAATGAGGGTTTTTTCATAAATGAACAGGCTGACAGGGAAAGAATATCAAATTCCATCATGAGCGCAACAAAAAATATGTGATTACATCGCAATTACCTAGGGATGCCACATTCAACTCCGATAACGACCTTTTCGCGGGCCTGTCATCCAAGTCCAAGCTGAGCGCACCGTTTCGAAAATGTCCGTTTTTCCCGCTCGCCACTGGAGCGATTCCCAAGCCAGTGAGGGATCTGCCACCAGCTGTGCGGGGTCGCCAGCGCGGCGCGGACCATAGACCACGGGGACCGTCAAACCCGTGACTTTCTCCACTGCGGCGATGATCTCTTTGACGGAAATTCCCACGCCCGTGCCCAGATTGGCGCGCAACGAGTCACCGCCAGCTTCGAGATGATCGAGCGCTCGTGCATGAGCGGACGCCAGATCCTCCACGTGAATGTAATCGCGGATGCAGGTGCCATCTGGCGTGGGATAATCCGTGCCAAACACCTCCAGAGCTCCGGCTTCCCCCGTCAGTGCCATCAGCACGCGCGGAATCAAATGCGTTTCGGGATTGTGATCCTCACCAATCATGCCATCCGCAGAGCAGCCACTGGCATTGAAGTAGCGAAGACAGGCGGAACGGAGCCCCCAAGCGGTGTCACAATCCGCAAGAATCCACTCCAGCATGAGTTTGCTGCGTCCATAAGGGTTGATCGGATGCTGCGGCGTCTGTTCCGTGATGGGGATGACAGCAGGTATCCCATACGTGGCGCAGGTAGAGGAAAAAACGAATTGTTTGCAACCGAATTCCTGCATCACTTCTAACAACGCGAGCGGTGCGGCGGTGTTGTTCCTGTAATATTTCAGCGGATCCGTGACCGATTCACCGACGTATGCATAAGCAGCAAAATGAACCACTGCAGAAAATCCATGCTCGCGAAACAGAGAACGCAGCAACGAATGGTCGCCAATGTCTCCCGGCACCAAGGTCACCGCAGGATCCACAATCGCCTCTTCATGACCATACACCATGTTATCCAACACAACAATCTTGCGACCCATCGATGCCAGGAGTCTCACCGTGTGTGAACCGATGTATCCTGCTCCGCCTGTTACCAAAATTGTGTGTGCCGTGGTCATGAGTGTGTGGCCGCCATGCAAGCGTATGGATGTGATACTGTCAATGATGCAAGCTCGGATCTTTGCGGGAAAATCACCCTTGCCTGAAAAGTAAAACGCGGCAGGGACGAACCCATGCCGCGCATTGACAATGTCAAAGTTCAGCGTATCACGCCAAAGCCAGTAACTTTGCTTTCAATTGCTCCTTGGTTACGTTGGCGCCGACGATCTGCTCTTTTACTTCGCCGTTGTGGAAAAACAGCAAACACGGAATCGAGCGGACTGCATATTTTGCTGACAACTCACGGGCGTTGTCGACATTGACCTTACCCACTTTCGCTTGGCCAGCAACATCTTCGGCCACTTGATCAATGATAGGACCGATCGCTTTGCACGGACCGCACCATTCGGCCCAAAAGTCAACGAGTACGGGAACGGCGGAGTCGATGACTTCCGCTTGGAAATTGGATTCTGTAAATACGAGTGCCATGCGCCTATTGATGTACAAGGATGTGCTGTGCGTCAAGAGCGCAGATGCAAAAAATGATTGCGACGGAGGAAAGGCACGATGCAACACAGAGTCCGGTCGGCAACAAAAAGGATCAATCCAACACTAACAACTTCACTTCATGGCTTGCACAGTCGTGACGATGCCGATCTCGGCGACCCATCAGTCTAACGAGTGATGGGTATGTTTTGGCGGCCATGTCGAATGAGAGTAGTTCGATCCAAGTCGTCGGAATTGTTAGGTCGAATCCATTTTCCTCGTAGGATCGACGTATCCCCACCAGCCAAAATCATGCTTGGCACTACCTGTTTTTCTCCCTACAACCCTTCGCAGACATGGCCACTGAATACGAACATACTCTCGCCTCCGCAGCCACCTTGGAAGGAACCTCTCTACATACGGGTGAAAAAGTTTCACTCACCATCAAACCGGCACCGGAGGGCCACGGCTTCAAATTCCGCCGCATCGACCTTGCCGATCAACCATTCATCGATGCGGATGTCGATAAAGTCAAAACCGTAGAGCGTGCCACCACACTGGCCGAGGGACCAGTGAAAGTACATACCGTGGAGCACGTGATTTCCGCTCTGACCGGCATGGGCGTGGACAATGCCATCATTGAGATGGATGCGAACGAACCGCCCATCGGCGATGGTTCCTCACGACCTTTTGTGGAGCTGATCAAAAAGGCCGGCGTCGTCGCACAAAAAGCACCGCGCCGCATTTGGGAAATCAGAGAGCCCATCCATCAGGAAAGCGGCGATGGCAGCATCATCACCATCGTGCCAAGTAAAACGTTCCGGGTTTCCGTCACCAACGTTGGCCCCGACGGGCGCTTTACCCAATACTTTTCCAGCGAGGTAACTCCAGAACTTTACGAGAAGGAAATCGCGGCGGCGCGGACTTTTGTCTATTACGAAGACGTCAAGCCACTGCTCGACAAGGGCCTGATCAAAGGCGGCTCGCTCGAAAACGCCGTGGTCGTGCGCGGTAACGAAGTGATGTCAAAAGAGGCGCTGCGTTTCCCTAACGAATTCGCCCGCCACAAGGCGCTCGACCTGATCGGCGATCTCATGCTTTCCGGCAAACGCATTCTCGGCCATGTCATTGCAGTCAAACCCGGCCACGGACCGAACACACTCATGGCAGCCACAGTGAAACGCGAATACAGCCGCATGCGCTCCATGGTGCCACCGATCAAGATCCCTAGCGGCGAAGCGGTGCTCGATATCAATGACGTGCTGAAAATCCTGCCTCACCGCTATCCGTTTTTGCTGGTCGATCGCATCGTCGACTTCGAAGGCGACAGCAAATGCACCGGCGTGAAAAACGTCACGATCAACGAGCCATTTTTCCCGGGTCACTTCCCCGGTCATCCGGTGATGCCTGGCGTATTGCAACTGGAAGCGATGGCACAGGTCTCCTCCGTGCTGATGCTACGCAAGCCCGAGAACCAAGGGAAAATCGGCTACTTTATGAGCGCGGACAACGTCAAATGGCGTCGCCCTGTGCTACCCGGCGATACCTTGTTCATCGAGGCCGAGGTCATCAAAATCCGTGGCTCCATCGGCCAAACCAAAGTGCGTTGTCTAGTCAATGGCGAGGTGGTATCTGAGGGCGAGCTGAAATTCGCGCTGATCGCCAGCTAAGCGAAGATCGCTGGCATGCCAAAAATCTCCGCCACTCTCCAACTGCACCTGCTGGTCTTCCTGCTCGCACTCACGGGAGTCTTCGGCACGCTGATGTCCTTGTCCGCGACCAGCCTAGTAATCTGGCGCACGGCCTTAGCAACGGTGGTGATGGTGTTGTGGCTTCTCTATCGGAAAAGCGCACCCATCCTTGTTCCTCCCCGCGCGGCCCTGCGTATGCTAGGCGTGGGCATGATCATCGGCCTCCACTGGGTATGTTTTTACGGCAGCCTGAAGGTCGCGAACATGACCATTTGCCTCACAGGCATGGCATCCATTTCTCTCTTCACTGCCTTCACTGAGCCCTGGCTGATCGGGCGGAGCATACGCAAAAAGGAAGTTTGGTTAGGCTTGCTGGTCGCCGTGGGTTTGACCTTGATCGCCGGAGTGGAAACCAAACACCACCTCGGGCTCGGACTCGCCATCTGCGGTGCGGCGCTGGCTGCCATTTTCCCGGTTCTGAACCGGAAGTTCGTATTGGCAGGAATCGCCCCCGAAACACTTCTCATTTGGGAAATGCCCGGCGCCTGCCTCACCGCGCTACTGGTCCATCCGCTCTTTGCTTCCTACGCTACGCTCACGCAATGGCATGGCCTCGACTGGCTATGGATGTTTTTCATGGCGGTGGTATGCACCGTATTCGGCCACGCGTTTCACAGCCATTTACTGCGTCACCTCACCGCCTACGCCAGCAACCTAGCGATGAACTTCGAGCCTGTGCACGGAATTCTGTTAGGCGCCTTGATCTTCCACGACTACCGCGCTGTTCAGCCCACGTTTTACTTGGGCGCCTTCACGATCATCGTGGCGAATTTTTTGCATTTGCGTGAAAAAGGATAGCACTACTGGGGCGTGAGGCTGAGATTGCGGAAATGGATTTCCATCTCAACGCCGGGATGCACCTGGAGACCGATGGGGCCTTTGGCTGATTCCATGTCGGTGGTGTAATCGAGCACTTGTTTGCCGTTGAGGGTGACGATGTATTTTTTGCCTTTGACCTCGATCTTGATACGATTCCATGCGCCGATTTTCAATAGATCCTTCACGCCCACGGCTTCCACGGGGTATTTGCTTTTTTTGCCGATATAAGGCGAGCAGGTCATGTCGCGCTTGAGCGAACCAGAGATGCCGATCTGGATTTGCTCGCTTTCATTGCGCAGGAAAAACCCGGAATCCACATGGCCCGTGTAACGGAACTCCGCTTCTAACGAAAAATTGGCGTATTCTCCCGAAGTCCACAAGATAGATCCTTTTTTCTTTACGTCGCTCTTGCCAACGATCGCACCGTCTTGCACCGACCAGTATTCCGGCATGGCGGACGGCTTCCAGCCCGCCAGCGTTTTACCATCAAACAAAGCCACGGGCTCAGCGGCTTGCAGGGAAGCCGCGCACATCAGAACAGAGATCAGAAATTTCCGCATACCACTGTTACGCATGAACGGCATCGGATCTGTCAGGAGGATTGATACTTTGAGATGTTTATAAACCACCGATGAACAGGATGAACGGGGATGTTTGAAGTGGCTGAGAGGCGAGACCCGCCTTCGCCAAGGCTACGGACGGGCAGGCTGCCTCCGCCACGGCTAGCGGGTGCTGATTTGGAAATTTGCGTAGCGAGCGGAGCGGGTGAACATGTGACGTAAGCCGACCCTACCCTCGGTGATGGCGGGCAGCTGGACATTGGAGAAATGGAAGTGGCCGACCTTGTTCGGATTTTCCACGCGAATGATCAGTTCGCGCTCTTTTTTCACAACCGTGATGTGGTGGGGCACACCTTGGGCAAAAAATCCTTCTGTCTCGTAGTCTGGGACCATCTCCGTTCCGTTGAGTCCATCCGCTTCGGGCATATAACGCCGGGCGCGCAGATAAGAAATGCGCTGCTCGCCGGAGTTAGGATAGGCGGCATAGCTAAGATGATAGGCGTGCATGTGGTTGAAATACGTTTCCATCGCCGGGACTTCGCGCAGTTGATTCCACTGGGTGATGTCCCTGGCATAAAGGCCTTTTCCGCTGCCGCTAGCCTGAATGTAGAGGATGTTGACACAACGCGTCTCATTATCGGTGCGGGTGTATTCGTATTCGATTTTGAGATCGCCTGTAAAACTTTGTCGGGTCCACGAAACCATGTGATGGGCCTCATTCTGGAACTCCGGGCCAGCAGTCAAGGTCATGCCGCTTGTCCCTGTCTCGACCTTGCCCACTTCGCCATCGAGAAACCACAGTTTGCGCCAATCGCCTGTGCAGGGATCGGAAAATACCTGCTTCCACTCACCGGCAGCGCCTTGTGTGAACGCTGCTTTTTTCTTGTCGGGAGCGGCAGAATGTTGGGCGGGAGTGCTTGCCAAATCGAGGATCTGGCTCACCTGACCTACGCTGACGCTGATGCGGTCGCTACGGTAAGTGCCTTTGAGAAAGGGGCTGTCGTAGGTGGTGGACGGATGAAGATTCACAGGCTGGCCATTGATCAGTGGCAAACGAAACGCACGAGGCTCGGCAAAATCGTAGCGGAACATTTTGATGCGCTGCATTCCGTCATCAAAGCGGTATGACACGGAGTCCGCGCTGACGTCGAGCATGTTCGTTAGGATACTCTCGCAAAAACGAGCGAATGTGCCGTGGGTGGTGATATCTCCCGCGTGGAGCATGATGCGTCCGGTATCGACCTTGCCACGGAAGTTCGCGGGAGAGGCGACCTTTTGCGCCTTATCCCAACGATGACCGCCATCGAGGAATTTAACGGCGGCAAACGCTTTGCCATTGTGCGCGAAGATCCATCCGTCTTTTTCGGAAATTTGCAAACCAGGGGCCTCAAAGCGCATGCTGATCATCCCTGTGCTGTAGGCTCCCTTTTCTTTGTGATCGGCGATGCGCTGCAGTAGTAATACATTCTGATGCTGGACGCTCCAGAACGAATGTTGCGGTCGTCCTCCTCCGGTTTTTTCGATGACAATTCCGATCGAACCTACGGCCTTGACGGAGGGGTCATCGAAGAGCAATCCGCACCAGCGCTTTTGTCGCGAGATGCCGGCGTAAGTCAGGGCAGGATTTTGTAAGGTGCTACCTAACAGATAGTGCGGCGAACGCCAGGCATAGTTGACCAATGCGGAGTCTGGATCCATGCCCTGGGCTTCGCCGTCGTTGCCGCGGGTCACTTGCTTCCCCAGCACGCGATTGCGAATCGCAAAGGGCACCGCCGCCGGAAAAGCCATCTTTTCTAACAAGATGGCCGCGGCAGGGGCTTGGTAGCGGCTGGTTTCGATCACCCGCGAGTGGGATGATGCCGCGTTTTTTCCATCGCACGCAACAAGCAGGTTTTTGTAACTAACAAAACTGTTGGCACTATCATCTGCGCGGCTCAGGCCCCCACCCCGTCTGCCGCGCACAGAAATCTGCACTTCTTCGATCAAGGCGAGATCGAGTAACAGACCGAAGCGATGGCGGATGATGGGATCGGGCGAAAGCTCGTGCAAGTTGAACAGTGCGGGCCAGGAGTATTTTTGATAGGTATTCGATCCCACCTCGACCCATAGTCCCGTCTGCGCGCGCTGGCGCGGCCATTCGCGGAAATAGCGAGTGTAGGCCGCGGCATGCTCGGCGATAGTGTGTCCATCATTGAGTTTTCTATCTCGATACGATGGATCCTCGCTGAGCCATGCAGTGATCAGATAACAAGGCGGGCGGCGATTCAGGTCGTGGTTCTCGGTGCCGAGCAAGACGAACTGAGCGTCTTGGCTGACATCGGCAAGACGACTTTGCCCGCGAACCCAATGCCACAGTGACTCCTTCATCGCCGCTTCGGTAGCTGGCTCGAGCCGACCGGGTAAATGCGGGCTTTTCGCGTGAAAAAGACACAGGATGCGAACATAATCGGTAATTGAAAAAAACGTCCACGGCAGCTTTCCCGGATTCTCGGGTGAGGTATTCGCGAGATTTTTGTGATCCGATGCGAGAAAATCCTGCGCCCGCTTAAGCAGCAACTCATTGGCGCGCGGCGTCTTCTCATTCAGATAGAGAGCGGACAGGCACCAGAGATTTCCCCCCCACACGCCGGACGGCCAAGCGGTATCCTTAGCGATGGTCTTGCGGAGACTTACCTCGCGCAACTTCAGTGCCTCCGCATGCGTTGCGACCACGATTTTTTCGTGATCCACAAAGCGATCGGGCGATGGTAATGGATTGGCTTGCAGGGAAAAAACTGCGGTGATTAAAAACAGCATGAAAAACAACCGATATCTCCCCATGCGAACCATACGCCGCATCGGCTTTTGATTTGTCAGGATCATCTGATACTCGCTGGCTTTTCTCTCTATCGTTTCCGAAAAATCCTTACCTTCTACTTGATTGCCTTCGCCCAGAAGAAGTTTGGCCACTTGCCCAGCATGGCCGTGTGGTAGCCTGCACTTTTCAGGACCGTGGCAATCGTGGCCTGGTTTTTCTGAATGAGCGGCTGCGTGGGCCATTTCGAGGCATCCGTGCGAAAGGGATACTGGCCGTTCATGAGTCCGTAACGCGAAGGGTGGCACAGCGGCCCCGGAGCATGGGCATCGGTGAAGCGCATGCCTTCCGGTGCGAGCCGGTCGATGTGCGGCGTGTCGATCTTTGTTCATGAGGCTACTGAGTTCACCTAACACATTTGCGTTATAAACCTGCTCGGTTTCTGGCTCGCCAGGGCCGGTTTCTTTCATCCAGCGATCCAACTGGGTGCGTAGTGTTTCGAGGATGCTGTGGAATTTGAGATCACTCTCCAGATTGCGGATTTCAAACGGATCGGCATTCACATCGTAGAGCTCCTCTGCGGCACGAGTGGGTGAAAAAAGGATGTCCTGTTGCAAGGCATTCAGCTCGCCTTTTGCCTGCATTTCGCGTAGGCGGGGCATAAAGGGCTTGAGATCTTTGTACTGGTTCGGTTGCAGCAAGGGCCGTAGGGGATGATAGTTGCGGATGTACTTGAACTGCCCGGTGCGCACGCTGCGAATGCGGTCCACGGTCTCGCCACAGCGATCACGGGCGGCGTCTGGATCAGCTTCTCCCCATAACACGGCCATTCCACGCCCACATCATCCATGATGATCCAGAGGATGTTTGGTTTTTCAGACAATGTAGAAACATCGTCTGCCTTCGCTGACTTGCAAAAAAGTGCCGCGAAAAAAATTCCGGCCGATGAGAGAAAAAATCGCATGATGTTGCTTTGCGGATTGATTCAAAAATACGCAGAGAAAAGCGATTTGTTTTCTGCCAAATGCCGTTCTTTTTCCCTTTTGGTAGCCTGCCAGAAGACTCCGACAAGGCTAACGCAAATCAGGAAATGCGCCTCTGCAAGAAAAGATCGAGCCCATCCACAAGAGCGATCCAGCTTGCTTCGATGATGTTCTCGGAAACGCCGACCGTTCCCCAGTTATTGGTGCCATCCGAGCACACGATTAGCACCCGCGTCTTGGCAGCCGTGGCATCGTGGCCATCGAGGATGCGCACTTTGTAATCCACCAGCGTCACTTGTGAGAGTTCTGGATAGAACGATAGCAAGGCCTTGCGCAGAGCGACGTCGAGCGCGTTCACAACGCCATGACCTTCGGCCACAGTGTATTCCGGGGTGTCGTTGACAAAAACTTTCACCGTGGCTTCGCACACTGGCGAGTGGCCATCGCGATACTGGCGGAAGCTGGTGTGGTATTCCTTGAGGTCGAAGGGCTTCTGGTATTGGCCGGTTTCCTTGCGAATCAGCAGCTCCAGAGAACCGCCCGCTGCCTCAAAAGAATAGCCGGTATTTTCCAACTCCTTCACTGTGTGCAGCAGATTCTTCGCAGCAGCTGATCCTTTTTCCAACGGCAGACCCATTTGCTCCGCTTTGATCAAAATGTTGCTCTGACCTGCGAGTTCAGAAACTAGGATATTCTGCGTATTCCCGACTTCTTCGGGGCGGATGTGTTCGTAGCTGCGTGCCAATTTTTGCACGGCATTCACATGCATGCCGCCTTTGTGCGCGAAGGCCGTGCGACCGATGAATGGCGCGCGCGCAAAGTGCGGGTTGTTAGAGACGTCATCAACGAAATACGAGAGGTCTTTGAGTTTTTCCAAAAACGGCGTGACCGACAATCCCAGCTTCAACTGTAAGATGGGGATGACCGAAGTGAGATTGCAGTTCCCCGTTCGCTCGCCGTAGCCATTGATCGTGCCCTGCACCTGCACGGCTCCGGCTTGCACGGCGGCGATGGCATTGGCCACAGCCAGTTCGCAGTCGTTGTGCGTGTGAATGCCGATGGGCACTTGTGGGATGGCTGTTTGCACCACTTGGCAAATCGCGGTGACCTCATGAGGCAAGGTCCCGCCATTGGTATCGCAAAGCACCAAAATGTCCGCACCTCCCTCCGCCGCAGCACGCAAGGTCGCCAAGGCATGCTCGGCATTGTCCTTGTAGCCATCGAAAAAATGCTCGGCGTCATAGACCACCTCGCGGCCGTGCTTTTTCAAGTGCGCCACGGTATCACGGATCATCGCTTGGTTTTCCTCCAGTGTGGTGCGCAGCACCTCAGTCACATGCAAATCCCAGCTCTTGCCGAAAATCGTTACGACAGGCGTCTCCGCCTCTAACAATAAAGCTACCTGCGCATCCTGCTCCACAGGGGTATCAGCCCGACGAGTCGATCCAAAGGCCGCCAGTTTGGCGTGCTTAAGTTTGAGATTTTTCGCCTCGCGGAAAAATTCCACATCCTTCGGATTCGAGCCCGGCCAACCGCCTTCAATGTAGTCGACGCCGAATTGATCCAGACGCTCGGCAATTCGTAGTTTGTCCAAGCCGGAAAGTTGAAAGCCTTCCCCTTGCGTTCCATCACGCAGGGTCGTGTCGTAGAGATACACAGGTTTCACAGAAGTTGACATCGCGCGGTGAGGCTAGGGTTTCTACCAGAGTAAATCCAGCAAAAACCGTGTCAACTGTGCTCCCGGCGGGAATCGAACCTGCATTTGCCCTTTAGGAGAGGGCCGTTCTATCCATTGAACTACGGGAGCGCGACACGGTTTTACGCGAGGTGGTCACGGTATACAAGAATTTCTTCTACCGATGAGCGCGTCGCCGAGTTGGTTCCCTGCTTGCCAATCAGAGGAAAATGACAAATGCTGCCGCTGTGGCAAGCAGGCGCTCCAGAAGATCATCGATCCGATCTCTCTTCGAATACTCGATTTTCCGCTTAATGGAAGCGGTTCTCCGTTTCCTGCCGGCGACTTGGGTCGATGCGCTGGGAGGCCTTCTCGGCGCCTGCGCCTATCATCTGCTCTCCGCTCGCCGTGATACGGTGCGGAGGAATTGTCGTATCGCTTGGGGAGAATCCTTGAACGCGGAAGAATTGGAAAAACTGACGCACGACACCTTCCGCCACTGCGGCGCAAACTTACTGAGCAGCACGCGGTGTATGCTCATGAGCGATGAGCAAATCAAATCGCACGTCACCATCGAAGGCGCTGAAGTTGTCAGGGATACGCTCGAACGCAGCAACCGTGGTGCCATTTTCGCGCTGGTGCATATGGGCAACTGGGAGATTCTCGCGCGTATCGGCACATTGATCGCACCCAGCGCGCCCACCGCCGCTTTCTATCGACCACTCAATAATCCCTGGATGAACCGTATGACCATGCGACGCCGCGCACGATCCGGCACGCAGTTGTTTTCGAATAAAGAAGGATTCGCCAGATCCTGCCCGCTGCTGCGCGATGGAGGCATGCTCGGCATCTTGGCAGATCAACACGCCGGACACTCCGGCAGCCTTACACCATTTTTCGGCCGCCCCACCTCTTGTTCACCGCTGGTAGAATTATTGCATCGTCGCACGGGAGCTGCGGTGTTTTACGTATCCGTGACTCGCACACGCCGAGCCCACTGGAATATTCGCATCACTCCTCATGCTTCCACAGTCGCCATTTCTACCGATACCATCATGCGCGGGCTAGAGCGAGCTTTGTCCACCAGTCCCTGCGATGGTTTCTGGTTCCACAACCGTTGGAAAATGGCGAGCAAGCAGCCTTTCCTTGAGCGTCAATCGCGCAAGTCTCTCGCTCCCGCAGAGATTACGAAACCATGGCGTATCGTACTCCTAGGTTCCGCGGATCCCGCCATCGACAAGGTCACCGCTCCTATTATGGCATTTCTCACTCAACATCAGCCGAATGTCGAATTTGAAATCATCAACATCGCCGCGCCCTTCACTGCGCCCCATGCCACGTTTCACCCCCTCCCAGCAAAAAATGAGCGCGCGGATTTGCTCCGAATGATCGATGCGAGCAAGACTTACCCGCTCGACATGATCATCTATTTTTGCCCCATCCAGGAAATCGATGACGCTCACAGGAAATGTCGAATCCCGCAAGCGGTGGGTCTCTCGCATTCGCGTAATCACCTTCTTGACATCAATATCTCCCCTCCGCAAACAGCCTTAACTGCTCCGGAAACATGGTGGCATTTCCTCCGTGAACTGGGTTGTCACCCCAAGGATTCCCCACCATGAATCGAACGCTACAACTTCTGATTCTCTCCGATGGCAAACCTGGGCATCACAACCAAAGTCTGGGACTGGCAGAGGCCCTCGCGCGTCTCACACCCACGCAATTCCGCAGCATCGCATTACCTGATTACCCACGCGGCATAAAAGTTTTCAAGGCGCTGCAGAAAGCGATTCAAGGTCCTCGCCCCGACTGGATCATCGCAACGGGTCATGGAACTCATCTTTGCGCCATTGTTCTCAGCCGCTGGTTGAGAGCAAGGTCCATCATTCTCATGAAGCCGAGCTTGCCAACTGCGCTTTTCGATGCCTGCCTCATCCCGAGCCACGACCTGATCAACCGAACTCTTCAGGCGAATGTAATTCCGACCACTGGCGCACTAAACCGAATCACCCACTCCCGCGAAAAAGAAGCCATGGGACTGATCATGGTGGGCGGCGACTCGAAAGAATTTTCGTTAGAAGAGGAGGATTTGCGAAGAGCCATATCCGCCGTGATTCAATCGCAAAAGCTCGATTGGCACATCACCGATTCCCGGCGAACCGCTGACGGATTTCTCTCATCACTTCATGACCTTCCTGCCACACTGCACCCACACCAAAACACCGGACCCGAGTGGTTGCCTAGACAATTGACTCGCGCATCCGTTGCCTGGGTCACCCGCGACAGCGTATCCATGATTTATGAAGCTCTCAGCAGCGGCGCGCGCGTAGGCCTTCTGCCGATGAAACCCCGCAAGCCTCATTCAAAAATTTCTGAAGCCGTCGACCAACTGTGCGCGCAAGGCTACCTCACGACATTTAAAGACTTGCAGCAAACTGGTCGATTGCTACAATCTCCACCACTTGCGGAAGCAGATCGCTGTGCCGAAATTCTATTGCATCAATTGTCATCCACTGCATCGTGAAAGTCGTTCAAATTCTTCCCGAACTCCATGCCGGTGGCGTAGAACGCGGCACTCTGGAGGTGGCATCCCACCTCGTCAAAAAGGGGCACGAGGCAGTAGTTATTTCGAACGGCGGAAGATTGGTTACGGAGTTAGAGGAAACCGGCGCAAGACATATCCTCATGCCCGTGCATCGCAAATCGATTGCCTCTCTGTGGCAGGTAAAGCCATTGCGCGCGCTGCTAGAGCGGGAAAAACCCGATATCATTCACATCCGCTCTAGGATACCGGGTTGGATTACTTGGCTCGCGTGGCGCGGTATGAACCCGCAGACGCGCCCGCACTTGATCTCAACCGTGCATGGATTTTATTCGGTGAACGCCTACTCGCGCATCATGCTGAGCGGTGAGAAAATCATCGCTGTTTCTGCTAGCGTGCGCGAATACATCCTCAAAAATTATCCGAACACCAATCCAGAAATCGTCCGTGTAGTGCACCGTGGTGTGGATGATAAAAAATACACTCACGACTACCAGCCCTCCTCCGAATGGTTATCCCAGTGGCATAACTCTCACCCACAACTGTCACAGCGCATTCCGCTACTGCTTCCGGGGCGTTTGACGCGATGGAAAGGACAGGAAGATTTTATCAGACTCATAGCCAAACTTCACGCCAAAGGCTTGCCTATTCATGGTCTGATCGTGGGCGAGGCTCATGCGAAAAAATCGTCTTTTCCCGACGAACTGAATCGTCTTGCCGTCGATCTCGGCGTCAGAGAACAGATCAGTTTTCTCGGACATCGCTCGGACATCCGCGACATCATGGCAATATCAGCCATTGTCTATTCGCTCTCCCTTGACCCTGAGGCATTCGGCAGAGTCTCCCTCGAGGCCATGGCTCTCGGCAAACCAGTCATCGCCTACAACCACGGCGGAGTAGCGGAACAACTTCAGGCATTATTTCCCAGCGGGCTGATCCCCGTTGGTGATGTCGATGCAGCTGTCGCCTCCACCACGCACATACTGCAGGAGGGTGGGAGGCCCTTACCTATCTCCCCTTTCTCTCTGAGTAAAATGCTCTCCGCCACTCTCGACGTGTATCGCGAGATTTGTCCTTCTGCCTAACATTGTATTATTCTCCCATGATCATCAGTCACCAGCACAAATTCATTTTCATCAAAACCCATAAAACTGCGGGAAGCAGTATGGAAATGGCACTCGCTCCGCTTTGTGGGCCAGATGACATCATCACTCCGATGGAATCGAACGCCAAAAGCTCTATCCCTCGCAACTATCATGAGAAACACATTCTTGGTCGTCTTTATGCTCAATCACGCCTCATCCGCAAGTGCATCCCCCGCCATTGTCCCCTTCTTGGCGCATGGTATTACGAACACATGCCGGCACTGAGAGTGCGCGAACTCGTTGGTGAGAAAATCTGGAATAGCTACAAAACATTCTGTTACGAGCGAAATCCATGGGCCAAAGTCGTGTCGTATTATAACTGGAAGAAAAACGGACAAGGACGGAAAATGCCTACGTTTGAAGAGTATGTCATGAAAAAGTCACATCGCTTGCCCATCGACGCAAGGCTCTACTTTGATGGTGAACATAGCATCGTGGATGAGGTATACGACTATCAGAGCTTCGAAATTACATTCCCTCAAGTATGTGAAAAACTAGGGGTCCCGCTCAGTGGAAGCATCCCAAAAGAAAAAACGGGAGTAAAGCAGGAGAAAACGGGTGGATACCAAGAATACTATAACGATGAGACGCGCGAACATGTCGGGCGTTTGTTTTCCCGGGAAATTGATCTCATGGGTTATACATTTTAACCAACAACAGGAATCAGCACTCAATGAAATGGAACGTATGCTGGCTCATGGATCAAAAGCCAGGGCACCTCACCAAAATCAAGGGTGTGCTGAAAGCACTGCGTTATCATGTGGAGCTAGACATACAGCAGATCCCCATCAGCGGAAAACACACGTTCGCGCGAAAAATCATACCTCGGATACCATTCCTGCCAGTAGATCTATTTCTCGGAAAAAAAGTATCCCCACCCGTGGACCTCATCATTTCAGCGGGAGGAGGCACAGAGTGGGCGAATGCTCAGTTAGCGCGCAAATATCACGTTCCCAATATCTACATTGGCTCAAATCGCGTTTGTAAACCAACGGATTTTACGATTCTACCGCGTATCGGTCAGGGTAGCCTGCCTAACGTGCTCAGTTTGGATTTCATGCCATCAGAATTTGATGCGGAAATGATACAAAAATCTGCAAGCGCTGAATTGCCCCACATGACTGATCGCTATTGGACCGTTTTGATCGGTGGCAATGGCTCGGGATGCATTTGGAAATGGGAAGATCATAAAAAACACGCACAAGAGTTGATTCGTGAAGCAATCGCAGCCAATGTCAAAATCATCGCGGCTAGCTCGCGCCGCACCGGAACTAAGGCGGAACTGATTTGGAAAGAATTACTCGCAGACAGCGGTCAACTCGCTCTCGGAGTCTGGTATTCAGAGCCGAACCCCTCCTCGCGTCCGAGCATCGCTGCGATGATGGGTGCTGCGGAATTGATCATAGTTACAGAGGATAGCGCTTCTATGATCAGTGAAGCAGTGGCAACGGGACGCCGAGTTGCGACAATCAAACCACCAATAACTCAACTTCATGCGATACAGGAACAGATGCTAGAGAATCTCAGTAAGCAGGGTCGAATCATCCGAATCGGAGATTCTTATCTTTCTCTCCGCGAACAGTCGCTCCAGCTTGCAGATGCATTGAATCCTCAATGGCATAAGGAGCTTGGTTTAAAAATTCTCAGTCGTTTGAATATGATTCACAAGATATGACTATGAACTGGAAACGAATTCTTCAGCGTCTAAAGTGGAAAAAAATGGGTGTAAAAGTATCATCTGACTCACAGATACCATACACTACAACTATTGGACACCACACAAGAATCAATGGTAAAATCATTATTAAAGGAAAGGGACACTGCAGCATAGGCAAGTATTGCGCTTTGGGTTCGGATGTAAAAATCATTTTATCTAATCATTTGATCAACCACGCCAACCTCCAGTGTGCGTTGCAACGCAGTCATGGCTTCGTGGAACTCGATCAAAGCCGCGGGCCTGTTCTGATCGGAAACAACGTGTGGATAGGCGACTCGGTCATCATCTTGTCCGGAGTGACAATTGGAGATGGCGCAGTGATCGGAGCAGGATCTGTGGTGACACGTGATATCCCTGAATTCACCGTAGCTTGTGGCGTACCAGCGCGCGGCATACGTCCGCGCTTCCATGGTAACGTATGCTCGCAGTTGAAAAACATTGCATGGTGGGACTGGGATTCTGAGAAAATCAAACGCAACAGAGAGTTTTTTGACATCGACTTAGCCACTTGCTCACCCACGATCGACCTCTCTACGATCATTCAAGAGTAAAAAATCTGATTTTAGAGAATGTTTGGTGCCCGCACCACAGGAACTGTGACCTGGGAGAAGTCGATTTCATCATTGAGTATTCTCTTCACGAGATTGCTCAATTCAGCCTGATCACTATTCCAATTCATCGAGGGTATGGGGTATTGTAATAGTTCGATCACCCCCTTCATTTTATGTGTATTTCCCTCCAGTCCGATAAAAGGAGTTCCATAAATCGCTGCAAAGATGTTAGGATGCTGTCTCCCACCAATTAACAGTCTTGCCTTAGCAACGATAGCCATTCCTTCTCTGTATTTGGCGTCTTTGTAGCTAATCGTTCGTATATCGCGAACCTTCTCAACTTTTTTTGCTAGATATAAATCTGTTTTTGTATTTGCCAGAAAAACAATGGGGTAGGGAATTTCTTTGATGGCATCTATCACTGAAATTATTTTCCCAACAGACTTTTTGTTTTTTTCTAAAAATGAGGACCCCGTGAGCGCGATGTAGTCAACCGGCAATTCATACTTGCGCGCCAGGGCATCGATTTCATCAGCAGTCATTTGGGGCAATGCGTAAGCAGCGTCTCCTATAACGCTGTTTTCAATGCCAAGGTTTTGTAGTAAGCGACACGAAACTGGTTCTCTTGTGTAAACCGCATCCAATCGCGGATAGACAAGCTTAATCATGTCCGCATGCATTCCCTTAATAGGAATATCTACGGTTTGATTCATTGATATCACCGTTTTCCCATTTATTTTGAATGCATAAAGGGAAGCGATTAATCGGAAAAAATGTCCTGATTTATGATGGATCGTTCCTTCGCCATTAAATACGACTGCGTCGCATTGATGATATTTTTCCGGATGTATGCCATACCATCGCAACAGCAACTCCAAACCTATCTTGTTATTTTTTTTGATATAGTGAATCAATAATACATCCGCAATGATCCTCAAATAGGGAAACCATTTCAAGGGAAGAGGCGGCAAATCGAACGGTTCAAAATCTGCATTTGGACAACTTTCACTAACCAAATGCCGCATACCCGCGCTCGTCGCTTGGCTACCCCAATTGACTGATGTGGATGTATTTAGATAATAAAGGATTTTCACGTAAATTGCTCTAATCGTCTTCGTTTTTTTATGATCCATACACTATTTTGTCAATGGATTAATCGCAGCAAGGTCTGCGGGATGGGTGTAGAACAGATCTGACTCAAAATTGCCGCCGCAAGGCTACCCATTACGCTAGAATCCCCTCCAAAGTGCTCATACCGCAAAGGTCTGTCGCATTCATTTTTATACTAACCACAAACAAAGTGCCTTTGCACGCAAACAAAGCTTATCTGAGTGGCCATGAGCTCAAAAAATAATGTTACAAAATACACCGTCAAAGACACCACAAACCCCACTTGCCGAAGCTTTCTTCGCTCTCCTCGAATCGGCCTACTTCAACAGCCTCAAGCCGCACGACGACCCATTATTCGTGATCTCGATCACGCCCGCCTAAGCCAAATGTGGATGATAAAATCGACTTAGCCTTCTGCACTCATCGTCTGCGGCGCAAATCAGCGGATGCTGGTTTGCTAGAAGATCAATACAAGTTCACATTGTATCGATGAGGCTAGCATGCTACGTATCTCTCATGAAACGAATGATTTTCGGCGTCTTGTGTTTTTTTCCGATTGCCTATGGCTTTGAACTTCCGAGCATGTCGACTCAGTGTCTGGTCGGACAAGCGAAGGATTGGAACAGCAGTCATGTAACGCTTCAGTTGCATCAAAAAAAAGACGGTCATTGGGTGAAATTTGGCGCGTCTTGGAATGGGAGACTTGGTAAAACCTAAAAAGGAAAATGGGCGTGGTTTTTAGGGCGCCTATTTCGGGGCGTTTGGTTGCGGCATCGGAGGGCAGTTTGGCGGGGGTTTTCTACCCGCTCAGCATCAGTCTGGCATCCGCAGGTAGCCCCGGAAGCCATTTCCCGCCCAGCC
>CAMDAD010000032.1 GCA_945888515.1 Akkermansia muciniphila | reverse complement strand
AAAACAATGCGAAGAAGTAGCAGAAGCCCTGAACAGTCGCCCGCGCAAACGCTATAAATTTTTAACTCCAAACGAAATCTACGAACAAAAATTACAAAATAATTGACCCCATTGCATTAGCCGTTAAAATTCGCCCTCTTGAGTGTGTAGGTCGTGTTCTGCCACTGCGCGTGGGCGAGCGGGGTGAGCAGCAGGGAACAAAGTGCAATGATCAGTTTTTTCATCGGACGGAGAGGCGGTAGAATTCCTTGGTGGTGTAGCGCGGCGCGGTGTAGGCAGATACGATGCCGACATCGGTGGCTTGGTGGGCGTTGTTGCCGGTGCCGGGAGCACCCACCGCGAAAGGCACCCGTGTCCAGGTCAGCATGTCGGGCGAGCTCTCGATGGTGTAAACCTTGCCAGTGATCCCGTAGAACTCGAAGCGCACGCTCTCCGGTAGCTTCTCCTTGATCGTCAGGCCGAAGGTCTCGGTGGCATCACCCGCGAAGGTGCCTGCGATGTATTCTAACAAGTTGCTCTGGCCGTCCTTGTCGAAGTCGCCATTCGGATCGAGCAGGCTGAGATCCCACAGGCCTTTTTCATCCGGATAAAGCCCGGCCTGGTAGAGTTGCCACGCCTCCCAGGTGTCCGGCAGGCCGTCCTTGTCCTTGTCCTCGCCGAGGGTCAGGTCGAGCTTCACGCGCTCGCCGCCCTTGCCCGCGGTGAGGGTGCCAGAAACTTCGATCGGGTAAAACATATCGCCATTCATCGAGACGACGATGCTGAACAAACCGCCGGTCGCCACGGCCTTGTTGGTGTAAAAAACCGTGCCGCTGCGGGCATGGTCGAGGCGCATGTTGAGTTCGTAGCTCTGGTCTAGACGCTTCGAAGTGATCGGCGTGCGGCCGACCTCGACGCCGCCCTTGAGCAGGATCACCTCCGCGCCCTCGGCTGTGACCGTCTGCCCCACCTGATCGCGTACTATGCCGTATAGCGTGTAATAAGGCGCCGGCGGAAAGGCCTGCGACAATGATGTGAGCAGTGAAAACAGGAGTAGAATACCCGATGAATTATTCATGATTTATTTACCTCACTAGAATTTTTTATGGTGAATGTCAATAAAAAAAAAATATTTAACACAAGCCGCATTGAGCCAAATAGAATGACACCGGGGACAGCCTGAAAAAGAGGCTGGAAGAGGTCGTTGCGCCAGAAAGAATGACACCGGATGCAAACCTTATCTGGAATCATGAGTCACGTTAGTAAGAAAGAATATTTAGAGAGCTGTCGGCAGCGATATCTGAACCGCAATCGGGCGGGTCGGAGTGCGATGATCGACGAGATTATGGATGCATTTGGCTGGGATCGCAAACATACGATCAAAGCCCTCAACGGCAAAGTCACGCTCGGGAACAAAGCGAAAAAGCGAGGCTCCAAGCCAATACATGGCGAAGAAGAGCGTGCCATCATCGTGCATATATGGAAGCGCAGCGAGCAGCCCTGTGGGATTCGTCTCAAGGAAACGCTGCCGTTGTGGTTGAGCAGCTACGAGCATCGGCTAGGGGAAATAGAAACAGCGATGCGCACACGCCTGCTAGGCTACAGCGCGCGCACCTTGGATCGGATTACTCAGCCACATCGGGCCACGACTGAGGCCAGGTGGAAAGGGCGCAAAACGGGGCGCGCAAGCAACCGCATCAAGAAATGCGTGCCGATCCGCTGCGGACCACAGGAGTTTGATGAGCCAGGCTGGATGGAGGCTGACACCGTCTCGCACGGAGGAGGAAGCAGCAGCGGGGCATTTCTTTGGAGCCTCACCCTAACAGATTTCCACAGCGGCTGGACAGAACTAGCCGCACTGTGGGGCAACAGCGGCGGCGAAGTGCGCGTAGGGCTTGAACGCATCGAGACACGCATGCCATTTCCTATGCTTGGATTTGACTGTGATAATGGCAGCGAATTTTTGAATGAAGTCCTCGAAGCCTACCTGCTGAAACGGAAACGAAGCATCGAGAGCGGATTCGATTTGCTTGCGCCATACAAGGACGCAATGTGGCAGGGCGTGGTATTGATCTCGGTAAGTTTGGTTGCAATGATGGCTGCTGCCATCACATGTAAAGTGCTATCACGACGTGATCATCTGCATGCTATCGGAGCGACGAAGAACTTCAAATTAGAAGCAGAATCGGGTCCCCGAGAGTGATTCGCTTCCGGGGCCCACGCCACCCTGCGCACCATTCTCATTCACTCCACCCAGCATTTTCTTGACCATGGCGATCAGGAGCGTCCCCGCTGCTGGTGAGCTTTGAGAAAACCGAGGAATCTTATATTAGACTCCTGCCACTGACGGTCGCCCTGATTTGTTGGTGGAGAACAATCATTACTTGCGGATAGATTCTTTATTGTTACTGTCAGGAATTCACTTCACGCGGGATTCAGCCGAGAAATTCCGTGGGCGGTTAAGCCGCGAATGACTCTAACGAGAACTGTCAATCATCAGCATTCCGGCGACGCGGCGAGTGGACTTAGTACTACTCGGAGTGGTGAAGTGGCCGATGATGCCGGTGTCATCAGGGGTTCGGACACCACGGAAGGTAACGGCGCGCGCACGACTGGTATTTGTCGCGGGCAGAGTCAGGCTACCGGTGAGGATTCCTGTTTTGTTGTCGAAGCGCATTTTCATGCCGCTGACATTCGCACTGGAGGCGACTGTCATGCTGGCGCGTTGCACGGTGAGTATGGCTTCTGGCTCGGCGGGCACGTCTTCACCGATCAGATCGAGTTGCGCGGTATTGATGCTTTCCTCGAGGCCGAGTAAATTCAGTCCTGCAGCTTCGGGTGTGTAACGCGATCCGATCACACCGGTATATTCCACAAGCGAGATACCTTCGGGGAAGGCGCCGCGATTGGTCGCGGACTGATACCAGGTGAGTTCGCCTGCGGTGTCGCCATCGGCATTGATAAAAATCTGCCCGGAAAGCGTGCTGGCACCGCTCGAGTTGGGAAGGATGAAATAGACGGGAAACGTCGCGCCGAAAGACGTTTCAGAAAGCGTGGTCGCGAGGCTCACTGGTGCACTGCCATCAGGAGCCCAGACCGTGAGCGTCACATTGCCGACGGCTGAAATGCTGGCAGCGAGGAAACCAGCACCCGTAGGCTGACCAGCGGGCGCATTGCTGTCGTTGACGAACACAAGGTTGATCTTCTTGTCGCTTGCATACGGGCTAGGATTGGTAGCGCTGCGAACGGTGGCGCGTGCGCCATTCACGGCGGCGGTGCTGCTGGCGTTAGAGACTAGGCCAACGAAGGTGAAGTAAGGCTGAGGGCTGCCGGACGAATATTCATCGCTGAGGGAAATACTGCCGCTCACTGTCACGCCTGCCCTAGGAGGTGTGATGGTGACATCGCCCGTGTCAGGATCGAGCGTGAATGCAGAGCTTGAGAAAGGGTAGCGCACGAGGTTGTGAATGAGAAACCCTGTGGCTTGCCCACCTCGCGTCAGGGTGAAGCGGAGACGTCCGCCGTTGTTGCCGTTCAGTGATTCGGAGCGATCTACAACGCAGTCGTAGGTGCCAGCAAGGTCCGTGAACGGAATGGCAGGCAGCACTTCGATAGAGGCTACCACCTCGTTCGTGACAGTCCCATCGGGAAGGGTGGCGCGGAAGGTGGTAGTAAAGGTGCCTGTCTCTGTCGGACGACCGACGACGAACCCAGTGCCCGGTCCTTGAGAGTCAATCGACAGACCTGCTGGCAGACCGGTGGCGGTGATGGTCAGTTGCTCTGACGAGCGTGCACCAAACTCATCGTCCACGTAGAGGAACGGTGCCCGGTAGCCGTGCGGGGCATAGGCCACCTTTTCGCGGATCGGTCCGATCACAACCACCGAGAGTGTCTGCTGCGGCTTGTAGTCAGCTGGGAGCACTTCCAATTCCGCCGTGGTCGCGGCGATGGGAGCACCATCGGGCCACGAAAAGGAAAGTGTCACAGAGAACTTCCCAGCAACCTCAGGCGTGCCTTGAATATAGTAATAACCCGAAGACCCACTCTCCGCCACTGTCAAGCCCGCAGGCAATCCAGTGACCTGCACCTGCGCCGGGGCCTTCAGTAAGGACTGCCATTGGCTTACGAGAAACGCACCTGCGTTAACCACCTGCTGCCCCTGGAGGAATCGAGTCAACCCCCAAGTCTGCACAGTAAAGCTCTCATCTCGTGGGTCGGTGATGATGATTGTGACGGCCTCTTGCGTCGTCGTTAGCCCATCGGCCATAGTGGCCTGAAGCTGGACCGTAAACTGCCCTGCCTGGGTCGGAGTGCCAGCGAAGTGCGCGAGGGTATGGAAACCCTCACCTTTCTGCTCAAGCCGAATGCCCGGTGGAAGATCCCCAGTCACCTGGATGGTGTGCGGCAGGCGATACCAAAAATTGTCACCCGGACTCGGGCGCAAAATGATAATCATGCTCTCCCATGACTGGATCTCTTCGCCCACTTTGAAACCCGACGCTGACAATGATGTCTGGAGTCGGTAAACTGGGGCGGCTTGCAAGGAATCTACCGCAGAGAATGAGAGCCATCCGATGAAAACAAGCAACGCGTTGCGAAGACTAAATGCTTTGCCCATGGCGCGGGAAATACGATAGATTACAGTCATAGCTCTTTTATTAGAGCGTAGTTTCTTGATTGTCAAAAAAAAATACAATCATTTTTAGGACGAGTCGCATCATGGCGGAAGTACGAAATCACGAGGGAATCGTATTGACATAACGATTGGCGACTCATTATGCTCTATGATGCGATGGAACAAATACAAAGATCGAAAGAGGAAGAAGCAGCATTAGCGCTCGGACGGCGTGATTTCCTGTCGATGATCGGCAGCACTGGGGCGATGGTTGCAGCGCACGGAGCGGTGAATTTATGGCCGATGATGGCAAAAGCTCAGGGGGGGAGCGTGCCGACCGATCGTCGTAACATCATTTTTTTCACCACCGATCAGCAGCAGCAACTCGAGTGGTTCCCGGAAGGATGGGAGGAAGAAAACCTTCCAGGTTTGACGCGTATGCGCAACCGCGGGGTATCCTTTACCCGGGCTTATACCAACACGGCGATGTGCACGCCATCGCGCACTACACTTTTTACCGGCCTCTATCCTGCCCAGCACGGGAATGTCGATACCTTGTCCGAGGACATGACTCAGTCGGAAGAAGAGCATCAGCTCGATCCGAACCTGCCAAACATCGCCACGGTCTTGCAGGCTGCGGGCTATGACGTGGTGTGGAAAGGCAAATGGCACCTGAGCAAGGGGACAGAGCATCCCGACGGCACCTACACCTCGGATGATATCAGTCGCTATGGCATGACCGGTTGGAACTCGCCGGATGCCGGAGGTGACGCGAAACTCATCAATTACGCTGGTGGAAATACCAATCACGATGGTCGCTTTCTTGATGGAACGACATGGCAGGCACCTCAGGGAAGTCCGTCGGATCCCAACTACATCTTCAGCCAGGGAGATGGTCCGGTGAATGCGGATTACGAACGTGAAAGCGTGATGGCTTTCCTAAGACATAAGATCGCCAATCCAGGCGGTAATCCATTCTGCCTCATCATTTGCATGATCAACCCGCATGATGTTCTCGGGTGCCCCGGGGTATCGGTTGCCAGCGGCGGAAATGGCACTTACATCGAAGGCGGCTACTTCGGTCGCGCTGATGGATCATCACCGTGGTCGGAGCCGACCGGATCGCTGACCATCGGATTGCCACCAACGGTCAACGAAGACTTGTTTCGAAACCATAAACCTTTCACCCAAGCGTCGTTCCTCGCCCTCAGCGCGGGGCTCGGGTCGGTGTCAACGCCAGAACTCAAGCTGAAGTATCTCAATTTCTATGGAAATCTGATGAAGCTGGGCGACAGGCACTTGTGCAAAATCCTCGATCTGCTAGACGGCGTCGATGGCACGGTCGAGCCAGGACAAGCGACTGCACTTCGCGATCGGTCATGGGTCATCTTTTCCTCAGACCACGGCGATATGGGCATGTCCCATGGCGGTATGCGTCAAAAATCTTTCCAGTTCTATGAAGAGACTGGCAAGATCCCACTCGTGTGGTCGAACCCTGTAGATTTCCCAGCCCCTCAGGTTTGCGGAGAACTCGTATCGCATGTGGACTTCCTGCCCACACTGTGTGGCATCCTCAACATCGACAAGCAGCCCTATGACTTCCGTGGGGTTGATTACAGTGGGTTGATTCGCGATCCATCCGCCGGCCCGGTTCAGGACTCGATCCTCTTCACCTTCGACGACATCTGGTCTGGTCAGGACAATGCCGGATCCCCTAACGGAATTTCTGTTGCACCCAATCGAATCCGCGCGATCCGTGAGAAGAACTTTAAGTATGTCAATTACTTTGATGGTCTGGGAGTTGAAGCGCCTCAGGATGAGTTTTACGACTTGCGAAACAAACTTCAGGGTGGAACCGATACAGACATTGACAGCGGGTTGGGTTTGACGGGGAAACCGGTCGAATACCGCAATCTATCAGCCTGGGCTGAATCAAGACGCCCCGCCGATGAACGTCTCGCGACGGCCCCGATGATTGCTAAGCGCGAGCAGATGCAGCAGAGTCTGCAAAATCTGATCGCTCAGAAACTCACACCACTCGCACCGCGTGCAGCTGCTCCGCCGGTTAACTTCAAAATCAAAATGTATCGTGTGGAAGATGATGCCTCTGAATCGACGCCCGTCATGCAAGTTACTTGGTTGTCGCAGTCCACGACTGAGTATCAGCTGCAATCGTCGTCGGACCTGATGGCCTGGGAGGATGTCGGCGAGCCCGTTCCCGGCAACAACGGCAACGTATGGATTGATAAGGTGGCAGTGGACTCCAAGAAATTCTACCGCTTAGCGTGGTCTCCCAGACAAGAGCCACCCCCACAGACGCCCGATACTGTCACGGTGATGCGTGACTACACGTTTGAGAATGGATTTACCGATGCTGCCGGTAGCGGTGTGCTCGCATCTGGCCAAGGCAACATTGCGGATGGAAGTTACAACTTTCTCCCGGGGGAGGGGCTCACCGTGCCGGTCTCCGGACTCGATCTAACTGATTACGCGATCGAGTTCGAGCTCACGCTTGCCAGCGTCGAGACTCCGCTTACGAAGCTGATTGATTTCACCAACCTGACTCAGGACTTCGGACTCTATCGTAACGACCGCGGACGGATCTTCATGTTCCTGCCGCCGTTCAGCGCAGAAAGCTTTGACGAGCTTTCCTTCAACAAAGCGACGACGATCCGGCTTACCCGCAGCGGCAAGAACAAGACGCTTTCGGTATCGATTGACGGCGTCGTGCAGTGGAACATGCCCGACTTGTTCGGAAAAGCGATTCCCCCAGTGAACGGCAATATCACCTTCTTCAACGACGACTCCTTCGCAAGCGGGAACGAAAAGTGCACAGGGAAAGTCTCCCGCATTAAAATCTCCAGCGCCAGCGCCGTCCCCGTTCCTCAAGGGTAGACGCGGCCCTCTGATCCAAATCACTCCGGCAACATCGTCATGATGTTTGCTGGGGATGTTTTCCGTCTCAGCAACTCGGACATCGTTTTCATGTAAGGATCGATGTGCGTAAAGAATTTCTTATACCCTGTACACAAGTAGTTGAGGCCCTCCTCCCCATCCGGAGTTGTTTGGAAGCGATGCTTCGGGCACTCGCCGTTGCAGGCGAAACGCACCTCGCACTCCCGACAATACTTCGGCAAGCTGCGAGACTTGTTTTTCCCAAAATCCTGCTGCGCCGGCGAATTCACCATCGCTCCGAGCGAATCGTTCATGATGTTTCCGAGCTTGTATTTCGGATAGACGAAATGGTCGCAGGAATAGAGGTCGCCGTTATGCTCGACGGCGAGGGCTTCCCCGCAGTCTTCGAGAAAAAGGCAGAGCCCCGCGCCTCGGCCGGACCAAATCCCTAGCGATACGTCGAACATTTGAACAAATACTTTTCCCACGTCGCGGCGGACCCAAGCATCGAAGATCTCAATCAAGAAATCCCCGTACCGCTCAGAGGGAACACTCCACGAGGTGACGGGCGACTTCGTTTTCCCGGGCTGGGGAGGCTCTGCGAGTGCGTGCCCCGTCTTCGCTTCCTCATCACTCGGGAGGCGCTCCACGAGTGGGATAAATTGAATGTAGCCCGAGCCCGCTTCGCGCAGGAAATCGTAAACCTCAATCGCGTGATTCACATTGGCAGCGCTCACCACCGTCAAGGTGTTGAACTCGACTTTGTTAGATTTCAGCAGGTTGAGGCCGTGCATGACCCGTTCAAAGGTTGGCTTCTGGCCCTTGTCGACCCTGTAAGTGTCGTGCAGTTCGCGTGGACCATCGATACTCAGCCCGATCAGAAAGTTCTCCTTTCGGAAAAATCGGCACCACTGCTCGTTGAGCATCGTCCCGTTCGTCTGGAGCGTGTTGTTGATTCTGCGGCCACCGGAATGCTTTTTCTGCAACTCAACGATCTGCTGGAAATATTCCAGTCCGAGCAAAGTGGGTTCCCCCCCTTGCCATGCAAACGTCACCTCGAGCGTCTTTTGAGATTGGATGTATTGTTTAATGTAGGACTCAAGGACATCCGGCTTCATCCGGAAGTTCCCCCCCTTCGGGAACATTGTCTCCTTTTCCAGATAGTAGCAATACGTGCAGTCGAGATTGCAAATCGGGCCAATCGGCTTAGCCATCACATGGAAATTTGTCGAGATACGGGAGCTGGAATTCATATGGTCATGTGGCTTGGAAAACGTCGCGCATTCTCTTCCCCGAATCGTCCGCTATTCACGCCTCCAGTCAATCACCAAACTGTTCCGTTCGCTAGTCTTTGAGGTGAGCAAAAATTCTGGATCCAAAGCCAATCGAAGACCAGCATGTGAGCACGAGCCAAACCAAGCGTCAGACCCCCTCGATAGGCTACCAAACGCCGAATTTCATTCGATGCAATTTTCACGAAAGTAACATGGAATTTTTGGTCCAGAAAGCAATCACATCTCATCCTCTGCTCAGTGAGGTCCTGCAAAGTGGAAGTAACGGTTTTTCTTCGATACGGGACCCGCCTCAGTGAATCAATATGTTTCCAAAGCACCGAGTGAGATGGCCTCGATGTGTAGGGCTTTTTGTAGGTCCACGACGCTGGGTACGCGGGCCATGATGACTTGCTGTCGCAGTGTAGCTTGCTTCCATAGCGCGAAATGTTGGACGTATGCTTCTTTGTAGCGTTTGAGGGTCGCTGGTTCGATCCGGTGAGAATGGCGAGATTGAGTTTCTGCATCGATCATTTCATAATTTCCGCTCCATTCCGGATCCATTTCCGCAGGGAGGTAGGGCACGAGCAGGATGCCGCTGCCTTGGCGCTGGCAGAGAGGGCGGAGAAGTGGTTCGGGTTCGCCGGCGAAGAGAAGATCGGAAATCAGCAAGCGGATGGCATGAGGGCGCAGGCTGATTTGCTGAAGTTGTGGTGGCATGCTGGGATTGTCTGGTGCGCACTGGGCGATGAGATCGATCCAACGGTGGCTGATCATGGCTTCGTAGGGAACCAAGTGGGATTTGTCGCCGGAGATCACATGAATGTGGAGCGATGCTCCGCTGCGTCGGGCCGACTCTACGCAGAGATAAAACAAATCGCAGACACGTTCTGCCTTCTGTGCATCGAAAAACATGGAGGCGGAAACATCGAGAATCAGATCGACCACGGGGCGGACTTCCTCTCGGTAGAGTTTCATCGAGTAAGAACCCGTGCGGGCATAGGCTTGCCAGTTAATGTGGCGGGGATCATCACCGGGGACATAGAGCCTGTGATCTTGGAAATCCAGCGAGGAGCCCGTGCCAGCCCCTGCGAATTCACCTGATTGCCCCTTCCAGACGCGCGACCGCAGAGGTAAGCGGATGCGGGAGGACGCGGCGATGGCGCGGTGATGGCACACATGGCAAAGATCATGGGAGAGGGTGACGCTTGACTTCATGCGCGTTCGCTTTTTGTTAGGCTGATTTGATCTGATCCCATGCGGCAGTCCAGAGAGCGATATCCTCTCCGAGGTCATCGATGGGCATGCATTTCGCATCCAGTTCTGGATCGGGAAACAGCACGGGATTGCCGCGGAAATCCTCGCTGAGCAGGGGATAGGCCGCCGAGTTAGGAGCGCGGTAGCCAATGAACTCCATGTTTTGCGCGGCATGGTTCGCTTCGCAGAAAAAATTGATCCATGCATGGGCGAGTTCAGGATTCGGCGCTGAGGCGGGGATGCATAAGTCATCGCAGGAAAAGGCCGCGCCTTCTCTTGGCACGAAGACTTTCACGTCGTTATTTTCATCAGCAACTGCAAGTAACTCACCGGCATATCCTTGCACAAGAAAACATTCTCCCGACGCGATGCTGTTTTTGTAGAGTTCGTTATCGAATTTGGTGAGATTTTTTTTCCACTGGATGACGATATCGGTGGCGATTTTGATTTCTTGCGGGTTGACTGAGTTTAAAGAAAAACCTTGGGACAACAGAGCGGCACCGATGACCTCGCGCATGTCATTGAGCATGGTCATGCGACCCTTGGCCTGTGGGTGATTGAAAATCTGGTAGCTGTGTTCCGGATGGTCCAGCTTCGAGTCGAGATAGGCAATACAGGTGGGCGCTGTCATGTAAGGGACAGAGTGCGTCATTGTGGGATCCAGCGATTTTTTCAAATGATCGGCATCGATGTTTTTTGTTAAAGGTATTTTCGTTAGATTCAGCGGAGCTAAAAGGTTTTCTCTTTTGAGTGCCCTGACCATGTAGGACGACGGAATCAGAACATCGTAACCACTGGCACCGCCCATGATTTTAGCAAACATCGATTCGTTCGAATCGAAGGTGTCAATGATCACTGAGCAGGAGTGTTTTTTTTCGAATTTTTTCTGAAGTGCGGGATCGAGGTAGTCGGACCAAGTAAACACATGCAGTTCGTTTTTTCTCGAGGATGTACAGGAGGAAAACGAGGAGGTAGCCAGAGCTGCTGTGCCATACCGCAGAAATGATCTTCGTTTCATGCGTTGATCCTAGCGTGAGTCGCTCATAGGTCAAGAAGGCATGCATCGCAAAAAAATGCCGCACTGGTGTTCAGTGCGGCATGCATGAATGAGAACGGGAGAAATTATTTTGCTTTGCCGAGTTCTTCCAGTTTCGCCCGTGTCACTGGGCCAGTCTGGGCTTTGAACTGTTCGCGATATTTTTTCGCATCGGCCGGTGTCACCACGGAGGCGCTGTTGTTGAAAGAATTGCGCACGTAGGTCATAACTGCGGCGAGCTTGTCGTCGTCCAGCGCTGCGCCCAGAGGAGCCATCATACCGAGATAGTCTTGGTTTTCCTTAGCGATACCGTGGAGGACGACAAGGGCGAAGGTGGCGGGGTCTCCGGTGGCGATTTTCGAACCGGTGAGGGATGGTGCCATTTTTTTCGGACCAGCGGCTACGCCTTGACCGTCCATGCCATGGCAGGCTGCGCAAGTCATGAAACTGGCTTTGCCAGCTTCCATCAGTTTGGCTTTCTCAGCATCGTCAGCGAACGCGAGCGAGGGAGCAACAAGGGCGAGAGTGAGTAATTTTGCGAGTTTCATGATCGGTAGTGGCCTTGATGAGGACGCGAGAAAATACTGTCAACTTTGCGATCTGTCAACAGGACAAATCGGGATGAGAATTTTACAGTAATGAGACGCGTCTGAGCGTTATTTTTTTGATCTTGTCAACACAGGTTCCAGCCACGTGGACCAGTCGCTTGTTTTGTCATCGCGCCCGTTCCCTGTGATGAGTTTCAGTTCTTTGATCTCGCTGATGGTGACGAAAAATGGTTTTACTGCGCCGTCTTTGACAATACCTGAATCCCATAACACCTTGCCATCTCCTACGATGCGAAACTCCATTTCCGTGGACTGTCCACTGGTGCTGCCACAGGATCCGGCGAGACTGTTCCAAGAGCCATCGAGTTGCCAGCACAGTTCGGAGGGGGCGTGCGCATAGAGGCCGTGGCGGTAGATTTTTCCACCTGCTTGCAAAAGATACTGAGGAGCAGGAGCGCGGTTGCGCAAGGGTGCGCCGTAGCCCACGGATTCCTTTTCACACGCGAGATCCGATAGGGGAACGCTGAGCAATGAGGGGTCGATAGTTGCGGGCGCCATCAGCGGCGAGGCATCGGCGGAGCGCAGCAGTGAAGCAATGGCGACACATGTTTCCTCTTTGCGGAATGCGTCACCTTGCGCGATGGTGTCATATGCTTTCATGTCCTTCTTTTCCAGAGCCGCGAGCAAGGGCTTGAGCAGCATGGTTTGGTGAAGCAGAGAGATGTCTACTTCGCCTAGGGCATCGACGGTGTAGGGATACTGATAAGGAGTGCTGCTGAGCCATCCTGAGGTGACGCCATTCGCCTGCAAATAAAACACTCGCAACTGTGCCGACTTGCCCTTTTGCAATGCTTGGCAATCGAGGGTGAAGCGCCCCTCTTTGTCAGGGATGGCCGTGGTGGTGGTGGCATCATAGTCGCCCCCACCGTTCGGATCCATGTAGCCCAGCACCGCATAGACGGGAGGGTCTGCCGTCACCTTGCCCGACATTTCGAAGCCTTTGTCTTTTTTACGAAAGGAAATCTCGTTTGGCTTCGCTGATGGAGGCAGATTCATGCCCTTGATCGAGCCACTGAACATTGGGTGCGAGGCGAGGCGCAGCGCGTGCGCTAGCGTTAGGAACGAGCCTTTACTCTCGCCGCGCAATTCCTCGCCATACGATCGATTGCCCGAACCCATCAAGGCTGTGCCGAAGGCCTCGCGTTCGTCATCGCGTTCCCGATTGTGCGGCAGGCTGAGGGCGTGGCCCAGCTCATGACAGACGCCGCCGATGAAGATGCTGTTGTAGCGCCCTAACGAAATATTGCCATACTGGCCGTCGCGCACGCTTTGTCCTTTTTCTGCGAGAAAATCGAGATTGAGAATGGGTGAGTCCACTTGCCAGGCCGTGCCAGTGCGGTGTGAGCCACCGGCATAATATGGGCTATTCTGCGAGATCGTACGTTTTTCCGGATCCCAGTTCGCCATATTACAAAATATGACAATCGTTTCTTTATCGGCATGGATGCCCGCTGCCGTGAGTGTGGGCAAGCACTCGATACGGATTTCTGCGCCGCTGCTGCCCTGATAGGCGCTGTAGGGCTTGCGACCTCTTACGACGTGGATGTTAAGCAACTGATCCACCTTTTTATCGAGCTTGATCGTCAGGGCACCAAAGCCGATACGATTCATTTCGTTGGCATAAAATTTCTGAATGTCGTTCATGATCGCGGTGAGTCGCTCGCGATACTGGGGTGCTGGTTCACGGTCCTTGGGAGTCCAAAGTATCAAGTGCAGCTTACGCTCTGCGCGTTCGGGATTCTGAGACTGCCAGGTGTCCAGGATAGTTTTAGCCGCCGCCACTTTGGGTGCGATTTCCTGTGTGGCGGTAGAGGATTGTGCCAGTGAGAATGTGTGATAGCAATAAGCACTGATACCAGTGATAAGCCAAGCTTTATAAGGGTTGGGGCGCATGCTCGGAGATTGATGGTCAGCAGCGTTTTCTGCAACCTTCAAATCGAAAAATTTGAACGGATCGACGATTGGGTATCATGGCTCGGTCTTGCTAGATGCTTCGCGGCGTTGCCGGATTTGGCGCAGCGAATATGCATAGATTCCGATAGCACACCAGATCAGCAGAAACGATACCGTGCGTGAGATTGTCATCGTTTCACGATACATCATCCAACCGATCAGAAACTGCAGGGTCGGTCCGAGAAATTGTAGAATGCCCAGTGTGGTGAGCGGGATGGTGCGTGCGGCGTAGCCGAAAAGTAGCAGGGGAATGGCTGTTGCGAACCCCGTGCACAAGAGCAAGATCGTTTGCGTGTCGGCGGCGCGCAAGGTGGCGTCGAGAGTGGGCGTAGTGACCGTTAGCCAATACAGTGCGATGGGAGCGAGCAGCAAGGTTTCCAAGCTCAGGCCCGGGAGTGATGTGAGTGGCGATTTTTTTCTTACGACTGCGTATAGCGCAAAGCTCAATGCCAGTGTGATGGCCACCCACGGGAAGCCTTGACTCACGTGAAACTGGCAGAGCACACCTGCGAGGGCGATTGCGATGGAAGTTTTTTGCAAACGAGTTTGCCTCTCGGAAAAAAGAAGGTATCCGAAGAGCATGTTGAAGAACGGATTGAGATAGTAGCCGAGAGCTGCCTCGATGATTCGTTCGTGAAGGGTTGCCCATACATACAGCAGCCAGTTGCCCGCCAGTAATGTTCCCGAGAGCAGGTGCCATGCGACGATGCGCGGCTGCCGGAGGTGTCGCAGCGTGGCAATGGCATTTCCCTGAATGATCAATACCACCCACAAAAGCGCCAATGCCCAGAGCGTGCGGTGAGCGATGATGTGCGGCGCTGGCATCGCCTGCAATGATTTCCAGTAAATCGGCAAAACACCCCAGAGAAAAAACGCGCCTAGGGCCGCAGTAATGCCCGACGGTGAGGGTGTCGATGGTGGTGGTGACGTCATGCGAATGGGCGATAAAAGATCATTGCGTCAATCACAAGCGAAACAAACTTCGACCGCGACTTCACACCATCGAGTGAGTGATTTTGGGCAGCATTTTGGGGAAAAATTTCAGTGTCGCGCGGCCGCAGTGTTCCGTAAGCGATGACAGGGACTCCCCCCGAGCCGCTGCGATGCATACGGCGGTATGGTGGACGAATGCTGGTTCATTACGCTGGCCGCGGAAGGGCACCGGTGCGAGATAGGGTGCATCAGTTTCTAACAGAAAACTTTCTCGTGGCAGGTTTTTAGCTACTTCCAAAACATTGCGCGCTGATTTGAATGTGCTGACGCCACCGAAAGAAACCAGCCCTCCGAGATCGAGAACGCGACAAGCATTTTCATAGGTGCCGATGAAGCAATGGAACAACGCACGCACCTCTGTCGCATGGCGCTGATAGATTTCCATGGCGTCATCGAATGACTGGCAACCACTCCGATCGCGCGTGTGGATGACGACACCAAGACCACAGCGCTTCGCTAACAGAAAATGCTGCTCCAGGAAATCGCGTTGACGTTGGCGAAAGGCATTTTCTTCCCAATGCTCGGGTGCGGGATGGTAGTAATCGAGTCCAGTCTCGCCGATGCCAACGACATGTGGGCCCGCCATGAGAGGTTCGATCACCGAGGTGGCGTCATCAGGGGCGTGATGCACATCGCACGGATGCATGCCAAGACAAACGCCCACTTGCGGGTATGTATCAGCGATGGTGAGATTGGATTCGATGTCATCCATGCAAGTGGCAAGGGAAACCATGCCGTAGACCTTCGCTTGGCTGGCGCGCGCGACCAACTCGTCCCATTCCGAAGGGTCGAATTGATGGGAAGCTAAGTGGCAGTGCGAGTCAATCAACATAAGGAGAATGGCGTTGGTTCCAAGCAAGTAGATCCGCATACCGCACTCCATTGCCACCGAATAAATCCAATGCGCTACCCACGGTGACATCGATCTTTCCACCGCTAAGTTGCTGGACTTTTTCAACATCAGCCAAGGTCGCGACGCCGCCAGCGTAGGTGAGGGGAATACCCCCCCAAGAGCCTAACAGTTCTACCAATTCTTCATCGATGCCACCGCACAGTCCCTCGACGTCTGCGGCGTGGATGAGAAATTCGGCACAGTGCGACGCGAGATAATCGAGAGTACTCGTCGTGACATCAATCTCCGTCAGTGTTTGCCAACGGTTCATCGTGACCGTCCAGCCCTTAGCGGTGCGGCGGCAGCTCAGATCGATGACGAGTCGCTCGGCACCGACTGCACGGTTGAGAGCCTCGAGTTGTGGTGCAAGAAATTTCCCCACTGTCGAGAAAAGGCTGCTGGTGACGATCACGTGACTGGCGCCTGCCTCAATCCAACTAGCGGCATTCGTAGCGGATATTCCACCGCCCACCTGTAAGCCGCCTGGCCAGGCGAGCAAGGCGTCACGTGCTGCCTCTGCATTGCCCGGGCCGAGACAAATCACATGCCCGCCCGTGAGCCCATCGCGGCGGTAGTGGCTGGCATACCATGCGGCATCATGTTCCGAGACGAAATTTTCGCGTGGTCCCTCATCATCATCGCGGAGTGTGCCACCCACGATTTGTTTTACCTTTCCTTGATGGAGATCAATGCATGGTCGGAATTTTGTCATCGCCTGCGAAGAACAAATCATTATGATGCCGTCAACTCCAGCACCAAATGAGAGAATTCCATGCTACAACCCGCACAATCGCACTTGTCATTTTCAGCGTTGCCTTTTGCTCATGCGAGAAGCAGAAACTGACGCCACTCGCTCCGGTCGAGATACCGGAAGTGATGGTGGAGAATGGCATGGTTCGATTGCCAGGTGGGTCTTATATCATGGGATCCTCGGGCCTATTCCAGACCGACTTCGGCCCCAAAGTCTTCCCCGAGGAAAAACCACAGCACAAGGTAACGGTGAAAGGTTTTTGGATTGATCAAACGGAAGTCACCAATGCCCAGTTTGCGCAGTTTGTCAAAGCGACTGGTTATGTAACCTACGCCGAGCGCGATGCGAAGAAAGAGGATTTTCCTGAAGAAGCCATCGACAGTCTTCCGGCGTTTCCTTTCAAGCAAGGATCGTTGGTTTTTGTGCCTGGCTCCGATATTCAAGGTGACCCGAATGAGCCAGGTCAATTCATGAATTGGTGGCGCTGGGATACGACGGCAAACTGGCGTATGCCCATGGGGGAAGGGAGTAGCATCGAGGAGCTCGATGATCACCCGGTAGTCTGCGTCAACATCGATGACGCCACTGCTTATGCGAAATGGGCGAACAAGCGTCTGCCCACCGAGGCGGAATGGGAATATGCGGCGCGAGGTGGAATGGTGCAATGGGAATTCATTTGGGGGAGTGAGCCCCAGCCTAGCGAAAAACCGTTGTGCAACTACTGGCAGGGAAAATTTCCGAGTCAAAACACCGAGGCCGATGGGTTTTTCTTATCATCGCCCGTAAAAACCTATCCGCCTAATCTCTTCCAACTCTTCGACATGGCTGGGAATGTTTGGGAAATTTGTTCCGACTATTACGATCCCGACTATTTTAAAAACAGCCCGAGCGATAACCCGCAGGGGCCCGAGACATGGGTCAACCGCGATACGGGAGCGAAAGGTCAAGAGCCAGCGCACCATGTGAGCAAGGGTGGATCTTTTCTCTGTCACGAGTCGTATTGCCTGCGTTTTCGTCCCGCGGCACGGCATTCACTCGATCGCCAGTCACCCACCAACCACACCGGTTTCCGCTGTGTGAAGGACTGGTCGACCGATTAAGAAAATGACAGGTTTCGTGAATTCGTCAAAATCAGCGGTGACACATGATCGGTTTGCTGTTACAAGACTGATGTCATTCCCCTGACGTCTTACACTTTTATGAAGCACCACTCCCTTTTTACCTTATTCGCGTTTGCTTCGCTTTTGATCGGAAGCTGCTCGCCTGATAAGTCTCCCCCTGTTGAAACAAAACGTGGGCCGATGAAAACAGCATCGAGCTCCGACTCTCGCTCATCTCTAACGAAAGGTCCGGTGCCGCGCAATCCGGACATGAGTTTCTCGGGTAATTTCAGCAAATCGAATGGCGTGACATTCAGTCGTGTCTCAGTTCCCGGTCCTTTTGTGGCACTCACTTTTGACGATGGTCCGCATGCGACTAACACGCCACGCTTGCTGGCTATTTTGCGCGCGAGAAACGTGAAGGCGACCTTTTATGTGATTGGAAAAAATGTCGATCTCTATCCCGGAATTGTCCGTCGCACGGTCGCGGAAGGTCATGAGATTGGAAACCACTCCTACACCCATCCCAAACTTTCCAGCCTGAGCAATGAACGGGTGATCTCGGAAATCCGCAGGACGGATGATGCAATCGTGCGGGCCTGTGGCATTCGTCCGCAGACCTTGCGTCCTCCCTACGGAGCGTTGCTCCAAGGACAGCGTCAAATGATACTTGATACCTTTGGCTATCCCACCATCATGTGGTCGGTCGATCCGCTGGATTGGAAACGTCCCGGCTCCGGCGTTGTGACATCGCGCATTGTCAGCGGCACAGCGAGTGGCGCCATCATCTTGGTGCATGACCTTCATGCCTCATCTGTGGACGCCATGCCGGCTACGGTGGATGCCCTGCTACGCAAAGGGTATCAATTTGTTACCGTTTCCCAACTGCTGGCCATGGGACGTTCCGGCCAAGCAAGCACCAACGTTCCGCCCGCGATCACGGCGAATGCCCGCCCTTGATGGCTTTTGGCGCCTGCCACTGGATACAAATTATGCTTGGAAAAAGTCTCTTTGCCACACGTCGCCGACTGTTAGATGCGTTCGATGCGGTGGTGTCATTGGCAGAAGAGATGAATGTTTCTTTGCCTGAAACGGAGAATCCAGGCGCGCTGCGCGATGACTTTGAGCAGCCCTTATTGCTAACTGTTTGTGGCGAAATCAACGCGGGGAAATCGGCGCTCATCAACGCGATCCAAGGGAGCTATCTTTGCCGTGTCAGTGATTTGCCGGAGACGGATTTACCGACGTTGCATCTTTATGGGAATGTGCGTTGTGAAAAGGCGCACACCGGAAAATGGAGGGAATGCCAATGGCCCGATGAATCATTAAAAAACTATCACTGGCTCGATTTGCCGGGCATGGATGGGATAAAAAAATCAGCATGGCAGCCATGGCTGGACGGCACTGATGTGTTGCTGGTCGTTTTTGCTTTTCGCAATCCGTGGGTCGCCGCTACGTGGGATTTTGTCACGCGCCTTCCGGAAAAATTACGCTCATCGATGGCCTTCGTGGTGCAACAGTGCGATGAAGCCGCCGCCGAGGATTTGCCGGTTCTGTTAGAACACATGCGCGATCTGGCATTGAAGCGGATCGGTCTAGCACCGCCGGTGTTTCTTGTCTCGGCGCGCCAGGCATTTGAAGCAAAAACTCAATCTTCATTGGCGCACCTCGCGGCTCGTAGCGGACTACCGGCATTGGAACTTTGGCTTGAGGAGCGTATGCAATGCATTCCTCATCGCGTGCGAACTTTAGCATCATTGCGATGCGCTTCGCTGGGCCTCTTGCATCTTATTGACGAGAAACTCTATGAGGTCAAGCGCAGCATCCAGCGCGATGTCGCTTTTCTAGAAGAGCTGGAGCTGGAGATCGACGGATTGTTGCAGCATACAGTGCGTCATCAGGTGCAAGGGCTGGGAGCGATAGGCGAGGAGTTTACACGACAATCCCACGGCATCGCTCGCTTGCTGAAGTCACGTCTGGGAATATTCCGCGGCTTGTGGCTCATCATGCGAGGCGAAAACACGGCGCAACAATTGGAAACCTTATTGCAAGAGCGTTTAACCGACGCAGTGAAAGAAGCTGCGGCCAGGGACGCGCGCGCCTTGATCGATGATTGTGCAGAGCATTGGCGCACGGTGGAGAATCGTGTTGTTTCCCAGACTGGCGTCGCCGCAGCGCCATGGGCGGACATCGAGCAAAGATTGCAAGAGTCGCGGCAGCAACTCGTCGACCGCATGGGCAGAGCTGCTAATTTGAGCATCGGACAATTGCGTGTCAGAGGGTTACTGGGCGATTCATTGCGCCTTCGGAATGAAGGACTGACCATGTGGATGATTTTCTTTTTACTAGCGGTCATTGGCATGGGGATTACGGGTGGTTTGTTTCTGCCTTGGCTTCCTTGGTTGTTTGGCGGATTGTCGGCATTGTTATGGTGCTGTCTTACCGTATTTGCCGTGCGGACTGCGCGCGAGATGGTCAATGACTATCGCGAGCGACTGCTGCGCAGCGGAGAATTTTTTTTTGCGGCACTGCGCGGTGATTACGAAGAAGGCCTGCGATTGTTTTTCCGTGAGTATGCCCAAGGATTGAAAAGCGTGCGCGCCTCCCTCGTCCGGCGCGAAAACGGTCTGCAGCCTGATTTGCAACGATGGAACGATTTGTTTTTGAAAATCAAGGCGATTGAGCAAGAGATGGCGCTCTAATTTTTTTATTTGACTTTTCTAGCAATCAATTGTTAAGTATTAAACAGAACCGATGAGATCAGATCGTCAAAGAATCAAAAGCGGTGGCAAACAATTTGATGCGGGTAGAAGACACTATCATCATCAACAAGAAGAGGTGAATATCCAATGGGATGAATTTCTGGGCGACAAAATCAAAAGCCCGTTGCGTCTGAAGATCGAAAGGGTGCTACAAGTATTGATCACGGTGATCATCGGCTGCCTGCTCTTGCTTGTGATTGTGGTAGTCTTGTTTTTTTTAATGGGGAAGGTTCTGCCCTTTGTAGGAAAATAGCACTCATGCTTTGACAAGCGCTGCGTTTTCTCCTAGTCTGCCGGCCCGCTCGCAACCAAGCGGATCAAAACACATGGGCAAGAGCCTTTTTCAAAAAGTTTGGGATTCACATACCGTAGGAACACTGGCCGATGGCCGGACGCAATTATTCATTGGCACACACCTGATCCATGAGGTGACTTCGCCCCAAGCTTTCGGCATGCTGCGCGATCTCGGGCTTAAGGTGAAGTTTCCCTCCCGCACTTTTGCCACCGTGGACCACATCGTGCCCACCATCAATCAGGATGCTCCGCAGGATCCTCTTGCTGCTGAAATGATGCAGGCACTTCAGAAAAACTGCGATGATTTTGGTGTCACGTATTTCGATCTGCGCTCGGGCAAGCAAGGCATTGTCCACGTCGTGGGACCGGAGCAGGGGATCACGCAACCGGGCACGACCATCGCCTGCGGTGACTCCCATACCGCCACGCACGGGGCTTTCGGTGCGATTGCATTCGGCATCGGCACTACCCAAGTGCGTGACGTATTGGCAACGCAAACCATGGCATTGGAGCCCCTGAAAGTGCGGCGCATCGAAGTCACTGGCGATCTTCGCCCCGGTGTCTACGCGAAGGATGTGATTCTGCACATCATCCGCTTGCTCGGTGCCAAAGGTGGCATCGGCTACGCGTACGAATATGCTGGTGATGTGTTCGACCGCATGTCGATGGAGGAGCGCATGACCGTTTGCAATATGTCGATCGAAGGCGGCGCTCGCTGTGGTTACGTGAATCCTGATGCGAAAACGATTGCCTATCTGCAGGGCCGTCCGTATGTGGACATGACTGACTTCGATGCCACCGCAGCGCGCTGGCTCAGTTTCGCTTCGGATGCTGATGCGCGATACGATGACATCGTGCGCATTGCCGCCGGCGACATCGAACCAACGGTGACTTGGGGTATTTCTCCCGATCATGGCGTGTCGATTAATCAAACGATCCCTGATCCTGCTAAGGCGGCGTCCGAAATTGAAAAACAATCGATCGAAGAGGCTCTGGCTTACATGAAGCTTCAGCCAGGAACGCCGATCAAAGGAGTGAAAATCGATGTAGCTTTCCTCGGTTCCTGCACCAACGGGCGTCTATCGGATTTTCGCGAAGCGGCGAAATACCTCAAGGGCCACAAGGTCGCCGCAGGGGTGCATGCCATTGCCGTTCCTGGTTCTCAAATTGTAGCGGTGCAATGTGAAAAAGAAGGTCTCGATCAAATCTTCCGTGATGCCGGTTTTGAATGGCGCGCCGCTGGTTGTTCGATGTGCCTCGCGATGAATCCCGACAAACTCGTGGGCGATCAGCTCTGCGCCTCTTCCTCGAATCGCAATTTCAAAGGCCGACAGGGCAGCTCCACCGGTCGAACGGTGCTGATGTCACCGGTCATGGTTGTCGCTGCGGCGATCAAAGGTCACGTTGCTGACGCGCGTGAAGTATTCGACATGTCTGTCTAACACATTTTACCCAATCAATCATCATGGCTCTGGAAAAAGTAACACAAGTGAGCGGTCGCGGCGTTTTCGTCCCCGGCGCTGATATCGATACGGATCGCATCATCCCGGCTCGTTTCATGAAATGCGTGACCTTCGATGGTCTGGGCGAGTTCGCGTTCTATGACGTGCGTTTTGACTCGGAAGGAAATCGCACGGCCCACCCACTGAATGACGCCCGTTTCGATGGGGCGAACATTCTCATCGCGGGCATGAACTTTGGCTGCGGTTCTTCTCGTGAACACGCTCCGCAATCGCTGCGCAAGTATGGATTCGATGCTGTAATCGCTGAATCGTTCGCGGAAATTTTCAATGGTAACTGCACCACACTCGCCATGCCTTGCGTGGTCGCCAGTGCCGCGGATATCGCTGCATTACGCGCGGCCGTGGAGGCTGATCCGCAGACGCAGATCACTATCGATCTCGGCGATCTGCTAGTGACCACATCCGCAGGACACAGCATCGCTATCACCATGCCGGAATCGGCACGTGATGCGCTGATGGCAGGGCGCTGGGATCCGATTCAGGAATTGCTGGATAACGATAGCAAAATCGAGGAACGTGCGAAAGCGCTCGGTTACGTTGCCTAATCCCTATCGCCATGATCGCCCGCACCTGTGAGGATCGTGTGATTGCACCGTCGCTATTGGCGGCTGACTTCGGGCGCATCCAAGAGGAGACCACTCGCGCGATTCATGCGGGAGCTGATTGGATGCATCTCGATGTGATGGACGGTCACTTTGTGGATAACATTTCCTTCGGTCCCGCGGTCGTGCAAGCGGTGCATGAAAGCAACGACATCTTTCTGGATGTGCATCTCATGATCTCTCGCCCGGATCACTACTTACCACGGTTCATTGGTGCGGGTGCTGATTTGATCACTGTGCATGTCGAGGCCGAGCACGATGTGGCAAACACCTTACTTCGTATCCGCGAAGCTGGATTGCAAGCAGGTCTGGCTCTGAATCCCGCGACGCCTATGTCCGAGGTGGAGCCCTATCTTGATCAAATTGACTTATTACTTTGCATGACTGTAGTGCCTGGCTTCGGGGGGCAAGCGTTCATGGATGAAGTCTTGCCCAAAATCGCCCAAGCGGCCTCATGGCGAAAGGAAAAAGGACTACGCTATCATATCGAAGTCGATGGCGGGATCGGTCTTGCCACCGCCTCCAAAGCCGTAGCTGCTGGTGCCAACGTACTCGTCGCCGGTTCCTCTACTTTTTCCGCTCCCGACATGGCTGCGGCAATCCATGCGTTGCGTCACTCATAAGGAATGTGATTCGTCAAAAACGCATGCAGCGTATTTTACTACATAATCGTTTTTTTATAGTAAAACTTAATGATACCAATCAAGTTAGTATAAGAAAAAAAGTAGGCGCATCGAGCTGGCCTTGATGATCAAGGAATTTTTCCCCAGATATTCTCCATCAGTTGATACACCGCAGGCTCTTCCTGCTTGAGTTCACCAGCAACAAAGGGGAAGAAATCGTTAGATCCAAAATAGCTCTCGGTCATCTCGGCGAAGAATTCCTTGTGATCAGTGAGGGCGTAGTGTTTGCCTCGCTGCCCGCCATAGGTGAGGATCGATTCATACTTGCCACTCTCGCGAAATTGTTTTGAGGCAGCGAGGATACGCTTTTCATCGAACCCCAGAATTTGATCATGGTAGGCGTGGGCGAGCTCGTGGAGGATCACCAGTGGCATGCGGCGATTGGATGAGGGAGAGAGCAGTCCATCGACGTGTGGGATGTGGACGCAACGTGCAAGTTGTTCGTTGTATCCATGGCTCTTCAGCCAACCGGAACTGGGGTGGTATTGCATGGCTCGCAGCTTGCCGTGATCGAGGTCCATCTGAATGATCACTTTTTTCAAATCTGTTAGGGCTTTTTGGGGAACAAGTATGGTGATGGCCACGAGTTTCGATTGCAACACGCTCAGAGCTTTTGCACCCTTCTCTTTGTGCTCGCCGCTGAGAAGACGTTGATCGACTCGGATCGTCCAGCCTTCGATCTGTCGGGTTCCGTGTTGACTCGGTAGATCCTGAGCAATGGCGAGGTGTAAGAGCGAGAAGGCGAAAGCAATGAGGCGTGACAGTGGCATGTCATGGCTACGGATGAAGATTTGAATTTTATCATGACAGAGAGAAAGGTTTCTGTCAGACACCTTGCCATGCGTGTCCTAAATCAACTACTGAGTGCCATTTTTCTGTTGTGTCTCGCAAATGGGACCATGGCAGCGGATCATCCAAATCCCAAGCGCATTCTATTGATTGGTAATAGCTACACGGGTGTAAATCAACTGCCGAACATTTTTCAAGAGATCGTCATCAGCGCGGGGCACGCCGCGCCGATCATTCAGGCTTCGCATCCCGGTGGTCGGACCTTGGAGCAGCATCTGGGTATCGCAGATTCGCAACAAAAGATTCATCAAGGAAAATGGGATGTGGTGATTCTGCAAGGGCATAGTCAGGAGGCGTCACGCTCTGAGGTCAATGAAGGCATCCGGAATCGTTTTCTCAGCAGTGGGAAATCGCTTTGCGAGATGATACGTAAAACCAGTCCCAATGCTCGGATCATCTGGTATCAAACGTGGGCACGCCATGCCGACTACTGGAAGAATCCTCAATGCGATACGATGATCGGGAAATCTCCTGAGGAGATGATGACTCGTAATCGGAAGTGGTATGCACGACTGGCACAGGATAATCCTGGATCGTCAGTGGCGCAGGTAGGCGAGGCATGGGCTGTGTATTACCGCGAGCATGGCGGAAAAGATCTACACGTTGCTGACAATTCCCATCCGACATTTGCCGGTTCCTATCTCGCGGGATTGGTTTTGTATGAAGCCATTTATCAGAAAGCTGCTCCGCCGATCGCCTATCGCGGTCATCTCAGCGAGGACGCTGCGGGGAAATTGCGCAATGCCTCCTTGGCACTGCGAAAACCGTGATTAGCTCAAGTATGGATTGCTGCGAATTTCACGACTGATCGTAGTGGAGCCGCCGTGTCCAGGGTAGACTTTAGTGTCTGCTGGAAGTGACAGGAGCTTGCTCCGTATGCCTTGCAAGAGCAATCGATGGTCGCCGTGAGCTGGAATATCGGTGCGACCTATCGACTGTTGAAATAGAGTGTCGCCCGAAAATAAAGTCTCGTGATCTTTAAGATAGAATGTGAGTGAATCAGGCGAATGACCGGGAACATGAGAGAGGGAAAAGTGGAAGTCATCGATCTCTAACGAATGCTCTGGATTCAGAAGTTTGTCGATACGATAGGTTTTCACATCTGGCATACCCCACGAGCGGGTGACGTGTTCGAGAGTAAGAGTCGCATCGTATTCGGCAAACGCATAGATCGTGACACCAAGTGCCTGCAAAGCTGCGGCATCCATAACGTGATCGAAGTGCTGATGCGTGAGCAGCAGATGGGAGGCACGCAACCCTTTCCGAGTGAGCCATTCAGCTACACCCTCGGGAGCATCGATGAGAATGCCGCCAGAGGCTGAGGGTAAAAAGTAGCCATTCGTCTCGGCGATTCCGCCGGTATAGGTTAAAAACAATGATTCCGAATTCATGTGAGGGCATCGAATCTTCGACTCGGAGAGAAGTCAAGAAACGTGTGTCTTTTTCTGACGTATGCGGGTTAGCTCTTTTCGTAACATCTGCAGAAAGCGGTAGAAAAGGTGCGAAATGGACTCCCACTCAAAGAATAGTTGTCAGGGAAATACGCCATCAACCACTGACCATCGCGAAGCACAGGATCATCATCTTGAGTCACCAAGCGCGCGCTTGTGTCACAAAAGCCGGGTCAAGTATTTCCTCTGCATAATAACGATGAAATACGGGACAAGCGGAGCCGGACAGCGGGGGAACCAGCCATGACCAGTCCCCAGGAACCTCACGACCACAGTGTTCTTCCTTATCGACATGACGCATGAACTGCTCGGAAGCTGTGTGGTGATCGACCAAGGTCACACCTGCCTGGCGGAAGGAGTGAAGAACGGCGGTATTGAGTTCAATCATGGCCCTGTCTTTCCACAGCGAGCGCAGCGATTTAATTTCTAAGCCCATGTGGGCCGCGACCGTGGGTAGAAGGTTGTAGCGGTTTTCATCTCCAAAATTTCGGCATGCGATTTCCGTGCTCATGTAGTGACCGCTAAAGGGTGCTGCTGTGAAGCGATGCCCTTGCCCGATGAGGGCCATGTCCGAGACGACAGGAAGCGCGTGCCATTTCAAGCCGAGTTGGGCGAACCAGTCGAACTCCGGATGGCTGATCGGCACTTCCAGTATCGCTTCTCTTGGTATTTCAAAAATTTCGGGCCGCTGGCCGGGAAATTGGATCACGATAGGCAACACATCAAACGCGGTTTTGCTGGCAGGTGGCGACCAGCCCATTTCTCTGAGCTTGGCGGTGAAGGCGGCTTGTTCGGGATCTCCCAGAAACGTCCCATCGTCATTCCGGTATCCCGCATATCGAATCAATTGTCTGTTCCAGATGCGTATGCCCGAGCCTGTGGAATCTGCTTCTCGGAATACGGTAACGGCAGAGCGAATCCTACCTCCGTTCGTGGCAAATTCTAGGTGTCTGAGGCAGGCTTCAAATACTTCCGCAGGGGTTTCTGCCGCTCTGGCATCCAATAGTTCAAGGCTCTGCCAAAACAATCGACCAATGCATCGGGAGTTGTTGCGCCACGCGATGCGTGCCATTTGGGTCAGTTCATCGCTTGACGCTTGTGATCGGAAATCATGGTCTGAATTCATAAGAGCATCCTTTACCTAAAAATTCATTTTCCTACCGCTTGCTTCCCAAGACTTTTGATTGATATGAAAAAACGATTGTATCAAAAAAAACATCGAACTTTTGTTTGCGAAGAATTTCTGTGACCAAATACTTAAAACGATCTCTCGCAAGAGATGTTGTGACGTCGAGAGGGGATCGGTCATTTTCATAAAGCGAACACTCAATTGCCATAGAATCGTTTCTCTACTCTGCATCCTGTCCGATTTTTTCTGGATGATTACTTGATCACGCCCTCACCTGTGATGCGGTATTGATAGGTGGTGAGTTCTCGCAGTGCCATGGGTCCGCGCGCATGGATTTTATCGGTGGATATGCCTATCTCGGCACCGAAACCAAATTCTTCACCATCGGCCAGACGCGTCGAGACGTTGTGAAAGACGCAGGCGCTGTCGATGTGCGAGAGGAAATGCTCCGCGGCTTTCTCATCAGATGTAACAATGCAGTCGGAGTGATGGGAGCCGAATTGATTGATGTGTTTGATGGCTTCTTCTAACGAGGAAACGACTTTGATCGAGAGAATAAAGTCCAGATACTCCGTGCTCCAGTCTTCTTCACTGGCGGGGATGAGCGAGGGCACGATCGCGCGCGCCTTGTTGCAACCTCTGAGCTCCACGTTTTTTTCTCCGAATGCGGCAGCCAATACGGGCAATAGCGTGGGTGAAATGGCTTCGTGAATCAATAAGGTCTCCATCGCATTGCATACTCCTGGTTTTTGTGTTTTGGCGTTGATGGCAATGCGAATGGCCATGGCAGGGTCGGCGGCTTGGTCGATGAAAGTGTGGCAAATCCCGTCGTAGTGTTTGATCACGGGCATGCGTGCAAGCGATACGACTGTCTCAATCAGACCCTTTCCGCCGCGCGGGATGATGAGGTCGAGGTAGCGGTCCATCTGTGCGAGCGCGACGACACTTTCGCGATCGGTGAAAGGCACTAGTTGGATCGCGTGGGCCGGCAGTCCGGCATCTTCGCCACCTTTCTGCAGTGCGTCTGCGATTGCCCGATTCGAGTGAATCGCCTCCGAACCACCGCGCAGGATGGTGGCATTGCCTGACTTCAGGCATAGAACAGCGGCATCACTGGTGACGTTCGGGCGACTTTCATAAATGATGCCGATCACGCCGATGGGCACTCGCACCTGACGGATCAGCATGCCATTAGGTCGAAGCGTTTCCGTTAGAATTTCGCCGCAGGGATCGTGCAGATGTGCGACTTGATCAATGCCAGAGGCGATGGCTTCGATGCGTGTGGTATCGAGTCGCAGTCGATCCATCATTGCCGAGCTGAGGCCTTTTTCTTTAGCGTGAGCAAGGTCGTGCGCATTGGCGGCCACGATCGTTTCTGTCTGCTCCCGCAATTCTCGCGCCATGGCCCGGAGGATGTCATTTTTCTGATCGGCACTCAGTGCCGCGAGTCCATAGGCGGCTTGGCGCGCCTTTTCGCCCATCGCGGTGATGGTTGCGTGAATTTCATCTTTGGTAAGTGAGGCGGACATAACAGAACCTTCGTGTGGATCAGTGAGGCAAAAAACGAGTGCCGATAGCATGGCCTTGACAGATGTCGAGCAGGCGCTCGGGGCGTCGGCCATTCGCGATCCAAGTTTCGATGCCGTTTTCGACCGCATACTGGACGGCGGTGAGCTTGGAAGCCATGCCACCAATCGAAAACCTCCCCTGATCATCCCTGACAAAACCCATTACATCTGCCACGTTGTTGACCTCGGCGATGGGCTGATCAGAACCGGGCGCTAACAAACCTTCGGCGCTGGTAAGGAGAATCAACCGTTTTGCACCGACGAGAACGGCAACGCGAGAGGACAGTTGATCGTTATCACCTACTTTGAGTTCTTCAATCGCGACCGAGTCGTTTTCATTAATGATGGGAATGATCCGTGGCTCAGCCAGAAGGCGATGCAGTGTGCTCGAAATATGAGTGAAGCGATCGCCTAAATCCGCTGCCGTGAGCAGCACTTGGGCGACGGTGATGCCGAAGTTGGCAAAAAGACTACCATAAGTTTGCATCAGCCGGGCTTGTCCCACAGCGGCACATGCTTGACGCGTGATGATATCGCGCGGATAGCCATCGAGCTGGAACGAAGCCACGCCCGAGCCCACCGCGCCCGAGGACACCAGCATGCAACGGTGTCCCGCATCCATGAGACTAGAAAGTGCCGTGACCAGTCGCACGACCGCAGCGCCGTCAAGAGTGCCGTCTTCGACACGCGTCAGAACGCCGGTGCCGACTTTGATGATGGTGAGGTCAGAAGAAGGATTCATGCGATGGTTTGCGGGACAAATACAGCGGTTTTTCCTGACCTTGGCGATGGCAAATCCTGTCAACTTTGCTAGCCGTGGATTGAATTTCTTACGGGAACAAAAAATGCACCGCTAGCGACAAAAACCCGAACCAGATCAGAAGCATCTGGGTGAAATTTAGCGTTTGCGAACCCGATGTTTCACACGTTTCATTTTCCGCCCCGGAGAGATTGATGCCGTATTTCAAAAAAACGAAGACACCCGCGCCGATCCACACGAAGATGAATCAAAGGATCAGGAGCTTGAAAAACCAATACATAAGAAAAGTTGAGAACCGCGCTTGGGTGAAGCGGGCTGAAAAAATTCTCGAAAGAAATGGTGAAACTCAGCCTTCTGTCACCAACGACTTATGGCTACCATCGCAAAAAGGTGGATTTTTCGTGGCTTTGCATAGGCAGAAATACAACGTTTTTTTCTCTGGGACCTCGAATTTGAAAGCCTGCAGGCCCGTGCCTTTGTGGGAGCCGTCGCAAAATGGTTGATTCGAACTGCGACCACAAGAGCACCACCAATGGGTGCCAGCTTCGACTTCGAGGGCCATAGATTTGGTGCCGCTAGGAATAGGTTTTTCTGACATGCCCGTATGGTAACGAGTGATGCTGGATTGTCAATGATTTGGAATGATGATTCGAGACGCTGCCACAGCCTCTCCGAGTGGTCCCTTGGGGTGAACAGCCTTTTCCTCGCTAATAAGCAATCTTCACTCCCGATGTTCTCCGCAGATCAAGTGGAATGGTTCGGATGGATCTTGATGAACAATAAAGGGTTTTGGCACGCTTTATGATTAGGCATTTCTGTTTTGCTGATCACGATGGAATAGCCAAGCATGTAATGACGCACGTTGTTGTAGAACTAAGCCGCTGCGCGTCAGGTTGTTAGATGATGGTGGCATCGTCGAGAAGAAATCGTTAGTTCGATGGTCATGGCTGATGTGCTCAGGTTCGTTCTGCAATGAAAAACGCGAACACAACCCAGGCCATCCACACAGGGGCATGTATTAGCCCGTCTCTGCTGTCGAATCAAACCACCGAAGAGGGATACCAAAAACTTCCCGCATTCTAAACACGCTCCAATCACTCCATCATCTTTAGTCGAGAAAGATCGGCACCAGCATGTCTCGAAAAACAACGGCAACTCAAAACGCATAAGATCGGCGATCACGGGCCGCTCAGGGCTTGTTCAACTCATTGCGCAGTCGAATGGGCTCGTTGTCACTCATCCATTCGCGTAGCCTTTATTGTTCGGCCTGAGGTTATCCTGCTGCTGCGCGGACACTGCGATCAATCTCAGATCCTTTGACTCGGAGCGTCCGATCCATGTCATAAGCAAGTTGGAGCCGCATCCAGTAACCCCGGCTAGCACGGAAATATCGGCTTAATCGTATATCATATTCTGGCGTGCAGCGACGCTTGCCAGTCTTCATGCCCGAAAGGTCTGGCAGTGGGATACCGGTAGCTAGTGCGACTTGGGTCATGGTAGCAGGCCACTCGTCAAGGGTCTCTTCGAGGTTGGCTGCGAAAAAATTCTCAATTGGGATTAGTTCGTTCTTCATGGCATTCAGTGGTAGTCGATGATGCTTACCTCCATTGCGTTCCCTTCTTCCCAAAGAAAGACGAGACGCCACTACTGCTTCAATCTTGCGCTCCCATAGCCCTCAAGGTTACCCGACAGCTTCTCAAGTTGATTGCTGGGCGGAATTCTCATATCGTTGATATTCTTTACAACCACAGCCGAAATGGGAATGCAAATCCCGCATTCTGGCCGATGGCAGACATCATCATATTCCGCAAGCAACGGAACGGACAGCGCAACCTCGAAATCACCCTTGTCGGCTATCAGCAAGATCTCATGACTGGCACCTGAGGATGACCGTAAGGCGGCAACAAGCACATTCGTGTCAATCACGGCTCAGTTCATGATGATACCGTATGCGATACCGCATCCGCTGTAAAATGCTGATTTTTTTATTTTTTCCGAGCTTCTAGCTCATCCTCGGCGGGAAGGGAAGCTTGAATTCAAAGAAAGACTTTGTCCGCCGTTGGATGGAGCGTCTTTTTGGGCTTCTCATTCATAGTTCGACCATAGGCGTAGTACTTTAACTATCCCTTCATCACCGAGAACCTGGTAGACCAATCTGTGTTGAATATTGATTCGTCTAGAATATGCCCCCTTCAGATCACCAACCAGCGCCTCAAATGGAGGCGAATCGGCAAATGGATCATCTTGAATGACTTCAAGGAGTTCTCTCGCTTTTTTAGCGAGTGGAGTACCCTTGAGCTTTTTTGCGTCCTTCTTGGCTTGTTGGGTATAAACCAATTCGTAGCTCATAGATCTATGTTCCTGCTACAATTCCCAAGTGGTTCGGCCATACCAGCTAAGATTGACTCACGCATACCTGGAATACTAACCAGATGAAGAGTCTCTTGAATTGAACGCCAGTCTGCCTCGGACATCAAAATTGCATTGCCCCGCTTGCCTGTGATCTGGATCGGCTCATGGGCTTCGAGTGCAGAATCTATTACATTGTAGAGGTCGGATCGGGCTAATGTCGCTGAGATTGTTTTCACGCGGAAAAGCGTACGCTGAAAAGTTCGCCGTGCAAGTCTTATTTTTTGCCAAACGAATAGGCCATCCACAGCGGAGAGGGAAGCCCGAATTCAAATTGAGACGTTCCCGCCGTTGGATGGAGCGTCTTATTGGCTGTCTTATTGTCGCCTGCTTCCATAGCCTGGATCCTGCCTGTCATGACGAATTGCTGTGATACGTAGTGTTTGCTGAAAAAGTATCTTTTACGCTGCGCAGCATGCTGCGGGCGGCATGTGCCATTTCGATAAGAACCGGGATGTGTGATGTTTTGTTCGCTGATTGTTGAGTCGTGGAAGCTCCAGCGTGATGATCAGTCTACCAATCAGAG
>CAMDAD010000031.1 GCA_945888515.1 Akkermansia muciniphila | reverse complement strand
GTCGAGTGGCCAGCTTCCCAGTGGCGTTTTTGAGGTGTTTTTTGACTCACCTTTTGGGTGAGTAGAATTCGAAGACTCAAGCGGCTCCATGCCCTTACGTTATTACACTTCCAGCGTCTTGGCGAGATTTCCATTTTCCTCTTTAGGCTAAAACTGACCGTTGAATTTGCGGGCGATCCAGAAGAGGGCGAGCAGGGTGATGATCGTGGTGATGACGGCCCAGTGGTGCCAGAGGGGGATGCGGTTTTCTAGGGGCCGCGGCTCGGGCAGGGCGGTGATTTCTTTGATCAGGTCGGGTAGGGCATCGGGCTGGATCATGCGGGCGCGGGCGATGCGAGACATTTCCTCCAGCACTTCCGGGCGGGCGGGTTGGCCGGTTTTTTCGAGATCGACAGTTTGCGCGAGAAGAGTGGTTTCCACGGGTTTGGCGTCGTCGTCCACGATGGAGGCACTCAGTTTCCAAGCGCCTGGGCTATCGATGGCGAAGCGGCCGGTGAAGCTGCCCCAGGAGTTGTCGTCCTTGCCGAGGTCGAGCATGCGGGTGCCTCCGGTGGGTGAGATCAGGGAGAGTGCGACTTTGCCGTCTTGTAAGGGTGCTCCGTTTTTATCGAAAGCATTCGCGTGCAGCGTGACGGTATCGCCAGGGGAGGGTCGTTCGGGAGTATAGAAAATCCGCACGCGCTGGCCGGCGGCCATGTTGCGCTGGTAGGACATCCAGCGGGCGACCTGGCCCCAGAAGCGGTAGTGGTATTTGTCCTCCACGCCGCGACGCCAGCGCCAGGCGGAATCGATGCCCATGTGGAGGATTTTGCCGCTGCCGGCGGTTTTGGTGACGATGAGCGGAACGCGGCCGTAGTTCCCTGAGCTGCGGTTCGCGTGCACGGCGAGCACCGTGGTGCCGGCCTTGGCCCGCTCCACAGGGGCATGCCAGTAGAAGCCCGGCAGGCTGCGCCAAACGAGGGGATTGTCCTCTTCCGTATCGCCGAGCATGGTGAGCAATGACGAAGCGCCATCGGAGGTTAGGGCCAGAGGCGAGGCGTTGGTCTCGACGATGCCAGTTTTTTTCGAGGAATCGAGGGTGACCGGCAGCAAATCCGATAGATCCGTTTCGAGCAGGGAAAACTGGTTTCCTTGGGGTCCTGGAAGGAAGACGAGGCCGGAGGCCTGATTCTCCACGAGGCCGCGGATGAGGGTGCATTGTTCCTTCGTGAGCTGGTCATTGCCGATGCCGACATCGCCGAGAAATATGACGTCGTATTTCGCGAGGTCCTCGATTTGATCCGGGAATTTTTCGATGTAATCTGGGCCGCCGCCGAGGCCGAGCTGCGGGTGGAACAGCAGGCAGGAAAGCTCTACGCCGGGATCGCGCGAGAGGGCATTGCGGAGGAAACGGTATTCCCAGCGCGGCAGCGATTCTACAACCAGCACGCGGATTTTTTCCGGCTTCCCAGCGATGGTGAATTTGCGCGCATTGTTGGTGGGGACTAGCTCGCCCTGGGCAGTGGGGAAAGATAACTCCATCGTTGAAGAGCCTTCTTTTTCCAGCTTCCAGAGGATGGTGTCGTAGGTGGTTTTGTTCGGAGGCAGGGTGATGGTCTTGGTCCGCTCGCGTCCGCCATCATCACGAACGCGCACAGTAGTGCGGACCTCGCGGTCGAGGCTGCTGCGAATCGTGAATGGGATCTGTAGGTTCTCGCCGACGATGCCGTAGGTGGGCGCATTGACGGCGAGTAGGTCGAGATCGGGCAGTCGCACCTTCGAACCCGCGGGAATAGTGAAGAGCGGGATTTTGCGCAGAAGGAACTTCTGTGCGGCGGAAACCGGTGGTTGGCCAAGGTTCCAGTCGCCATCGGAAATGACGATCGCGGCGCGCAGGTTGCTTTCCTTTTCGAGCACGTCTTCAAGCGGCGTGGTGAGATCGGTCCCCGCGGAGCTGAGCAGTGCCTCGTTTTCCGGTGGTGAGGAGAACGAGCGCGTGATGAGTTCGTTTTTCCCATCCGCAGACAATTCGCTCCAGAGATTCGAGTTCAGCACTTGCTTGGTGAACTCCGCGCGGGTGACGATTTCCTTTTTCGCTGACAACAACGACGGCAGTTCAGCATCGGTGGTCTGCATCGACTTCGAGTCATCCCACAAAATAGCAATGCGCGGCTTGGTGGTGGGGGTGATGACCGTGAGCCACTCCGGCTGCCACATCATGGCAACGACGAGCAGCGTGATGAAAAAGCGCAGGGTTTCCAGCACGCCGCTGCGTTTTTTGTTAGGACTGCGGCGGTAGCCGATCACACAGAGGTAGCCCACGACCAGGATCGCGACGAGGCCCGTGATCAGCACGGGCAGGGTCGGCGAAAAATGCAGATGATGGAGATGGAAATTCACTAGGTGGAAAATCTGTTAGGCAGGTTGGGTCGAAGCGGGCTTGGTGGCGGAAGTGGCGGCTTTGGGGAGGCACAGCAGGGCTTCGGCGATGAGGAAAAACAGCACGGCCCCGAGGAATAGCTTCCAAATTTCGCGCTCCTCGCTATCGGCGGTGGAGGAGGCGGTGTCTTCGAAGGTGCTATAGCGTACGCCCTCGAAGAGCGGCTTCAGCTCGTTGTTTTGCAGGGCGAGGGGATCGAGCTCGGTGGGCGGAATGTTGGCGGCGATGACACGCTCGCCGAGGCGATAGACGCCGGCGCTGAAAGTCGGGTCGCTGGTGGCATCGGCTCCGAAGTCATCGATGCGCGTGCGCACCTCGGCATTGCGCGGCAGAGCCTCGCCGCGATTGACCTCGGCGAGCAATGCGGCATCGAAACGCGTGCAGCCGGTGAGCACGGCGCGCTGCACGGCGGGGAGGAGCAAGTGGGCATCACCGAGATTGCTCCAGGTGTAGTCCGGCGTGGAAGCGAAGAACCAAGCAGTGCCGCGCTCCATCACGATGCGGCTGAGGAAAGGCGTGCTGTCATCCCACGAGGCGAGCGGGGTGCTGGTGCCGACGGGACCCTCGGCAAGTTGCTTTTTGATCGCGCGGAACGTTTGCCCAGCGAGCGCCTCGCCATTGAGGGAGTCGCGCAGCAGGCCATCGTCATGATTCCAGTCTTTGAGAATCAAAAACTTGCCCTCGGGAGCGGTGCTGATGGGGGACCATTGGATGCCTTGAAATTTGAGCATGCTGTTTTCCATCGGTGGGAAAAACAACACATGACCGCCGCTGTTGATGAAGTCCGTGATCGCCTTCGCGGCTCCTTCCTGCGGCAGCGGTGCGGCCCAGACGATGGCGGAAAAATCGGCGAGCTCTGCGGTTTTCGTGAGGAACTGCGAGGGGGCAATGGTTTCGCTGGATTGACCGGAGTAGCCGGGTGGTGCGGCAGCAGCGGCGAGGTAAGAAGCGGACTCGCCTGCGGTGCTGACGACCAATGTTTTTACGGGATGAGCTATGCCGTAGGTGAAATAGACCGTGTTATCGCGCGGGTTGGCATCGCCGGGGATGCTGAGCCAGCCTTGTCCTTCCTGCTGGTTTTTCGCCAGCTTGACGCGTTTTTGGAAACGCAGAACCTGGCCCGGGATGGTTATTGACTCCGTGGTTTTCACGCCATTGAGCGCTACGGTCATGGGCAAGTTCACGGGAGTGATCGCATCACCAGAGCGCTGCACTTCCAGATCTAACAAAAGCTCATCGGCGCTGCGGTAGGAGGAAAGGAGCCGCAGCGAGATGTTGGTCTTGGACGGCGCACCGATCGAAAGAACGCGCGCGCTCGGTTTTTGTGGAGCGCTTTGCAGGGTCGCGATGGCGGTGGCCCAGCGCTCGTTATCCTTGTCCCAGTCGGCATACTGCATGTCGGAAGCGATCCAGATTTCCGTTTTGCCCGGTTGGGTTTCGAGAATGAACTCCGCCGCGCGCTGGAGCAAGGAGGGAATGTTCGCGGCGGCATCCGTGGCGCGGGTGTTGGTGATTTCCGCGAGAATCTCCGGCGAGGGGACATCCTGCGGGGTAGCGGTGGCGGAATCGATCAGTACGAGGCGAGTGGCATCGAGCGACTTCATCGCATCGCGCACGCGGTCGATCGCAAGCTCACGGCGCGGGGACGTGGCATTTTCTGCGGTGGTTTCCATCGATGCCGAGCGATCGAGGATGAGGATCACCGTATCCATCTTGCTGGCACCCCAGCCGAGCAGGCCGCCGATCATCGGACGCGCGACGGCGGTGGCGAGACAGGCGATGCCCAGGGCGCGAGCGGTGAGGATGAGGATGTGGCGCAGTTTTTTCTTCCCCCGCGACTCGCGGGTGGCCTTGAGCAGGAACTGCATGGCGGCCCACGCTAGGGTCTTATGGCGGCGGCGATTCAACAGGTGAATGATCACCGGAATCGCAGCGGCGCAGAGGAACCAGAGCAGAGGTTGTTGGTAGAAAGACACGGAAGAAAAAGCTAAAATGGGAAAACGAATAACTAACAACTAGGAACACTCACCCTACCTCTTCCCCTTCTTCGGCAAGCGGTTGAGAAGGAAGTCGCGGAGGAGAGGTTCCAGAGGAGAATCGGTGGTGACGAGTTGGTAATCGGCGTGGACGTTGTGGCAGGCGCTCTTGACGTTGGTTAAAAACTCACGCAGGGCTTCTTGGTATTCATCGGCGATGAGGTTCGGCTCGACGATGAGCACGGTGTTGTCCTCCATATCGACGAAACGGTGCGGTTTATCGAACTGGAAGGCGATTTCCTGCGGGTCCATGAGATGAAACATGCAGACATCGTGCTTGCGGTAGCGCAGGTGTTGCAAGGCGTCTTCAAGAGCGGCGGTGTCGCAGAAGAGGTCGGAGAGAATGACCACCACGGCGCGCTGGCCGATTTTTTCCGCGATCTGATGCAATGCCTGAACGAGGCCGGTTTCGCCTTCGGGTTTTAGGTCTTGCAACGTGTGGTTGATCAATTGCAAGTGGGCGGGGCGTCGGCGCGGAGGGATCTCGATGTGCAGTTTGTCGCGGCAGACGGAGAGACCAGCGGCATCGCCTTGATTGACGAGCAGGTAGGCGAGATTTGCGGCGATGCGACTGGCGTATTCGATCTTTGCCATGCCTTTTTCAGCAAAGGCCATCGAACCGGAGTTATCGACCACGAAATACGCGCGGAGGTTGGTATCAGCCTCGAACTCCTTGATATAGTAGCGATCCGAGCGGGCGTAGGCTTTCCAGTCGAGAAGGCGCGTGTCATCGCCGGGCACATACTTGCGATACTCTGCGAACTCCACCGAAGATCCACGGTGGGGCGAGCGATGCTTGCCCGCGACGTTGCCGAGCATGGGCAAACGCGCCTCGACCGGGATGGCTCCGAGCCGGACTAGCAGATCGTGATCGAGAAGCTGCGTGGGCATGAGGATTATTGCTCGCGCATTTCGGCGACGAGGCGTTCGACGACTTTTTTCGAGGTCATGCCTTGCGATTCAGCGGCGAAGTTGGTGATGACGCGGTGAGCGAGCACGGGGGATGCCACGGCCTCAATGTCTTCCATGCGCACCATGTAGGAGCCTTTGAGCGCGGCGCGGGCTTTGGCACCGAGGATGAGATATTGCACGGCACGAGGACCGGCACCCCAGCCCACAAGCTCTTTCAGCCATGCCGGTGCATCCGCTTCTGTGGGTCGTGTTTTACGAACGATGGCAACAGCGTAGTCGTAAATGTGCTCCGGCACTGGCACGCGGCGCACGAGTTGCTGGAAGGCGAGGATTTTTTCTCCGCTGAGCAACTGATTCAGGCGACCTTTGGCCGCGCCGGTGGTCTCGCGGGCGATGCGTTTTTCCTCGTCGGCCGAGGGATAGCCCACCTCGATGAGGAACATGAAACGGTCGAGTTGCGCTTCTGGAAGCGGATACGTGCCTTCCTGTTCGATGGGATTTTGTGTGGCGAGGACGAAGAACGGCGGCGTGAGAGTGTAGGTATTCCCCAGCACAGTGACTTTTTGCTCTTGCATGGCCTCGAGCATGGCCGATTGCGTTTTTGCGGGGGCGCGGTTGATCTCATCGGCAAGGACGATGTTTGCAAACAAGGGGCCCTTGATGAATTCGAACTGTCGGCGACCACCGATGCCTGTTTCCTGAATGATATCCGTGCCCGTGATGTCGGCAGGCATGAGGTCTGGGGTAAACTGGATGCGGTTGAAGGAGAGGTCGAAAGTCTGTGCGACCGAGGAAACGAGAAGAGTTTTTGCCAGACCAGGAACGCCCATCAGCAGGGCATGGCCGCGGGCGAAAAGGCAAATCGCGAGGTTCTCGATGACCTGTTGCTGACCGATGATGGTTTTGCCGAGTTCGTCGCAGAAGGCCTGGTAGGTTTTACCAAGTGCATCGATGGCCATCACATCATCCTGAGGCAGGCCGTCATGCGAGACGGGAGCGGGAGCAGTGACGGTGGCGGGCTCAGTGACGGGTGTGAAGCCGAAGTCAGAAGTAGGTGAGGCCGGTATGGCAAAATCCTGTGTTGGTTCCATGCGATTGAGGTTGGTGCTGAATTGAAATTGCGTGGTCGGCAGAGTTTTGTCGAGAATCCGTTACAAAAAGTTCAGGGAAGATGACCTCATCAGACAGGCAACAAAGCAGTAGCGAAACCGCGCGCTGCGTTTATCTGAAAAATGGCGGCGGGACCGATTTGGGCAACATCTCCTGCGCATTGGTTGAGCGAGAAAAAAGGATGCCAGATGCATCGACGGCCATACAGTCGCCGATACCTCTCAGTTGCCGCGCGATAGGATGGAAATGGATCTTCGCGCGTTTCGTTAGGCCAGAATCTCCTTCACCACCCGGGCGGGGAGGACGCCGGTGAGGCGGTTGTCGAGGCCTTGGTATTTGTAGGAGAGGCGCATGTGATCAATGCCCAGTTGATTCAGGATGGTAGCGTGGAGGTCGCGCACGTGGGTTTTACCAGAAATGATGTTAAAGGACATCTCATCGGTTTCGCCATAGTTGAAGCCACCTTTCACGCCGCCGCCCGCCATCCAGATTGAAAAGGCGCGGGGGTGGTGATCGCGACCGTAGGTGGTCTCGGTGAGATTGCCTTGGGAGTAGGTCGTGCGACCAAACTCACCGCCCCAAATCACGAGCGTGTCATCGAGCATGCCGCGTTGCTTGAGGTCCTGAATGAGACCGTAGCTGCCTTGGTCGATATCGCGGCACTGGGCGGCGATGTCGTGAGGTAGGTTGCCGTGTTGGTCCCAACCGCGGTGGAAGATCTGTACGAAACGCACGCCACGTTCTAACAGACGGCGTGCCATCATAGTCGAGCTGGCAAAAGTCCCAGGCACTTTCGCATCGGGGCCGTAGAGGTTGTAGGTGGCTTCGGTTTCTTTGCTGGTATCTGCGAGCTCAGGCACACTGGTCTGCATGCGGAATGCCATTTCGTATTGCTGGATGCGCGTTTGGATTTCGGGATCGCCAACGGCTTCGTAGGATTTCTGATTCATTGTCGCAAGACCATCTAGCATCTTGCGGCGTAGCTCGCGTGGAACGCCGGGTGAGTCCTGCAGGAAAAGCACGGGATCGCCCTTGGAGCGCAGCGCCACGCCAGCATACTTGCCCGGAAGAAAAGCCGAGCCCCACAGGCGGGAGGAAATCGCTTGCACGTTAGAGCCGGGGTTGGAGTGTGAGGCGTGCAGCACGACGAAGGTGGGCAGGTCGTTGTTCATCGAACCGAGACCATACGACAACCACGATCCGATCGAAGCCTTCCCGCCGACCATATTGCCGGTATACATGAGCTGATTCGCTGGTTCGTGATTGATGGCATCGGTATGCATCGAGCGGATCACGCAGATGTCATCGGCCATTTTTGCAGTCCAAGGCAGAAGTTCGGAAACCCAGGTGCCGTCTTTGCCATGTTGGGCGAATTTGAAAATCGATGGTGCGGCTGGGAAGCGCGACTGGCCCGAAGTCATGCCGGTAAGACGTTGTCCCGAAGCGACAAGGAAATCCTTTAGGTCCTTGTTGAACTCGATTTTGGGTTTGTAATCGAACATCTCGAACTGTGAGGGCGCGCCGATCATCGAGAGATAAATCGCTCGTTTTGCCTTGGGAGCGAATTGCGCGAGTGCGGGTGGAATTTCACTGGCACCAGCAGCCACGGCATCCTGTCCGAGCAGAGAGGCGAGAGCGGCATAACCGAGCCCGGTCGCGTTCTTGCGGAAAAAGTGGCGACGGGTCAGTGCAGAGTTGAAGAGATCAATATCGTTCATAACAAAAAGTAGGTGGGGAGTTTATTTTGTCAAAGCTTCGTCTAGGTTGAAGAGCTGGCTGGTGATGACTGTCCAGGCGGCTAGTTCCGCAGGGGGGAGGGCGGCATCGGTCTTGGTGGCGCCGATGGTGATGAGCTTGGTGGCTTCCTCGGCGTGGGCGCTGTAGTATGATTGAGCGGATTGCAGGGTTTGCTGCAAGGTGCTGATTTCCTCGGTAGTCAACTGACGGCCTAACAGACGCTGGGCGATGAAATGATAGCGCGATGTGGCATCGCTGCCTGCTTTCATGGCGTGCGACGCGAGTTGGCGATAGGCCTCGATGAATTGCGGGTCGTTCATGGTGACGAAGGCTTGCAGTGGGGTGTTCGTGCGCTCGCGACGGACACAGAAGACTTCGCGACCAGGGGCGTTGAGGATTTCCATGGAAGCGGGAGGAGCCGTGCGTTTCCAGAGCGTATACATCGAGCGGCGGTAGAGTTTTTCTCCGCTGTCTTGCACGTAGTGGCGGGTGTTCGATTGTGCCATGGCTACGGCTTCCCAGATGCCTTCGGGTTGATAGGGTTTGACCGATGGTCCGCCGACTTGAGATACGAGCAGTTGTGATTGCTGGAGAATGCCGTCGCGCAGGGGTTCGGCCTCGATGCGGAACCTAGGCGCGCGACCAAGCAGACGGTTCATTGGATCGCGCTCGAGTTTCTCCGCGCTGACCGCGGCCGATTGTCGATAGGTGGCGGAAGTGACCATCAGCTTGGCCATGTGCCGGTAGTTCCAGCCCGAATCCATGAACTCGATCGCGAGCCAATCTAACAACTTAGGATGCGAGGGGCGTGCGCCCATAATGCCGAAGTCCTCAACGGTCTCGACAATCGCGGTGCCGAAAATATAACCCCACAGGCGATTCATGGTCACACGACCGACCAGTGGGTTGTTTTTATCGACGAGCCACTGGCCGAGGCCGAGACGATTTTTCGGCATCGCATCGGTCATCGGGTGAAGCACTTGGAGCGTGCCGACGCCGACTTTTTCTCCTTTGTCCATATAGGAGCCGCGATTGAGCATGTGGGCGAAGGGTTCGGAATTTGGTTTCTCCTGCATCACCAGTGTGAGAGCACCACGCGTATTGAGTTGCTCCTGTTCTTTTTTCAGGTTCGCCATGACGTCCCTTGCTTGTTTGCCTACGCTGTCGTGATTGGCGAGGAAATGTTGATAAAGTGACTGCGTCTGTGCTGGAGTGCGCTGATCGGCGGGCAGTGCGAGGATGTTTTCCATGGGCATGCGAGAAGCGAGGGCGGCGATGTCTGCTGCCGAGACTATCCGATTGTAAATGCGCAGATCCTGGAGGGCCGTCGTGCCGATGATGTTGCTGCCGCCAGTGCGTGCGCCGATGGTGAAGGGCACGGCCGTCTGGATGTTTGGCCCCACGTTGTTGGCAGACACGGTGTGCTTGCTCTGCTTGCCATTGACGAAAATGCTGAGCGTTTTGTCAGAGGGTTTCGTTCCATCGAATACCACGGCTACATGATGCCATTGCCCGGGAGCGAGTGTTTCACTGGCGATGATTTTGCTCGCGGTAGCGGGAAATGCATCAATGACGTGCACGGACGGTTTGCCATTTTCTAGCCAGAAATCCCAACCTCTGTATTCTTCCGCGTGATTCATGCGTGCGAAGACAGCCCCATTGGGCGTGCCTTCCACATAGATAAAAGTCGAGTAGCTGAAGGAGTCGGAGCGCTTGAAGTTTGCGATATCACCGATGGTAATGACTTGCGTGTGGGCCAGCAGCGCTTTGCCCGACGGGCCATCGCGGCGCTGCACCACCGTTGCATTTTCGAAGGGTTGGCCCAAGAGCGTGCCGCGGAGAGGGCCCTCGGACTCGTTGAGTGGCAGCGCGAAGACCAAGGAAGGATCCGGCGCATCGGCTGGTGCTACAGGTTGGGAAGCGAGCCATTTGTCGAAATCAGCGCGGGCGTTTTTGGCGCGGGCTGCTAGGATTTTTTCCTGCTTAGCAAGCTCTGCGGTGATCTCTGTCAAACGCGGGCGATCCGAGGCTGCGGGTGCGAAGATGTTCGGCGGATGAATCGCGTTATTTCCATCGAGCGCGGACATCGGCGTGTTGCGGAAAAAGGCCGTCAACTGATAGAACTCCTTCATGCTGATGGGGTCGAACTTATGATCGTGGCAAGCGGCGCACTGTGTGGAAAGCCCCAACCACAGGGCAGAGGTGGTGGAAACCTGATCGCCGGCGTAGATGGCATAGTATTCATCGGCAATCGCGCCTCCCTCCCCAGTAGTGGGAATGCAACGGCCGTAACCGGTGGCGATTTTTTGATCGAGCGTGGCTTGGGGAAGAAGGTCGCCGCCGATTTGTTCGATGGTGAACTGATCCCATGGCATGTTTTTCTGGAAGGCCTGGATCACCCAATCCCGATAGGGCCAGATGGAGCGGTAGTTATCAATGTGGATGCCGTGCGTGTCGGCATAGCGCACGGCATCAAGCCAGTGTCGTGCGAAATGCTCGGCTCCTTGCGGCGATGACATCATCAGGTCCGCGGCGTCCGCGATCGCTTTGTCGGCATCGGTAGCGAAGGCTTTTTCAAAGGAATCGATCGCCTCGGGTGCGGGCGGTAATCCTGTGAGATCGAAGCTCAAGCGTCGATACAAACGGCGGGGATTCTCCACGGGGTTCGGAGCGAATTTTTCTTGCTCGAGTTTTTCGAGGATGAAGGCATCGATGGGATTCTTAACCCAGTTTTTTTGTGCAACCTCCGGCAGAGGTGATTTTTTCGGTGCGATAAAAGACCAGTGCTCTTCATACTTGGCACCTTGCTCGATCCAACGCTCCAGCAGGGCGAGTTGGCGCGCTGTGATTTCTTTGTGCGACTCGGGTGGAGGCATGATGAGATCCGGATCTTTTTCCTTGATGAGTTGGATCATCATCGAGTTCGCGGGATCGCCAGGCTTGATGACAGGTTGTTCGTTCTCGCGTTTGGCAAAAGCATATTCCGCGCGATCGAGGCGAAGAGGTTCTTTTTTAGGCTCGCGCGTGCCGGAGTCGGGGCCGTGGCAATGGTAGCAGGTATCTGCAAAAATCGGCTGGATGTGCTCGTTGAAGGAAATGACCTCGGGCAATGCCGTGACGGGAGTGAGCGCGGATGTTGCGGCATCAGTGGTAAACGTGTGTTCCGGTGCGACACCCTTCTGGCCCGAGGTGCTGGGCTTTTGACAGGAGATCAGCCAAAGGCCGGTGAATAGGAGGAATGTGAGGCGAAACAATTTCATAGGTTGATATCATTCATACGTCCGAGTGACGGGATTTCTTACAGGCCGCCGAGGCGACAGACGAGCGTGGATGGCTCTGCTATTGGGGCTCGTGCGGTGTTTTGCGATCCGGTTGCCTAGCCATTTCATTCAGATAGATGTTGAGCGCCCCACCAGAGAGGAGCACTTCCCAGAGCGCTAGCAGCAGCGAGATCGCCATCGTCACCACGCTGAAAGTGAAGAGCCAGAGAGAAAACTGCTCGCGCGCAGCGATCAGTGAAAGTATGGACGCGAGGCAGCCGAGCAAGCTCACGATCCCCACGGCCTGGCACCAGCGGATGAGCTCGATGCGCTGACGCAGATTTTCCACCTGAGCACGTAGGCTGGGTTCATGACCGAGGAGCCAATCGGAGTGCAATTTCCTCACCAAGGCCGACAAGTGCAAGGAGCGATTTGTGAAGGCGAGGAACAAGAGGGAAATGGCCGGAAATAAAACGGCAGGGCTGGTGAGAGTGAGCTCCATACAGAGAAATGGTTAGCGAAGTGCCACCCGCAGAAGCCTATCCTGCGAGGTGATAAAAAGCGATTTCTGCTTCGGGCCAAAGGCGACATTCGCGGTGGGACGTCCGCAAAGGATGCGTCCTAACAGTTTCCCCTGCGGACTTAAAATGAGCACACCGCCCGGACCGGTGGAGAACACGATGCCTTGGGCATTGACCTTTATGCCATCAGGTGAGCCGGGGCCTTTCATGCCTTTGGTGTCAAAAAAAACTTTCCCCTCTCCGATCTTGCCGTCGCCCTGCAGTGGGTAGGCCATGATCACGGGCTTGGGAGCATGTGACTGCGCAACGTAGAGGATGCTCTCATCGGGCGATAGTGCCACGCCGTTGGGACGATCGAGATCGCTGACCAGCAAGACAGCGATGCCATCGGCACCCACACGATAGACCCCGTGAAAGTCGAGCTCACGAAATGTTTCCTGATCTTTGCTGGGCAGGCCGTAGGGTGGATCGGTGAAGTAGATGGTGCCGTTTTGGGCAATGACGAGATCGTTAGGGGAATTGAATCGTTTGCCCTGGTAGTGATCCGTTAGAGTGCGCTTGCCGCCCATCGGCGTGAGATAGGAAAGGCGTCGATCGCCATGCTCGCAGAGCACGAGCTGACCTTTGGCATCAAAGGCCAGGCCATTGGAGCCGCCTTCGCGACCATAGACCGCCACGCCCGTGTAGCCAGAGGGCTTCATAAAAACTACCGCCTCCTTCATGCCCTCGCGCCATTCATAAATTGTATTGCGCGGCACGTCGGAAAACAGCAGGCGCTGTTCTTTTTCCTCCCACACTGGGCCCTCCGACCACTGAAAGCCGGTGCACAGTGTCTCGACAACAGCATCCGCCGCGACGATGGCATCCAGCTGCGGATCCAAGCGTTCGATGCTCTCTCGGGCGCCCAGGCGGACCATCAACAGCAATGAGAGTGTGAAAAAATGTCGTTTCATCTTGCGTGTTAACGTAACCTGATCGCTCTGATTTGCAATGCCCGAAAAGAGGTGGATGGATCAGCTTAAACAAAAAGATAGCACGCCGTCGTTACACCATGGATGTTGAGAACTTACTGCAAGACATGGCTGCGTCTGCTCGCCATTGGGATGATCTGTGGATTTTCGCAAGCGGCCCCATGGACGATTCCCATGGCAGGAAATGGCTTCGTCACAGCATCGGCGTCGGGCAGTCGTGATGCGATCGAACGCGGAACAACGCGCTGGCGCGATGCGAGTACGGTATTTTCTCTCTATTTTTATGTCGATCGGGCGTGTGAGATTTCGCTGCGTGGGCGCATGCAAGCGCCCGCCGGAGAGTCTACCTTGGCAGTGCGTGCAGCGGGAAATCATTGGACTTTTCAGGTGAAAGGAGCGACAGCGCAGGACGTGGAAATTGGCAAGTTGTCCCTCGCCCAACCCGGCTATGTGCGCATCGATCTGCAGGGCATGGCGAAGTCCGGAGAATCCTATCCGCAAGTATCCGACTTGTTAGTTCATTCAGCGACGGATGGATTGCAGTTAACCTATGTAAAAAATAACGAGGGAAATATGTTTTACTGGGGACGTCGCGGTCCCTCGGTGCACATGGGCTATGAAATGCCGCGCGGAAAAAATATCAGTTACTCGTATAGTGAAATCACCGTGAAGCCTGGCGATGATCCTCCCGGTTCCTATTACATGGCCAATGGTTTTGGCGAAGGCTATTTCGGCATTCAGGTGAAAAGCGCCACGGAGCGCTGGATCTTGTTTTCGGTCTGGAGCCCGTTTCACACAAATGATCCTCAAAGCATTCCGGATGCTGATCGCGTAACGTTGCTGGCCAAGGGCGAGGGTGTGAGGGGTGGTGAGTTTGGCGGGGAGGGATCGGGCGGTCAGAGCTTCAAGGTCTATCCGTGGAAATCTGGCACCACGTATCGTTTTCTCAATTCCGCCCATCCCGATGGCAAGGGTAACACCGTGTATGCTGCGTGGTTTGGCGAGGTGGGCAAGGACGGCTGGGAGCTGATCGCGCGCTTTGCGCGTCCCAAAACGGATAAACACCTGACTGGATTCCACTCGTTTTTGGAAAACTTTTATGATCGAGATGGCTTCCGTGAGCGCCGATCGCTGCATGGAAATCAGTGGGTGTGCGATACCGAAGGCCAGTGGCATGAGCTGACGCGCGCACGCTTTACTTGTGATGCGACGGGAGGGGGCGGGCATCGTCTCGACTTTGCCGGCGGCGCGGAAGGTTCGGGTTTTTTCATGCGCAACGGTGGGTTTTTCAACGACCACGTGAAAGCCAACCAGTGGTTCGAACGCCAGTCGACTCCAGAGAAAAACCCCGTGATCGATTTTGCGAAACTGCCATAGGCAAGCACTGGAGCGGGAAAAGCGCAAGTTTCCATGCCTGCATATGACGGGCGTTGTTTTTGTTAGTATGAGCGGTTTTCATCTATGCCGTCGACGCGACCGCATCCGCTGGTGATCATTCCGAAGTGAAAAAAGCCTGACAAGGAACGTTCTGCAAGGTCGAGATAGATTATTGCCTGGCAGCGACAGGATTTTCATCAGTCGGCACATTCAGAAGTTCTGGAAATACTATCAAAACGCAGAGCGGGTGTTAGACATAGGATCCGGTAGTGGAGAGTTTGTTTATCTCATGCGTGATCTTGGAAAAGATGTGGTAGGGCTAGAACCAACAAAAGATTATGCTGAATTTTGCCAGAAGCGTTATGGCCTTGCCATCGTGAACGGGGAAATCGATCACTTCACGCCACCTGCGTTGTATGATCACATACGACTTCATCATGTGGTTGAACATCTGCGCGATCCGATCGCTCATCTCCGTCTTGCCTCCCAATGGCTCAAAAAGGAGGGAACCATCTTTGTGTCAGTGCCAGATTTCGAGCAATATTGTCGCGTTAAGACACCAGGGAGCATATTCCATTATGGGCATATTTACAATTTTGATCGCGACTCATTCGATTATCTGGTGAAATCCGCGGGTCTAAAAATTCTTGAACGCACGAGTCCGACAACCGCATTTTTGGGAATCCAAGACCAAGAGGGATCTGAGCAGGGCAAGCCAGCATTGGAGTGGGCCATCGGCGAAAAAATCGAGCTCTATCACATGCACAAAGCGGGAAAACTGAAGGAAAAAAGTAGAATGAAACGATTTTTCGCCAAAGTATCCAAGGCATACAAGATTCACCGAATGATCAAGAGTCACGGAAACCACTTGGGAATCGCCAAAAAAGTGGCGATTCAATTGAGGGAATCATTACAGTTTTGATGGCGACAAGAAGTAGTGATTCATCCAAGAGGGCAAAATGATCATGGTGTCTTTCCTCACGATTCACGCTCTTACGGACAGACGCAACAAAATGGATGGCGCGACATGCAGGTGAATCAATGATGGATATGATCAATCATATTTGTATAATGAATCATATTTATCGAATGGCATTCATTGCATCCAATTTGCTGACGTCTTTCTACCGATGGATACGATTTCTTTTCCCATCACGCATATCGTACTAGCGCGTCGCAGCGACGATTGGCACTGATTGCCAGAGAATGATAAAAAAGGGCCACTCTTGCGAGTGGCCCGGTGAGAAAAACGATGGTGCGGGTCTTACGCTTGCATCAAGCGGATCGAACGCGCGCAGCGGGCTAGTTCACGGGTTTCCGCTTGCCAAGTGAGAAGCGTCTGGCGAGATACTTCCACACGGTCCGCGACAGCTTTTTCCAGTTCAGCGTAGTTGCTTGCAATGTTCTGGCAGAGCTCGTTGAGCATCACATGGGCGCGATCAACCATGGTGGGATGCGCGGCGTTGAGCGCCGCGAGTTTTTCTTCGGCGCGGAAGCGTGCTTCGCCCATTTCCGCGAGTAGAATTTTCGAGTCAGGAACGCGGCGGAGGTTCGAAGTAAGACCGAGCTTGGAAAGTGTCCAGATCGTCCACTTGGTGGGATCCCACTGCCAAGGCTTCACGCCGTTACGGTAGTCGTGCTGGAACTCGTGATGGTAGTTATGATAACCTTCTCCGAATGTGGCAAAAGCCATGACAATGCTGTCGCGCGCGGAGTGTTTGGTGGAGTAGGGACGCTTGCCGATGGTGTGACAGAGCGAGTTGATGAAAAACGTGGAGTGCTGCACCACGACCACGCGGAGAACACCAGCGATCAGAAACCCTCCTAAGGCGCCTTCCCATACGGGCAGCTCGGTGAAAAAGTGATTATAGAGTCCACCGAGGATGGCAGGGCCGACGATGCCTACGAGAAAAGCGATGGTTTGCACGTGCCTGTGTTGCCACATCACGAGCTTTTCCTTGCGCAGGTCATTGACATTGGTTGCGGGGTGCTCGGGACGAAGTTTGAACATCAGCCAGCCGATGTGAGCCCAGAAGAATCCTTTGGAAATATCGTAAGGATCTTCATCATGATCGACGTGCTTGTGGTGTGTGCGGTGATCGGCACTCCAGTCGAGGCAGGAATTTTCAAAGGCGCAGGCACCGAAAATCAGGGTGAACAATTTCACCGGCCATTTGGCTTTGAATGATAGGTGTGAGAACAGCCGGTGATAACCGAGCGTGATGCTCATGGCTGTGGCGGGAACCATGAAAGCAAACATGGCCCACTGGAACCAAGTCTGTTCGATTTTGATGACATACCAAGGAACGACGGTGACGGCGAGCAGGAAGGTGCCAATGAGGAACGTGCTGGTGATCCAATTGACCCTCTCAAAGGGAATGCGAAATGTTGACATAGACAATCTGAAGTTGATGAATCGTTTTCTTGTGGGAGGCGACAGAGTATAACATCGGCAATCATGAATGCAATGCTTCTTTCTGTGCAAGTTTTTCAGGGCGATCCAGTGGGGTAATGAGGGGAAGCGTCAATGTTACGAGCAATCTCGATCAGATGAACTCAGGGGAAATCACTGAATAGTTCGAGCTGGTCATTGCCGAAGTGGCTCCATGCGACGAAGTTTCTGGCGCGCAGGCTAGCGGCGAGCTCGCGCGTAGAGCCGTGGACGGTAATGATGCGGCGCGGCTGCACGATCTCTGCCGTGCGCAGCAGGTCTGGGAAGTCGGCATGATCCGACAGAGGAATCGCCGCGTCTACACCGTAGCGGAAGCGAGCGGAGGGGTTGAGTGCCCAGCCCGTAAGCATGGCAGTGCGCGGTCGGGAGATGCGCGAAAAATCTTTGTGTCGGAGAAACTGCGGCGGTGCAATCAGGGCGTGACCTTGGGGGATCGCATCGTGCCACAGGGTCGCGGCGGGCAGTGCGAGTCCGGCGGCGCGACAGGCCTCCGTCATTTGCGCGACCGATGCCGTATTGACGAAAGGCATATCGTGCGCCGCGAGGATGGCCGCAATTTCCTGGGCTTTGCCTAACGAATAACCCAAGAGGACGGGCGTTTGTCCTTCCGCCAGCGATTCCTTGACGAAGTCACAGAGCTGCGACTCGATGGCTGTGGCAGTTGGCAGCACGTAGCGAGGGAGCCCAAAGGTGCTCTCCATGATGAGCGTGTCCGCCGTTTTCCACGATGCACGCTCGACGCTGCGCGAGGAGCGTAGTTTGTAATCACCAGTATACAGGAGACTGGCACCGCTGTTTTCGTCGACGATGTGCAGCATCGCAGAGCCGGCAATGTGACCAGCGGGCAGGAGGGTGCAGAGAAATCCCTCCCAGTTCCGGCATTCGTGAAACTCCTGAATGCTCAGACGGTCCCGAGCGATGCGATAGCGGGCTTGCAGCAAATGCGCTGTTACGGGGCTGCACAAGATCTGTTGGTGGCGAGCGACGTGGTCCGCATGGGCATGGGAAACGAAGGCTCGTGGGCGAGGGGAGCGCGGATCGAGCCACAAATCGGCATCGCGCAAGTGCAGACCGGTGCCGAGACTGAGGCGGATTTCAGGGGCATCAGACACGTGCGAGTCTATTCGATTTTATCCGCGAGCTGCCGCTGGTATTCCTCGTGGAGCTGCTGACTCGTCGTGAGTGATCTTACCCGCTCGGGACTCCGCGCTTCAATTTCCTTGCGCAGTGTCATCAATTCCGCTTCCGCTTTTTTCATCGATTCTAACGATTGAGTCGTTTTTGTTTTCTGATCCTTGACGCGCTGCTGCCACGCTGCGTGGGCTTTTTCCTCGGTCGGTGGCGTTTCTTTCATCAGTGTGGAAAGCGTTTGCTCCTCTTGGAGTCGCGAGGTGGCGAGGGTTTCGATCGCTTTGGCAGCGGTGGCATACGCAGAGGCCTGATCTTCAAAAGCGTCTTGTTTCTCCGATGCCTCTCTTTTGGCACTTAGCGCGCGGGCATTGGTTTGTGCGGCAATCCAGTGGTGACGAGATTTTCGCAGACGCAGTGGCTCGGTTTGTTGATCCTGTTGTTTTTGCTTGGCAGTGGCGAGGGCTTGTTCGATCGCAGCACTGGCATCGCGCAGTGCTTTCACGGCGGCCTCCGAGGGAGCGATTTTCTCCTGAGCAGTGGCGAGTTCTTTTTCGGCGATGGGGAGACCTGTCAGCAGGTTCTGTTCCTCTTGCTGCAAAGGTGTGATGGCGGCCTCCAGAGGTGGAATGGTGGCATTGATCTGGTGAAATCGCGATTCAGCATCGCGCGCAGCGGTTTGCGCTTGTTCGATCGCGACGCCCTCGCCGGCGGACTGCGCGGTGGTCAGTTGTTGGCGACTTTGATCAAGAGCGGCTTGCGCGGTAGCACATTGCGCACGCTGTCCATCAAGCTCGGCTTTTTTCGTTGCAAGTGTATGGCGCACGGCCTCGAGTTTGCCTTTGATTTCGTTGACTTTCTGTTGGGCTTGAGCGGTGACCTGGCGATTCTGCTGCAAGGTGGTCTCTGCCGCTTGTATTGCCTGTTGGTGCTGGTCGTGTTTCGCTTGGGCACCTATGATTTCCTGCTGCACCTGTTGTTGTTCGCTGGGCAGGCTGGCCATTCGCTCGTCGATCAAGCGAACACGCTCGGCGAGGGAGGGAGGGTTATTTTTCAGCACTGTGATGGTCTGGGCGTTGCTGCTATCGATGACATGAACTTGGCCGTGGACGTCGCCTACGAAAACGCGCTTGCCTTCTGCATCGATGGCGATGGCTGTGGGCAGTGCGGATACTTTGCCGAGCTCGCGCATGAGGTTGAAATCTGGTTTCCAGAGTCGTACTTTTTGATCACGTCCGGTGCTTGCGAAACTACCGTCGCGCGCCCAGTCGAAGCCAGCCACGCCACCGGGGTGAGCATCGATTTTTTTGACCTCGGAGCCGCCATTCATTTCCCACAGGCGGATCGTGCCGTCTTCGGAGGAAGTGCCTAACAGATTTGAGTCAGCGCGGAAGGCCGCATGAGTGATGGCGGCCTGATGGGCTCTGAGAGTGTGGAAATCGCCGCCGCTATCGGCCTCCCATACGAGCACGCCGCCATTGCGGTCGCCGGTGGCGAGAAGGATGCCGTCAGGCGAAACGTCCAGCGCCGTTACCCAATCTGTATGTTTTTTGATGGATTTCTGCTGCTCATTGGTCTGTGTGTTCCAGAGTTTTACCAAGCGCGAGGGCGAGCCGGTAGCGATGAGATCAAAGCCAGGGCGTATGTCCGCGCAGAGGATGCTATCGAATTCCTTTGCTGCTGTGAGAACGCGCTGACCCGTGGTGACATCGAAGGTTACGGTAGTGCCTGATTTTCCCGCGATGCCGCCGCCGATCACGAGATAGCGGGCATCTGGGGTAAAAGTGAGTGAGACGGGCTCGCCCTCGGGGAAAGGGAGAATTCCCACCAACTCGAGCGAATCCGTGTGGACTAACATGACTTGCCGCAACGAGCTGATGGCAATGAGAGGAGCCCAAGGGGATGCGGCGATCGAGTGGATGGCTGCACCGCGTGAGGCGGTGACGGCAGGTTCTAACAACACATGCTGCGGCAGTGGCGGTGGGCCTTCTGGTTTCTGTCCAGCCGCTGAATTGAGGTTGGCTTGGAAGGAGGGCTTCTTGGCGGCACGAGCGCTGGAGTTTTTGTTTTCTAACAAGCCACCTTCAATCCACGCCTTGATCAAGGCTACTTGCGCGGGGCTGATCGCGTCACCTTCCGGTGGCATCTTCAGTTCGCCCGTGCGCATCACGGAGGTGAGCAACGGCGATGAGGTGTCGCCTGGCTCCGCCACTTTTCCTCCCGAACCTCCTTTGAGTGTGTTCGTGTAGGAAGAAAGATCGAGCCCCCCTTTGGTCTTATCGGGATTGTGGCAATTCAGGCACGATTGCTCCAGTATCGGGAAAACGTGATCGTCATAGGTGATTTTATCGTCCGCGCAGGCAAGGACGCTGCTGGCGACGAAGCAGCCAGCTGTCAAAATCCATGATGGGCGAAGGGCTTGCAAAACAGTCATCTTACGCCGCGCCCTGATCTCATCTTTCTCACGACCGAGAAAAAAATGCCCCTACTCGCAGAGGCGGTAGGGGCATCAAAAAAAAGGAAGTCTATGCGCCTTGCGTTACCAACTGCGGACGTCGTCTTTGGACCTTTCCGTGCGGTCGGCTCCGTATGAATACACAATCGCTTTCATGCCCCGAATGATCTGCGGATCTGCCGGAGAATTGGGAATCGGATTGAGGATCTCGTCGTTGTAATCTTCATCAAATGCCATGTATAAGGGATCACCCCAGGCATCATACATCGCAGTGACGACCGTGCCGCCGGCAGCGAATTCCACGCCAGCTTTGCGGGCCTTGGCCGTTTTGACATCGAGGTAGCGAATGCCTTTGGTGTTGAGGGCAGTGTCACCAACACCCTCCTGCGCCAGCAACACTCGCAGAACATTGACGCCCTCAGCCGAGTTGGTGTTGATCGGAGCAGGAGTCGCGTTCGCGGTCGGTAGCGAGCCATACTCATCAAAGAAATTATGAATGGCCTGCGAGGTATTGGTCACTAGGTTCAGCGTTTGTACGGTTCTGGCTTTTTTCAATGCGGACTGCACACCGGCAAAGCCTAAGGCTGCCAATACCATGATAATGGCGATGACAATCAACAATTCGACGAGGGTGAAGCCACGATGCTGGCGGATGGTTTGGTTTCTCATAGCAGTGGGTAGTGGTGGGATTGAATCGGAATTACGACCTTCTGACAATACTGAAATGTCGCAGTTACATGGTAAATACTAACTCTAATCCAAAGGCGACGCAACTACGATTTGCGAAAATCCCACAGACTTTTTGTTTGCGGTCGGAATGAGAGGACAATGGGCTTTCACGCGATAGAAATGGCAAATCCCATGCTTGCCTTGCGCTGTTAACGGCATCGTATCACTACAGCGGCGATGAGGCAGCCGATGAGATTGAAGATCAGGTCCCAGCCCGTGTTTTCATAGCCTCCGACGTTGGTATGGGGAATGGTGAGGACGGCGATGAACTCGATGACTTCATTGAGCGCGCCAAAACCCATGCCTCCCGCAGCGGCAAGTGTCAGCAGACCGACGGAAGGGAATACCGGTTCGTTTGATCTCGTGCGCAGGTGTTGACACAGTCCGTGCCAGCACAGCCATGTCGTAATCGCGAAGCCGTAGGCGTGCACCAGTTGATCATATTTCAGCAAATCAGGCACCAGCCACAGGCTATACAAAACGCGTTGGCCGCCGTCGATGGGCCAATTTTCCGGAATGGGTAAGAGACCACCGCACATGTGAGCCAGTCCCCATAGCGAGAGCGCCCAGAGTTGCGTCGCACGCAGCGGCATGCGCTTATGGATCAACAATACCACTGCGATGAGCACTAGCATGGTAACGATGTAGAAGAGAAATTCTCGATTGCCGAATCGAAGCGATGCCAGGATGGCAGCCAGTAGATAACTGCCCGTGAATGCGGACAATGATCCGAAGGATACGGGTGGGGAATGCGTTCCCTTGGTTTTGTTCTCTTCGGATGCACTCATGGTGGCATCGTAACCCGCACCCGACCGTAACGGCGAGACATTTGTGAACGCGTGATGGAATCGATGACCTTGACGCGCTCCCAGCGCTCGTTGATTGCACTGACTTCGACCGTGCCAATCGCGTCCCAAGTCTGAAGATCCGAGGAAAACTCAGGGCTGTAGGTCAGAGCGGCTCCATTGTCATTTCTGCGGCGGAGGAATTCGATGGTGAGGCGTTCTTCATCACTGATCGTTTCTTTACGCACCAAAGGCAGACCACGAAAGCCGGTCGCGTCGTCCAAGATTTTTGGCTCGGAAAAAATTGGATCGAGATGAAAAGCAAATTCTAACAGATGATTGATGCCGTCTTTGTCAAAGTCCGCAAGAGGACCGCTGACCGCAGATTGAGCGATCTGCGCGGGGGTGAAATAGAGTTTTTGCCATGCGGCGAATGATTCCGTGGCAATCACCCCAGAGCCAGCAGCGGTGCTGGTGATCCACGCCAGAGAGGAGGAGATGCGGGAGGAATAAAAGCTGCAGGGCACATCCTCATCTGCCTCGGCGATGGGAATCCACGAACTACCCACTTCCAATCCACCCATGTCAAAAAGTGCTGCTGGGTATCCGCCACCCTCGGAAGCGTTTCGGCGGAAGTTTCCATCTACGGCATAGTGAATTCCCGCCAGCCGCCAGAGCCCATCCTCTAACACAAACAACCCTCCGCCGGAATCACCCACGCTGAGATGGCATTCGTGGGGGATGCCATTTCGATTGAAGCTGCAGTAGAGCAATGGCCCTAACGACGGGCCGCCATTGACTACCCCCTCCACGACATTGCGCCCCCATCGCGGCACGTAGTCGCGTGGCCCCCAAAGCCAGCCTTTGAGCTGGGCGTTGTGATTGAATGCTGCGCCGCGCTGCGTGCCGTTTCCATACACGGCCGCCACAGCGCCGATGTCGTTCACGCCGCTCGATAGCGGTGCGAAGGTCGGAAACGGCTTTGCGTGACTCACCTCCCAAAGTCGCAAGTCGGTGTTTGGGCTACTGTATGAGGCGATTGTCGTGTAAGTATCACCATGAAACTGGAAAACGTCACCCACGTTGTGCTCGCCGATGTGTTTTGCCGAAATAAAAAAGTGCGGCGCGATCGGCACGCCGAGGTAGCCATCCAGTGTCCCTTCATACTGCCAACCGGAGTTATCACCGGGAGTCGTTGTGTTATGCGCGATGCTCGCTGTTTCTCCAAACATCACCGCCGCCGCTGGGTTGGCACCTAGCAGCAGAGTGAATAGGATGGCGAGACTCCGATTTCGCATCATGTTGATACGCATAGCATACATCTTAGAAGCCCGGCGTGCAAACAGATTGCGCGGTACTGCTCACGACTCATCCGACTGCGACGAGCGATCCCAGAAGGCGATAAAAAACAGCACCGCGATGCCGCCTGCCAGCATGGCAGGATACATCCAGTAGGTTTTCCACAGCTGCGCGGCGGAAGTCAGCACCGTGGCATCCACTTGGGGAATTTCCGCCGCAAACATGCGCCCTAGTTGTTGGGCGTAGCTGAGGGCTTCCGTGGGCTTCGCCGTGCTGATCGCTGTGCCTAGGGCATCGGAGGCTTCCTTCACTGGCACAAACTCCGCTGCCGCCAGTTTGTAGCCGAGATACATGCCCACACCTTGCGTGAAAAATACCAGCATGCCCTGCGTCTGCCCGCGGATGGCCTCGGGGGCGGTGCGGTCGGCATACATGAAGCCGGTCACGAAAAAGAAATCATAGCAAATCCCATGCAAGGCGATCGCCGCGAAAAGCATGCCCACCGACTGCTGACTCGCGCCGTAGGCAAAAAGCGCATATCGCAACACCCAGCACAGCATCGCCACGATAATCATCCACTTCACGCCCAGCTTGCGGAAGAAAAACGGAACCAGCAGCATAAAGATGATCTCAGACATCTGCCCGATGGCCATAGCCGAAGCCGGCTGCTGGAAGCCCATGTTTGAGAGAAATCCGGAAGTACTAGAAAAATAGTAGGCAAGCGGAATGCAGATCAGCAGCGAACAGAGCATAAAAACAAAAAATGCCGGACGGGCCAGCAGTTGGAAGGCATCCACCATGAAGAGCGCGCGCAGGTTCAACGCCTTGCCGCGCGATGGTGGTGGCGTATGCGGCAAGATGAAGCAAAACAGGCCTAGTACCAGCGCGGCGATACCCGCCATGCGGAACAGATTCAGGCTATCCGACCATCCTAGGAAGCCTGCCACCAATCCGGCAGCGATCCATCCGATCGTGCCCCACACGCGGGTTTTAGGAAACACATCGCGCGGTAGATGAGAAAAAGCGATGGTATTGCCCAAGCCGAGTGTTGGCATGTAGCAAAGCATGTGCCCGGTAAACAAGGCCACGACCAGTTGCCCGTTTCCAGCTGTGATGGCGGATGGTACTATTTGCATCAGCACACCTCCGATGAGAAACATGATGCCCATTAGCCGCTCCGACGAAAAAAAGCGGTCCGCGATCAAACCCAGAAACAAGGGTGCGATGATCGCCGCAATCGGGGCTGTGGCGTAGGAGTCACCGATGATCGAGGCGAGGTTGTATTTCCCCAATACCATGAATAAAGTCGTGAACCACGCGCCCCAGGTGAAAAATTGCAGGAACATCATGAGCGAAATACGCAGATAGCGGGAGCGAACATCAATTTCTGTCATGACAAGGTTTCTAAAACAACGGGCAGGGCGCTGCAATCACGGAATTGACTAAAGTGCAAGAATTCCATTGCCAAGCGCAGGGACATTCATTGTCATCCCCGCATGTCTCTCCGCACCACTGACTTCGATTATCATTTGCCTGAGGAGCGCATCGCCTCTCGCCCACTAGCGGATCGTGCCGCCTCACGCATGATGGTGATTCACCGCGCTACCGGTCTCATCGAGCACCGCATGTTTCGCGATTTCCCCGAGTATGGAAAACCGAACGACCTGATTGTGTTAAACGACACCAAGGTCATTCCTGCGCGTTTGTTTTCGAAGGATGGTAAAAGCGAGATCCTCTGCCTGGATCGCAGCAGCCCGACCTTGTGGCGCTGTCTGGTGAAGCCCGGCAAAAAAATGCGCGTGGGCGCTACCATCCAGGTGGCGGATGCGATCGGCTCAGTGGTGGAAGTTTATGACAATGGCGATCGCTTGATCGAGTGGGACCGGGAAATCGACATCTACGAGCACGGTCATCTCGCGCTGCCGCATTACATGAATCGCGAGGATGAAGCAGAAGACCGCGACCGCTACCAAACCGTCTATGCTAAAAACGAAGGAGCCATCGCTGCTCCTACCGCCGGACTGCACTTCACGCCGGAAATGTTAGAGCGCCTGCCACACGTTTTTCTCACCTTGCATGTGGGAGTAGGCACCTTTCGTCCGGTAAAAGCCGAGCGCCCCGAGGAGCACGAGATGCATTCGGAAAACTATCGCGTTTCCTCAGAAACGGCAGAGGCCATCAATGCCGCTGGGCGTACGATAGCGATCGGCACCACCGTCACGCGCGTGCTGGAGCATCTCGCCAAATCCGCCGGAACGGGTGAGCGCATCCCTGCAGGCGACCACAACGGCAGCACGGACATTTTCCTCTATCCGCCGTATCAGTTCCGTGCGGTCGATGCCCTGCTCACGAATTTCCACCTGCCACAAAGCACTTTGCTGATGCTCGTCAGCGCCATGGCCTCGCGGGAGTTGATCATGGAAGCCTATCGTCAGGCGGTGGAGCAAGAGTATCGATTTTACAGCTACGGCGATTGTATGTTGATTCTGTGACTAAGGCGGTGGCCTTTCTCCGTGTGGTTCCTGCCTGTTGCGAAGGCGGGAATTGACAAATATGTCTCGGCGGACAGGATAAGGTCGTGCGTTACGAAGGATTGTTAGAGCAAGTGTGGGGTTCCTCCTCCGTAGTGGCGGAGAGTAGTCCGCTGGTTTTGCCCGCAGAGATGGAATTGCAGGCGCTGTGGTTTTCTGGGGCCTTCGGCCGCGACTTTGTTAGCACGACGGGCGAGGTGGTGAGGGTGATGCAATTCGGGGAATGGAATCGCGGAGCAGGGCCTGATTTTCAGCATGTGATGGTCGCCATCGATGGCAAGGAACATCACGGCACGTTGGAACTCGATCCCCATGCGAGCGATTGGGAAAATCACCAACATGCGACCAAACAAGCGTATCGCGATGTGGTTTTGCACGTGAGTTTTCGTGGCGAGGGGCGCGCTCATTTCATCCGCAATGACCAGCACAAACTGATCCCGCAAGTGGTGATCGATGACGAAGCGCTTGCGATAGCCTTACAACGTCCGCGCCGTGAAACGGCCATCGCGCGGGCAGGGCGCTGTGTGGCTCCGCTCCAACACATGGGGGCCGCGCACATAGCCCATCTTTTGCAGGAGGCTGCCGTATTCCGTGCGCAGGCCAAAGCGCGACGCTTACTGCAAACAGCCGAAGTCCATGGTCGCGATGCCGCTCTCTTTCAGTCAGCGGCGCAGACGCTTGGTTATCGCTCTAACGCACTGGCGATGCAGCTACTTGCTCAGCGAGCGAGTCTAACGAAACTGCGCGAAATCCCTAACGGAACCGAGGCCATTCTGTTCGGCTGTGCGGGATTTTTGCATCCGAAGATCCACGAGCAAGCAAGGGGAGCGACGCGCGAGTATCTCAGCGACTTGTGGGAAACTTGGTGGAAATACCGCACGCAGTTTGAGTCATCGCGCGAGATTCCATGGAAAATGCACGGCCATCGCCCGGCGAATCATCCACACCGTCGCGTGGCCGCACTCGCGGTATTGGCGCGGCATTGGCCGACTTTTCGCGCTCTGGCATTGGCGCGTCCGTTTCATTCCAAAAAACTGCTGGAGGCGCTCGCAGCGCTGACACATCCGTTCTGGAATCACCACCACACGCTCGCATCGAAATTCTCAGAGCAAGGCATCGCTCTGTTTGGAAAAACCCAGGCGCTGGAGTGGATCGCCAATCATCTTGCGCCGCTCGCCTTGCAGGATGACACGCATTTTGATTATGGAACGTATGCTGCCATCCGCGCCCTGAGCTGCAATGAATCCGTGCGTCGTGCCGGCATTCGTTTGTTTGGCAGCGAAGTGCTGGCGAAGCCGTGGCAGAAATCGCTCGCGCACCAGCAGGCGCTGTTGCAGGTCTATCGGGATTTTTGTCTGGAAGATACCAGCGATTGCGCGCACTGTCCTTTCCCGGAACAACTCTCTCAATGGCAACCATGACTGACACCGAAGCTCTCGTCGCCCTCAACTTGTTGCCACGCATCGGCCCGGTGCGCGTGCAGAAATTACTCGATCATTTTTCCTCTCCTTCCGCCGTCCTGGGCGCGCCCATCGATGTGCTGCGTCGTATCAACAACATCGGGGAGGAAACTGCGGCCATTTTGCATCGCTGGCAGGATCACTGCGATGTCAGCAAGGAGCTCGCCGAGGTGAAATCGCGCGGGCTCACCCTGCTCTCGAAGTTCGATGAAGGCTACCCCGCGCCGCTGCGCGAGGTGTACGATGCGCCGAATGTCTTGTATGTCTGGGGCCAGCTAGAGGAGCGCGACAAGCATTCCATCGCTGTCGTCGGCTCACGGCGCAGCACGATGTATGGCACGCAGGCGACGAAAAAATTCTCTTATCAACTCGCCCACGCCGGCTACACGATCATTTCAGGCCTCGCACGCGGCATTGATACCACAGCGCATGAGGCTGCCGTCGCGGCGGGAGGTCGGACCATCGCGGTGATCGGCTCGGGATTGGCTAAAATCTATCCTCCGGAAAACATGGCGCTCGCTGAAAAAATCGCCACCGGTCACGGTGCGATTGTTTCCGAGTTTCCGCTCCACACCGAGCCGGACAAGCAGACGTTTCCCCAGCGCAATCGCATCGTCGCGGCCTGGTGCCGGGCGCTATTGGTGACCGAGTGTCCCGCGTGGTCTGGTGCGATGATTACCGCGAATCTCGCCAGCGAATACGGTAAATCCGTGTATGCCATTCCTGGGCCCATCGACAAGCCGACCTCCGCCGGTTGTCACCAACTCATCCGCGATGGAGCTACGCTGGTTGCCGATCCCGCGCATATCATCGATGACCTCGGCGTCTTTTCCTTCGGTAAAAGTACTATGAATATAGTAGAAGAATCGCAGCAGGAAATGCCATTGCTCGGAGGAGATGAAGCTGCCGTCTATCATGTGCTCAGCAGCGAAGAAATGAGCGTGGACCGAATCATTAGCCAGACGGGTTTACCACCCGCAACAGTCACCGCTACACTGCTGAAACTGGAAATGCGGCGACTAGTGAAAGCCTTGCCGGGCTTTCGTTTTTGCAGGCGCTGAGAATTAGGCGATGAAGCGCGATTCACCTGCGACGATGGTGCGTGCCACCGAAAAATCCTGGCGCAACAGTGTGATGTCCGCATGATATCCGGCTTCGATTTTTCCGAATCCAGCGAGACCTAACGATTGCGCCTGATTCCAGGAAGTTGCTTGGATGACTTTTTCGATGGGCAGCCCTGTGACTTCCACCACGTTGCGCAAGCCTTCGTTTGCCAGCAAGGTCGAGCCGGCGAGAGCACCGCCCACTTTCAGGCGCGCCACGTGATTTTCAATGACCACGTCCAGACCGCCGAGTTGCATGATGCCATTGCCAATCCACGAGGCCGCCACACTATCGGTGATCATCATCAGTCGCTCGATCGGCACCACGGAGAAAATCAGCCGCAGCATGTCCGGGCAGAGATGGATGGTGTCGCAGATCAGTTCGATGTTCACGCGTGGGTCATACAATCCTCCGCCGACTACGCCGATCTCGCGATGGTGCAGGGGCGTCATCGCATTGCCGAAATGCGTGAGATGTTTCAGACCCGCGGCGATGCCCTCAGACAGCTGCGCATAGGTGGCCGAGGTGTGGGCGGCGGAGCAAACGATGCCACCCTTAGTCGCCATCGCGATCAACTCTCCGGCGCCCGGCATTTCCGGCGCGAGCGAGACGATCCGCGCTGGCGCGATGTCATGCAAGCCACGCAGTTCCTCCCAGTCGGGCAACCGCACGAACTCCGGATTCTGTGCCCCCGCTTTTTCCTTGTTGATGAATGGCCCCTCGATGTGCAGGCCGGGGCAGCGGGTGAGATCCTCTTGCGTGCGATACTGCGCTACTTTGCCGACGATCTCGCGCAATGTTTCGCGCGGCTGGGTAAGGGTGGTGGGCAGCCACGTGGTCACGCCCTCGGCCAATTTTTTCCGAGCGATGTGACGCACCGATTCTAACGAATTATCGCAAACATCCGCGCCATCCGCGCCGTGGCAATGGATGTCGAACAATCCCGGCACCGCCAGCAATCCACTTCCATCGATCACTTCATCCGCGGCCACAGTATCAGAGCCTATCATCGCAATCATGCCATCCTCGATCAGGATCGATTGCGCTTCAAGACGCTGCTGCGGTGAAACGATTGTGACATGGTGAATGAAGGTTTTCATAAACTGAAGTTTCTGTAATAAGAAAAGAAGCAGATAATAGCAAGAGCAAAATCTGATACGAATCCTTTAGTGGGCGCACAGAAGAAGAATCACGGTCATTCTTCGAATTCCAACTCATGTATGCTTGGCAAAGTGCGGATTTGCCACTATTTTCTGCGCGTATGGTCACCCCTTTTCTCAATCGTGAACTGTCGTGGATCGAGTTCAATCAACGAGTGCTCCATCAGGCGCAGCGCAGTGATGTGCCCTTGCTGGAGCGGGTGAAATTTCTTGCCATCACGGCATCGAATCTCGATGAGTTTTTCCAAGTGCGCATCGGCGGATTGATTTTACTGCAGCGGGCAGGTCGCAAGACCCCCGATGCCAGCGGTCTCACTCCCACGAAACAACTCGAAGTGTTGCGCAAGCGCGTGCTGCAGTTCGTGGATGATCAATACCATTTGCTGCATGGTGTGTTGTTACCGCTTCTGGCAAAACAGGACATCCATTTCCTCGATCCCGCACGACTGAACGAATCGCAGAAAAACTCCCTGCGCGCGACCTATGAGCACGCCATCATGCCGGTGTTGACGCCTCTCTCCTACGATCCCGGCGAGGCTCCGCCGACTCTGCCCGCACTCACGCCTATTCTGGCTTGTCGAATTCAGAATCCAGACACTCACGAAAAACGCTATGCGTTCATTCCCTTGCCGGAATCGTTAGGTCGACGCATCGGGCTGACCAATAACCCGAATACTTTCATTTTGTTAGAAGACCTTGTGGCGTTGCATGCCTCCTCGCTGTTCCCCGGTGAAACGGTCACTTCCACAGGTGTGTTCCGCCTCACGCGCAATGGCGACATCACCGTGGACGAGGACAACACTAACGACCTCGCCGATGAAATGGAAGAGGTCCTGACCGCGCGGCGCTTTGCCGATACCGTGCGTGTCGAGATCCCGATCTCTTGCCCGCGCGAACTGATCGCCATCATCCGCAGTGCCACGGGAGCCGGGCGTCAGGAAATTTACACCATCCCGCGCGGACCGGTGGGGCTCTCCAGCCTGATGGACCTCGCCTTTCTTCCGGGCTTTCACACTCTCCGCGATGAGGAATGGCCCGCGCAGCATTCGCCGGACATCGCACCGGGTGCCTCGATGTTCGAGGCCATCTCGCAGAAGGACCTGCTGCTGTTCCACCCGTATCAGTCCTTCGATCCCGTACTACGTCTGTTGGAAGAAGCCGCTGTCGATCCGCAGGTGCTCGCGATCAAACAAGTCCTCTACCGCACCGCCAAAAAATCACGCATCATCGATGCCCTCATCCTCGCCGCGCAAAATGGCAAGCAGGTTACCGTTCTCGTGGAGCTCAAGGCTCGCTTTGATGAAGCCCGCAATCTCATGCGTGCAGATGAATTGCAAAACGCCGGTGCTACCATCGTTTACGGAGTGAAAGGTCTCAAGACCCATGCGAAAATCTGCCTCGTCGTTCGCCGTGAAGAGGGCTCACTGCGGCGCTACGTTCACCTCGGCACCGGCAACTACAACGAGACTACAGCAAAGCTTTACACTGATATTTCCTATCTCACATGTCGCCCCGATTATGGGCACGACGCCTCTCTGTTTTTCAACGCTCTCACGGGGCGATCGAAGCTACTGCGCTTCCGTCACCTTGTCCCTGCACCCACACAAATGAAACCGCGTTTGTTAGAGTTGATCGCTTCAGAGGCTGACCGCGCCAAGCTCGGCGAGCCCGCGTGGATCATGGCGAAGGTGAATTCACTGCAGGATCCAGACATCATTCAGGCGCTCTATAAGGCGTCCCAAGCCGGCGTGCAAATTTCTCTCAACATCCGCGGGGTATGCTGCCTCAAGCCAAACGACAAGAAATTTTCGAAAAACATCCGCGTGGTATCGCTCATCGACCGCTACCTCGAACACGCCCGCATTTTCGCTTTCCATCAAGGCGGTCAAAACGCCGTCTTCATCGCCTCGGCCGATTGGATGTCGCGCAATCTCGATCGTCGCATCGAGCTGATGATTCCCATCGAGGACGTCGTGCTTAAGCGCCGTCTCATCGGTATTCTTAAAAACTGCTTTGCTGATAACAGCAACGCGCATCTCATCCTGCTCACTGGACTGTCCACGCCGATCGCCCCTGCTAAGGGAGAGAAGCCTTTCCGCGCGCAGTTGCACTTTTTCCGCGAAGCTAAACGCCTCGCCAAGGCCCGCGAACACGAGCGCTCTCTCACCTTCGAACCGCACACACCCAGTGCTTGATGTGATAGAAACGGTAGAGCAAACCGAGCGCGGACTGTAAGAATCTGAGACAAGCTTTTTTTGCCCCGAGTGAAGCATGAGCGTGCAATAACCCCTAAGAAACCTCATTCATGGAAACCTCTCTGTCCTAACAGGACAACGCATACCAGCCCACGGTGCAACCGTGGGTAACTCAGCCACCTCCCACCATCCGCGTCCTCACAGGACGCTTCATCGTTCGGCATGAACCAGCGCAACTGACTTCAAAAATTTACGGCAACGCCGTTTCCTATGACAGCCCAAGGTTGCACGCGAAGCGAGCTAGCTTGGGTCATTTCATCGAAGACATTTTCCAACCCCGAAGCGGGTTGCCTACTACGAATGGGTATTGATGAGTGAACCCCATGAGGCAACCTTTGCAAGGTTGAAGAATGTTTTTGGCGCGAGATCCCCAGGGTAGGCCGCAGCGCGTCCAACCCTGGGCTGTAGGAGGAGACGGCGTTGCCGTAGGGGAGAACATGGTGTTGCGAAATCCCCTAAAAAAACCTCCCGCCGCCCCGCCACAGCGGGGCATGGCGCTCCTGCCTCTGTGTGAAAAAATGGCAAAATCAGACATTGTTCCCGAAAATATTAGTCGACAGAAAATCAAAATGTTACCAAGCCCGGCCTCCAGAGATCGCAGCCAAAGTATTCACACGACCGACAATTCGTGTCTAACAGGAATAAAAAATACTCGTTTCCAAGGACTGACCTCATTTACGCTTACTTTCATTCTCTATTCCAAGCCGGTTTATCCCGGCGCTTTCACTGACCCCAGAGAACCCCAGAGAATATGTCGGAAATTTTATGTGTTATCTATGTCCTCGGTCCATACCACCAATTATTGCAACATATCCGACCTTGTTATTGCCTCATCTCCACCCACCGAATCAAAACGAAAACTAGAAGCATTACATGAAATCTTAACTTCAGTTATACCTAATGAATTAATTTCCTCTCTAATTTTCATAATGCTCTCACTAGTTAATTTAGTATTGATAACAACATTCACGGAGTTAGGTTTGTGTAGCCCTCCGATTAAATCGCTAATATTTGATGATTGTATTCCATTTGAAGAATAATATAGTCCTCTATCAGCATATTCAACCGTTACAGTTTTATCATTTATTTTATTACAGCAACCACAGAGGTGACTAGCAAAAGTTAATATTACAGAATAATAAAAAGTGTTCATTTGGTTGTGCATTATTTTTTTTCGTAGCAACAGCACAGTAGCGGTTTGCCATCAAACAATTTCCAATTTATATTTTTATTGAAACCCTGTTGGCCTGGAAGTGGATCTTGTGCATGAGGAATCTGCTTATAATCTTTACCACAACCCGTATCGGCACGAATTGCATGAATATCGCTAAGTAGAATATTAGGGTCTTTTGGGTCACGTTTGCCCCATTCGAATTTCGGATCAGTAAAAGGATTCTTACCCTTGTTTTTTGGATCGTCGTTTTTGTATGTGGTTATTAAAATTTTCTCTTCTTTACACTTGCACATGCAATCATCGGCTTTTGCGACTTCTTTGCACTTAAGTTGAAAAGCTTTTTCCAGAGCATCCTTGAAAGAATCTTTTGGGTTTTGGGTGTGATTTGGTTGCATATGGTAATTTGATGCATTCATCAGCGCACCCCCTAGGCAATTTCCACCCAAATCTCTTGTGCCAGTGATTATTGTGAGGCCGAGGAAGTCTATGGCATTTCCTGTCATGTTTAAGATGAAAGAGTATACATTGACTTCACTGGTGAAAAAATTCGGTCCAATCGGATCGCGGGAGGGCCAGCGGCCTGTTAGAGGGTCATAGTAACGGTATCCGTAGTAAGGTATTACACCCCCAAAAGCATGTTTTCTCGATGATTTTTGGGTATTTGAGGGGTGCCTGCGATGCGCTGGTTGTTCACCAGTATGGGTGCGAGCACGCGTCCGAGAGGAAATATGCCTGTCTCGTGCAGTTGGCGCGCTCCACTGATTCATGAGTATTCTTCTAGCGAAATAAGACTACTATGGAAAGCATATTCGCGCGGAAAGTCATGTTTCATTGCTCGCTCCATCAGATGCTCAAAACCAGTAATTTTCTGCGTTTCTTTGCAATTTCTATGCCTGCAAAACCAAAC
>CAMDAD010000030.1 GCA_945888515.1 Akkermansia muciniphila | reverse complement strand
TGTCGAGTGGCCAGCTTCCCAGTGGCGTTTTTGAGGTGTTTTTTGACTCACCTTTTGGGTGAGTAGAATTCGAAGACTCAAGCGGCTCCATGCCCTTACGTTATTACACTTCCAGCGTCTTGGCGAGATTTCCATTTTCCTCTTTAGGTAAAAACGGACTTAGTTGGGGACTGGGTCTTCAACCCGCGTACGCAGCACCTGCCGTCAAAAAAGAGGGAGACGGTCGCACTCCTGCCGGAGTATTCCGCATCGGCGGCGCATGGGGCGCTGATGCCCAGATCCGCAAGCATCCGAAACTCGCCTACCGCCAAGTCACCTCGCGCGACCTATGGGTCGAAGACCCTGCATCGCCCCTCTACAACCAACACGTCGTCCTGCCACATGAGCCGAGCACGGCTTGGGAAAAAAAGCAGCAGATGAAACAAAACGACGCTGCTCACAAACTGAAACTTTTCATCGCGCACAACGCTCCGCCTCAGGTTGTTAAAGGGGCAGGCAGCTCGATTTTTTTTCACGTATGGCGCAATGGCGGCGGCTCTCCCACGGCTGGCTGCACGACCATGGAGGAAGCGCGTTTGCGGGCGCTGATCGCCAGCATCGACCCCACGCAACAACCGCTTTACATCATTCTCCCTGCTACCGAATACCAACGACTTCGCACAGCGTGGAAATTGCCCTGAGGAATGATCATAGCCATCGCGCCACGACTCCGCGGTGGTCGGATGCGCCTAACACATCGACAACACGGCACTCGATGGCAAGGGGTGCGCCCTTGGTCCAGAAGAAATCAATTTCAATCTGGGGACGGTCCTGAGGAAACGTGAAAGGCACACCAGATTTTTTCTGATAGATCCAACCGTTCTTTTCCCACATGCGTCCCACCTCCCCGCTCGGCGCTTCGTTCCAGTCACCAGCCACATAGATTTTCCCCGCAGTTGTCGCCAATGCCGCCAACAGCTTTTTCCCCTCCTCGGCGCGACGCGATGCAGAAGTGGCATCGAAATGGACACCACCCACCGTGACCCATTCCGTCCCGATCTGCACCTCCGCCAGCACGGCGATGCGCGCTTCTCCCTGTTCAGAGAGTCTAACGATCCGCTTCTGGCGCAGCGGATGCGCTGAGAGGATCGCCTGTCCATATTCCCCCGATTGAAAATCGATGGCCTTGCCAAAAAAAACCTGCATGCCCAGTCGGCTCCCCAGTTCTTGAGCGAGAAACTGCTTGCCCGAGCGCGTCGTGCCCTGATCCACTTCTTGCAGCACTACAACATCTGCCTGCTGCTTTCGGATGATGGCAGCTGTGCGCTCCAGATCCATTTTCCCGTCCGCGCCCACACCACGATGAATGTTCCACGAAAACATCGTGAAACCCTTGATTTCCGTAACGAGAATGCAAAAGACCAGCAGAGACCGATACATCATGCCAACAGATACCGGTTGTGCTTCCGATGACTTACAAACGAATCGCACGTTTGCTCCTTTTGTGGGCATCATGTGACGATTGGTAGCGGAGAGGCATCGCTGCCTACTGGCGTTAACACACCACTCGCTCTGTCGGGCTCTTCATCAAAATTTCATGATTCGCCGCTTGATTTTCCGCCTCTATCCGACAGCATGGCTACAGCGTTTGTACTTATTTTTCATGAATTCTCTCCACCGATTGCTTCTATACTTCTGCCTAAGTCTATTCTCAGGCAAACTTCTTGCTCAGGAAACGTTTTTCCGCCGAATATACGAACCCAAGTCCGGTTCCTACGTTGAGGTAGTTTCACTCTTGAGCAAACTCCCCTCCAGCGGCTTCGCTCCGGTGCGAGTAACCATCGCCAACCGCACCGATGTGCCAGCTAGTGTTTCGCTGATGTTTCAATCGGAATCAGGCAGTGGCTACGGCAGCGGAGCGCTCAAGACAAAGTCCTCTTTTGTGGCATCTTCGCCCAAAGGCACAGTGACGTCATCCGATTTCCTCGTGCCTGTCGCAGCCGTGGTCAAGGACAGTGGTCACAGCTACAACCACAACTCGCAAACGTTAGAGTTAACGATGGTGGGAGTGACGGCAGGTTCTTACGTGCAATCGAGCACTGGTAAGTCTGGGCTTCCCAGTCTGCTGATCTCGGAGGCTCTGAGCACAAAGAACGCATCCCCGCTCGATTCCGAAGTCAACGCCGCCATCAGTGGATCGAGCGGAGGCTACTCGCCCAGCAATTTGGTGTTTGGCGGAAAATTCAACCCCGCACAAATGCCGGAAGACTGGCGTGCCTATGTTGGCTACGATGGCATGCTGCTGACCGATCTAGATTGGGGCAACCTCTCTCCCGGTGCTCGCTCGGCGATTTTGCAGTGGAATCGCAATGGCGGATTTCTGCGGATTTTCACGAGCAACAGCGTCACCTCGCTCGCTACATTATCGATTACTACCGATGGCGATGCTAACCCCGCGCCGCGCGGCAAAGGCTACGTGCAACTCAACCGCATTGCACCCGCTCTCACGCTCGATGCGAAGACATTGGTGAATGAATGCCTCAAGGTCAATCCGGGGCCCACGCGCCAAGCAGAAGTGATCAGTACGGAATACAGCAGCACCTCGTGGGGACTACAAAACCAATTGGGCACCAAGACATTCCATTTTGTGATGTTCATCCTCGTGCTCATTGCATTCGGCATCTTGGTCGGACCGATCAACCTGTTTGTCTTTGCGAAATCCGGCGTGCGCCACAAGCTCTTCATCACCACTCCCATCATCGCATTAGGCGCCAGCGCCGTCATGATTCTGCTGATTTTCCTCCAAGATGGTCTGGGCGGCAGAGGCCAACGCGTGCAATGGATCGAACTGGTCCGTGCCGATGGCGACAACAATGCATACATCTATCAGGAACAAATCTCTCGCTCGGGTGTGCTCGTGGGCAATCGTTTTCTGCTCACCGATCCCAGTGCGATCTCACCGATCCCGCTAGCCCCCAGCCAATGGACGCGGCTTAATCCTGCAAGTAACAACGATCAATCCTATGAAATGAATTTCACCGACAACGGACTGCAAGTGTCCGGTGATTGGTTCCAGTCGCGCTCAGAGCAAGCGCAAATGCTAAAGGCCATCATTCCCAGTCGCGCCCGCATCGAATCGAGCGATGCCACCAATGAGGCAGCGTTATTATCGAACTTCGAATACGAAATTACCGACTTCTATCTGCGCGGCAAGGGCGGAAAATTCTGGAAGGCACAGCAAATCGCTTCGGGAAAAAATTTCCTCGCTAGCGAATGCTCACAGGCGGAGTTTGAGACATTCGTCAACGATCGTGTCACACTGCTCGGCAAGTCGCAGCAAGAAAAAATCAGACAACTCAGCGAACGCGAGGGCTGCTACATCGCCAGCTCATCGAAGGCACCCATGCTCGAAACCTATTCCGCCATCAAGTGGAGCAATGACACTACGATCATCACCGGACTCGTGCAGAAATCGGAAGCTCCCTAACCCTTTTACCACTATCAATTTTATGAGTCAGCACGCGATCAGTGTTCACAACCTCTACCGCTACTTCGGCCCGCTCAAGGCGGTCAATGGCGTGAGTTTCGAAATCCCGCATGGATCCGTCTGCGGTTTTGTCGGTGCCAATGGCGCGGGAAAAACCACGACCATGCGCATCCTCGCCTCGCTGGACTACCCCACGCTCGGCGTGGCGGAAATTTGCGGCTACAATGTCGTGAGCCACCCAGAAGAAGTGCGACGTTTAATTGGATGGATGCCAGATCATTTTGGAAACTATGAGCACATGACCGTGGTGGAATACCTTGACTTTTACGCTCGGGCGCTCGGCTTCAAGGGCAAGGAGCGGCGTCAACGCGTGCAGGAGGTGATGGAGTTCACCGACCTCGTGCCGCTGGCCGAACGATTTTCCAACAAGCTCTCCAAGGGCAACACCCAGCGCCTCGGGCTGGGACGCGCGCTGTTACAGGATCCGCAGGTGCTGATCATGGACGAACCCGCCGCCGGTCTCGATCCCAAAGCACGCGTGGAGCTGAAGAGCCTGATTCGAGTGCTCGCGAACGAGGGCAAGACGATTTTCATTTCCTCCCACATCCTCTCCGAGCTCGGCGAAATGTGCGACTCGCTGCTCTTCATCAACGGCGGGCGCATCGTCCATCATGGCGATGCCGAGAGCATGAAACGCGACACCGATACGGCCGGCGGCTTGCTCTATGACGTGCAGGTGTTGGGTAACCCCGAGGACCTGTCGGCTTGGTGCTTGCTGCAAGCGAAAGTGGAATTCATGGAGGCACGCAAGCAAGGCGGTCGCCTACGCATCACCTCTGCGGAGCTGGGCGATGCGGCGGAGATTCTTCACCGCATGATCAAGGATGGCCTGAAGGTCACCGAGTTTCATCGCGAGGAGCGCAACCTGGAGGATGCCTTCATCGATATGTTAGGCAAGATCGACCGCGGGGAAATTGGCAGTGGTAAACCACCTCCGATGCCGGAACTGAAAGCTTTTAACCCACCCAGCGCTGACGTATGACCACACCCACCATCACTCCTACGGTTGAAACGTCCGCCGCGGATCGCAGCACGGCCGGCCTGAACGATTTTTCGGATCGCCTGCCGCCCATGCTCGTGAAGGAACTGCGCCAAGGCCTGCGCGCACGCACCTTCGTCGGCGTTTTTCTCGGGCTGCAGTTGTTCCTCGGCATCGTCATGCTCTTCGCCACCATGGCCTCCGGGCTCGATGGCGCGGGCGAAGCGGTCTCGCGCATCATCTTTCTGTTTTTCTCACTCGCCGTGCTGGTGGTGCAGCCCTTGCGTGCGATGAATGCCCTGCATGCGGAAATCAAGACGACCACCATCGACATGATGGTGCTCACTCGGCTCAATGCCCGCCGCATCGTGGCGGGCAAGTGGGCGTCCATCGTCGGTCAAACGCTGCTCCTCTTCGTCTCGATCGTTCCCTATCTGATTTTGCGCTATTTCTTCGGCGGCATGAATCTGTTTGCGGAGCTGCTGGCGCTGGGCTCGCTGTGCCTGCTCTCGGCCTGCCTCACGGCGTTCAATGTCGGACTATCCTCGAATTCCGCCATCATCGTGCGCGGCATTTTGCCACTGGGCCTGGCGGTATCGATGTTCATTTTCATGACCTTCATGATGGAGGAGTTTGATGAATTTCTGGAATTTTTCGCACTCGAAGATGACAACCTAGCGATATTCCTCGGCCTGGTCGCTGGAGCCTTGTATCTTGCCTGGACAGCTTTCGGGCTGGGCGTGGCAGCGATCGCACCGGCCGCGGAAAATCACAGCACGCTCAATCGACTGGTCACTCTGGGCACGATGGCCGTGATTGGAGTCATTCTGTATGCCGCGAATGCGGACAGAGAAGCGGTGCCGTTTCTCATCGGCGTAATTGCGTTTCCGGGGCTTGTGTTGGCCTTGTGCGAATCAAATTTCCTGATGCCTCGGGTCACCTTGCCGTTTATCCGGCGCGGCGGCCTCGGCAAGCTCCTGGGAATCTTTCTCTATCCCTGCTGGACCTCCGGGGTACATTTCACCGCTCTGTTGTCGGCGATCGTGCTCGGCATCGGTGGACTGGTTATGGTTCCGCCAGGGTCCTTTCGTTTTGGCGTCGAGGAATTCACTGTGCTCTGCAGTTTGTTGGGCAGCGCACTCTTTCCAGCCGTGTTTCTCGCCTTGTTTCAGAAGCGTATCAAGAATCGCATCGGCTTGTATTTTGCGATCCTGATCGGCTCTTTCTCTCTCATGTTGGCACTGATCGCCGTGGCCGAGAGCACGAATGTGGATGAAGCCATGTGGCTCTTCTGCTGGTTGCCTCCGGTGCATTTGTATATGGTGGATGATTCTTCATTTACGGAAGAAATCGTCATGATAACGAGCCTGATTTTCACCAGCCTATATCTCGGCGCCTTGCTGTTCCATGCGTGGGCTAACTTCAAAACCATCCGTAACGCAGAGGAGGAAGCGGAGCTGACGTATCTCACGCCAGCGAAGGAAAATCACAACGCATGATGGTATCTGATATGGCATCCGCTTCCTGGCGCTGGCGTGTCGCGCTCAGCCTCTACAGGCTCTTCTCCCCTCTTCTTCTCATCGTGGCACTGCCCGCCTGGTTGCGCAAAATGGCCGCGCGCGGTGGCTGGTCCACGCCTTTTAGCGAACGCTTCGGTTGCTACAAGGAGGACAGCGAGTGGGTCCCCTCAGGCCGCATGCACCTGCACGCGGTCAGCGTCGGAGAGACGCTCATCGCACTGAAATTTCTCCGCTCCTGGCACAAAAAGCATCCCCATCCTGTGGTGCTCGCTGTCAGCACCGCCACGGCGTATCACTTAGCAATCCCCGCGCGCACGGAGCTTCTCACAGTTGTCTATGCCCCGCTAGATTTGTGGCCTTTCGTGCGCTCTTATCTGTGCCGCTTCGAACCATCGCAGGTCGTCCTCATAGAGGCCGAGGCATGGCCGGAACTGATGCAGCAATGCCAGCAGCGCGACATTCCGGTATGCATGATCAACGCCCGCCTTTCCGCCCGCTCGGAACGGCGCTACCACAAGGTGCGTCGCTGGGTCGCCCCCTTATTCCAGAAAATCCAGCACATCGGCGTGCAGGATACAGCAGATGCCGCGCGCTTCGCTTCGTTAGGGATAGTCGCCGAGCGCATGACGGTCACGGGCAGCATCAAGTTCGATCCAGAAAACGCGCCATCGCCCAGTCAACGTCCGGAATTTTCTGCCATCCTTGCGCCGATCCGCAAGCATCGCACGCTCATTTTGGGAGCTAGCACCCACGACGGCGAAGAGCTTCTGCTGGCCCAGGCCCTGCGCCCTACAGGCACGCTCTTCCTCTGCGTACCTCGTCATGCCGAGCGTCGTCAGGAAGTGCGTAGCGCGCTGGAAGCGCAGGGCATTACGGTTCGCTTGCGCAGCGAAGGCATCCCGACTGAGGGAGAAAACGTGGACGTCTTGCTCATCGATAGCACGGGGGAGTTGCGCGACTGGACCGCACACGCCGATGTCGTCATCATCGGAAAAAGTTTCCTCTCCATGGGCGGGCAAAACCCCGCCGAAGCCATCCTCGCCGCGAAGCCCGTCATCGTTGGCCCACACATGGAAAACTTCGAGCCCTTGGTCGCTCAGTTGCTCGCTGCCGAGGGTGTCATTCGCATCAACGACAGCGCCTTACTCACCGTAACGCTCACCACCCTCTTGCATGACCGCGGCAAAACGGCAGCGATGTGCGCGCGCGCGCTGCACGTCCTACAACAGCACGCAGGAGCCACCGCCCGCAGCATCGCCATGCTCGAGAATCACTAGCTAAGCGAACCAGCGAAGGCTGCCGCTCCGTAGAGCACACAGACCAGCAAACCGAAACCAAAACCCAGCCAAGTCCATAACTTCGCCTTTCGCGCCGATTCCGCAGCGCCGAGATAGTCGCCCACGGATTGTTTTGAATTGATTTGCGCGGCATACACGATGCCCGCCACCCCAAAGGGCAGACAGCAGAGCCGGGTCACCGCGATCGCAAACCCCAAAATCGCCCCGCCATTGATCGGCGGCCCCATCGGCGTTTGTTGCGCATACGAGGGGGCTGGTTGGCTTATGGGCGGAGTATAAGGATTGGTGACACCGCTCATCGCTGGAGGAGCCGTCGCAGAGGGTGCTACAGTATTCAGTGCCGTCGCCAATTCAGCAACTTCGCTCACCGGCTTCCAGTCGCCCAGGCCATCTTTCCACACCAAAGTGCTCGCCACCAGAACGCCGCTGCGCAGCTTGGTCTTGAGTTCTTCCTCCGCCACCGGCCCCATCTGCTGATTGTTCTGCGAGTAATACCACATGGCAACAGCGTAAAAAGGTTGCGTATCTCGTCAATCACTTTCCATCCAATGACATGATTTTTATAGAAAATGGGATGCATAGATGCTCATCCAAGAACTATGACCGCTCGCCCCTTCTGCGAGAAAAATCCCTGCTTTCCTTTCCTCTGCCGACAGTGTAATACAAAGCCGTGTTTGTTGTTTCACAGGTTGGTCGAGTGGTCATCGCCTTTGTCAATTACCTCGGCTCGCTGGCGTTGCTCATTGCCACCGTGGCGGAATCGCTGTGCCATGGTCGAAAACGCATGCGGCTCATCCTTCAACAAATTGCCGAAATCGGCTATCGCTCGCAGCCCGTTGTCATGGTCACAGGCGCGTTTACCGGCGCCGTGCTCACCGCACAATCCCTCTTTCAATTTTCCAAATTCGGCATGGAAACCATGGGCGGAGCTCTGGTGAGCGTGGCAATGCTGCGCGAACTCGGACCTGTCGTAACAGGGCTCATGCTTGCAGGCAGAGTCGGCGCTTCCATCGCCGCAGAAATCGGCACCATGAAAGTCACAGAGCAAATTGATGCCCTGCGCGTCATGAATGTGAATCCCATCGACTACCTTGTCACTCCGCGACTGCTCGCGATGCTCGTAGCGATTCCTCTGCTCATCGGTGAATCTGCTACGTTAGGCATCATTGCTGCCAACGTTGTGGGCATCGAAGCCTTCGGCATTGGTGAAGCGTATTGGAAGTATCAAATGGAAAATTTCACCGACCTCACCGATGTGTCATTCGCGCTGATCAAAGGAGTATTTTTTGGTATGATCATCATCATCGTCTCCTGCCATCAGGGACTCAATGCGAGCCAAGGAGCAGCAGGCGTAGGCCGTGGCACCACCAGTGCGATGGTCTATTCCTCCTTGCTAATCCTGGTAGCGAACTTTTTTCTCACCCTCTTGCTTAACCTCGTCTTCCCTGCGGGGGCCAGCTTGGGCTGATCGCAGCGATCAATCAACCTTCAGCTCAATTCGCCGGTCTTGACCTGCTTGAACAAAATTGTCGCGCGGGATGACGCGCATTCTCACACCTGAACGTTGACGATGACCATCGATCCCTCTGCGCACAGGATCTCACCTTTTCTCACGGTGAAGGTGTATTTCACAGAGGTTTTTCCGACGACTTGGATCACCAATTGCACCGTGATTTCATCACCAAAGAACATAGGCGCGCGATAATCGCAATCGACATGAACTCGCGGCCAGCCATGCCGGTCACTCATTACCTCTAGATCGAGCGAAGAAAAAAACGCATGCTCGGTCTCCTCGACATACCGCAGGATCGACGTAAAATGAGCGCGACCACTCGCGTCCGTGTCGGCAAACGCTACCTTTCGCGCCATCCGGAAATCATCGCCCTGCTGCATCATGGGTGCATCCTACCACAGCATCGCTTCCTGAAAACCTCAGAATCCGTCAATTTCTGCAATTTCTTGCGTCGAAGTTTTGACAATCGTGCATAATCGCGCCAACCTCCCCGCGGAACCACTTCTAACAATATCATGGCATACGATCTCATCGTCATTGGCGGCGGCCCTGCGGGCTACGTTGCTGCAATCCGCGCAGCTCAACTCGGAAAAAAAGTCGCCGTCGTCGAAGCGGACCGCGCAGGCGGCACCTGCCTCAACTGGGGCTGTATCCCCACCAAGGCCTTGTTGAAAAATGCCGAACTCTATCACACCCTCGCCCATCGCGCGGCAGAGTTCGGATTTAAGATCGAGGGACTTTCCTACGACTGGAGCGCCGTGGTAAATCGGTCGCGCAAGGTTTCCGACAAACTCGCTGGAGGCATCGAATACTTGCTGAAAAAAAACAAAGTTGACTACGTGCGCGGCTACGGCTCCATCCCCGCCTCCGGAAAGGTCGAAGTCACCGCCGCCGATGGCTCCAAGTCCATCGCCGAAACCCAGCACATCCTCATCGCAACTGGTTGCAAATCACGTCCGCTGCCTCCACTGCCCTACAATGGCACGACGGTCATCGGCTCAAAAGAGGCCATGGTGCTGTCCCAGCAACCGAAGTCCATGGTGATCATCGGCGCCGGTGCCATCGGCGTGGAGTTCGCTTACATTTACAACGCATTCGGCACTAAGGTTACCGTCGTAGAAATGCTGCCACGCATGCTGCCGGTCGAGGACGATGAAGTCGGCGATGCTTTGGAGAAATCCTTCACCAAACAAGGCGTGCGTTGCCTCACCAATACCAAAATCACCGCTACCAAAGACTGCGGCACTCACGTGGAAATTTCCGTCGAGGGTCCCAAAACCACGGAGACCATCACCGCGGATGTCTGCCTCGTCGCCATCGGCGTGCAACCCGTGCTTCCCGGCGGCATCCAGCCCGCCCTCAGCGATCGTGGCTACATCAACGTCGATGAGCGCTATCAGACCTCCATCCCTGGCGTCTATGCCGCAGGCGACATCACTGGTCCACCTTGGCTCGCCCACACCGCATCGTTCGAGGCCGTGCAAGCCGTGGAAGGCCTCTACCTGGAAGGCCACACGCCGCGCAAAGTGAAAAATTTTCCCGGCTGCACCTACTGCCATCCGCAAGTTGCTTCCGTCGGCAAGACCGAGCGCGCACTCAAGGAAGAAGGCATCGCGTATACCGTGGGCAAGATTCCTTTCGCCGCCATCGGTAAGGCGATCGCCGCCGGTGAGCCCGATGGCTTCGCCAAACTGCTATACGGCAAAGAACACGGCGAGTTGTTAGGCGCGCACATCATCGGCGAAAACGCCACCGAACTCATCGCGGAAATGGGTCTCGCGCTCGACCAAGAACTCACCGCCGAGGACATCCACGCGACCATCCACGCCCACCCGACCATGTCCGAGGTCATCCACGAAGCCACCCTCGCCGCCGAAGGCCACGCGATCCACTTCTAAAAACATCCGCTTCGCCACAAAGCACTCACCTTCGCGGGTGGGTGCTTTTTTGCGCCTGTCCTATGCTTGTCATGACCAAGCAACACTGATGACACGCATTACAGGCAGATCGACATCGTTTACAGCCGCCTTTTTGTTCAAATCAACCGGAATCGACCTGAGAAATTCGGTTTCGTCGCTGAAACGAACTGACACAAGACGCTCTTATTACCGCACTCTGTGCTTGTTTTTTTCGCGACATCCGCTACAAAACACCTCGCAATGGCTCCTTCTACGCCCATAATCCTTACTTTGTTACTCATCGTAGTAACCTTGTATGCTTTTGTCAAAGAGATCGCGCCGGCAGACCTGATCGCACTTACGATTCTGTGCGTCACCGTCTTACTGGGCCTCGTCGACTCCAAGGCTGTGCTGGATGTTTTCAAGAACGAGGCACCGCTTACGATTGGAGCGCTTTTCATCATTGGCACGGCACTGGAAAAATCGGGAGGGGTACGGCAGATATCGTTGCTGATTCAAAAGATGGCAGGAGGCGGTTTGCGTTACACTCTATTGATCTTTTGTGGTACTACTGCTCTCTTCAGCGCTTTTATGAACAATACCGCCATTGTCGCGATCATGCTGCCGGTGGCGCTTGGCTTGGCGCGGTCCAAGGACATCCCTGCATCCAAATTACTGATCCCTCTCTCCTATGCCTCCATCCTCGGCGGCTGCTGCACCTTGATCGGCACCTCCACCAATATCGTCGTCAACGGAGCGCTGAAAAACTACGGTCTACCGACCATGCAAATGTTTGATATTGCCTGGATCGGCATCCCTCTGAGCTTTGTCGGGCTGGCCTACATGATCGCTTTCGGACCGAAACTGCTGCCCAACCGATCTTCTGTCATTGGTGTGCTGGATGACAAGGAACGCAGCACACCGCTCTTTCACATCCTTGTGGATAAACATTCTCCTCTCATCGGTCAGCGCCTCCTAGAAAGTCCCATTTTTAATCCCAAGTCTGGCATTCACATGATGGAAATCCGCCGCAATGGCGAGCGCGTCATGGCTCAGGTGAACCAAATTGTGATTGAAGCAAACGATCGTTTTCTCATCGGAGTCCACGGCCGACGCAACAAGGCGACCTCGGCAGAAGAACTACTGCCGGACCTGGGCATTCAGACTTTATCGAAAATCGAGGGCGTCGTCACTGAGTTGGTCATCACCGAGGAATCGGAACTGATAAATCAAACTCTAGCCGCACGAGATTTCCGCCAACGATACAATTGCGTGGTCTTGGCGGTTCACCGCAATGGCAAAAACATCACTGAGCGCCTCGCGACAACCGAGCTCGATCACGGCGATACACTACTCGTTCTGACACCACGAAACAACCTGCGCAGCTTGCAAGACAGTCACAACTTCGTCCTCACGGACAGTGCCGATTCCTTGCCCGCACCCGGACTCCGCTCTTCGGCCTCTGTGACGTGGGCCATCCTTCTCGCTGTCGTTCTGAGTGTGACTCTCATCCCCGGCGTATCAATGCACATCGCTAGTCTGATCGGAGCAGTAGCTATCCTGTGGTTGCGCATCATCACCATGCGAGAGGCCTACACTGGTGTCGATTGGCCGATCATTTTCATGCTTTACGGAATGCTCGCACTGGGCATGGCGATGGATCAGACAGGCACTGCGAAATGGTTGGCGGACGGATTTGTCAACGGCGCGCGCGCTGTCTCCTCACCAGAGTTTCTTCCGTATTTCGCGCTCTCGGCTGTCATCCTGCTCACACTGACACTGACCGAAGTTCTCTCAAACAATGCCACCGCCCTGATGATGGTGCCCATTGTTGTAAACCTAGCTAAATCGTTAGACGTGAATCCCATGCCTTTTATTATCGGCATCTGCATCGGCGCCTCCTGTGCCTTCATGCTGCCCATGGGCTACCAGACCCACATGATGGTCTATGGCCCCGGTGGCTACAAATTCAGCGACTTCATCCGCATCGGACTTCCAATGAATGTCATCACATGGGTGATGGCATCCGTGATCATTCCTCTGGTGTGGAGCTTCTGAGCCAGCACAAGATTTTGAGTACATTCCGGTGTGTAACTTCCATGCATAGCCATGGATCACTCGCACCGTATGAGCCACCAGTCCCGACCACTTGGACTGTCATGCTTCGAGCGCACGTCGCAAGTGTTCGCATACGGCACCTCATGCTACAGTGAATCGACCATCGAAGAAGTGACGATAGGACAAGCAGGGATACGCTGGAAAATTATTCTTGATCAGGAGTTTCAGTCGCTTTTGCGACCTTGTCTTTGATCTCTTTTTCCTTGTCGCGATTCGGTGTTCCTTGAAATTCCAAAATGACTTTTTCTCCTTTTGCATCCGTGATCACTGCTCGCGGCGTCTTACCCTCTCGGGCAACACATTCGGGAATCTTATCAGTATCCTTATCGCCCTTAGTAATCTCCACCAGCAATACATCCGCGCGCGGAATCGCTTGCTTGACCGATGCATTGCGTGCGATCGCGGCGTTGACCTCGCGCGGCTCGCGATGGTGCGTCGTGTCTTCATAGAACACAAAGGCCACCAATTTCCCTGTCCGCTCCGCAGAACGCATCGTCATCTCCATGCGTTTTTCCGAAAAGCCGGCCCAAGCACTGCTGAGTCCACAGGCACTGGCGATCAGAAGGAATGTCAAATGTTTCATGTCGTCAATGCACATGACTGCCTCGGTCGCGTCAATCCGATTCGGCGAGAATACAGAAAAATCATTCGCATGAAAGGAACCTCACGTGTAGCCTGAGGCATGCCTGATTGTTGTGGTGGCCCTTCTGCCCCGCGTAAAACTCCTACTCCGCCGGAGTTCGATCTGTTGCGGACGGACTTTACGCACCCCGTTGCTACCGAGGCACCTTCTTGCTGCGGTACTGATTCTGGAAAATCGTTCGACTCCGTTCTCTGGGTATCATTGATGTTTTTTCTCACAGGCTGTTTGTTTGCGCTGGTAAAAACGGAGCAACCACTCTGGCAGCGAGAATTTTCCGCCACTTGTGTGCAATTACTGCGCCAGTCCTGGTGGGCGATCCTTTTTGGCATCGGTCTCATGGCGGTGCTCGCGCATACGCCGAAGGAGTTGGTGGCCGCGCTGCTCGGGAAACCTGGCACGCTGCGCGGCATCTTTCGCGCCACGGGGGCCGGGGTGATGCTGGATCTGTGCAATCATGGGATTCTCATGGTCGGGATGGGACTCTACAAACGCGGTGCCTCGCTCGGGCAAACGGTGGCTTTTCTCATCGCCAGCCCGTGGAATTCGTTTTCGCTCACCTTGTTATTAGCCGCCTTGATCGGATGGAAATGGATGCTGTGTTTTGTGGTGCTCTCGGCCGTGGTAGGGATCGTCACGGGGTATCTCGTGGAGTTGCTGACCAAAGCGAAATGGCTGCCGCAGAATCCACACACCGTGGCTCTACCGCAGCATTTTTCCTACCGCGCCTCCCTCCGCAGCATGGCTCCCGCATTGCGCCCGACTCGCGCCAACCTGCGCGCCTTGTTTCTGACCGGGCTGCGCGACTCGCGCATGGTGCTGCGCTGGATTCTGTTAGGCTTTGTGCTCACGGCGGCCGTGCGTGCGTTTTTGCCGGCTCATCTGCTGCATCAGCATTTCGGTCCGACGCTTTGGGGCCTCGGCCTGACCTTGATCGTTACAACAGTTATCGAAGTATGCAGCGAGGGTTCCTCGCCACTCGCGGCGGAATTGCTGCGCCAGGGGAATGCACCGGGCAATGCGTTTACTTTCCTGATGGCGGGCGCCGCGACCGACTATACGGAAATCATGTCGCTGAAGAGCACTACGGGCCGCTGGGTCTGTGCTTTGATCTTACCGCTGCTCTCGATCCCGCAAGTGCTGGTTCTTTCCTACCTGCTGAATCATTTCGCGCGCTGACGGTGCTTGCCATTTTTTCCGATCCGCTCTAGTCTAGGAACATCATTCATGAAACGCCCTGCCCTGTTTTTGTTTATTCTCATCGCCGCCGGATTGGTCATAGGGCTGACCTTGCATCTCTCCAACCCATCGCTTAATCTAACAGATTTTAATCTTTCCTCGGCACAAGGTGTCAACCGCCCGCTCTCGATGCCCCAAGATGGCGAGCCAGATTTTCGCTTTCACCAATTCAGCCCATGGCAGCGACTCGCCCAGCCGATGGTGGATCGCATCGATGAGCCGATGGGCTCGGAAAACGGTGCGCTGGTTTACAACGCGCAGCCATTTTGGGCGATGAACGAAACGCGCGGCGGCCATCACACGGGCGATGATCTGAATGGCATAGGTGGTATGAATACCGATCTCGGCGATCCGGTGTTTGCGGCTGCGGATGGCCTTGTCGCCTATTCCGGCATCCCCTCACCTGGCTGGGGTCGTGTGCTGGTGCTCTCGCATCGTCTGCCGGATGGCAAGGCGTTTCAGACGATGTATGCGCATTTGCAGCGCATCGATGTAGCACTGGGAAGCTTGGTCGGGCGCGGACAAATCATCGGTGCCGTTGGCGGCGCGGAGGGCATTTACCCGGCGCATTTGCACTATGAAATCCGCACCGGGGACGGCGTGGACATCGGCGCGGGCTATGCGGCCCATCCCTTGAATCGTGTCGATCCGCAAGGCTTCCGCAAGCCCCTGACCGCCGCACCTGACGACCTGCGCCCCGCTGTGAGCACTCTACTGCAAAAAGATCTTGCGGACCGCGATGCGGAAACTCTGTTTAACCAGCTCAACAACAGCCATAACCGCGAGAAGTTGTTAGAAATTTTGGAAAAGAAATAGAGTCACGCAGAGTCCCCGTTCAATGGAATCTCCCCAATCCCAATTCGGCGGGCCTCGATGGCGAGATGATAGGCGATAGAGTCGCCGTGTTTTTTGACCGAAAACTTGACCGACTGCCGCTGCCCGGGTGCAGGACACCAGGTCGCTTGCCAAAAGTGATAGATCGCGCCGGTGCTGGATCGAACGATCACTCGCGACACCCCTACGACACCGGAAGCATTGCGCGGCGATGTAACGCAGGTGCGCGGTGCATCGCTTCTGCGCCACAACTCCCATTGCTCATCACGCCAGTGCCGAGCCGCTTGCAAGGAAGCCTCAATGCCGCCGTAGGTCCGATCCGCAAAAAAACGCGACACCTTTTGCCCACGACATTGCAAGCGAACCTGCCAGCCGTAGCTGCCCACACTTGCTAGTTCGATCCGGGCAATGCCATGATTTTCCCTCAGCGATGACTTCATAAAAAGTGTAGGTCACCCTGCGACAGGTATCCTGCATTGTCAATGAATGGAGCGCGAGAAATCAGCGTCCGTCACGGTCACCACGGCCACCCCAATCACGCATGGCGCCACCGCCCTCGATGATGCGAGTTTTCATCTCGTCACTGAGTGTGGTTGATTGCTGGATCGCGGCCTTGGCTCCCTCTGGATCGGTCGTCATCCACTTCGCGGCGCTCACACCGATAGCGCGGGTGCGGTCGCGCTCATCCGTGATCGTTTCCGCGAGTGCGAAGTTTTCTGAGTAGTTCGTGCTATTGCTGGCAAACACGTAAGTGCCGATCGCCGTGTCGCGTGTTTCTCCTTGCGGGATTTTCTGTATTGCACTGAGAGCTCCGGCACTGTCCTGACGGGCGTAGTTCATCATCACATTGCGCATGGCATCATCTTGCTTGGCCGCTCCCGAAGAGATCACGAGATCGAAAGCCTCAGCTGGATTTTCACGAGAAAGGCGCTCGGCCACAGTCGCAGTCGCGCGATTCCGCTGATCCTCATCACTGAAAGATGCCAACTGCTTTGCCGCCTCGGCGGGGTTTTTGTTCGCCAGCCCCTCGAAAGCGCGGCGGCGTGCATCGTCTTGCTGATCCGTGGGAAGGCCGGCGATGAATTGCTGCGCCTCATCCCAGCTCTTCGATCCAAGCGCCTCTGCGATCTGACGATTGGCCCGGGCTTTTTCATCTCCATCCAAAGTAGCGGCCATGGACATCGCTTTTGTCGAGTCACTTTGCGCCACCTGCGAAATGATGGAACCAAGGGCATTTCCTTTTTCCGAGCCGTTCAGGGATTTGGCCCAAGCCATCGCATCATCGGGATTTTGTCTTGCCCACTCGCCCGCAATGATCGAAGCAGCACCATTCCCCATCGGTCCACCGCCACCGCGACCACCAAACATACCCATCATGGCAAATTGTCCGGGATTATCCGAGTAGTATTTCGATGCCGCCAAGGGATCGACACTGGCCCAGCTCTGCATGATAGTAGGACGCACAAACATCCCCGTGAAACCCATTTTATCAGAATACGCCATGGCGCTCATTGGATCGGTTTCCGCCCATTTGGCGAATAAAACATAGGACGCCATCATGCGTTCGGGCATGGCGATACTCTCCAATTTTTTCGCCTCCTCTTCGAGTTGTTCGGGACTCAACCCCGCGTAGAACTCTAACAAAGATTGCATGCGCTGCAGTTGCCCGGGCATCTGATTGATGTCATCGGCCGATCGAGGACGGCCACTTCCGGCAGATCGGCTTGACTTCGAGTCCGCCAGCGATCCCGAGCGACTGGTCCGCGAGATCATCTCGGCTGCGGAATTCGAGTCATCAGCTTGCGCTGGCTGGCCGCTTTTTCCGACAAAAAATCCGCCAGCAGCTCCGAGAAACAAGGTGAGTGCAGGATAGAGCAGTTTTTGATTCATAACAATGGTGGTCGATTCATTACTGTAACCCCGCCGGTGACAAAAGTTGCTTGTGAAATTGGCAAATCATTTCAGTATCCTGCCATGCCAGCACCCAAAACTCGCATCCTTTTTGTCTGCATGGGTAATATTTGCCGTTCACCTGCGGCGGAAATGGTTTTTGATCACATGACTCGCAATGCTGGGCGCGCGGAGGAATTTTTGATCGATTCCGCCGGGACCATTGGCATGCATCAAGGAAATCCGCCCGACCACCGGATGCGCCAGCATTTAACCGAACGCGGTTATCCGATTTTCGGCACCGCCCGCAAAATCGAAGCGGATGATTTGAATTGTTTCGACTGGATTCTCGTCATGGATGAAGACAATGAACAAGATGTTCGCCGCATGGATCGTGACGGACTTCACAAAAATAAAATCCGTAAACTGACGGACTTCGGCGTTCGCTACCGAGCCGATCGTGTTCCAGATCCTTACTATGGCGGAGAGGAAGGCTTTGTCCATGTCATCGACCTGATCGAAGACGCCTGCGAAGGATTTTTGCAATCAATCACCGCCCGCTCCTCCGCTCCATGATCCGCTGGCTCGCCGTTTTTTTTCTGCTTCAAAGTTGCTCCACTAACCCTTTCGGTGTCGGTCGCATCCCCGGGCCATTCTCCCGTGTCAGCCGCGTTCAGGCTCTCGCCATCGCCCATGCTTACACCCATCTTTCTTGGACCCCGCAGGAGAAAAATATTCTTCACGGAGCAGATCGCAAAGGCATTGAAGTTCACACGCCCGATCAAAGTCTACAACAGTTTGGCTACGCCCGCGGTTGGTGGCTCACAGGAAAATCAAATACAGGAATGCCCTACCAATGGGGAGGCTTTGATACCCCTCACTCGTTCCTTCACAAAATCGAACGCGGTGCCGCGGCGGGAGATATCGCTAACCCCACCAAACGAAGCGGTGGCGATGCGCTCGTCAGCAGTGAAGCAGCCGGCATCGATTGCTCGGGCTTCGTTTCTCGTTGCTGGCGACTGCCCCGCGCCTACTCCACCGCTGAACTACCTCTGATCACAAACGAAATCACATGGTCTCAATTGTTGCCCGGCGATATCCTCCTGAATGACCGACACGTGCTACTTTTCTCCTCGTGGCAAAAATACGGCTCCGTCATACTCGCCTACGAAGCTGGGCCATATCCCATGTGGAAAGTGTCCGCAAATGCCATTCCCACAGAAATCTTGCTCGCCCAGCGCTACCAACCCAGACGTTATCATCACATCGCCACCGAACCCTAACGATGAAACCACTTTTTCGATTCGCAGCCATCGCTCTTCTCTTACTCGGCCTATTTGCTTGGTGGTTCTACCAACCCAAACGGATCCTCGAACGCAAGCTTGATCAACTCATTTCCACTCTCAGCATTGCCCCGCATTCGACCCGCAGCTCACGACTCATCAAGAGCTCATCCATCGGACATTACTTCGATCAACAAGTGGAAATCTGCTCACCCATCGATCAGATCAACGGCAATTTTTCACCTGAAGACCTCAACAGTGGTTTCTCCCTACTGGCTGAAAACGCGCAGGAAATTTCCATCCAACGAGCGAAAAAAATCAACATCATCATCAAGGGCAATCATGCCACCATGGAATTCGATGCCGATGCAAAAGTCTCTGTCAGGCAATGGTTTCAGAGCCTGAATGGACGATACGCTGTGATGATGCACTGGCGAAAAAACGAACAAGGTTGGAAAATCCACAGCACCGACTGGCAGGAAATTCGATAAATCTTGCTTGTCGTTCGAATAAAACCTGTAACAATTTTCGTAGCAGTTATATCACCCACTGATTCTTATGAAAGACACCCAAGCATCTTCACAACGCCGCAATTTCCTCAAAAGCCTAGGCGGCCTCAGCGTTGGCATGGCCGCGTTGCCCGGCCTACTCGCGGCACAAAACGCTCCCTCTCGCGCCTCAGGTGCAAAGTATATGGGCGATTTCGCCGCACCAAAGCTGGAAAAAGTCAAGGTCGCCATCATCGGAGTCGGCGCGCGCGGATCTGGACACATTACTCAGTTAGCGACCATCGAAGGCGTGGAGGTCGTAGGAATTTGCGACCTGAACGAAGGTCGGGCGAAGCGCTCGGAATCGAATGTGAAGAGCAAGGGACACAGCCCGAAACTCTACTTCGGTGAGGAAAATGTCTGGCAAAAAATGCTTGCCGAGACCAGACCCGATGCCGTTTTCATTGCGACTCCCTGGCAACTCCACGGACCGCAGGCGGTGGCGTGCATGAAAGCGGGTGCTCACACGTTTGTCGAGATTCCCATCGCACTTACGATCAAGGAAATGTGGGAGATTATCGATACCTCGGAATCTACCGGCAGGCATTGCATGCTGATGGAAAACGTCAATTACGGTCGCGAAGAGTTACTGTATTTGAACATGGTGCGTCAGGGAGTCATCGGCGAATTACTCCACGGCGAGGCGGCCTACATTCATGAGCTGCGCGGACAAATGAACGGAGGTAACAGCACCGGCTCCTGGCGCACACTTCATTATGCCAATCGCAATGGCAACCTGTATCCGTGCCACGGTCTCGGACCCGTCGCGCAATACATGAGCTTGGCTCGCGGCGAAGACAATTTCCGCCGTCTCGTTTCCTTCTCTTCCCCCGCACGAGGTCGCAAGCTGTGGGCTGAGAAGTCCACGAATCTAACCAATCCAGAATTCAAAACGCTCGACTACCCATGCGGCGACATGAATACCTCCATCATCAAGACGACTTTGGGTCGCACGATCATGGTGCAGTGGGATGAAACCTCACCCCGACCCTACAGCCGCCACAACCTCATCCAAGGAACCAAGGGCACGCTCAAAGGTTTTCCGAACGGCATGGCCATCGAGGGCATGACCAAGAGCTTCCACGAATGGACCAACTCCGAGGAATTCAACGCCATCGCCGAAAAATACGAGCATCCCTTGTTCAAGCGCATGGGCGAACTCTCGAAAAAAATGGGCGGCCACGGCGGCATGGACTTCCTGATGCTCTTCCGCATCATCGAATGCCTGCGCAACGGCTTACCGCTGGACCAAAATGTGTATGAAGGCTGCTTCTGGTCGTCTGTGGCACCATTGAGTGAGAAATCCATCAAAGAAGACGGCATGCCTCAGGACTTCCCCGACTTCACACGCGGCAACTGGAAAACCACCAAGCCCCTCTCTATCATTTCCTAGTAGCTACAGATTTCTGCGTTTCCGATGAACTAGTCTTCCCTCGGCACGGGTCATCTGCACATCGTCAGATTTTTCTTGGCAAATCGTATTGGTTCGCCTCGATTGCTCGCTCTGTGACAGTCCTTACAAAAACAAAAAAGCGATGTTGCCACCGCTTTTTTGTAGATTGAAAAACAACAGATCCGAGAGCTGTTGTAAGGCTGGAATCAGACGATCGGAGCCATCCAGGTGAGGATCGCAATCCCGAGTGCGACAGCGCCGAAAAGAATATTGATGATTGGTAGTGCCATGATGATAAAAGATGAGGATGGGTTAAGGAAACGTAGGACTCATTTCAGAACAATTCACTCCAGCCATCCCAGACTGTAACAGTCATGCACTGGAACGCCAACACCGCACAAGCGGCAAAGAATCCGAAGATCGAGAGCACAGTAGTGAGAGTGTCAGAACCCGCATCTTCTTCTTCTTCCGTAACTTTATCCACTAGTGCAGACGACAACCCGGACGTGGTCATCGGCTGAGTCGGCGGGGCTAATTGCACCGTCGCCTTCGGTAACGCTACAGTATTACCTGGCAGAGGAGCCGTCATAGGCTTCGTCGCAGGACCTGCAAGACCGGGCATAGGAGCAGCGGTTTTAAGCGGAACCGTAGGAGCACCTGTGGATGTGCCAGTGTTGAGCTTGATCGTAGGGGCAGGGGCAGGTCGAGCCATCGGGCCTGCGGTTTTCAATGGAATGGTAGGAGCGGGTGCGGGCGGGCCGCTGGTAGCAGAAGGAGCCCCAGAAATCGGCACACCAGCAACAGGAACAGTGGCCACGGGTGGACGCGTCATCGGCGCAGTGGGTGTCGGTGGCTTAGGAGCAACGGGAGGAGCCGGTGGGGCGATCGGAGCGGTAGGCGGCGCCATGGGTGTCACAGCGGCGGAAGGTGTCGCAGGCGCATCACTGGCTTTCAAAGTCACGCGAACGGTTTCCTTTTTCAAAGGAATGCTGGAAGTCTGCTTGGATGGTGTGTTTTGGTCGTCACTCATGGGTCTTATGGTGTGTGAAATTGAGGAAACGCAAAAACGCCCCTGATGTCAAACAAGGAAATTCATCTTTGCGAAATTTTTCTTATTAGCGAAACGCCACGGCACATTCTTTTACAAGCGTGTCCAACACCTGCTTGTGCGCGGCATCCACTTCTTCGTTCTTGAGGGTGCGATCGCTGGCGCGATAGTGGAAGCGGTAAGCGATGGATTTTTTCGCCACATCGAGCTTCTGCCCGGTGGGATCGGTAAACACATCGAAGCATTCGAAGTGCTGCAACAGCGACTGACCCGCCTTGGCGACAGCTTTATCGATCTCCGCTGCGGGGAGCGATGCGTCCACTTCCATCGCCGCATCGCGCGAGCTGCCAGGGAACTGCGGGAGTTCTTCCACCACCCGACGCCGTCCGAGCCACTTGCGCACCTTGGTTAGGTCCAGCTCGACGAGCCAGACAGGATGGGCGAAATCGAGTTCGCGCGCGCGTGCGGGGTGTAGTCGTGCCGCCACGCCGAGATTGCTATCGCCACCCGTCACATCACAGGCCAAGACGAATCCCTGACGCTCTCGCGGCGTGAACTGCAGCGGGCAGCCCGGCAGGATGGCTTGCAAGGCGGCTTTCAGATCGTGAACGGTCGCCACCGCAGGCGCAGCAGACCAGCTCTCGGGAGACAACGGGCCGGAGAGTAAAAGGGCGATCGACTCGCTTTCCAGATCGCGGGATTTGCCGCCGCCATTATGTCGAAAAACACGACCCAATTCAAAAAAACGAAGAGACTTAAGACCCTGACGCACGTTGCGCTCGGCAGTGGCAATGAGCCCTGGCACGAGACTGGGACGCAGCACGGCATGGTCTTCACTGAGCGGCAAACGAACAGCCACGAGGTCGCCGTTTTGCAAGGGGCGCAGTGGTAAGGCATCGACGAGTTGTTTTTCGGCAATGAGTTTGATCGTTTGCGCTTCATAGAACCCGAGCGATGCGAGCGAACGACGGAGATTCATATCGAGGTCGGCAGCAGCATCGATATCGCTGGCGGGCACAAAGGTCGCTCTCATGCGCGAAGGCACTTTTTCGAGACCATGGACCCGCGCGATTTCTTCCACGAGATCGATGTGGCGTTGCAAGTCAGCACGGCGGCTGGGCACGCGCCAGAGATTTTCGCCCTCGGCGCTCAGGCCGAGACGCAGCAAAATATTTTCCGCAGCAGCCAGCTCGATGCTGCCGCCCATCAATTGATCGAGGCGTGCGGTATCGAGCTCCACCACGCCCGTCAGCACGGGCAGCGTGCCGACCACTGCCGTCTCGTCCTCGACCTGGCCACCGGCGATTTCGAGGATGAGCTGGATGGCACGCGCCGCCGCTGGCAGCACGCCTTCGGGATCGACGCCTCGCTCGAAACGATAGGAGGAGTCACTACTCAACAAATGCGCACGCGAAGTAGAGCGCACCAAGGTAGGAGTAAAATACGCCGACTCTAGCAAAAGATCAGTTGTCGTAGCAGTAACACCGCTGGTGGCCCCTCCCATGATGCCGGCGAGCGCCAGCACTTCGCCACGGTCATCGGAAATGACTAGATCGCCCTCGCGCAGTGCGTAGCTGGATCCATTCAACGCCGCAAAAGCTTCCTCCGCTTTCGCGCCGCGCAGGTGCATGCGCACGCCGACTTGTGCGGCATCGAAGGCATGCAGCGGCTGCCCCATTTCGTGCAGCACAAAATTAGTGATATCGACGATGTTATTGATCGGCCGCAAGCCAATCGAGACGAGTCGCTCCTTCAGCCAGTCTGGGCTGTCTTTTACGGTCACGCCGGAAATTTTCGTCAACGAATAAAACGGACAGGCTTCCTCCGCTTCGTTCCCGATCCACGCACTGCCGCAGCGCGTCGCCAGGGCAGGCAGTTCCAGCGGCTGATGCTCTTGCTCTAACAAAGCCGCCAATTCATAAGCTAGGCCCCGGTGACTGAGCAGGTCAGCGCGATTCGGTGTGACTTCCACTTCTAACAAAACGTCCGACGCGAACAACTGCTTCACTGGCGTGCCCACGGCAGGATCGCCCTGCAAAAGGAGCAAGCCGTTTTCCTGATCCGCGAGTCCGATCTCCGAGCCAGCGCAAAGCATGCCCTTGGATTCCACGCCGCGCATTTTCGTCTCGCCGATGGTGAACCCGTTCGGCAAGGCGGCACCGGGCAGGGCGCAAGGGACCTTATCGCCGACCTTGTAATTTTGCGCGCCGCAAACGATCTGCCGCAGAGTCCCCTCTCCGGCATCCACCTGCGTGACCTTGAGACGGTCGGCATTCGGGTGCTGTACCGCCTCCATGATCTGCGCCACCACCACTTTGTCAGAGCTTACGCCCTTGGTATGGATCCCTTCGATTTCGATGCCCGCGAAGGTCAACAAATCATCCAACTCCTGCACCGACTTCCCGGCAAGATCCACATACTCACTTAACCAATTCAACGAGACATTCATACTTGATCCAAAAAAAGTTGTTAGGCGAACTGACGCAGGAAGCGCACATCATTTTCAATCAGCAGGCGGATGTCGCGAATCCCCCACTGAATCATGGCCAGACGCTCCAAGCCCATACCGAAGGCAAAGCCGGTGACTTTTTCCGGGTCATACACACGATCATTGCGCGATTGACATACGGCCTCGAACACCGCGGGGTCCACCATGCCGCAGCCCGCCACCTCGATCCAGCGCGGTGCCTGACCTTTCACCTCGAGCTTCACATCGATCTCGAAACTCGGCTCGGTAAACGGGAAAAAGTGCGGACGAAACCGCACCGCTGTATCCGCGCCAAACATCTCGCGCAAAAACGCCTCTAGCGTGCCTTTCAGATCGGGCAGGGAAACATCCTGATCCACATACAGGCCCTCTAACTGATGGAACGCGGAAAGGTGGGTGCTGTCGATTTCATCGCGCCGATACGCCGTGCCCGGTGCCGTGATGCGAAGTGGTGGCGCGCATTTTTCCATCATGCGGATCTGCACCGAGGAAGTGTGCGTGCGCAGCAACTTTCCGGAGTCAAAGTAGAAGGTATCCTTCGCATTGCGCGCGGGGTGATCAGCAGGCGTGTTGAGGGCATCGAAGCAATGAAACTCATCCTCGATCTCCGGACCATCGGCCAGTGCGAAACCCATGCGGCGCAAAATCCCCACCGCACGCTCGCGCAACAAGGTCAAGGGATGCACCGCCCCAGCGGGGAGGGCACGTGCGGGCAAGGTGGGATCGATCCCGACAAGCGCGGCGCGATCGGCGATATCCTGCAGGTCCGCTTGTTTCGCGTCGAGCGCGGCTGTGATCGCATTACGGGCGCTGTTGAGCAGTTGACCGATTTCGCCCTTTTCCGCAGGAGGCACATCTTTCATGCCTGCCGAAAGTACAGTGAGCGACCCTTTTTTTCCCAGCACCGATACCCGCGCCTCTTCCAAGCTGCGCGCATCCGGAGCCGCGGTGATGGCGGCGAGGGCGTTATTTTGTACTAGCAAAATTTGATCTTTCATACTGTAATGTGCGCGCTCCTTTAGCCGTAGGAAGCTAAAAGGTCAAAGCAGACCTGCGTTTTACACGATATTTTTTCTCCTATGCCGCTCCGCACTCTCACACAAGCGATTCTCATCCTCGGCAGCAGCCTCGCCTGCCAAGCGCAACTCATCGCCACCTTTCAGTCCAACGGAAAAACCGACACCCGACTGGACCGACTGCCCGCCCTGTGGCTGAAATCCGGCGAAACCCCCAGCGCCTTTCTGGCTCCTGGGCCCTTCGAAACCACCTGGACCGGCAAACTCAAAATCGCCAAACGCCAGCGGCTGATCTTTTCCTTCGAGGGCGAAGGCGAGGCGAAGCTGACTCTCGATGGCGAGGAACTTCTTGTCGAAACCGGAAAGCTCGGCACCGCTCGCTCCGCCCAAAGCCGCATCAATCCCGGCGAACACGACATCGTCATCACCTACAAAAGCCGCCCGGATGGCGCGGCGCACTTCCGCTTGTTCTGGGAGGAAAAGGATTTCCCCCGTCAAAGTGTTCCTCCCACCGCCTTCGTCAGCGCGCCCACTCCCGAGGCTACCATTTCCTTGCAGCAACGCCGTGGCCGCGAACTTTTCGCCACGCAACACTGCGCCAAGTGCCACCAAAGCGAGTCACCACTCGGCGCGGATCCCATGCAGGAAATGCAGGAAATCGCCCCGCTGCTGGTCAATCCCGGCGACCGATTGAAGGAACCCTGGCTGCGCGCCTGGCTCAGCGAACCGCACACCCTGCGCCCGGGCACCACCATGCCGCAATTGTTTGATCCGAAAAATCCTGAAAGCGCCCAACAAGTCGCGGACCTCGCGGCCTTTCTCAGCTCGATGCAATCCGGCACCGAGGCCGCCGCAGCCGCTGCGGATGAAGCCACGATTCTCGCCGGAGGTGCCCATTTCCACAAACTCGGCTGCGCCGCCTGCCACAGCGGACCCGATCAGGAAAAGCCCGATCTCGAAAACAAACGCATCCCCCTTCACCACGTCGCCGCGAAGTTCAAGCCCGGTGCCCTCGCCGCCTTCCTCAAAAGCCCCAACGCCTACGCCCCCCACCGTGGCATGCCGGACTTCCAGCTCAGCGATGAGGAAATCAAAGGCCTGAGCGCGTTTCTCACTGCCAAGGCAAAGGCTCCCCTGCCCGCGCAAACCGAGCTCAAGGGCGATGCCGCACGCGGCAAATCCGTCGCCGCCGCGCATCATTGTTTCTATTGCCACGCCGGTCTGCCCACCCCGGAAAAACTCACGGTCTCCAGCTTGCAGAAAATTTTCACCGCTGATTGGGAGGCAAAGGGCTGCGTCGCCCCTGCGGAAAAACGCGGTGCCGCGCCTGTTCACCATCTATCGGAAAACGACAGACTCGCCCTCGTCGCCTTCGCCAAAACCGGCAGTCAGTCGCTGAGCCATAACGATAAAGCCGAGGCCGCCGATCGGAAATTCCACTCACTGCGATGCGATGCCTGCCACTCGCGCGATGGCCTGCCCGCCTTGCTCGACAGCACCCATGCGGAAACACAATCGCTCACCGCACACATCGCCGGAGCGAACGAAAAGCTCGATCAATCCCGCCCGCACTTGACCTTCATCGGCGAGATGCTGCAAACGAAATTCATGCAGAGCATCATCAGCGGCAGCCTCACCACCAAGCCCCGCCCCTGGCTCGACATGCGCATGCCCGCCTACAGTGCCCATGCCGCCTCGCTCAGCGATGGCTTCGCACGACTCCACGGCATCGATCCCGAGGAAAAAACCACCCACGCCAGCGATCCCGCCCTGGTCGCCATCGGCAAGGACCTGATCTCCGCGGAAAAAGGCTTCGGCTGCACCACATGCCACGGCCTCGAAAAGACCCCGCCCACGGCCGCCTTTGAGGTGCAGGGGCTCTACCTAGAGCACATCGGCGGACGCCTGCGCCGCGAGTGGTATGATCGCTGGATGGACAACCCCGCCAGCGTCACCCCCGGCACCAAAATGCCCCAATACGCCCCCGGCGGCGAATCACCGAACCCCGCGCTCAATGGAAACGCCGCCGATCAGTTCAACGCGATCTGGCACTACCTGCAGTCCGTTAAAAAGCAGTAAGCCTCACGGCCGAAATGAAAGAATCACCGCAAGTTATCCAGCGCTGAGAGTTCCGACCTTTGCGAGAAAAAGAATACCGTCCACTTAGACTCCCAACATGGGATATCTGTCTTGCTTACCAATTCATTTTCTGATTTATTTTTGTCGATTCCGTCAACTTACTTTACGTATCTTACCTATGGAAACCGCCCTCCTCGAAAAATTACGCGAAAACCTCCATAAGAACGAGACTGGATCCGCGGTCAACATCATCAACGACAAGCTGACGCTCTCCGTTTTTACTCTGCTGGAGTCTAGCTTGGAGCGCGTAGGGGCAATTCACCTACTCCTCCGGGACAAGGAGGTCTTTCTTCCCGTCGGCGAACTTGCCCGCGAATTTGAGATCAATCCCAACGACGCCCTCTTCAACACCTACGACATCACCCAGAAAAATAAGCTCCAGCACTTCGAACAGGCTCGGCAGATGGCGGACTTCATCCGCTCCCACGTGGACATCCGCCGCACCACCCCGAAATGCACGATCAAGGGCAACATACTCCTTGTTGACGCGGAATTCATGATCCAGGGTTCATCTTCCCTGGAACTTGCCACAGAGGTCAGGAGTTCACACCGCAGCATCAATTTCGATAGCATCATCAGTGAGTCGATGGACAAGGCTCAGATCGAGGCAGCTCGTGCGAAATTCGACATGATCTGGAACAACCCGGACCTCGCTTTCGACTACAAGGAACAGATCCTCCAACGCCTCCAGGCACTCTACAAGGAGCACTCGCCCGAGTTCCTCTACTACTTCACCCTCAACGAGCTCTTCGGCCACCAGCTTGACCTAGGGGTCGCCCGCTTTGAGCAAGACGCGCTACATTTCAAAAAAACAGCCATCTGGAACATGCTCTACGATTTCCAGAAAGACTGCGTTCTTTCCGCCATCCAGAAAATCAACAAATACAACGGCTGCATCATCGCCGACAGCGTCGGACTGGGAAAAACCTTCGAGGCCCTGGCCGTGATCAAATACTTCGAGCTACGCCAGGACAACGTTCTCGTCCTCACTCCAGCCAAACTCTACGACAACTGGAATTCGTTCCGTGGTGCCTATAAGGACAGCACGCTCAATGAGACCTTCCATTACAAGATCATGTTCCATACCGACCTTTCCCGCACGCGGGGAGACTCGCGCAGTGGCTTCGACCTCTCCCGCTTCGATTGGGGTAAGTTCGACTTGGTTGTCATCGATGAATCCCACAATTTCCGCAACCGGGTCGAAAAGGAGGAAGGCTTCACCCGCTACCAGCGCCTACTCTCAGAAGTCATTCAGCAAAGCCAGAATACCAAGGTGCTTCTGCTATCAGCTACCCCCGTCAACAACTCGCTCGTCGACCTCCGCAACCAGATCAGCATCATCACGGCCGACAACGACGCCGCCTTCGAGAAGGAGGGCATCCCCAGTGTTCAGAACACCCTCCAGCGCACCACCCGTGCCATCAACACCTGGAACGACAGCGAAGAAAAAAACAAAGCCGAGCTATTGGATGCCATCCCCTCGGATTTCTATAAAATCCTTGAACTCCTCACCATCTCCCGCAGCCGCAAGCACATCACGGAGCACTACTCCGCCTCTGACGTAGGCCCATTCCCCACCAAACTCAAGCCTGACACCTACACACCCTACATCGACTCCCGCCACGAGCTGCTCGACTTCAAAACCACGAATCTCCGGCTCGAAGAGCTGATTCTCGCGGTCTACATTCCCATGAAGTACATCAAGCCGGAATACCGCGCCTACTATCGGGAAAAATACCAGACCACCTATAACGACAAGGTCATCTTCAGTCACGAAGACCGCGAATTCCAAACCGCGAAAATGCACCGCTTCAACCTGTTCAAGCGCTTGGACAGTTCCGTCGCCGCATTCCATCTCACGCTGCAACGCCTTACCGTAAAAATCGACGCTTTCATCAAAGCTCTCGAAACCCAAGACGGCGAAATCAGTGCGGAATACAGAGAAAACCCCGAAGAAGACGCGCCTGGGCTCGACTACAAATACGACATCAAAGTCTCTCACTTGCTGGTCGATGAATATCTGAACGACCTCAATGCCGACCGCCATCTTCTCACCGGCATCATCGCCGATGCCAAGGCCATTCTCGATGGAAAGCGCGACCACAAGCTCCATACTCTGCGCGGACTTATCACCGAAAAAGTCGCTGCCACGCCCTACAACCACGGCAACCGTAAAATCCTGATCTTTTCCGCCTTCGCCGATACCGCCATCTATCTCTACCAACAACTGGCCGATGACCTCAAAACCTCACAAGGCCTCACCACTGCCCTCATTTACGGCTCTGATACCCCACGGGTGAACAATCCAAAAATCATCCCCACCTTCCACAACGTTCTCTCCGCATTCTCCCCACGTTCCAAACTCCGCCGCGAACTGCCCTCCGGCGAACAAGTCGACATCCTCATCGGCACCGACTGTATCTCGGAAGGCCAGAACCTCCAGGACTGCGACTGCGTGATCAATTACGACGTCCAGTGGAACCCCGTCACACTCATCCAGCGCTTCGGGCGCATCGACCGCATTGGCTCTACCAATACCCAGATCAAGATGGTCAATTTCTTCCCGGACCTTGCCCTCAACGAATACCTCAGCCTTGAAAAGCGGGTGAAAAGCAAAATGATCGGCGTTAACATAACAGCCACCGGCGGCGAAGACGACCTCAGCCCGGAGATGAACGACATCTCGTTCCGCTCCCGCCAGCTCGCCCGTCTCAAGGACGAAGTCATCGAGTTGGAAGACGCCAACGAAAACATTTCGCTCACCGACCTCAACATGAACGATTACCTTCATGAGCTCGGCGAATACCTGAAACACACACCGGAAATCCGCCAAACCCCCAGCGGTATTTACTCCATCACCCACGCACCAGAAGACTCCGACCGCAAACACGGCATCCTCTTCTGCTTCAAGCACCGTAACCTCGATCAAAAACCCAAAAGCGACAGCTCTCTCTATCCCTACTACCTCGTCTATGTCTCAGACGAAGGCTCCGCGGCCATCGGCAAGGGTCAAGCACGCGAACTGCTCAAGTTCATGCGCCGCGCCACCCGAGGCCAAAACGTTCCCATCGAGCCACTTGTCCGCAGCTTCCTTGCGGAAACCAAGCACTGCAAGGACATGTCCGCCTGCTCCAGCCTGCTCAACCAAGCCATCCAATCGATCCAAGGTCACGAAGCCGCCCAATCCGAATCCTCCGTCTTCGACTTCGGCGGCTACGATAACCCCTTTGCTGGCCAGGACATCGACGACTTCGAACTCATCTCCCTCCTCGTTCTCCGCCCATGATCGATCTTCCCGATAGCTGGCGCGTCGAAACCAACGGCAAGCGCCTCAACCTCAAATCCTTCACTCCCGCCACACTGCCCACCGCGCAGCGCAGTCGCCTGCGCAAAATTCTCCGCAAGGCCACACTCACCCACCAGCTGACCAGCCCGGAAATCCCGTCACTCATCACGGACGAATACCGCTGCGAAGCCATTCTCTTCCTCGACATCGAACTCACCGACCTTCGCCAGGCGGACTTCGCCGCCCGCACCATCCAGCCCCAGATCAAGGCACACGCAGTCATTCGCTTTCATGAAGGCGGCGATCGATTCGCCCTCTCGTTCGCCCACAAGAGGCTCAATCTCCTCGACGATAGCGCCATCGTCATCGCCGATGCGCACTGCACCGAGGTCCACGTGAGCACTGCCGCGCTGGCTCCACTCCGCCAGTCATCCCTCCTGAATCGCCTTAACAAACGCGATCACTACCTAGAGGCCATGGCCAAAGCCTTCCTGCTTGATCACCCGAAGATCTTCATCGGTGCCGTCCAGCTTTTCGATGCCAAGCTCTGGTTTCACGGCCCTACCATCCTCGCCCTGTTTCGGGCCCTCACTGAGCTGGAATCCCTCAAGGCCAAGAAGGACCGCGCCCGCTCACTCGCTGACAAAGCCGCGCTCAATACCTCCATCAAAACTACCATCGAGAAGATAAGGATGAATTATGAATTATGAATTATGAATTATGAACTCCAGCGAATTGAGTAAAATAAGCAAAACACGTTTTACCTATTTTACGGAAATAAGCCCAAAATCCTCCTCTTCTTGGCTCTATTTTCATCATTCATCATTCATCATTCATCCTTCATAATTTCTTGTGTTACTGTGAAACCGTGATACACATAAACCCATGAAAAACATCACACTCGCCTTGGATGAGGAGACCTACCGCATGGCTCGTATTGCCGCCGCGAGGCGGGATGCCTCCGTATCATCCCTTGTAAAGCAATACCTCCAGACCCTCGCGGCCACGGAAGTGGCACCGGAAAAGCCCGCCCCTGAGTTGGAAAGCCTGCTCGCGGAAATCGCCAGCCGTCACCCCAACTTCTCCTGCCAGGACAACCTGTCCCGCGAAGCCCTTTACGAAAGCCGCCGCTAAATGACCTTCGTCGATACCAACATCCTCCTCTACGCCATCTCCACCCAACCCGGTGAGGCGGAAAAAAACCAAAAGGCCAAAGCGATCCTGAGAAACCCCGACCTCACGCTCTCGGTGCAGGTGCTCCAGGAATTCTACGTCCAGGCCACGCGCCCCACACGCACCGATCCTCTAACCCACCAAGAGGCAACCGCGCTGATCCAATACTGGCTGCGTCACCGCATCGTCCCGCTCACCGTGCAGGTCATGCAGGATGCCCTCGACATCAAAAACCGCTACCAAACCTCCTACTGGGACGCCGCCATCCTCGCCGCCGCCGCGTCCTCTGGCTGCACCGAACTCCTCTCCGAAGACCTCAATCCCGGACAAAACTACAACACCGTCCGCGTCATCAACCCATTTTCTGAAATTATGAATTATGAATTATGAATTATGAAGTATGAATGAAGATGAGCCACCACATGATCTGCGCGAGAGGACGAAGCTGTTTGGGCTGCGGATTGTGCGGATGTTTGTCGCTTTGCCAAAAACGGACGAGGCCCGGGTTCTTGGAAAACAAGTGCTGCGCTCAGGAACTTCTGTCGGTGCGAATTACCGCGAGGCTCACCGCTCACGCTCCAAGGCTGAGTTCATTGCCAAACTTGGCGATTGCCTAAAAGAACTCGACGAAACGTCTTATTGGCTAGAACTCCTCACAGAATCCGGCATCGTTCCACCCACCAAACTCGCATCCCTCCAAGACGAAACCAACCAGCTCCTCGCCATCCTTACCACCATCTCCAAAAAAACCAAACAAAGCCTCTAATCTTGTCTTCTTTTCATAATTCATAACTCATACTTCATAATTTCATCTCTCTCTTCTTTTTTCATAATTCATAACTCATACTTCATAATTTCATGACCCGCGTCCCACAACAAATCTCCGATCCCATCTCGGAAAACCTCGCCAAACTCGCCGAACTTTTTCCCGCCGCCGTGAAGGACGGCGCGCTTGACTTGGAAGCGCTACGCGCCGAACTCGGTGAATTCGAGGAAATCAAACCTGGTGACGAAACCTACGAACTCAACTGGGTCGGGAAACAGGCGGCGAAAAAGGAAGCATTCAAACCACTCTTGGGGAAAACACTCTCTCTCAAGGACGACGGCAAGAACAGCGAGACATCACAGAATATCTACATAGAAGGCGACAATCTCGAAGCCCTGAAACTCCTTCGTCAAAACTACTATGGGGAAGTGAAGATGATTTACATCGATCCACCGTACAACACAGGCAAGGACTTTGTTTACAAGGACAACTTCACCACGAAAAGTGAGGAGAGCGAACAAGCAGAAGGTTCAGTATCATCGGAAGGCGAACGGTTTTCGAAAAATGAGCGATCTTCTAACAGATTTCACGCACGCTGGCTTGATATGATCTACCCAAGAATCAAAATAGCAAAAGAATTGCTGAGTGAAGACGGGGTAATCTTTATATCTATCGATGACAATGAAGTCGCTAACCTAAGGCAGGTGTGCGATGATGTATTTGGAGAAAATAATTTCGTAAGCACAATCGCTTGGGAAAAGAGATACAGCCCACAGAATGCTGTGAAATGGTTTTCTGAAGCACATGATTTTATACTCATATACGCGAAAGAGAAACTAAACTGGTATCCGAATTTACTGGAGCGTTCTGACGAAATGAACGCACGGTATAGAAATTTAGATAATGACCCCAGAGGGCCATGGAAGCCAGCTGACGCCACTGCCCAAGCTGGACATGGAACACAAAGCCAATTCTACACTGTAGCCGCGCCGAACGGCAAATCTCACAAATTGCCAAATGGTCGTTGCTGGGTTTACACGGAACCCGTCTATCAGAAAATGGTCGAAGATAACCGAATTTGGTTCGGTGAAACCGGCAATAACGTGCCAGCAGTAAAACGCTTTCTAACAGAAGTAAAGCAAGGGACAGCCTGTCAGACAATTTGGAAATACACGGATGTCGGCCATAATCAAGAAGGCAAAAAAGAACTGAATGCACTGTTTCCTGAAACGGCCACTTTCGACACACCTAAACCAGTTAGGTTGTTAGAAAGAATTTTAAAACTTGCGACCATCGAAAACGATCTCGTTCTCGACTTCTTCTCCGGCTCAGCAACGACAGCACACGCCGTCATGCAACTCAACGCCCAGGATGGCGGGACTCGTCGGTTCATCATGGTGCAACTCCCTGAAATTTGCGCAGAGGATTCCGATGCTGCCAAAGCCGGTTACAAAACCATCTCCGAGATCAGCAAAGAACGCATCCGCCGTGCAGGGGAAAAAATCAAAGAAGAGCTGCAAGCAAAACACGTTGAGTGGCAGAAGCAACAGGCTATCGAAACCAAAAAAGGCGGAAAGCTCGAAATCAAAGATGACGAAGAATCTGAGAAAGCCCCGAATCCCTACATCATCGACCCAAACTCCCTCGACATTGGTTTCAAATCCTTTCGCATCGAAGACACCAAGATCAACTGGCTCAAGAAAGACCTACGCGGCGAGGACATCATTGCGGAAGCTGGCCTCAGTACCCAAGACGCCCTCGACTTCGTGCCCGGCTATACGGACACCGACGTGGTCTATGAACTGATGCTCCGACAATCAAACATCCCCCTCACGGGCACCATTACCCATCCCATCGCCACCGCCCAGCGCACCTACCTTTACGCGGACGCCTATCTCATTTGCCTGGAGGAGAAAATCACCCAGAAACTCGTGGAAGCGCTGGCCGCCATCGAGCCCACGCCGAACAAATACTTCTTCCGCGACTCCGCCTTCGGCAAGGACATCGCTCTCAAGGACGAAACCTTCCGCCGCCTCAAGGCAGAGATCCACAAACACCACGGCGACCTCGGAGCTGCCTACACCGTGGAGTTTATTTAAGGATGAAGGATGAATTATGAATTATGAAAGAAGATGAGATAAAGAAGCTCAAGCCGAGTGGTGCGAGCACGGAATTTCTGCTGTACACCGCTCCCAATGGCGAGACGAAGGTGGAAGTCTTTCTTAGCGAGGAGACGCTGTGGCTGACACAGCCGCGTATGGCGGAACTTTTCGGCGTCCAGCGCCCCGCCATCACCAAGCATCTCAAAAACATCTTTGATTCCGGGGAACTCGAAGAAAAAGTGGTATGTTCCATTTTGGAACTCACCACTCCTCACGGTGCCATGGAAGGCAAAACGCAAACGCAAGCCGTCAAATACTACAACCTCGATGCCGTCATTTCCGTCGGCTACCGCGTCAATTCTGCCAAGGCCACCCAATTTCGTATCTGGGCGACCCAGCTCATCCGGGAATACATCATCAAAGGCTTCGCCATGGATGATGATCGTCTCAAAAATGGCCGCTATTTCGGCAAAGATTACTTCCGCGAGCTACTCGAGCGCGTCCGCTCCATCCGTGCCAGCGAACGCCGTATTTATCAGCAAATCACCGACATTTTTGCCGAGTGCAGCATCGACTACGATCCCAAGGCAAAAACCACCCGCGAGTTCTACGCCCACGTTCAAGATAAATTCCACTTTGCCATCACTGGTAAAACCTCCGCAGAAATCATCTACGAAAACGCGGATGCAAAACAACCACTCATGGGCATGCAAACCTACAAAAATGCCCCTGCCGGTCGCGTTCTCAAATCAGACGCCCTCATTGGCAAAAACTACCTGAGCGAGACAGAAATCGGAAAATTAGAGCGCACTGTCACTGCGTTTTTCGATTACATTGAGGGCATCATCGAGCGACGCAATACTTTCACCATGGAGCAATTCGCCGCCTCCGTGAACAAATTCCTTGAGTTCAACGAATACAAAGTCCTTCAAGGGTTCGGAACCATCACCCGCGAGCAAGCCGATCAAAAAGCCGCCATCGAATACGAAAAATTCAATAAAAAGCAGAAATTGGATTCGGACTTCGATAAAGCCATCAAGCGTATACAAAAAAACTCATAATTCATAATTCATAATTCATAATTCATAATTCATAATTCATAATTCATAATTCATAATTCATAATTCATAATTCATAATTCATAATTCATAATTCATAATTCATAATTCATAATT
>CAMDAD010000029.1 GCA_945888515.1 Akkermansia muciniphila | reverse complement strand
TCAGCCCAGGGCAACGCCCTGGGTATGAGCCCACCACAATGCCGCGCGCCAACGGTGCGCGATACCGGTTCGCCCCGCAGCACGCCACCCCATATCGCGGCCCCTCAGGCCGCCCATCCAATCTCGTTCCCCACCCAGGGCGTTGCCCTGGGCTGAGGGATGGTGGCCCGTTGGGCCGCGGTTGCTGCGAATTCATCCCAACACCCCCTCTCGTTCTTTTCTACCCTTTGCGATCTCGTCTTCGAGCTTGGCGATAAGCGCCATGAAATTATTCAGCACCAATGGTGCGCCATACGATAGCCTAGGGCGACGTCCTAGGAAGAAGTTCCACCCAAAATCCCCAAGCCCCAAGGGGTCGGAACAACCGCCGTGCGCTGACTGATGTGCCGGCCCTACAGGCCTCAATGTTCTTGTGCGGCCAAACCTAGGGCGTTGCCCTAGGCTAGCGTATTTCGGCCCTTCAGGCCTAGAGAATGGTCGTTGTTTCATGGTGCGTCTTCTTCAGGTAGGTCGAACACATGGCGGGCTTCGAGTTCGCGGGCGAGTTCCTCTTCGCTGGGAAGAACCGTTAGGTATTTGGCCGCGAAGAGTTGGGCATTTTCGTTGAGCACGGAGTAGCGGACGATGGTCTCGTCCTTGTCGGCGCAGAGGATGATGCCGAGTGTGGGATTGTCATCCTCGCCACGTTTCAGATCATCGAACATGCGGACATACATGTCCATTTGTCCGATGTCTTGGTGCGCGAGTTTGTCGATCTTGAGGTCGAGCAGCACGAAACACTTCAGCAGGTAGTTGTAGAATACGAGGTCGATGTAAAAGTGGGAGGTTTCCGAGCTGATGCGGAACTGGCGACCGACGAAAGAGAAGCCCCTGCCGAGTTCGAGAAGAAAGCTCTGCAAGTTATCGATGAGGGCGGTCTCGATGTCGCGCTCGTGATGTTTGGTGTCTTCGGGGAGGTTGAGGAATTCGAGAATGTAGGGGTCTTTGAGGAGGTTTTCTGGAGTGAGAGAAACTGATTGCTGTACTGGTTCGGGGGCCTTGAGGAGTCGTTGGTGCCAACCGCTGCGGATGTTGCGTTCGAGCTGTCGGCTGGTCCACCCTTGCGTGGCTGCCTCATGGACATAGTATTCCCGGGCTTTGGGTTCCTCGATACGCATGATCAGACGGTAATGCGTCCAACCCAATTCGCTACGCAGTGCGTAGCTTTTTCCTAAGTCAGGATAGGTGAGGTAGAATTGCCGGAAATTCTTCAAATTTGCCATGGAAAATCCCTTGCCGAATTCTAGGCCTAATTGCTTGGACAGTTCTCGTATGAGTTCACGACCGTAGGTAGCTTTGGACTGCCCGCCTTGTTCCTCCAAAACGATGCGTTCACCGATGCGCCAGTAGGCTTCCACCATGATGAAATTGACACTGGTGGCCGCCTTGCGACGGGCCTCGGCGAGGATTTCACGAACGGAGCGGAAAAAGGAATCGTCGGTGGTGGAAAGAGATTCGTTCATTGCAATAAGCCCTCCCGTTCATTTCTGCCATTGGCGATTTCGTCTTCGAGCTGGGCGTTATTCTTCATGATATTCTTCAGCACCAACGGTGTATCATTCCTCAGCCCAGGGCAACGCCCTGGGTCTGAGCCCGTTACAATCCCGCGCGCCAACGGTGCGCGATACGGTTGTGCGCCGAATAACGCCAACCCCGATCGCGGCCCTTCAGGCCGCCAATCTGTGGGCGGTGCCCACCCAGGGCGTTGCCCTGGGCTGAGGGATGTTGGCCCGTTGGGCCATTGGATCATTGGTTCAATCCCAGACATATTTTTCATCGAAGGTGATACGGTATTTTTCTAACAATTTTCGATATTCGTGCTGAAATGTCATTTTTTGGTGATGCTTTTCCTGGTTCGCCACGTAATTGACCACGGTGTCTGCATCGGACTGGCTGACGGAAAACGCGCCATAACCGGCTTGCCAATGGAACCTTGCAAATGGTGCGCCTTTCGTTTTGATCCATTTCGATGAACTGGTTTTCACGATCTCGACAACTTCTGCCGGGCTTTTCGTTCGTGAAAGACCAAAGAACAGGTGCACATGATCCGCAACGCCACCGACGCGCAGAGAAGGACAATCGATGTTGTCGAGAACGCCAGCTAGGTAAGGATGCATTTCCGTGCGGATTTCCGGCGTGAGGACTGGTTCCCGGTTTTTCGTGCTGAAAACCATGTGGATGAGGATGCGTGAGAGAGATTGAGGCATGGTGGTGTGGATAGGTGGTGATTACGTCCGCGCCAAAGGCGCATGATTCCTCAGCCCAGGGCATCGCCCTGGGATCATGTCGATCAATGCACGGCGCCCCAACGGGGAGCGATGCTGTGGGGTTCCGAACCATGCCAACCGATATCGCGACCCTTCAGGCCGCCAATCTGCTGGCGTTGCAGTCCCAGGGCGATGCCCTGGGCTGAGGGATGCAGGCCCGTTGGGCCGGAAGAATTGGCGATGCATGGTCATTTTAGCAAGCCCTCCAGTTCTTTTCTGCCCTGAGCGATCTCGTCTTCGAGCTTGGCGAGGCGGGTGAGAATTTTCTTCGGTGAATCGTGCTCGACGGTTTCATGGACGACTTCCTTGTAGCGGTTGAGCGAGAGGTCGTAGTTGTTGGCGACGATGTCGGCCTTGGGCACGAGGAAACTTTGGTCGGTGCGGGCGCGGGATTTTTCTTTGTCGCGATTTTGCCAGCGCTTCAGGATGTCGGGGAGGTCGGACTTGTCGGGCTGCGGGGTGCGCTTGTCGTCGAGCGAGAAGCCATCGGCCTGCATGTCGTAGAACCAGACGTGGTCGGTGCCGCCGGAGTTGGTCTTGGTGAAAAAGAGGATGGCGGTGGAGACGCCGGCGTAGGGCTTGAAGACGCCGGAGGGCATGGAGATGACGGCATCGAGTTTCTGCTCCTCGACAAGCATCTGGCGGATCTGCTGGTGGGCATTGGACGAGCCGAAGAGCACGCCATCCGGCACGATAACAGCGGCGCGGCCACCGGTCTGGAGAATGCGCAGAAAGAGTGCCATGAAGAGCAGCTCGGTTTTCTTGGTCTTGACCATGCGCTGGAGGTCCTTGGCGGTTGACTCGTAATCGAGACTGCCTGCGAAGGGGGGATTGGCGAGGATGAGGGAGTATTTTTCCGTATCGTCCTCATCGCTCTCGGCCAGCGAGTCCTTGTAGCGGATGTCCGGGTTTTCCACACCGTGGAGAAGCATGTTCATGCTGCCGATGCGGAGCATGGTGGAATCGAAATCGTAGCCGTGGAAGGTGCCCTCATTGAAACGGCGTCGGGCGGCGGCATCTTTGTAGATGGTTTCGCTGTGGTGGGTGTGAAGATATTCGGAGGAGGCGACGAGGAATCCGGCGGTGCCGCAGGCGGGATCACAGATCTTATCCTTGGGCGTGGGAGCGGTCATATCGACCATCAGCTGGATGATGTGGCGCGGGCTGCGGAACTGGCCGTTCTGCCCGGCGCTGGCGATTTTCCCGAGCATGTATTCGTAGAGGTCGCCCTTGGTGTCGCTATCGGCCATCTCGATGGCGTCGAGCTGATCGACGATATTGGCGAGAACGCGGGGCGTAGGCATCATGAAGGTGGCGTCCTTCATGTGTTGGCTGTAGGTGCTACCGCCTTCGCCGTTGGCAGACTGGCCGAGGGTCTTGATAAACGGAAAGGCATGATCGCGAACGGTGGTGAACATTTCTTCCGGGGAGCTTTCCTTGAAGCGTGACCAGCGGAGCTTGTCCTGCTGCGGCGTGAAAATGGGATCTTCGATGGGTTTCTTGAGGCGGTTCGCCTTGTTCTCCTTGAGCGTGTGGAGCTCGTCCAAGCGCTTGAGGAAGAGCAGGTAGGTGAGCTGCTCGATGATGGTAAGCGGATTGGAAATGCCGCCGGACCATAGGGTGTCCCAGATGCGGTCGACTTTGGATTTGATTTCGCCAGTGATCATTGTTGCGGATGGTGTAGCGGGAAACGGGTGATGTGTCGAGTTTGATGATGATTCAGAGGTTTTTCTCCGTGGGAGCGCATGGGGGCGGGACTATTTCATGTTCTCTTGGACGAATTCTGCGACAGTTCCGACTTGGATGGCGAAGTTGAATTTGTCCTTGTCGAAATCATTTAAAGTAAATGTCACAACTCCGACTAACTGACCATTTTGATCCACGACGGGACCACCACTGTTGCCGTGATTAACTGAGACATCTAACTGATAAACGGGATTGTCGCGAAATGTTCGATCCGTATTAGAAATCAGTCCAGAATTCATTGTTGAAGTAGGCAAGTCAACTTCTGGAAAGCCGACAAGAGACACGTTCAGTCCAATTTTCACCTCCTGTGTGCGGAAGCCAATGACAGGGTGATCTTCCCGTTCAATTTTGATGATAGCCAAGTCGTAGTCCTGAGAGGTTGCAATAAGTTTGGCGGGATAGGAGCTAGTATCATCAAATTTGACTGTGAGGTTTTGACCGTTGCCGATCACATGTTTATTGGTAAGGATATATCCGCCTCTTCTGAATAAAAAACCGGTGCCGTGTCCTTTCCCATCTGTAATCCTCACGCAGCAGGGTGCAATCTTCGCGTAAAGTTCATCGGGTGTCAGCACTTTGAACTGATCCGCCAGCAAGGTCGGGTTGTTTTTGCGGATTTCGCCCGCCTTGGCATGATTGCCGGCCATTTCGTAGTATTCCAAGGCGGAGCCAAACAACTTCTGCGCTTCCAAATTCGCCGCCAAAAGATTGGCGCATCGCTTGCGTGCTTCTTCATCGCGCGCCTTGCCGTAGAGATGGATGGCTTTCTCGTAATTTTCCGATTTTTCCGCATTTTGTGCTTCTGCCAGCCACTCATCACGAAAGTGGGAAAACTGGTTCAATGCGGCGATCTGCGCACGCGTGAATGAAGGACGGTAGGCATCTTCAGGTAGCGAGCGCTCATTGATGATCAGCATGGTAGTCGCGAGAAGCGCGACGACATTCAGGTCATTTTTCTTGTGATAGATGAGAATGGTGGCATCGGCATCGCGGAGTTGAAGAATCAACTTCTCGCGCGCATCGATCAAATCAGCCATGGCTTTTTTTCTAATTTCGTCAGCTTTCACCAGCGAGGCTCTTGATGCGAGCTCGTTGACACGACCGAATGCATTAGGTGTCATCCAGTCTGCTGCGATCTTTTCTTGTCGGATTGCCTCTGCTTCCGCTTTCTCCAAGTCCTTTGTTTTTGTAGCCACTGCGAAATCCGCCGTGAATGCGTTTTTGATGACACTAGCTACCTGTAGTGTAGCAACTTTTTCCGCACCACTTTTACTCTCAGCCAATTGTTGTAAATACGAGAGCACCAATTTGGCGGAAGAGATGTCCGGCTTTACCAGAGGGGATAAGGCTTTAGAGAGATCGGATGATTGAAATGCTACCGACGGCGTTGATGCTGGCGCGGTAGCTGGGGCAGGAATAACCGGGGTCGGCGCCAGTGCTGGAGGGACTGGGGTTACTTCGGGCTCCAAGATCACCGAGGATTGCGCGGCGGAATATTTGTAACCGACGCCTTCGCACATGAGTTGCAAGGCATTTGCCAATGTCACATTTTTGAGTTTGAGTGAGCGGATGGTCGGAACAGCCTGGCCTTGTGGTGAGTTTCTGGCAGAGCGCACCACAAAATTCACCCCCTTGTCCGCCTGAACCTCTGTGGTCGAATCGAGTTCTTCTGCTCGTGTGCGCAAAAAATCTACTGCATCCTCAAGGCTTGTATCTTCAAACTCTAGCACGGGAATCACAATCGCTTTCAATTTTGCGGTGATGCGATCGTTTTCCTGTTTCTCCTCGGATTCCATTTCGCTCTTTCCCTGTATTGGTGATGAGTCTAATGGTTTTTTTTCAGGTGCCTGCGCATGGATCTCGCAGAGAAAGAAAGGCAAAGCGAAGAAAATGGCGCATGTCGTATAGGAGCGGAAGGGTGTTGTTATCATGAAGTTGCACTCGTTAAGCGATGGCTAACCGTTATCGGATGTGGTTCGCGGAGTCAATGAAAATCATCGTTCATTTACATGTGATCTTATTTTTACTATGCAATCGTTTTTTTACATGACGCAAGTAATTGAGCTTTTGTCCGCCGCGCCTAGTAAAGTTTTTTCCGCCTTCACTCCAAGCCTAAGCCGCGGAACGCACTCGGATTCAGTTGTTAGAATCGTGCAGATGCTGTCGGGGTATCGACGTGTATGCAGCGCGAACATCCATAGGGGGTTGGTAGGAAGCTCTTTTTTGTAAATTCTGTGACGCGCTTGCGATTGTGAATCTGAGCTTCCGTAGCATTCACAGTCGCATTGATTCGTTCTTGTCTCTCTACAGGTGGCCCATGCTTGTAAGCCAGAGTAGCGGCTTGCAGACGGTTTTTTGGGGCCGGTTCGACGGTGCCGTTGCGGATTGTTTGAGTAGCCGTCTGGCTACTCTGATCGCGATGACGATCTGTGCATCGGGCAACTCATCGGCATGGGTTTCAGCCAATGATCGATTTTCGGGGTTCGGCTCGGGAAATCAGTCTTTCTTCAAAACGTGACCATGATAAAGGTAGAGCGCGCCATAGGTCCAGTTGGGTTTCGGCATTTCTGGGAAGTTGACTCGGTCCATCATCAGGGCAATGTAGGGGGCGGGGTATCCCTCGGGGAGTGGAATGACATTCGGCCAGATTCTCGAGCCGTTTCCTTCATTCCAGGGAGGTAGTGAAATTTGTAACTCGCCTACTGGTCCGAGATCGGGATAGCTGCGGATGTAAATTTTCCGATCCGCGCTGCCAAAAAGGGCGTATCGTTTCGCGCCGATTTGCTGAATCATGGTGCCCGTGCTATCCATTTCCACGGGGCCAGCCAATCGGGTGAAGCCACGGTCCCAGTGATCGCTTTGCCACATGCCCGCGCGATAGTTTTTCCCGTGTTCGCAGAGAAGCAGTCGCCATTTTCCCGCTTCTTTATCATAGATACCGTGTGGGTCTTCGTGGGCACCGGCGATGCCGATGGGGCGGGCTTTCATGATGGAAAATCCCTTGCGTGGATCTCGTGTGGAAGACACGCCCAGTATGGTTTTTTCCTCGGTTTTGCCGGCTCCTCCGAGAGCGCTGAAACCGGTGGTCCAGCCGCGCCACTCGCCCGTCTTGGAGTCGCGGAACAGGTGTGAGGCCAATTCGTTGCGGAAAAGTCCATCACCCATGTCAAAAACGATGACACCTTCGAACCGCAGGTCGAAGACAGATGGGTTGAGGGAAAAAACTCCCTGAAGCGGGTGCGGCAAGGCGCGTCCGCGCAAGGTCATCGTCAACCAGAGGCGCCCGTCTTCGAGCAGAGGCCTTCCTTCTTCATCTGTGATCGCACGGATATCCGCCTGACCCGAACCCGGGGAGAGATACGATGAGGCTTGTTTGATCATGATCTGCGCATCGGCCTGAAGTTCTGTTTGGATGGCAAAGTCCATTCGTTGGATTCTGCTTCGCTCTCTCAGGTCCATCTGTTTGGCAAAATCCGAAAAGCCGATGAGCGTTGATTTGCCTTCAGATTCGAGAAACAAATTCACTCCTACGGCCGACATTTGGGCGCGCAGGGTTAGACCCTTCAAGGAGATTCCCGGAGGAACAGTCCATGTTTTTTCCGGCACTGCGGCACCAGCGGAAAGAATGTTCCAGGTGAGCTTCACCGGTTTTCCGTCTTTGAACTGCAAGCCCGCGCTTAACCTGTCACCCCGGCTGGCGTGTTGGAAAGTCATGGCGATCGCGCCATCGCCCGTAGCTTGATGCAATTCCAGATCGTAGGTCGCAAAGGGATTGAAGCCTCCCACCCACCGAAGCGAAGATGCTCTCTTCTGGGGTGAGCTTCCTTTGAGATAAGCATCCTCAAAATCCCAACGCAGACTCGAATCGGCAAGCAGCTCCGGATGCATCAGATCGAGATCGATTACCTTAGCCGGGCGCAGGGAACTTAGGGGTATTCGATGGCTCTCATCGAAGATCAAACGCGTGACAGATTGTCGGCGAAATTCGATATCCTCCGGTTTATCATCACCTTCGTTCGCGAAAAGCGATGGTGCGTAAAATAATGACGTAAATAAAAAAATGAAGCGTAAAAGACGCATAACTAGTTTTTTTATGGATGATTGATGAAGCGATTCGGATCAAGCAATCACTTAGTTCCGAAGCGATAGACCGTGGTGCTGTTCCATGATTTCCCAGGGCGTAGGATCGTGCTGGGGAAGGTCGCCTGATTGGGGGAATCGGGATAGTGCTGGGTTTCTAGGCAGAAGCCATTGCGGAACTGGTATGGTTTGCCGCTTTTGCCGAGAAGTTTTCCATCGAGGAAATTTCCGCAATAGAACTGCAAGCCCGGTTCCGTGGTGTGCACTTCGAGCCAGCGGCCCGTGGTTGGTTCATGCACCGTCGCGGCGAGAGCGAGGGTTCCCGATTGATTGTCCAGAACCCAGTTGTGGTCATAGCCGCCACCGAATTTGATTTGTTCGTCCTCGGCATTCACACGCTCGCCAATCTTGTGCGCGCTGGTGAAATCGAAGGGAGTCTTCGTCACCGCACGGAGTTCTCCCGTGGGGATCAGTCCGACAGTGACAGGCGTGAATTTCGATGCCTTGAAGGTCATTTCATGGTCGAGTATGTCGCCATTGCCTTCTCCCTTGAGATTGAAGTAGCTGTGTTGCGTGAGGTTCACAGGAGTGGCTTGGTCGGCAGTGGCGACGTAGTCGATGCGCCATTCGTTTTCATCGGTGAGCAGATACGTGACGCTGACATCGAGTGTGCCGGGGTAACCTTCCTCGCCGTCCTTGCTGGTGTAGCTGAATTTCACGCCTTGGAAGCCATCCTTGACCAAGGCCTCGCCGCGCCAAACCACCTTGTCAAATCCTTTCAAGCCACCGTGTAGCGAGCACTTGATGCCGCCCGGTTCGTTATTAGTGGCGAGTTGGTATTCCTTGCCATCGAGCTTGAACTTGCCATTCGCGATGCGATTGCCGTAGCGCCCGACGATGGCACCGAAGTAGGGTGTATCCTTGATGTATTCCGCCAAGGTGTTGTAGCCGAGAACGATATCCGCCGTTTTGCCTTGTTTGTCCGGTGTTTCGAGACTGAGAACGATGGCTCCGTATGTCATCGCGCGGAGCTTGATGCCATTCTTATTGGTGAGAGTAAATACCTGGACTTCTTTGCCATCTGGTGTTTTGCCAAAGGGTTCGGCTTTCGGCATCTCAGCGCCCATGGCAATAGTGCTTAAGGCGAGTGCGATCAGTGCGGTTTGTTTTTTCATAAAGGTTCTGGGTTATCGACATCGACATGATGTGCTGCGCTCATCATTCTTCAGCGATAGTGATCGTCTGCATGCTCCTTTTCAAGAGTAATTACGACTTGGATCCAACGCGGAAGTGCAAGGGATTGGAAAGTGTCTCAAGACGGGCTTTGATTCACCTCGTCGAATGCATTCCCTCATCTGGATGTGTCCGCACTTTTCAGCAATGGGTAGCACTTACGGTTTGGCTTTTTCCGGCTCCGCTGGTGGAACATCAAAAAACCGACAAATGCGGATGGGCTTGTAGTCCTGTGGGCCATCGAAGAGGAAAATGTAATTGCGCCTGCCTGGGCGATTGCCCCACTGAGCGGAATAGACAGGTTTCATTTGATTGTCCTTCATGATCGCCATGGCGACATCGATCTCACTGACTTCTTTTTTCCATGCGGCGTCGGTAATGACGGACTCCTGACCGGGCTTTATGGCAAACTTGCGTGCACCTAGAATCATTGAAACGGTCGAATGCGAGAAATTAAAAAAGCGATAGTCGCCCGCACCGATGCGAGATCTCCCTATGTCGTAAGCGACCAGTTTCACTGGGGCGGTTCCTGTTTTGAGACAAGCGAGCAAAACGCGCTCGGTGTTCAGGGGAAGATCCACTGCCGCATGCGGTGCGGGCAGCGGGGGTTTCATCGCAAATTCCTGTTTCGACGTGCGCACCATAAATCGTTGTGGACCTTGATAGCGGAGCGGTTCGCCCATCCCGGTGGGATTGGCCTGAAAAAGAGAAATGTCATTGCCATTATAAAAATACAACTCATTCACGGATTCGTCGAGAGCGATGCTCACGATCTCTGTTTTCACGACAGGGTCCTGCGCAAAAGCATAAGGTGTGAGAAGGATCAGAAAAATGACGAAGAGAGTGTTCATAAGAGAGGTATCAGATTTCAGACTGGCTGAGCCAGCGGAAAGCGATCATTTGATAACGACGACCAAAGACTCGGTTGGTGGGTGAGCTTAGCTCAGCAGGGGTGCGGAAACTGGGGTCGCGCGAGTCGATGTAATTCGCGTAGCGCTGCACCATGGCCTCGCACCAAGCGCGTGCGATCACTTTGCCGGTGGCATCGAGTGCCTCGCCGCACGCGCGAACTTTGAAATAATCCGAGCGCGCTTGGAAAATGGGGGCGAGAGATTGAAGCACGTCTCCTTGCAGCACATACGCGGCACTGCCCGCCGCGGAATTTTCATTCGATGTGGCGTTAGAGAACTGGCTGCCGGGTGGTTGCGTAGCCATTTTTCCAAGGGAATTCGGTAAATTCGCATTGAGCGTGCGATCGAGGGCGGCTTGCAGCGCGCCTTTCTGTTGATGCGCTACGTTGCTGCTCTGTGGGTGACGATTGACAAATTCCGCCAACGAGCGGAAGGGGCCGCGAGCTTTGACTTCGGTCACAATCTCCTGCGCGAGTTGATCGATTTCCGCATCGGATGGCTTGCGCCAGCCTTGCCAGAATGCGTCGCCATCTCCAGAGGCGCCTTTCGTGTATGCTTGCCCCGTGAGCACATGACCGAAGCGATGGAAGCGGGCACTCTTCGGGTTCTGCCATGTGACGGCTCCCGTTTGTGGTTGGATGATGGGAAGCTCCGACGCAGTCATCGATGAGAGCAAGGTCTTCCATGCGTTTTTGGAAGTGGAGTTGATATTGAATGCGCCTTTGATCATGATGCGCGCCGCCATGGCCTCTGGTGCGCGATCGCCTGAATCCGTGAGAATTTTATCGATGGTCGTATCATTGCTTGCTGGTGTGAAAACCATACGCGGGTTTGGCAGAGTTTTGGCACCGGACTGCAGTTGTTTGCGATCGAAAAACCGATCCCATGAGCTGCCAGATCCGTTGACGTAATCGAGCGCCATCGTGGAAAAAAAATAGCTATCCCAGAGCTTTTTGTTCACATCAAAAGAAATGTCCGTGATGTTCAGACCGCTGATGCCGTTAAAATTCGGGTTGCTGGTAGAGCGAAGGGGAATGCGTGGATTGGCATAGGAATTTCCCACTACGAAGCCCGGCTCAAAATTATAGCGCGAGAGTTGGGCGTGCTGGAATTGACCGATCGACACTAGCGGCGAGCGTGGCACATCATAGACGATTACGTTGTTTTTGCCGCCAGCCAATGTGTTAGAAGAGCCTCCGAATCCCTGGTAGCGCCCGCCAGCGCGATTGACCTCGGGCTCGGTGATATTACTGCCGCCTTCTGCGAGCAGCCCGCGATTGCCGCCGAGACCATCGCCCACCACGCGTGGTCGCCCCGGCGGATTCCAAGCTCCGATGAATTGAGAAGTGGTGTGCCAACCACTGCGTTCGCCCGTGCTGCTGATGCGCGAGCCGTCCCAAAGAGAATTGGTTACGAGCGCGCGAGGATTGGCATCGATCCAACCACGCAAGCGCTGATTCGCGTCTGGTGCTTCGATCTGATTGGTCGTGCGAGTGAAAAACGACCACGTCGCGATGTTCGGTGTCACGGTATCACCTGCGAGATCCTCGATCAGATAAGTCGCCTTGCTCGTGTACAGTCCTCCGTTCGATCCGGAAACGACCGGCTCTGGCACGCGAAGGGCGCCGCTGAGGGAGGGATCGCTGCCGCCATTCCACAGCTCAGTGGAGCGCAATAAAATGTTATTGCCCGACTTCAGGGTGAACCAGGTGGAAGACACAGTTGATAGATCGAGCGAGGGAAATTTGCTCCTCACATCATTGCTTTGAGTGTCTTGCAGCACGATCTCGCCAAACCAAGCGCGATAGCCTTTAGGCACGAGACGCGTGTTTCCGGCGTCGTCTTTCAGATCGACGATAAAGGCCCCTTTTTCGCTCCATCCGGGTTTGAGTGTGTAGGTTTGTCCCGCTCTAATAGAAATGCGATCGAGCACGGAGAACAACCGGAACTCACCGGGTTGCAAGTCGATGGCCGGCGTTTCTAATTGCAGCCATTTGCCCGCATTGCCATCGCCTGGCGTCGGTATGATGGTACTGCCGCTCGTCCATTCCTCGCGCAACCACAGTCTTGTGAGTCGCCCATCGGTGAAAGTGCCATTTCCGGTTGGTCGGGCATAATTGAAACGGAAATACGGATAAAGCGCCCAGTCAAAGCGATAGGGAGTCGCACGAATCGTAATATTGTATGGATTCCATAATCCGACGACTGGCTGAATGCCCACTTGAGCACGATACAGCGCCGTCGTTGATGGGGGATTGGCGGGGGGCGCTAGCTCCGAATTGAGACGAAATCCGATTTGAAACATTGACAAAACAGGCGCCACGGGGCTGTTGGTTTGCTGGATGTCGCGACGGAAACTTCCTTGATTGTGATTGGTGTAGGGAAGCCAGGTCTTGAAGCGGAGGTCGGACTCGACGAGTGGGTGCCCGCTCACCAGTGGAATCTGCTGACCGCTGACATTTTGCCAGAGTGTTGCGTAATTCCACAGATTCCCCCAGTTTGGCCCAGACGGCACGGCACCGTTCCTGCTAATGGTATCGCTCAGATAAAACTTGGACGGGGTGGTTGCGGTGAAACTGTATATGGGCGAGGAATTCCATGTCAGCGCAGCGGGAGTCGCGCCAAAATAGCGGTCGCCAAAACGTTTGGAAATCTGTGAGCGATCGAAAATCAGCGAGAGATCCGCCTTCATGCCGCCCGTGACGACATTCACAGGCAGACCAAAGCCGCCCGTGGTCACGTCGTGAAAAAACTCACGTTCGAGCAAAGGATTGGTAGCAGCGAGCGAAACAGTAGAGAGAGAAATGAGAGAGTTCTTATCCAAAGCGGCATCAGGCGCAAAGGAGGACCAGTTGCTGCCGAGGCTGGTCCATCCTCCCTCGAGTGGTGATTGCGCTTGCGCGAGACGCGCGCGATCCGTCGTGGCCGCCGCTTTTGGTCGTGCCACATCCATGCGTGCTTTGACTCCCTCATCGGCAATCCACCATGCATAGCGACCGCGATCGCCTCCCTGAGCAATGGCAACTGCGGGAGCGAGCAGGTCTCTGGTGTTGCCGGGTGCGACGCGAAAAGAACCGACTTTGAGGGCATCGCCTTGCGTCGTGGAAGTTGATGGAGTTAAATTTCTAGCAGGATTAGGCAAGTGTCCACTCACCAGCCATTGCATGGCGGAACTTTTTGGGTCTGCCGTCAAGAAAGAGGGGCTGACATTCGTCACTCCTGTCCAATGCGGGTTGGGAAGATCGGCACCAGGTTGTATCGATGAGTTGAACGTAACCCTTTGATCTGGGCCAGTGGTTTTTTGCAGTTCTCCAATCGCAAGCATCAATGCCATGCGCGCGTTGGCGCGGGCGATGGATTGCGCGCCCTGAGCTGATGAGTTGCGCAGTGTCAAGCTGCTCAGTCCCAGCATTCCGACCGCGATCAGCGTCAGCAAGACGAGCAAAGACAGCGTGATGACTAATGTAAAACCGCGAGGTAGTCGCGCTCGAGGCGGATCTCCATCGGGGATAGCGGTTTGTGCGTTCATTAGCTTGTGTGGAGTTCGGGGTTGCATCAGGAATAACAACGCACGGCAAAGATCGCCGCCGGAGCATGGGGAGGTTTGCCAGTGATGCGAAGCCTCAGGCACGTCGTTGTGAACGGAGTGGAAAGAAGCAGGGAGCGTCGCGATTGGTGATTGTTTGCGATGGTGGCCACGGATTGAAACGTGCCATTTGCCATTTCCACTTCCACCTCCACATCGCCAATGCAAAAGGGCATGCAGCGTTCCGGATGCCCCATCAGGACCGACTCCATCGGGTGGTCAAAATCGGTATCGAAATCAAGTTCGATCAAGGAAATTGTCTGGGGCGTCTGCCACGCCAATCGAAGAGCAGGCTCCTGATCGGTAAAATCCGCCACCCAAGCATTGACCGCGCGTGTGGGGCGGTTGACGCCGTTGGTGAGATGATGAATCCCAAAAGACTGAAGAGATGGCTCGAACCGCAGGGCCAGATTTTTGCCAGCAGGTCTTCTCTTCGGAGTCCAAAATTCAAAGGTATCGATGCCGATCTCTGGCGGCGGGCTTTGGGTATTGGATTTGGCCACGGCTTTGTTTCCTGCCTGGCACAGAGATAGGATTCCGGTGAGGCGCTGATCGCTCAGATGGAGGGCGACTTTGTCGTTCTTGAGCAGGCACAGGAAAACGTAGCGAGGCTGACCAATCGACGCCGCAAAATCCAATGGGATGCCTTGTTGCTTGCCAGGTGCCAGAGAAATATCGAGCGTGGCGATGGTGACATCGGGAGTGTGGTTGTCGGGCTTTTCGCTGATTCTTAGCTCGGCACGCAGGGTAGTGGCTTCACTGACATCGACTGTGATCGTAGTCATCGGAACAGCTCCAGCCGAGCAAGGAAGCATCATCGCCCACGATTCTGTTAGAGGTGTGATTTCCCCTGAGGGGCTAAGTTCCGTTAGGGAAAGTTCGCTCGTTGCCGTGATGGTCGCGGCTTTTGCCAGATCACCGGATTCATCGAGCGCGACACCTGGGATGAACTGCCCGGTGCGCAGAAGATGATTTTGCAATTCCTTCATCCGATCTTCACGCATCAGATCGCGTGGCATGAGTCCATCGCGGAGGCAGAGGGCTGCGGCGATGCCGACAGCTTGTCCCCCGTGGGCGCAGGTAGCCATCACGCGTGTGCTGGCGAAGGCCACGTGCGAGGCGCTGATGATGCGTCCGGCGAGCATGAGGTTGGCGATATTGCGGCTATACATGGTGCGCCACGGAATGTGATAGACACCTTTGGAATGCCATTGGGTGCAACCCGAGAGTGGGCTGTAAACGCCGTCCACTGGGTGAAGATCGATCGCCCAACCGCCGAACGATACCGCATCGGCATGCACACGCTGCTCCACAATGTCCTGTTGGATGAGGATGAGGTCGCCCTCGAAACGGCGGCTCTCACGTTTGCCGGGAATCGTACCTACCCATTCTAGGGTAAGTGTTTCCGCTTCGGGAAACTGTCCCGAATTCTTGATGTGATTCCACACGCCATAGGCGACTTTCCAGAGTTCCATCTTGATGTGTTCGCTGTCATGGATGGTATCCAGCGCGCCACCCCACTCCAACCACCATAAACGGCAACCGTCTTGACCGGCCTTGAAATCGCGCCAGCGAGGAATTTTTGTGATGTCGGACAAAGCGAAAGCGGGTGCTGTGAAGTGCACGGGGTGTCCTGTGTCTTTTGAATAAAAATAAATCGAGTGTCCTAGCAGTTCCGTGGAAGCTGAGGCGGGCGCGAATTTTTCGCCGAACTCCTGACGTGATTCGGCACCGATGCGGAACGCGGCACCTGCGAGAAAGCCGACAATCCCATCGCCGCTGGCATCGCAAAACAGAGGCGCTGAGATTTCATAACAGGTGGAATTCTGTGAGCAGAAGGCGCGCACGGAACGGATCGTGTCATCGTCTGCTTTTTCCAGATCATGCACGGCGGTGTTCAGTAATAAGGTGATGTTCGGTTCGTTGAGCACATACTCCAGAACCACCGTATCGAGAATCAGTGGATTGCCCTCGGGATTGCGAAACATGTTTTCCACAAGAATCTCATCAATGACGCCACCTTCGCGCGCCCAGCGATTGTTATTACCCATGTGCGAGGTGGCGCCGAGAATCCAGAGACGCACCTCGCTCGAGGCATTGCCACCGAGAACAGGTCTGTCTTGGATCAATACCACCTTGATGCCAGCACGCGCGGCGGTGATCGCACAGCAAACACCGGAAAGGCCACCACCCACGACCACAAGATCGCAGGATTGACGAATGGTATGGAGGGTTCGTTGCGAAGTGGGTGGATCAATGATCATGGGAAAAAAATAGGTTGTTTGTGGGCTGTTTGATAACGACTGCTGAGAAAGAAGATAAAAAGGATTGCGCTTGCTCGCTAGTGAAAAATGCGCATCATTTCTTTGATTTTGCGTAATCCTTTTCCAGATGAAACAGCATCCTAACAATCCTACTTCACCCAAACGCGTCGCGATTCTTGTCGATACCTCTACGACATGGGGAAGAAATTTGATCGTGGGCATTCACCGTTACAGCAGAGAGCAGGGGAACTGGGAGTTGTTGGTAGAGCCGCGTGGCTTGGAGCAGAGAAAGTGGCTGCCGCTGGGATGGAAAGGCGATGGCGTCATCGCGCGGGTGGGTTTCATGGAACTGGCGCAAAGTCTGAAGAGGCTGAAATTACCTGTGGTCAACGTCTCTGCAATCACCTTGCCGCGCGTGGCTTTTCCACGAGTGATTTCCGATCAGGTGGCGGCGGCAAGCATGGCCGCGGAGCATTTGTTAGCCCGCGGATTTCGTAGCTTCGGGTATTTTAGTCAATTGGAATTGGAATACGTTGCCGAACACCAGCGGGCTTTTGCGCAGGCCCTGGACCAGTCGGGATATGGCTGTGGGGTTTTCGCCGTGCCGATGCAAGGCGAGTCCGAGCCCACCTGGAATCTCGATATGAAACGCCTCGCTGCGTGGCTCCTTGCGCAACCGAAACCTCTGGCGGTATTCACGTGGACGAGTAGCAACGCGCGCGATCTGATTTATGCATGTCAGCGTGCTGGACTGGCCGTGCCAGAGCAAGTAGCGGTGCTGAGTGGGTCCGACGATGAATTGCTTTGCGAAGTCACACCGGTACCGATTTCTGGGATCAAATTGGATTCCGAGCAACTTGGCTATCGTGCGGCGAAGCAACTGGATAATATGATGAAGCTGCCGAAAAAGGTTTCTCTCGAGGAAATTCTCATTGCCCCACGCGGTGTAGCCGAGCGCCGTTCTACTGACACGCTGGCGTTAAGCGATGCGGCGATGGTCAAGGCGCTGCGCTTCATCCGCGAAGATCCCACACGAGAGATGGGTGTGGTTGATGTGGCTCGCAGCGCGGGCTTGAGCCGACGAGCGTTGGAATTGAGATTTCAACAACTGATCGGACGTTCTCCAGCGGCGGAAATCCGGCGCGTTCGAATCGAACATGCGATTCATCTGTTGCGTCATACGAATTTGTCAGTAGCTACCGTGGCCGAGCGATCTGGATTCAGCAGTGCCGAGTATATGGCATCGGTGTTTCGCTCGTGCCTAAAAATGGCACCAATGCAATATCGGAAAAAATAATAATACGTCGTTTATTTCGATTTACTTGTATAAATAGAATCGTCGCTACGAAACGGAACAGCAGGCAAACCGACGGAGTTACAAAGATTGCCTTCGGGCACTTTTGCCCAGCAGTAACGGACATGCTTGGGGCTAGTGACTTTTTCTGAGGAGACGATTACGGTTTCTCCGTCGACGATGGCATCCGCTGGATGATAGATGCCATCGGCTCCCGCGACGGTGAATCCCTTGAGCTGTACGCCCTGGACTCTGAGACCACTGCCGCAGTGAGTGAAGAAAACCATCGCACGCTGAGCATCGATCTTTATGCGATCAAACACAGGGCCGGAACTGATCACGGGCTCTCCGTAGCTTAGCGCTCGGGCAGCGAGGGCCAGTCGCGCACCGACGGGTTGTTTACGGGTCGGGTGGATATCATTCGCGTCTCCCACATCGGTCGTGACGACCATCGCGGTGTGCGGAGTATTGCGCCAGACATGATACTGCGCCTCGCGGATGGACGGGTGTATGCTGTGATGAGGGGCGAGTTGGACGAATAGAAAGGGCATATCTTTGCCCCACACCGTGCGCCAGTCCGAGATCAAAGCAGGGAGGAGTTTTTCATAAGCTGCCGCCTGACCCGCATTTGATTCGCCTTGATACCAAATCGCACCGCGCACCGAGAACGGTTGTAAGGGAGCGATCATTCCATTGTGCAGGGCTCCCGGGCAGTCGTGACCGCGGATTTTCGGCGCCGTGGGCAAAGCGGGTAGGGGTTTGCCTTCTGTCTTGGCTTGTGCGACGGCTTTCGGATGAACTTGGTCTCGTTGGTATTGATAGGCTCGATACTTGGTTACGATGCTGGCGAGTTCTGCGGCGGAGACGTCTTTCCATTTAGTCAAAAGAGTCGCGGCTTCGTTGCTGTTTTCCAAGGTTTCCATGCGCATCCATGATTCGATGCGCGTGCCGCCTACCGAACTAACCAATAATCCGATAGGTACGCCGGTTTGTTTTTGCAAATCGCGGCCAAAGTAATACGAGACTGCCGAACAGGCGCCTGCGGTGGACGGGTTGATAGGTTTCCATTGACCGGACAGCTCGGTCAAAGGCACTTTGCTGAATTGATCATGCACCGTGAAAAAACGAATCGTCGGATGCTGTGCGGCGGCGATTTCCTGACTCGCGTTTTCTACGCGCGCCATGGTAAAATGCATGTTCGATTGTCCCGAGCACAACCAGACATCACCGACCAGAACATCCGTAACATCGATGGATTGCCCACGCGATGTAATTTTCAGAACACTAGGAGATTCGCTCGCAGAAAGTGCCTTGAGTTTTACGATCCAGTAGCCTTTATTGTCGGACATGGTTGACTGAACTTGGTTGTCGAAGCTGACGCTCACTTCCGCATTTGGCTCCGACCAACCCCAAACGGGCACGGATTGCTCGCGCTGCAGCACCATGTGATTTCCGAAACAGGTGGGCAGGCGCAGAGAATGTTGCGGGAACCACTCGGACTGCCATGGAATGGTCGCGTGGTTGTTCTGATCAAATTGCAGAGGCAGCCAGATGTAGCCCGAGTGAACTGGATCTTGCGGCAGGTTGATATCGAACATGGCGATCCACCGATCTTCCTGTCCAGGCAAGGGAAAAACAAAGGTGCTCTGTCCACCGAAGGTTTTTTCCGCCCCGAGTTTGTTGTGCGGGTTAACGCCACGGCAGGGATTGCCGAGTGCCGTGAAGGGGCCTGTCAATTGGTCGGAAACGTAAAAGCGGGCCGGATTAGGAGCCCATCCCGTGCTGGCGGAGCCGAGCAAATAGTATTTCCCTTTGCGTTTGAACAATACGGGTGCCTCGGTGGCGTTCTGGACCCCTTGCATCATCACATACTCGCCCTCTGGCCGCAAGCCGTCTTCGGTCATCTTACCACAGACCAGTGGTTTATCGCTGCGCGTGCCATCGGGCTTGCGAACAGCGATGTGATAGACGGCTCCGTCGTCTTCTTGATAGATCGCAAAGTCTCCGGACCCCGTGGTGCTTTCTCCACCCAAAAACTTTCCCTGATATTCGTATGGGCCGGTGGGTGTCGCGGCGGTGGCAACGCCGATGTAGGCAAAATCCTTTCCGCTCTTGCCACCCTGTTCTTTGGGGGGATAGAGTTTGAAGTAGAGAATGAATCGTTTTGTCTGCGCATGATAGATCACTTTGGGTCTATCGATAATGAAAGCGTCTATTAGCTCCGCGGGCCCCTCCGGTGAGCGCGCATCCAGCACCAGACCGGCGTTTGTCCAGCTCAAGAGATCCTTGCTGGTGTAGCAGCTCACCCCAGCTTCATTGGGCTCATCCTCAGTTTTGCCAGGAATCTTTTGCGAACCAAACCAATAATACGTATCATGATGACGCAGTATGCAGAAACCGTGAGCGTTGATCTGTTCGCCTGCTGTGTCGAGCCATCGTTGTCCGGGGCGAAGGGGCGAAGGTCTCGATTCCGCAATGGTTACGAATAAGAATACGATCGGTAGGAAAATGCGTTTCATAAAAAGTGATTCGTTTTATTTGCCTTCTCTGGCCCATGCTTTCATGAGCTGGATATTGCGCTCAACGGCAGGGTTGGGGCGCTGAAGGTAGACTTTCATGTCGCTGTCGTACATGGATTCTGGTTCAGCGCCACGGTCGCGTGTATCGACGATCCATTGATCCAATCGCGCGCGCATGCTGGTGAGTGTCGCTTGGTGCGCTGGGTCATCGGCGAGGTTGCGCGTCTCAAAAGGATCGGCTTTGACATCGTAGAGCTCCTCTTTCGGGCGGGTGGGTGAGAGCAGCAAGCTGGCTTGCTCGGATGTCAGTTTATGCAACTGATGCAACTCGCGGATTTTTTTGATTGTGGGTTTGTTGTCCTTGTAGTCATTCGGTTGCAGCAGAGGGCGCAGCGGGTAAAAGTTACGGATGTATTTGAATTGTTCGGTGCGCACGCTGCGGATGCGATCGACGGTTTCATCGCAACGATCGCGGGCGGCAAAAACGGCATCGCGTCTTTTGTAGTCTTTGGCAAACACGTCGCGCCCTTGCATCCAGGGGGGGAGGGGAAGACCTGCCCAAGCGAGCGAGGTGGCGGCCATGTCGATGTGTTCGATGAGGTCGCTGCGCACTGATCCTTTGGCTACGCCAGGGCCACGCACGATGAATGGTGTTCTGATGCCTTCATCGTAGAGGAACTGCTTTCCCCGCGCATGGCTGATGCCGTTGTCGCCCATAAGAATGATCAGTGTTTGGTCGATGATCCCCTCTGTTTCCAGTCGCTGGAGAATTTCGCCGATTTGCTTATCGCAAAAACGAATGCAGTCGAGATACTGCGCCCAATCTTCTATCAATACGGGATCGCTTGGGTAATATGAGGGAAGTTTCACGTCTGCCGGATTCGTCAGTGTTCCCAGTGCTTTCGGCGCGACGTTCCGATACCATTGTCCTTTGTCGTTCCGGAATTTGCCGCCCCATAATTGGATTTGAGCAAAAAATGATTGTCCTTTTTTTCGTGTGGACCAGTCATTGTCGTCATAGATCTTCGGATTCCACTCGAAGTTATAATCGGTCTTACCCATTCCTTTTCCTTTGTCTTTCCATGGATCGCCGGCGTTGCAGGTGTAATATCCCGCGCGCTGGAACAGGGCGGGCACGGGTTCGATTTTGTCGGGCAGTCGGATTTTTTCCGTGCCTCTGCCACTGCGATGATGATGGGCACCGATGGTTGTCTGATACATGCCAGTAATCATCGCCGAGCGCGAGGGCGAGCAGACCGAACAGGTGAGAAACGCCTGATCAAAACGCGTGCCCTCCCTGGCCAATCGGTCGATGTTCGGCGTCTGGATGGATTTTTCACCATAACAGGGTAGTTCGCGACCGATGTCATCCATGACGATCCACAGGATATGGTGCGACGACTCATGGTCTCTCGCACCGACTGCTGTGAGAGAGAAGATCCCGAGCCATAAGAGGAATATTCGGTGCCAATGTTTCATGTCATAGATACTTCCTTTACCCAGAGATTGTGTCAACGGATCCGCCATCGATGAGAAGACGATTCGCTCACGAAGCATCTCATCCTCCTCGATCTGGCATGGGAAGATCGAATGAATCGATTCATCTCACTGTCAGCGCAGGAAAATATCGATAAACTCGTATTTTTTTCGTCTGTGAACCCTTTGGTCTCTGAGTGGTGATTTGGTTTTTCATTAAATACCGACCAATTGGTATAAATATGAGTAAGTAAACATCCTCCTGTTATTGAATGGTTGAGAGTTCAGTTTGCGTATGGGTTTTTCGGAGCATCTGCCAGCATGCGGTGGTAGGGAGAGAGGCTGCGAAGAGTCACGGACCAGAGAGTATCATCATGGCTGAAGCCTAAGAGATATGCGGGAGGGTCAGTAACGATCCAGGTGTGACGCTCCAGCTCCTCTTCTAGTTGTCCGGGGCTCCAGCCCGAGTAGCCGACAAAAGCGCGCACCAGAGTGCCGGGTTGTTTGTGATGTTTGATGGCATCTTCTGCGGATATCTGGTGTATGACGCGCAGGCCCTGTGGTGGCTCCCACCAGAGCGCGGCGAAAAACAATTGATTGTGCGCCACGGGACCGCCTCGGTGAATGCTGATGTGACGCAGCGGATGAAACTGCGGATCTTTCAGGACGTCGCCCACAACCTGCCCCGTGGGTTGATTCAGGATCAACCCAAATGCGCCGTCTTTCGGCGTGTGGTTCGAAAGTAGGATGACCGAATGCTCGAAGGGACCGTCCTGCATCGTTGGCGAAGCGAAGAGCAAGCTGCCTTGCAGTGCAGGAGAATCGGGGTCTGATGGTGGGAGGTTCATTCCGTTACCATGAAACAGATTTTGTCATTGTCCAGTGGCGGCCGCGGGGACCGCATCGGCTTCTTTGTATTGCTCGGCACGACCTTTTTCGAGGCAGTCGGTCAACCACTGCACCATGTTTTTCGCCTCCTGGCTCTCACTTTTCAGGTTGTTGAGGCCATGCCAATCGAGGTGCGATCGAATTTGTGGCGCGGCGATGCGATTGATCTCCAGTCTCGCCATGATCGCCTCGGTCTCGCGCGGATGGGCGTTGAGGATTTGCGCTGGACGAGGAAGGTCATCAAGCATTTCTGAGGTCAGGCCAAAAGAGGTCACGCCGATGCCGAAATGGGAATTCAGTCGCCGCAAGCCATCGGCGAGAGCTTCATCGGTAATAGGAGCGGCGTAGATCAGTTCTCCCGCCTGCGCCCACTGAGAGACGGCAAGGGTTTGGAAGAAATCCTCCCGATAGGTTTGCAGCGATGGCTGGATGCGAAGTCGTGCGGCATGAAGCCCGAAGGGAGGAACACCCAGACGTTGCTTGAGGGATAGCATCGTCTGATCCAAGGTCATTTCCTCATCAGGAACTTCGTCCGTTTCCCAATCGATGAGAACCATTTCGGGATACTTCCACAAGTTGCCCAGCGGTGCCTCGCGTGCGAAAGCCTGACGGAAAATAAAGGGAAAACGGCCGTTTACCTCGAAATAGCGGTGCACGATCGCGCGAAACTTGCGGATGCGAAGCATCGTTTGATCGATGGCGGACTGGTCGGTGTTGATGTCGTCCAGTCGCCCTTGGGTCAGAGAAATGAGTTCCTGTGCGCTGGATAGTGCCGGTGCGGGTGCGCTGCGGCGGTAGTAGCCTTGGCCTTTTTCCACCTTCGCTATGGGCGAAGAGGGATCACACGACATGATGGAAAAGTGATAGCGCAGCGAGGCATCCGAGTAGTTGCCATCGAGTTGGAGCCGCACTAGGCGTATGAGTTCTGTGCCTTTGATCGAATCGACGGGGTTAGTCGGTAGCAGTGCGATCAGAATATCATTCAGTTGTTTGCGCAGACTCATGTTTCTGAACGGCATTCAATGACCGATTGGATGAAGTTTCAAGAAGGAAGGTGTTATTTTTGAAAATTCACACGGATTCGCGGAAAATTTTAATAAAAGCAGCCATGGAGAAGGTCGCAGTGACAGCAGTCAGTTCGGAAGATGCTCTGCAGCAGGCCGATTCGGTTTCGTAGGGGGAAACAGCTCTTGCTTTGAGCGATCGATCTTTCAGCTGCTCCAAAAGCCTCATGAGAGAGGAATCACGCGGTGAGTGACGGCGCTAATGGAAGCTGGCAAAAATCCTTTGTTTGACTTTTTTCATGGGATGGTGCAAGAATCGCCGTCCGTTACGGGATATTATGTTTATTGATCACATTCGAGTTTTTGCCAAGGCAGGCGATGGCGGCCATGGAGCGGTGAGTTTTCGCCGCGAGAAATATGTGCCGCGTGGCGGTCCCGATGGCGGCGACGGAGGCAAGGGTGGCGACGTGATTTTAAAAGTCTCACCGCACACAGACAATTTGCGCCAGTTCCACTACGACCCGAAAATGATTGCCGATGGCGGAGTCAACGGTGCGGGTGTTCGCAAAACGGGTCGTGGCGGGAAGCCATTTATTGCACTCGTTCCGCCGGGCACGGTCGTCTATCGCACGACTGCGACCAACGTGCAGGAAGCTGTGGAACTGGAGCGCAGCGAGGAGGGGATCGATATGGAACCCATCGCCGACCTCACGGAAGAAGGCCAAGAGTTTGTGCTCTGCCACGGAGGCAAGGGTGGCAAGGGCAACTGGAATTTCAAGACCCCGACCAACCGCGCTCCGGTGGAGCATACGCTCGGCGAGGACGGCGAGTTGGGCGTGTTTTATCTGGAACTGCGTCGCATCGCCGATGTGGGATTGGTAGGTTTCCCGAATGCGGGCAAATCGACCTTGATCGGAAAACTCTCCCATGCCCATCCGAAAGTGGCGTCCTATCCGTTTACCACGCTGCAACCCGTGGTGGGAGTGGCGGAGTTTGAGGGCTACAAGCGTTGCACCATTGCCGACATCCCCGGCCTCATCGAAGGCGCGCACTTGAACAAGGGCCTGGGTCATGAATTCCTGCGCCACATCACGCGCTGCCATATGCTGTTGTTTGTCATCGACATGGCAGGCACCGATGGTCGTGATCCCGTGAGCGATCTGGAAATCCTGCGCGCAGAGATTCGCGAATACGATGAGGACCTGGCGAAGTTTCCCTGGCTCGTCGTGGCCAACAAAATGGACTCCGACGTCGCCGAGGAAAACCTGAAAAACTTCCGCAAACGATTTGCCAAAGTGGAAATCGTGCCTATCTCCGCAGAGCTGGAAATCGGTCTAGACGACCTGCGCCGTGTGCTTTTTGAGCGTGTGGCCAAGCAAGCGACGATTAAGGCGAAGTGATCCGGATTTTTTACCCGTGACGTATTTGGGTAATGCTCCTTATTGCGAGAAGGGGACTGTCATCCTGTGAGTTGCGGGCTTCGAGTATGACCTTTCCATTCGGTTGCTGCTAATTCACTGATCCAGAATCATGTGCTCCAAGCCGAGTCGACTGGCTCGCTCTTCGGCTTCTTTGGCGCGGGGGCAGGGGAAGGTGGCGATTTTCTTAGCGACGGCTATCGCAGATTCCCAGCGGCGGTTTTTTTCTAACAGAGCGATGGCATTGAAGCCGCAACGTTCAAAATAGACCCAGTTTGTGATGACCTGTTTGCTAGCGGATTCGACCACTTGGTAATACACATCCAGTGCTTGGTCCGGTTGATTCATATGCTCCAGCGTCAGTCCTCGGAAGTAATTGATGCGATTGCGGTCATCGTCGCCCAGGCCAGCGTGCGCCAGCAACTTGCGTTGCAGAGCCAGTCCGTCGTTGTGGCGGGCAGGTTCAGCACCACCCATTGAGTAAAGTGTTTCCATCCACAGCATGCCGGCGGTGATCTGGAGCGGAGGATTTTTTTCGAGAGATTGATAGAGTACCTCCAGTTCCGTGGCAGCTTGTTGGAGTGAGGCAGTCGATTTGGCATCGATGAGCATGCGGGCTTTTTCGAGCGAGGCAAAGGCCGCGAGGGATGACTGCGATTGAATGATGCGGTCAAACAATTCAATCGCCTCCGCGAGCGATTGCGGCGTGCCAGTGCGCGCGGCAGCCCGGGCGGCGATTAGTAAGGCGGGAGCGGATTTTTCAGGGTGGTTTTTTTCAAGCTTCTGCAGGATTTGCCGTGCATCACTGAGGTCTCCATTTTGATAGAGCGATGTGCCAAGGGCGAGAGTGACGTCGGCAAATTTCGATGAGGTGGGAAATGCTTCCAGAAACGCATGACACAATGTGATGCACTCGGCATTCTGATTGGAAGCGATCGCGAGCTGGATTTTTGCCAATAGCAATGGTTCCGCTTCCACGCTTTCTTCATCCATGGAATCCAGCAGCGCGCGGGACAGGGAAATGGCGGGTGGGACTTGCTCAAGAGCGCAGAGAGTCATGGCGAGGCGCGCTTCATTCAGGCGCGCATGGGTCGGGTGATCGACAATGAAGCGGTCGAGCAGCGGCAGTGCTCGTTCGGGCTGTTGACTGGCGGCGAAGAGCGCTTGCTCGAGTTGCAGGCTTGCCAAGAGCTTGGGAGTGCCTTGCGCTTGCAAGCGCTTCACCTGATCAGGATCACCTGCGAGCAACCATGCAATACCGGCATTGAATTGCGCATTGCTGCGTGCTGTCGATTCCAGCAGCAAAGCGGCTTTTTCAAAACGGACTGCCGATTGGGCGAACTCTTGTTTTTGATAAAGCTGGTTGGCGAGAACAAGGTGCGCCTCTACTTCGGCGGAGCCTGCCGCCGAGGAGTCGATGAGATTTTCTAACAAATAGCGGGCTTTTTCAAATTGATTGTTAGAGAAGAAGGTGCGAGCCAGTTCGATCGTGGCCTGCGCGCTGAGCGGGTGCTCTGGGTGCTCCCAGCGCAACTGTGTCGCGAGGCGGCGCTGTTCTTCGATGCGCTCGATTTCCTTTGAACCACCCAGCGCGACGATCCGCAGAAACAGCGATTGCGCATGCAGTTCAGGGTGAGCGAAATCGTTGGTGGTAGGGGGTATATCAGCGACACCGACAGACGAGTCAGGAAAGATCGCAGGGTTTTTGTGGGGAGGACTGAGGGACCATTGGGCAAGACGTGCTTTGATCAGCGTGACGACCGGGTCATCTTCGCCGGTCTGGCTTAGCAAAAGCGGACGGAGTAGCGCGAAGGCTTCGTCGAGATTCGGCGAGTCCGATTGATTTTGCAAAAAAGCGAGCAGGGCATCGGTGGCCTCGGTGCGCTGACCCATCGAGGCAAGTGCTCGGGCGAGGCCGATGGCTGCGGGATGAATGAGTGCGGGTAGGGCGTCGTCTTTCTTATGATACTGCGCTAAAATGGATTGATAAGCGGCGGCGGCTTGCGAAAATTTTGACTCCTCTTGTAATAGCGCCGCATCTAACAATAAGGCATCGAATAACTCGGCGGACTTGAGATTTTTCGCTGAGGGGAGGATTTTTCGTGCATCTTCGACCTGACCGGTGACGACGAGCAAGCGCGTTTGGTCGAGCTTGGCCCTTGTTGCTAAGCGAGACTTCGTCGTGGTGAGTAGGTTGAGCTCAGCGATGGCGGCGCGATGATTGCCTAGGGCCGATAGCAGGCGCGCACGAGTGAGAATGGATTCGCCGTAAAAGGGAAAATCTTTTGTGTCGATGACTTCATCTAACAATTCGATGGCGCGTTGCAAATCACCATTCATACGATGCGCCTGTGCTCTCCAAAAAAGCGCAAGGTTGGAGTCGGCAAGAGTCGGATGATCCAGCGTGGCAAGCGCGCTCTCGGGCTGGTTCGCCCGCACCAGTGACTCGCCTAACAGCAAACGCAGGCGCTTGCTTTCCTCGGCATCCGTGGGCTGGCTCTCGAGGCGAGCCCGGAAACGCGCTGCTGCCACGTCGGGCAACTGCGCGGCAAGAGCATCAAGGCCCTGTTGCTCCGATTCGCTCGGTCCAGCGGCCGCCTGAAGCAGTCCACACATCACAACGCCCAACCACAGTCGGGTGGCTGGCAATAAAAACGGAGATGCGCGCACGGTAAAAGGCACGTAGTCAAGCTAAAGCGGAATCGATGCTCAGGCAAGGCATTTCGATGATACTGTCACCCGTTCCCAATTTCGCGATCAGAAATCATTCGAGCTTACCGAGTGCTTTTTTCAGGAATTCCGCGCAAGCGATTTCTTCTTCACCCTTGGGTCAGATCATGTAGGGCTTGCCCGTAGTGGAGGATTTGGTCGCAGCTTTGTCGATAAAATCACGAGCTGTTTTGATGTCATTTTTGTTTGCGTCCCATTTGCCGCGCAGAAATTTGGCCGCGTTTTTGGCGTTATACTCGCTGCCATTGCGGACAAAGGTGGCATCGCTCAGGGATTCGATGGTCGTGAGGAGCGACTCGATTTTTGCCTGCTCAGAAAGTGTGCCTTCCGCGGCGCGAAGCAAGGGACTCAGAGCACCGAGGAGTGCGTAAGTGATGAGGGCGATGAGTCTAACGAAGCGTAGCTGTTGTCGAGTGACCATGGAAAAAACATGACTGCACGGTAGGTTCCCTGCAAGGAGAAATCCGGATCACAGGGAGCGCAGCAGTTCTAGAATCTCTTGCAATTTTTCGATCGCTGGGATCGAGCGGAGACGAGGATGACGGTGATCGAGAGTGATGGGTTGTTGATTGCGGATGAGGGTGAGGCGTTGAGACTTGAGTTCGATTAATGAGATTTTTTGACTAGCGGCACGGATCTTGATGCGGCTGAGGGTGAAGAGATGAGTCACGGCATCGGGAAAGCGGCCAAAGCGGTCACGCCAGGAGCGTTCTAGGTCATCAAGCTCTTTTTCCGTGAGGCACTCGGCGAGTTCGCGATAGGCGTGGACGCGGAGCTTGGTGTCGCTGATGAAATCGGTGGAAAGGTAGGCGGGGATGAGGTGTGCGAGAGCGGGAGAGGTGTCAGGCTTGAGGTTTGATTGGCTCGTCTCTTGGAAAGCGCCGCCACGGCGGTATTCTGTTTCTGTTAGGGCGACGCAGTCGAGCTTGAGTGTGGTCTCTGTTCGCTGAGGGGTAGTGCGGCCTTTGAGGCGGTCGACGGATTGTCTGAGGAGTTTGCAGTAGAGATCGAATCCGACAGCGGCGATGTGACCGGATTGTTTGGTGCCTAACAGATTGCCCGCGCCGCGGATTTCTAGGTCGCGCATGGCGATCTTAAAGCCGGAGCCGAGAGCGGTGTATTCGCGGATCGCCTGAATGCGTTTGCGGGCATCGCCCTGCGCGATCATGTCGCGTGGAAGGAGCAGAATGGCGTAGGCTTTTTCTCCCGCTCGGCCGACACGACCACGGAGCTGGTAGAGATCGGCGAGGCCGAAACGGTCCGCGCGGTCGATGAGGATGGTGTTGGCGTTCGGGATATCAATGCCTGTCTCGATGATGGTAGTAGCTAACAGAATATCGGCATCACCCTTGACGAAGGTTTTCATCACGACTTCCAATTCATCCTGCTCCATCTGCCCATGCCCGATGAGGATGCGCGCGTTCGGTACCAGTTCCTGGAGTTTGCCGCGCATGTGATCGATGGTTTTGACGCGATTGTGGAGGAAGAATACTTGCCCACCACGATGCATTTCTCGCAAAATGGCATCGCGGATGATGCGTTCATCGTAGGGGGAGATGGTGGTGTGAACGGGCGTGCGATTCGGGGGTGGGGTATCGATGGTGGACATGTCCCGCGTGCCCATCAGTGCCATGTAAAGTGTGCGCGGAATGGGCGTTGCGGAAAGTGTGAGGATATCGATGTGGCGGAAGATTTCCTTGAATTTTTCCTTATGCTTCACGCCGAAGCGTTGCTCCTCATCGATAACCACGAGTCCGAGATTGTGGTAGTGAATATCGCCTGAGAGCAGTCGGTGCGTGCCGATGACGATATCCACCGAGCCATCGGCCACGCCTGCGACTGTCTCGCGTACTTCAGCGGGTGTGCGGAACCGATTGAGGAGATCGATGCGCATGGGGTAGTCGCTCATGCGTTCGCGGAAGGTGCGCCAGTGTTGTTCGGCGAGCACGGTGGTGGGCACCAAAATGGCAACCTGCTTGCCGCCTGTGACGGCTTTGAAGGCGGCGCGGATGGCCACTTCGGTTTTACCGAATCCGACATCGCCACAGATCAGTCGATCCATCGGTTCACTGCTTTCCATGTCGCGTTTGGTATCCTCGATCGCGCGGCGCTGATCGATGGTTTCGGTGAAGTGAAAAGAATTTTCAAATTCCCACATCCAGCGCGAATCCGGCGGGTGCGCATAGCCCACGGCAGTCTGCCGCTCGGCCTGCACGCGGAGGATCTGCGCTGCGTAGTCGAGGATGGATTTCTCCGCAGTCTTGCGCGCGTTTTTCCAAGAGCTACCGCCGAGGTGGTGAAGCTCGGGCGTTTTCCCGCCCATGCCGACATACTTGGCGACGAGATGCGCTTGATCGATGGGCACCTCTAACAGGGCGCCGTTTTGGTATTCGATGATGATCTCTTCGGCGTGACCATCCTCGGAAATCTGTATGCCGCGAAAGCGACCGATGCCGTATTCGTAATGCACCACGAGGTCGGCGAGTTGAATTTCCTCCAAATTCGCTGCCACGGTGTGATGGCGCTCCAGCAAGCTCTTGCGCACGCTCACACCAGTGCGGTAGCGCCCGAACAACTCCGAGGAGGAAAGCACAGCCATCTTCCATGCGGGGATGATGAAGCCCGCCTGAAGCTCACCGCGCAGGACGGGCAGGGGACTGAAGTCGCCTGCGAGTTCCTGGAAACGTTCCTCCTCGCCGCGATTGGCGAAGCTCATGGCCAGCGTCCAATTCTCGCGCCGCCATTCGTCAATCTGCGAGAAAAAGCGCTCACGTTTTTTCTGTTGTAAAATGAAATCACCAGCCTCGAAGACACCTAAGGGACTGGGTAGAATTTCTAACGGAATTTTTTGCGGTGAATTGTCATCGAGCCATTGCTCGCAGAGTTGCAGGTGCGGAAAAAACGTGGGATCAATGACATCGCCGATGTGGATGACCCAGTGATCGGGATGGATGTAATCGCTGGCGCGTGCGCTTTTGTCCGGTTCGTGCAGTGAGAGCGTGACGCGGTCGCGCTTCTGCGTGCTGAGTTGGGAATCGGGATCGTATTCGCGGATGGATTCGATTTCCTGATCGAAAAACTCCAGACGCAGGGGCATCGCGGCATGCCAGGGGAAAAGATCGATGATTCCACCACGGATGGCATACTGGCCGCGCGTATGAACAATCGTGCTGCGTTCGTATCCGCTGGTGCTGAGGGAATCAGCGAATGCTTGCGGGTCGAGCTTTGCCTTTTTTTGCAGCACCATCCGTGCTTGCTGTAAAGTCAGTCGATCTGGCGCGGCGGCCTGCAGGGCGCTGGTGTGCGTGTGAATCACCGCACGCTGGTGTTGGCTGAGTTGCTCAAAGACTTGCATGCGCTCGGCCTCGGCTTCTGGATCGGCGATGGTGCCATCGACAAGATCAGCGGCGGGCTCGGGCAAAGTCAGTGTCTTTTGCCCCCAGCATTCCATCTCGGCGGCGATGCGTTCGCGCAGGCGCGGCGATTCATGAATGACCCAGATCGTTTTTTGAGGATGCCATCGGCACAGCGCGGTGAGCAGATAGGCGTGCGAGGCCGCATGGCAGGGCCCGAGCACAAGTGTCTTCCGCGCTTTGCCGAGAGTGGCGAGCGAATCGATCAGGTTCGGGTGCTGTGACAGATGTGTCAGCAGCATCTCTGCGGTGTTCGCTTGAGGCGGCACGCGCGCAGCATACGCCGCTTTGGGGAAATCGCGAACCGTATTTTCTTTTCATCCCTATCATCCCTATCGCAGCATGAGGGCGCGTGAGTGATATTGCGGGAAAACTGGACACCTTACAATCCATCGAGCTGGCCGAGGGCGTGGAAATCCGCTTGCGCATCGCCGGGCCGATCTTGCGAATCTTCGCTTGGATGATCGATATGGTGGTCATTGGTCTCACCTTGCTCTTGTTGGCACTGGTTTTGGAAATCACAGGACTCGTTGTCGGGGATAACGTGATTGATGGCGTGTTGATGCTCGCGGCTTTTGTCATGACTTGGTGGTATCCGGTGCTTGGCGAGATGAGTCGCTGGGGAGCCACGTTAGGTAAAAAAATCTGCGGCTTGCGGGTGATGCAGCCATCGGGCGCGCCGATCACGTGGGCGCAGGCAATCGTCAGGAATTTCCTGCGAGTGGTGGACATTAACCCACCGTTCTGGGGAGTTCCAGGTATGGTCAGTTGCCTCGCGACTCAACGCTTTCAACGGCTCGGTGATCTGGCCGCTGGCACGGTGGTGGTTTATGAGCGCAGTGAAATCGTGCCGCAAAGTTCTGGTCCGCCGCCTTTGCAAGCGCAACGCCCGACGGTGGCGCTGCGCCCAGAGGAAAGCCGAGCAATCGTGACCTTTCGCGAGCGCTCGGTCTATTGGTCCGATGCTCGGCGTCGCGAGATTGCCGATCATTTGCAGGTGTTGACGGGCAAGCAGGGTGAGGCAGGCGTGCATTCCCTCGCCGCCATGGCACATTGGCTCCAGGAAAAACGTTAGTCGGTTGCATGCTACACTCTGCGCTTGTCAAAAACGGGAGTCAGAAGGAAAGTGTCTGCATGTCTTTGGAAGATCGTCACCACGCCAAAAAATTCCGTCGCAAGATCACCGGTTACGCCGCTTGTCTGTTGCCTTTTGAAAAGGATGGACGCATCGCGGAAAACGCATTTCGTGAAGCCGTGGAGCGCACTACCGCCGCTGGCCTCGGCTGTGCTGTCAACATGGACACCGGCTACGCAAACTACATCACCGCCGCCGAACGCACACAGGTGCTGCGCTGGACGCAGGAGGTGATCGCGGGCCGTCGCGATTTCACCGCAGGGGCATTTGTCGAAGGGAAAGAAGGTGACTTGGTCGATCTCTATCGTCGCGAAATGGATGAGATCGTGAGCTTTGGCGGCACTCCCATTTTATTCCAGACGACCCGTTTTCACGACTGGTCGGCGCAGCAGATTGTCGATCTGTATGCGAAAGTATGCGAGGACTACGAGTCGGTCTTCGGCTTCGAGCTCGGTCGCATGTTCGCACCTAACGGAATGATTTTCGATGAGGAAACAGTGCGCGGATTGATGCGTATTCCCGCATTGAAAGGAATGAAGCATTCGTCACTTGACCGCGGTCAGGAACTGCGACGTTTGCAAATCCGCGACGAGGTGCGGCCGGAGTTCATGGTCTTTACGGGAAATGATCTCGGCATCGATATGGTCGAATATGGTTCCGATTATCTGTTAGGCTTGGCCGCGTTTTGTCCAGAAAAATTCGCGGAGCGTGATGCTTACTGGGAAAATGGCGACGAGCGCTACGCCGAACTCAATGATGCGCTCCAGTATCTTGGCAATGTCGGCTTCCGTGCAGCAGTTCCTGCCTACAAGCACAGTTGTGCCGTGTTTCAGCATTTGTTAGGCCGTATCCCTTCCTCGGACCCGCATCCGCTTTGCCCACGCCGACCTGATTGGGAGTCGGGAATCATGAAGGATTGCGCGCTGCGCCTCGGATATAAGGTCCAGTAGGACGCACCCCACGCTTGCCATTTAACTGGTTTTTTCGATAGCGTTTTTCTGTCACTACTATGGATCTTCATCACGCTGCCATTCACACGTTTACCACGAAACCGTGGAGCATTGACCAATGCATCGATGGATACGCGCGCCATGGATTTGGCGGCATATCGGTGTGGCGTGAAACCATCGCTGGGCATGACTTGGACCGAGTGCGGAAAAAAATTTCTGACGCCGGACTGGCAGGAGTATCTCTTGTGCGCGGGGGATTTTTTACCGGTATGACTCAGGAGCAACGCGATGCCTCTATCATGGAAAATCGCAAGGCGATCGATGAGGCGGAGGCTCTCGGATTACCGATGATTGTTCTGGTTTGCGGGGCCACACCCGGTCAGATTCCTAGCGATAACTTTCTGCAGATCGAGCAGGGCCTGGAAGAAATACTCCCTTATGCCGAGGCCGCAGGCATACGACTCGCAGTCGAACCCTTGCATCCGATGTATGCGGGTGATCGTTCCGCTGTTTGCAGCCTGCGTGATGCGAATGACATGGTCGAGCGCCTCGCGCATCCCTTGCTAGGCATCGCGGTGGATGTCTTCCACGTCTGGTGGGAACTGGATTTGCAGGAGCAGATCGACCGCTGCGCGGATGAGAATCATCTTTTCGCCTTCCATGTCTGCGACTTCAAGCCAGACATGAGTCACGTTTTGTTAGATCGTGGATTGCCCGGCGAAGGAGTGGCAAACGTAGGTGTCATCGATACCTGGGTTCGCGATGCTGGGTTCGCAGGCATGACCGAGGTGGAGATTTTCTCCAACCGTTACTGGGCGGAAGACCAGGATGAATTTCTCAAAAAAATCGCTGCCACACTGCAGCCCCTAAAAAACCCCTATCGAGACTGAAAATTTTATGAAAATACGCAACATCGGCATCATCATGAACGGCGTCACCGGACGCATGGGCACCAATCAACACCTCGTGCGCTCCATTCTCGCCATACGGCAACAAGGTGGACTGATCTGCGGTGATGAGCGCATTATGCCGGATCCGATACTTACTGGGCGCAATGCTGACAAACTTCAACAACTGGCAGCGAAGCATGGTGTGGAGAAATACACGACGGATCTGGATGCCGTATTGGCTGACCCGTATTACGAAATCTTTTTTGACGCCAGCGGCACCCCGCATCGCATTCCCTTCCTAGAGCGTGCGATCGCGGCGGGTAAGCATGTTTATTGCGAGAAACCAACGGCGGTGAAGGCATCCGAAGCCTATCGCATCGCCGAGGTGGCGGAAAAAGCTGGGGTGAAAAACGGCACAGTGCAGGACAAACTTTGGCTGCCCGGTATTCGCAAGTTCCAACTGCTGAAAGAGCAAGGATTTTTCGGCGATATCCTCTCCGTTCGCGGTGAGTTCGGCTACTGGGTGTTCACGGGCGAGAACCTGGCGCAGCCCGCGCAGCGCCCGAGCTGGAACTACCGCAACGAGGATGGCGGTGGCATGATCGTCGATATGCACTGCCACTGGCGATATGTCATCGATAACCTCTTCGGCAATGTCACCCGCGTCTTCTGCAAAGCCGCCACTCATATCCCGCAACGTCGCGATGAGGGCGGGGCAATGTTTCCCTGCACGGCCGACGATTCCGCATACGCTCTGTTCGAAACCGATACCGGCGTGATCTGCCAGTTCAATAGCAGCTGGGTCGTGCGCGTGCGCCGTGATGACTTGCTCACTATGCAAGTCGATGGCACCAAAGGCTCCGCTATCGTCGGTCTGCGCAAATGCTGGGTTCAGCATCAAAGCGTCACGCCCCGCCCCGTGTGGAATCCGGACATCGATAGCCCGCTGAACTTTTTCGACAACTGGACCGAAGTGCCTGATCAAGGTGTTTACGACAATGCCTTTAAGATCCAATGGGAAATGTTTCTCAAACATGTGGTCGCGGGCGAGCCATTCCGCTGGACGCTCCGCGAGGGAGCCAAAGGCGTGCAACTTGCCGAACTTAGTTGGGACTCTCACCACAAAGGTTCTTGGGTCGATGTTCCCTAATCAACATCGTGTTTATCCATTGGATCGTAATTAAATCACCAAGCAGAAAAAACACCGTTCACGACGCCGATGTGCCTTGCTCTCCTTACTTCGTCTCGGTTGATTGCCATGCCATCGACGAGATCCCGATTTTGCTGAAGAGCTGACTTGACTTACAACTGCTGGCTAGATGAGATTTTTTCTATCTCCAATCGTGATCCTACAAGTCTAACATGATTTATGAATCGTACTGAGTATGGCTATGGCGTAGAGTGCTTATGCAATCGCGTCCGCTCGTTCAATCAAGCCCTTCTCATCCCGCACCTCAGTCCAAGCGTCGCCACAACTAGGCATCCGTCTACCGCCGCGAGAGTGATCTATTTCCCCGCCGTAATCTCTCTGTGAGTTAGATAATGGCGGATGGGCAGGGTAGCCCTCGGATGTTGGGTAATCTATTGATTTCAATGGATTCATTGGGTCACTGGATTTTCTGGATCCCCCAGAATGACAGGCTTCGACATGTTTCTTTGTCAGAAATCCGTCGGAAAAACTGCTATTCTGTCCCAGACTGAAGAATGGATTTGGAACCAGACCGACAGGAACCAGCTTTCCGGTAATACGGTGGCTCGCTTTGCTGGTCAGGTTTTCATCCATCCGTAATACGTCTGCCAGATCGGTGGAGCGGATCAAGGGCTGATTGCTTGGGCATTGGTGCATCACGGGGTTTTCCCGGTGTCGCACGCTGACAGGGCTGTTGTGCTGAAATCCTAATCGAACCGGGAAATTCAGTTGTTGATCTAAGGAGTTTTTATGAAGCCGCCTGCATCAACTATCGGCACAGAGATCCGGAAGTTTCGATAGCGGGCCGAACGGGTGAACATGTGCCGAAGTCCGATCCGGCCTTCAGTGACCACCGGCAGCTTTCCGTTGTGCAGGTGGCAGTAGCGGATCCCGTCGGGATTCTCGATCCGGAGGAGGAGGTCGCGGTCTCGCTTGATAAAGGTGATGTGATGCTTCACCCCCGTCGCGAAGAGCTTGTCAAAGTGATAGTCGGGCGTAAGTTCCGTGCCCTTCAGTCCTTTGGCGTGCGGCATGTAGCGGCGACCGCGGATGTAGGATGTTTTATCCTGTCCGGAGTCTCCGAATGCGGCGTAGCTGAGATGGTAGGTGTGCATGTTGTCGTAGTAGGTGGTCATCGCGGGCACTTTGCGCAACTGGTTCCATTTCGTGATGTCCTTTGCGAACTGTCCTTTGCCGCTGCCTGTGGCTTGGATGTAGAGGATGGTGACAAACTGGGATGCCTCATCGGTGCGGGTGTAGTCGTATTCGATCTTGAGGTCGCCCGCGAACTCCTGCTTCGTCCAGAGCACCATGTGGTGGGCGTCGTTTTTGGATTCGGGTCCGGCGGTGAGGGTCATGCCATCGGGGCTGTTGGTCACGGTGCCGACCTCGCCGTCGAGAAACCATTTCTCTTTCCATGAGCCGGTGCCGTCGTCGGCGAAGACTTCCTGCCACTTGGCGGAGGCGGCATTCTCGAAAGCGGCGCGCTCTTTGGGATTCTTCTCCTCGTCGGCGCGGGTCTGTGGAACAGTGAATGCCAGCAGCAAGGCCAAGATGGTCTTTCCGGAAAAGTTCATCATCTTTTTGGGAATTGGATTTCGATGCGAAGGTTGTAGAAGACTCCAGACTATTGGGGATTTCCTGCGACAGATAGGATTGCTTTGACCAAGGGGGGGTGGATCTGGTGGCCGCGTTTTTGCATTTCGGCGGCGTATTTGTCGTGGGGCGGTTGTTTTTCGCCGGGTTTGAATAGTGCCATGACGTGGGCGTGGAGGTCGAGGACGGGGACTTTGTGCCTGGCCATGACGCGTGCGGCGATGGAGTTGTATTCTTTTTCGGAAGCCCCGTCGAAGAGGTTGCCGTTGTTCAAGGGGGTGGTGGAGCCCCAGATGAGTTTGGCTTTGGAGGCGGTGAGGCGCTTTACGATGGCTTCGAGATTCTGTTCATACTGGGCGGGGGTGGAAATCCGAACGCCGCCTGCGTCTTTGTTCATGATGCGGATTTCCTTGGAGGCCGGGTCTTTGTAAAAGAGATCGCCGATGCCGAAGTTGAAATAGATGATGTCCCATGGCTTGTCGCCCAGGAGATCGTCAATGCGGGCGAGAGCGGTGCCGCTGTCGTTGGCACTGCCGGGCGGCGGGTAGTGGAAGTTGGCCTTGCCGGTGAGTTCCTTGGCGGCGGCCTGAACAATGGACTGTTGCACCGGATCGCCCAGGAAGAGGACTTGCGGGATTTTTTTCTC